>DATHMG010000015.1:0-5976 GCA_035487275.1 Candidatus Acidiferrum sp. | reverse complement strand
GACCGGCGCGACGGCGTTGGAGCTGGGGTGGGAATCGCCGCAGGCGGATTGCGATGACCTCCAAATAACCGCTGAAAAAATCCTCGCCGTTCCGGTTGCGGAGTCGCGACCGGAACGGCGCGGGCCACGCGGGCTTGGCGTGTGCCTACTTTCCCTTCGGCGTCCGGAGCCTGCTCGACATCGGGATCACCGCCCCCTGCCGCCATCTGGGTATCGGCTGTTTGCGAATCATCGCCATGCTCTTCATCTGTATTCGCATTTGGCTCGGCATCCTTAAAGGTAACATCCTTTACCATGGCAAACGGATTCGGATGATGGGCCGGTGCCAGCCACGCTACCTGTGGCTCGAAAGTTCCCGCATCCATCGCAAGGGTGCGATCGAGAATGCGAGTCGCGATCGGACAGCCGACCGATCCGCCATGTTCGCCGCCCTGAACCATTGCCACGACAACGTATTTTGGGTGATCGAACGGAGCAAAGCAGCAGAACCAGGCAATGGTATCTTTCTTGCCGTTGGTCGAAGCCTGGGCCGTTCCGGTTTTGCCGGCGACCTCTACGCCCTTCAATCGCGCCCGTCCACCTGTGCCACCATCTTCGTTAACCACCTTCCAAAGTCCGCGCCGCACCAGTTCGATTTGATCGGGCGAAAAATCCTGGCGCAGATCGCTGTCAATTTTCGGTTCAGCTGGAACGACCGGTTTGCCATTTTCGTCCAACGCAATCGAGCCATCCTGATTCAAAACTTTACTAACGAGACGTGGATAGTAAGAGATCCCGCCGTTCGCGACAGTAGCGTAGGCCATTGCCATTTGCAGCGGCGAGGCCAGGACATAGCCCTGGCCGATCGAAACGTTGGCGGTGTAGGCCTGCGACCAGCGTTCCCGCGGATAATGGATCGCCATCCACTCGGGTCCGGGCATAATTCCCGGTTGCTCACCAGTGAGATGAATCCCGGTTTCTTTCCCAAGACCAAGCGCGTTGCCGGTTTGATCAATCGCGTCGATTCCAGCCGCATTTCCGTATTGATAGAAAAACGAGTCGCACGAAACCTTGATCGCGTCGATCAATCCGAGTGTGCCGTGGGCGCCGCCTTTTTCCGCAATCCAGCAACGGAAATAATGGTCGCCGTAAGATACGCCGCCGCTGCAATTGAAACGCGCGGTGGATAGGTTCCGGCGCAATCCTGCCAGCGAGGTCACGATTTTGAAGGTCGAGCCCGGCGGAAAGGTGCTGAGCGCGCGGTTGACCAGCGGCCTGGCCTCATCCTTCTGCAACGCGGCCCAATCTTTCGCCTTGATGCTGGGAATAAAAGTATTGGGATCGAACGACGGCACCGAAACCATTGCCAGCACATCGCCGTTGTTAGGATCGACCACCACTGCCGCACCACGCGCGACCGCTCGAATCGCTTCCTCCGCGATCGCCTGGATCCGGGCATCAATCGTCAGGTAAACATTCGCGCCCTGCATCGGCGGATCTTCTCGCAGCACCCCATCAATCGTCCCCTTGGCGTTACGCCGCAGATAACGGACGCCCGGTCTGCCCCTCAAATACTGGTCGAATATTTTCTCGACATTGGATTTCCCATCCACATCGCTCTGGTAAAAAGTGAACTTGCGCGCTTCCTCCTTGTTAGTGTCATCCGGTGGACCGACGTAGCCCAGGAGGTGGGCCGCGAGTGCGCCATAGACATAAGAGCGCACCGGCTTGATCGCTATGTCCACTCCGGGCAATCCGACATCGTGCTCGGAAAACTTCGCCATCGTCGGAAAGTCGATGTCCTTTATGTAGGTGTAGGGAACTTCGGTGTTGGTGCGATAGTGTTTTTGTAACTGGCCTGCGTTGTAATCGCGCGCCAAATCCAGGTCGTCCAGGCGCGGAACAATTCCATCGTTCACAATTTTGACGATGTCCGCTTCCTTCAAATCCTTGGGCATCCCGCTTACATTTCCTCGATAGACGGTGAGTGGCGGTTGTCCGTAACGTTGCCGATAACCCTTAACCATTTCGGGCAGATAGAAATCGACTTCGTAGCTGGCCCGGTTCTGCACCAGGGAAGTGCCATTGCGGTCGCGAATTTCACCACGAATCGAGGGAATGCGCACCGTTGCCTCGGAGCTGCCACGAATCCGTGCGGTCCACTCCGCCCCGCGCGCCACCTGCACCCACCAAAGACGCGCAGCCAGCGCACCTAGGCTGAGCAACATTAGCACCCCGAGAAATTGCAACCGCAGAAGCGGACTAATTCGCGGCCTGTTCATATGAGTCCTCGCCGCGGCAGATAAGGATAGGCGGTGGCGCGTGCCAGCCAGTGCAACGCCCAAAAAACGAGCGGCGCCATGATCATTGCCAGCAAACCTGGTCCGCCGATCTGCCACCAGACTTCACGTGAGAAAAAAATGGAGCCGCGCCGGAACGAAAGCATCAGGTATTGGCCGAGCAACAGGACCGAGGTGCAAACGCCGCTCATTATACAATGAACTTCCCAGCGCCCACGCGCAAAAAGCGGCCGCAACCCATGCATGATTCCCGCCAGAACGGCGTAGAGAAGTATTGACGAACCAAAGGAAATTTCAACACGTCCGCCGATCACCTGCGCGGTCAGCGCATCGAGCAAAAAACCAGCCCAGAAAACCAGCACCAGCATGAGCGGCAATGGTAGTGCCATCGCTCCGTAAAAAACCAGCACCGGAGTGATGTAAACGTGCGCGTTTGACATCCAATCCAGCGGCGGAATGAAAAATTCCGCGATCTGCGCGACAAAGACAAGAACTATCAAAACACAAAAGAAAATCATTTGCGCCCAACGACCACGAACACGTCCTCCAGTTTCGTTAAATCAACGGCCGGTGTCAGCTGTGCCTGTCCATCCAATTCCCGGACCCGAAATTCTTTGACCGCCCCGAGCAGCAGTCCGGGCGGAAACACCCCACCCACCCCCGAGGTATAGGCTTTCTGACCCGGTTGCAAATTCGCCTGTTTCGACAGAAAATTTAAATTCAACAATGGCGCTACCCCACCCGCGACACGCTCGCCCGTGACGATGCCTTGTTCGCGCGTGCCTTCTACGTTAGCGGCGACGCGGCAATTTTCATCCGAAACCAAAAGTACAATCGTGATATTTGCGCTGACCGTCGTGGTCTTGCCGACCAGCCCTTCATCGGTCACAACCGGCATATCGCTATCGATCCCATCCTGTTTGCCGCGGTTGACGGTAACGGTCCGCCACCAGGTGGAGGAATCGCGCGTAATGACTTCGGCCGGCACAAGTTTGAAAACAGCACGCTCGCGATAGTTCAGCGCATGACGCAATCGATTGACTTCATGCTCGACGTCGCGCAGAGCCTGATTCGTCGCTTTGAGCGAACGGTTCTCCACCCGCAACGAACCATTTTCCGCTTGCAGATCATCAAGCGATTTCAAGTTGCTCCGCACAGAAGTGATTTGCTTTTGCAAACCGGCGCCAGAACTCAAAAACGGCGCGATATATTGATAAACGCTCGACTGCAGCTTGCGGGTGCCACCCACACCCAGATTCAGAAGATACCCCAGTCCTGCCACGAAAAGCACCAGCGCAACAATGCTCGTGCGACTCATCTCAGGCCCAAAGTTCGAAGGTCGAACTTAGCGATTAATCCGAAAGTCTGAACTCCGGAATTATTGGCGCCACTGCCGATCGGCAGATGCAACCTGGCGCAAAAATTTAAGTTCATTGAGGCATTTGCCTGTTCCTTCCGCGACCGCGCTCAGCGGATCTTCCGCAACATGGACAGGCAAACCAGTTTCCTCGCTCAAAAGTTTATCGAAACCGCGCAAAAGCGCGCCACCACCGGCCAGGACGAGCCCGCGATCGACCAGGTCGGCCGACAATTCTGGCGGACAACGTTCCAACGTGATTCGCACCGAATCGACGATGGTTGAAATCGGTTCCAGCAACGCTTCTCGAACTTCCTGCGAAGTAATTTGTAAAGTTTTCGGCAGCCCCGCCACCAGATCCCGCCCTTTCACTTCCACACTCGTTTCCTTGTCGGTGGGATAGGCCGAGCCGATTTTAATTTTGATTTCTTCCGCGGTGCGCTCACCCACCATCAAATTGTAAGCCCGCTTCATATATTGCACGATTGCTTCGTCCAATTCGTCACCGGCTACGCGCACGCTGCGGCTGAAAACGATGCCGGAAAGAGAAATCAACGCCACTTCCGTCGTGCCTCCGCCGATATCGATGATCATATTTCCCGCCGGATCCTGCACGGGTAGGCCGACACCAATCGCTGCCGCCATCGGTTCCTCGATTAAATAAACCTCACGCGCACCGGCGTGAGTGGCCGATTCGCGGACGGCGCGCTTTTCCACCTCTGTAATGCCGGATGGGACCGCAATAACGACCCGCGGCCGTGCCCGCATCCGCCGGCCGTGCACTTTGGTGATGAAATGCCGGAGCATCGCTTCGGTCACTTCGAAATCCGCAATCACGCCATCTTTTAATGGCCGCACCGCCACGATGTTCGCCGGCGTTCGCCCGAGCATGCGCTTGGCTTCGTCCCCCACCGCCAGCACTTTGTTGGTGCCTGCCTGCACTGCCACTACTGAAGGCTCGCGCAAGACAATTCCCTGGTCCTTGACGTAAACCAGGGTGTTGGCCGTGCCAAGATCGATGCCGATATCGCTGGATAACCAGCCAAAAAATCCTTCGAACATTTAATTTAGGAGAAGTTAGAAATTGACTGCGCTGCAAGTTTCGAGCCAGCCAAAGCCGTACGGGAAAACAAACTCCTGACGTTCACTGCTCCCCAGCCGTTTCAACCCCCGAAAACGCGTAGAATGTTGGAACAGAGCCGCCGCCCGTCAAGGGAAAGCTGTGAGTACCTTCCGGGCGGTCTCAGCGTTGGAGTAATAGAGTGCTGGAGTAATGTATTCTTGCCCAATACTCCATCACTCCATGCGAAGCATTCTGATCGCCCCCTCCATCCTGGCCGCCGATTTTTCCCGATTGGGCAATGAAGTGCGCCGCGTTGAGGAGGCCGGGGCCAATTGGATTCATTGCGACATTATGGACGGACATTTCGTCGATAACATTTCCTTCGGATCGGGAATTGTCACGACTGTTCGCAAGCTCACGACTTTGCCGCTCGACATCCATCTCATGATCCAGCATCCCGATCATTACCTGCCCCGTTTTATCGACGCCGGAGCGAACTCAATCACAGTCCACGTTGAAGCGGAATCGAAACACGATGTTGCCAAAACCTTGGAGCAAATTCGCGGCGGGGGCTGCCGGGCTGGTCTGACCCTGAATCCGGCCACGCCGTTTGCCCAGCTCGAGCCATATCTCGCCCAACTCGATCTTCTTCTCATCATGACTGTGCACCCAGGTTTTGGTGGCCAACCATTTCGCGCAGATCAAATGGAAAAAGTGCGCCGTGCTAGCGATTGGAAGGCGAAAAACAATCCCGCACTGGATATCGAAGTGGACGGCGGAATTAATCCAAAGACGGCACGGGTGTCGATTGAAAACGGAGCCAATATTCTCGTAGCGGGCACATCCATCTTCAAATCGCCCGATTATGCCGCCGAAATCCGCGCCTTGCGCGGAGAGTAACTGTTTTTGGGATCGAGCGCAGCAGTACCGTGCCGCCACATACTTGTCATCCCGAGCAGCAGCGAGAGACCTCACCTACGGTCGTGGATCACACAAACTAACTTGCGTGATCCAATCCCCGCTCGGGATGACACGCGATTAAAGTTAGGGTGACGCACAATTCCGTCGCGCCTGCTCGCCTGCGATAAAAGAAAAAATTACCTCGCCACCACCGGCTCCGCCTCCGGTGTCGTCTCCGCCATCACTTCGTCGGTTTGGGTGACGCGGACCACTTCTTCGATCGTGGTAATGCCCTGTCCGACCCGTCGCCAGCCGTCATGCCGCAGGGTTTCCATGCCTTGGGCAATAGCGCACTGCTTTAATTCGCTTCCGTCCCG
>DATHMG010000014.1:0-4612 GCA_035487275.1 Candidatus Acidiferrum sp. | reverse complement strand
AAATGTAAATTCTAGCGCTCCCGCTGTTTCCCGCGGACTCCACAATAGTAAGCTAGTTGGTTCGATGGCAAGCCCCGCAACCACCACACCTCGCGTCGACTGGAAACTCATCTGGGCGCAACGCGGCTTCCGCTACTTCTTCGTCGCCATGTTTGTCTCGCTGTTCGGCAGCGGCATGAACTTCGTGGGCGTCAGCTGGTACATCCTCGCCGCCACGCATTCCACAGTAAAGGTAAGCCTGCAAGTCATCGTCGTGACGCTGCCAGGACTACTCGTGCCGTTTCTAGGCGGAGTGCTGATCGACCGGCTGGACCGGCGTTATCTCGGAGTGATGCTGGACCTGGCGCGCGGCGTCGCTGTGTTGGCCACCGCGCTTATCGCCACGCGAGGGCATCTGGAACTCTGGCATCTGTACGCCATGACGCTGATCACCGGAATGGGCTCTGCGATGTACTGGGCCACGGTGAACGCGTTGGTGCAGGAAGTCATTCCGAAGAGCCAGTTCACCGGGGCAAATGCTGCGGTGCTGGTGGGCGTACAGAGCGGCATGCTGGTGGCCGGCTCATTTGTCGGTTTTCTGTATGACAGCATCGGAATCGGCGGCATTTTGGCGATTGATGGGGCGACCTATTTTGTGTCGGCTTTTTGCCTGTATCAGGTTCGGCGCGGCTACGTTTCTCCGCGCGAACACCTGCGCTACCCGCGCGAGTATTCGGAGAATACGGAAGCCACGGCGGAGGCGTTGGAGAGCGGAGAGAATCCAGAAGTGGCCGAGGCGGGGCTCTCTCTCGCGATGTACGCGGACCTGAAGGAAGGTTTTGCGTACCTGAAACAGCAGCCGTTGGTGCGCGCGTTGGGGATCACGCACGCAACCGTGATGGCCGGAGTGGTCAGCGCCAACGTTGTGCTGGTCGCGCTCGCCAATGACATTTTACACGCGGGTGCGCGCGGATTGGGCTTCCTGGAAGCAGGCTGGGCCACGGGGGCAATTTTAGGGGGATTCATCACCAGCCAGCTTCCTGGGAAACTGCGGATGGTTTTGTATGTTGCGGCCATTGCGGTGCTGTCTGTGGGACACATGGTTACGCCGTTTGTCGCAATTCTTGCGGCCGCGGTGCTGCTGCAATTTATTTTTGGATTCTGCCGGGCGCTGGGCGGCATTGTGGGGCAGTCTTCGCTGATGAGCATTGTGCCGCGACATTTTATGGGGCGGACGCAATCGGCGATGGCCATAATTGGCACCATCATTCAGTTGATTATGAGTTTCGCACTGGGAATTGTTGCCGAGCGCGCCGGGATCATTGCCGGTTACGCCCTGCTGGCGCTACTCTACGCAGGCGCAACGGTTTCGGCGCTACGCGCTCGGCAGCTTTCCCGCGGAGCGCCCGGAGACGCGCCAAGTGCCGGTTCCGCCGCTATAATCTAGGGGTGGAAATACAGACAATTCAGCCGTTCTTGCAATATTTTGGAAATGTACGGGAGCGCACCATGCGCGTGGCTCGGTGCATTCCTGCGGACAAAATTGATTGGACGCACTCGCCGGGAAAATTCACCTTGGGCGATTTGCTGCGACACATCGCGGTGGCCGAGCGATATATGTGGGCGGAGAACGTGCAGGGCAAGCCCGCGCGCTACACCACCCACGGCAAGGAATTAGCGGATGGCTTGGAAAATATTCTGGCGTTCATGGAGCGGCTGCACGCGGAATCCGTTGAGATCTTCTCGCGGCTGACGCCGGAAGATTTGCAGCGGAAATGCGTCACGCCGGGGAATGCACCCATTACAACTTGGAAGTGGCTGCGCTTAATGACCGAACACGAAATCCATCATCGCGGCCAAATCTATTTGTACTTAGGCATGCTTGATGTCCCGACGCCGCCGCTCTACGGACTGACATCAGAACAAGTGCGCGCACGTGGTCTTTCCTAACGCTGCGGGTAAAGCGATTCAAGGTTTTGCATTTGGGGAAAAGAATCCGATGGGCAGGTCGCGTGCGGTGCGCAATCCGGCCGGAGCATCCAAAATCACCGGGATGGAATTGACTACCACGGATGCGGTGGCAACGTCGCCGGGGGAGCCGCCAGGAATTACGAGACGAATGTTGGGATGCCCACTGAGTTCAATGGTGTCCGCCGGTTCCTTCGCTCCGACATACATCTGGAGTTCGAGATAAATCAATTCCTTTCCGGCGGCTAATCCGCGAGCGATTTGGTGAACGCCGGCGGCCTGTCCCGCTTCCACGGTAAGGAATTCGGTTTGGACGCGTTCGCGAGCGAGCACTGGCTCGATTGTTTCGGTGATCTGATCGACAGGAAGGTTGAGGCTGTCTGCCACCATGGCGACCGACTCCGGCAATCCGACGTGCTTGATGACTCCCGCGGTCACCTGGCTGCGAAATTCATCGATGCTCATACCCGCGCCGATTTTCTTTTGCAGGGGCAAGCGGCGTGTGGAGGCGTCGACGATGCGGAGCCCTTTTACGTGTTCGATACGCTGGGAAACGGCCGCAAGAGTGACAACTAATTTGTCCAGCACAAAGCCGGGATTTACGCCAGTTCCCACCAAGGCCACGCCCCAATCCTTGGCCTCGGCATCGAGCCTGGCGGCGAGATCCGGGTAGGTGCGGAAGGGATAAGAAAGCTCCTCGCAGGTCGAAACCACGCAGGACTCCGCTTTAAGGCAAGCCAGCAATTGGTCCATTACTTTTGGAAGTGATGATGAAGTGGAGTGAATGACTACGTCGACAGCTTGTTCCAGAACATCGTTGGCATCGGCGGAAATCTTTACGCCCCAGGGGGCATCGCTTGCGCCGACTACTTCGCCTAAATCGCGGCCAACTTTTGCGGGATCGGTATCGATCGCGCCGCAAATTTCTATGGCTTGTTTTTCTCGCATCAGGCGGGCGATGGATGCACCAATCGGGCCGACACCATATTGGATGGCGCGAATCTTCTTCTTCAAAGGTTTCTCCGTTTTCTGCTTGCAATAGGCGAGACGTCACGCCTTTTTGGCGGCAAAAAGAAACCTAACGATAAAGGAATTCGGGAGCGTAGGCAACGCAAAACGCCGCCAATGACCGCCGGTGTGGGCGACAGGTATGTCAGTTCGGCACGGTCCAGAGTCGAGGCCAATTGCGGAGATCACTTTCTGCAAGCCGACTTAATCGTTACCGATCGGCCCGGCCTGAATAACTTCCGGTTTGTCGACAATACGTCCGGAATGTGAACTCGGCTTGGGGTGCATGTACTCCAGCCCCTCTGCCCGCTTCTCGGCGCTCAACACATTTCAAGCCTTTGGGAATCCTGAAAAGCCCCCACGCAACAACGGCTTGCGGGGCGCCCTCGCGGTCGATTGACCTCAACGGTCAGGGCCGCCCGCCCTTGCAAGGGGGAGAAGGTGACCCAAAACCTAGTATCCGGTGTGACAGAGAATGGGAGCGGTTCAAAAGGATTAAACGTCGTATACGTCGTATAATCTCGCGCGCGCAACTGGGGAGCAGAACATATGAACGTACAAGAACAAATCAAGAAGTATATAACCAGCCAACCGGAGCCAAAACGCAGTGACATGCGAGAGTTGCATCGGCTCACACTTCAAGTGTCACCAGAATGCAAATTGTGGTTCTTCGATGGTAAAGACAGCCAAAATGATACTGTTTACAACCCGACGATTGGATATGGATTTCACACAATAAAATATGCCAATGGAAAAAGTAGAGAGTTTTTTCAAATTGGTGTGAGCGGAAACAAAACCGGAATCTCTGTCTATATTCTTGGTCTCAAAGATAGGAAGTACTTAGCCAAAACGTACGGAAAAAAACTAGCCAAAGCGAGCGTGACCGGATATTGCATTCGGTTTAAAACTCTAAAGGATATAAACATCGATACGCTTGAAGCGGCAATACGATATGGGCTTGCAGCTCAGAATGAAAAAGGCAAGCTGACGAAATAATTCCACTGTTAAAGGCAAGCAGTTATCGATGTAAAGGCGCTCCAGTATACGACCCCTACAGCCTTGACCCGCGCCACAAAGCCATTCTCTATAAAACGCGTCTCCCGCAATAGTCGTGCGGCTCTCTGTCAGCGCTCCTTGCCTTTCTCTGTTTGCCGTTGCCCACTGCGGAAGTATCACGGGCAACTCTGACGTAACGCGATTAGGTAAGGGTTGCCGACCACACGTCCAGAACCGTGGTTCCAACCGGGCCCAATAAACAAGCGATTAGAGTTGCAGCCGCGCAAGCAGACAGAGAGACCTGGGAGTCGGTTGACCTGTGTACCTGCCAGCACTATCCTTGCCACCTTCGCTAAGAGTTCTGAAAGAACGGTGGCGTTATGAAGAAGTCTTACACAGAGAACCGCGTTGCCCGTTGGATAGGTGCCCTGATTGTCATCGCCTTGCTTGCGGGAACACGCATAGTTCTTGCCGGTAACGATGCTGCTGACGAGGCCTCGGCTTCCATTCGGCCGGAAGCGATTCGCGCGAATATGCGGTTCCTTGCGGACGACTTACTTGAAGGCCGCGGGACTGGGACACGCGGACATGAAATTGCCGCAAAGTTTATGGCATCGGAATTCGAGGCGATGGGGCTCGAACCGGCGGGCGACAACGGAAC
>DATHMG010000013.1:0-34370 GCA_035487275.1 Candidatus Acidiferrum sp. | reverse complement strand
TCGCTGCTGCGCGACATCATTGCCGCTGAGGCGCAAGTGCATTGGGTGGCGCAAATCAGTGCAAACTTGCTGCGCGATGAAGAGCTGGTCGACCTGATTGCCGCTGCGGGTGGTAAGTGGATCTTTATCGGCATGGAGTCCATCGATCCCGCCAACCTGAAAGACGTTAACAAAGGCTTTAATAAGCCCGGTGAATATGCGGCCGTGCTTCAGCGTCTTGCAGACCGTAATGTGTTCGCGATTACCTCTTTTATTTTTGGGATGGACAACGATACAACCGGAGTGGCGGAGCGTACCTTGCAGCAGATTCGCACCTGGCCACCGGGACTGCCTATTTTTGGCTTGCTGACGCCACTTCCGGCGACGCCGCTATATAAAAGGTTGGAGGCCGCCGGAAGGTTGACCCGGCCGAAACATTGGCAAGAATTCATCCCATTTGCCATGGCCCACACGCCGCTCAAGATGACCGTCGACGAAGCGCACGCTGAGGTGAAGTACGGCTGGTCGAAATCGTATAGCCCGGAGGCCATCGCAAAGGCTTTGGCCACGGTGGCGCACAAGCCGCTGGGATACCGCGTAAATATCCTGATCTCGCGCCTTTGTTTTCGCGGGATTTATTTCCCACAACTTGGGCGGTTCGCCTGGGTCAAAACGATTGCCGAGAACCGGCGAGCGATCTTCAGCCTGATAAGAGAAGGCTTCGGGGCCAGGCGCGCCGCACGTTCAGGGTTATTGCGCCTTTCTTCCACGGCGCCCCGCTAACCACCAAGCCAGACCGAAGCTGAGTCACAATTATTCGCTCGCTAGCCATTAGCTCGGAGACTTCTCCGGCACCATAAGTATGAATTGTGACCCACCTTTTTTACAAAGGGCGCGGCAATTACGAGCCGAACTCCATCGAACCGAATGGCGAGCGCGAAACGCCGACGGGCTTTCGAACGGCGCCCATTCCGCTGGAGGGGACAAAAGTTCGCTTGCGGGCGGAATCTTTCAAAGATCACTACTCGCAGGCGCGTTTGTTTTACCGCTCGGTTACGCCGCAGGAACAGAAGCACATGGCGATGGCGTTGACGTTTGAGTTGAGCAAAGTAGAAATTCCGGAGATCCGGAAAAAATGCTCGGCCACCTGAGCGTGATCGACGAAAAACTTGGTGCCAAGGTTGCCGATGGCTTAGGAATGACCGGCGAGGCCTTCGCGGCAACGCCTGCGGCAAAGCCGATCGATCTTGATCCGAGTCCTGCGTTGCGCTTGTATGGAAAATATAAGCCGACGCTGAAAGGCCGAAAAGTTGGCGTTCTTCTGGCGGATGGTTTCGATGCGAAGCTAAAAGACGTTCATTGATTTCGCGCGAAATGGCAAAGTTTGGGAGCGCGACACAGCGTAACGCAGATCGGCTGCCGCGATGGTCTTTCACCGATGCTAGTGGAACGCGGCGGCCAAGAGGTCAACCATTAACCGGATTGCGGTTTGCGCGGTGCGCCCGCTCGGATCGCGATAGGGATTCACCTCCACGATGTCGAGTCCTACCAATTTTCCCTTGGTGGGAATTTGCTTCATGAGTTCATCAATTTCTTGAAAATTCAGACCGCCCGGTTCGAGCGTCCCGGTTCCCGGCGCCAGCGTGGGATCCATGGAATCCACGTCGAAGGTCACGTAGATATTTTCGCTTTGCGGAATCTGTTCGATGGCAGCACTAATTCCACTGCGGTGGATCTCTTCGGACGTGACAACCTTGGTAGGAATTGCCTTAGCATTGCCGGCGGCTTCCTGATCGTTGGCGATTCCGCGCATGCCGATCTGGGTGATGTGCTTCACGGTGGGCAGCTTGGCCACGCGGAGCACCCAGGAGGCGTGATCCAGATTGCCCTTCGCGCCAGTCCAGGTGTCGAGGTGCGCGTCAATGTGCACAACCGTAAGCGGGATGTCATAAGCACGAATGATTGGGAAGGTAATGCTGTGATCGCCGCCTAAAACAATTGGGAAGGCTTTCTTAGCGAGGATTTTCTTAACTGCTTCAGTGATTTTCGCGTCAGTCTCGACCGGGACGGTGGGATAAATCAGCACGTCGCCAACATCGACCCATTGCTTGCCCTTCAAGACGGTGCGGTCGCCGTCGATGTAGTAAAAACCTTCCGTAAGATCGTGCGCGTATTCCTGCGAATTTTCGCGCATGTCGCGTGGTCCGTAGCGCTCGCCGGGCTGGCCCCAAGTGCCTTCATCAAAAGGTACGCCAAGCACAGCGAAGTCAGCTTTGAGATGGGCCAGGTCCGGATCGTACCGCGCGCTCAGAAAGGTGCGCACGCCGACGAATGTCGGCGCCGTCTGAGCGAGCGCGATGCGCGGAACACCCAGCGTCAAAGCCAGAAAACATCCTGCAACGATCGTCTTGTTCATCATATTTCCTTTATTCGACTTTAATTGCCGCGCGCTACCTGCAAATTGGTTCTTCGCTAACCTACCGTAGTGCGCCATGCTCGCAATACTTCCCCCACCGTCCAGGCTTGTGCGATAGATCCGCGCGGAGTGAAGGGCGCTTCGCCATCGAAAATTTCGCCGAGCGTGCCCAAGCCGTACGAGTGAATTTGTTTACCGAGCGGATCAAGAAAACTCATGGCCGCGTCGCGATCCGCGTACACACGTAGATGCGCCAGCACAAATGGGCCGAGGAGCCAACCCCACACGGTGCCTTGGTGATACGCGCCGTCGCGCTCGCGAGCATTGCCGCCATAATGCCCCTGGTAGCCGGGTTCGGTTTGTGCCAGAGTGCGCAGTCCGTATGAGGTAAGCAGGCGCCGGGCACAAATATCGACAACCGTTTTTTGTTGTTCCGCGGGAAGCGGGCTCTGTGGCAGAGAAACGGCAAAAATCTGGTTTGGCCGGAGAACGGCGTCATTTCCAATTCCTGGCGCGTCGATGACGTCGTAGCAGTATCCGCCAGATTCATTCCAGAATTTGCCGAAGCTCTGTTTTACGCGCTCCGCCAACTTTGCGAAGGGCTCGGCAGCTTGTTTTGCCGCCAGAGCGAGACTAGCCATGGTTTCCAGCGTATTAAACCACAGTGCATTGATCTCAACGGGCTTTCCGATTCGTGGCGTCACTACCCAGTCGCCGACTTTCGCATCCATCCAGGTGAGTTGAACGCCGGGTTCGCCGGCGTAAAGCAGGCCATCGGCCTGGTCAACGTGAATTTGATAGCGCGTGCCGGCCACGTGAGCATCGACCATTTGCGCCATCACTGGAAAAAGCCTGGCCAGCGTTTCGGTATCTTGCGTGGCCGCGAAATATTGGCGAACCGCTTCGAAGAACCACAGCGCGGCGTCCACCGTGTTGTACTCTGGTTGCCCGCCTGCGTCGGGAAAATTATTGGGCAGCATGCCGCCGTCGACGTATCGCGCGAAGGACGAGAGGATCTTTTTTGCAATTTCGGGGCGACCGGTTGCCAGCGTCAATCCAGGAAGCGCGATCATGGTGTCACGGCCCCAATCGCCAAACCAGGGATAGCCGGCGATGATCGATCTCCCATCCGTATCTTCAGGGTCGTCCGGCATGTCACGCCTCACCACAAATTGATCCGCAGCGAGAATGAGTTGCCGAACCCAACTGGGTGCCACAGAGGCGGCCATCGCATCCGCGGAAGACCACTGCGCGAGCAGGTCGACTTCGCGCATGGCGTTCTGGGAGCGCGCTACGTCGCCATCGAGCGCTGCGCTGACATTTGTGGAAGAAACGATGGTGACACTTTGATTCCGTTGAAGCACAGCACGAAAGATGGCAGCCAAAAGGTAATCTTCGCTGTCGTCGAGACCGCGATATTTTTCGAGCAGTAGAAAATAATCGCGGGACCACTCATGCCGTGGCTCGATCGTGGCGCCAGCGCTTAGCAGGTAAAAGGGAATTGCGCCGTCGAATGCGGTGACCTGCAAGCCATTCTTCACCGCGTCAATTTTCATGTGCCAATTGCCCGCATGAGTATTGGAATGAAAATCGCGGTAGTTGATGAGAGTTCGCAGTTCCAGTTCCACGGGCTGGCCGCCGCGTAATACCGTGTACTGCACATAGGTCGTGTTCTCGCCATAACGCATCCAAACGCGTTTCTCGAGGAGTGCATCGCCGATGGCAAAGCGCCAGACCGGGGTAATTCCGTCCAGGCGGAAACTTTCGATATGCACATAGCCCTGCGGTTCAATTGCGCCGCTAGCCCAGCGATTAGTTGCCAAGGCGTAATCCAGCCCGTCGTAACGAACTGTTTCATCGAGCTTGCCCACAAGTTGCATGCGGCCAACCGGCGGGTGTAGCGCCGCTACCAGCAAGCCATGATAACGACGGGTAAGATTGCCGCTCACGGTGCCGGACGCGAATCCCCCGATGCCGTTAGTGACCAGCCACTCACGTTGTTCCGCGACGTCTAGCGCCCCGCAGATTTCGCGGCCGAATTCCGCTTCCGCATCTTGAGCAGCGCGGGTCTTCGCGGACGCGCGCCGGGAAATCACTCTCGGCTTTTTGGTTGCCATCCTGATTTGCCTCCCGATGAGTTCGCTGTTGCGAAGAGCGTGATTACTTCAAAGAATGGCGCTTCGTTAGGATATGATGCAAAGCGTTTTCAAATTGGAGCCAACGCGTAGTGTTGCGATTTTCGCGGATCGTGCTACTACAGACAATTTTGTCTACTTCAGAATTATTGGCTCTGCCGGCTTCCGAAGTCGACGTACTATTCTGGCACCTATCGCGACGGGTCCTCTAAAGCCAGCCCCGAGGGCTAGTCTAAGTGCCAATTTGCGCTGTCCACCGCGCCAGCAGTCCCGGTAAGCAAAGGCTAAAGCCCGTCCACCCAGGAAGGCGTACCTGCTCAAACTTCGTTTGCCAAATCCACCGCGTTCATCCAAACGAATGAGCCGAAGTATGGCGTCAACTGTCGCTGCGAGGTTCTTGCTGGTATTGTCTCCGTGAAGACGATAAGCCGAGGTGCAAGGGTGTTTGATGGCCACAAATGGACTGTAGTCGCCGGCCCTAAGCTGAATATAAGTATCGTCGGCGTGAAAGGTTTGTGGCGTAGAATCCCGTCGTCCACCCCCCACAGCATCGAAAACAGACTTTCGTATGATGGTGCTGTTAGAACTGAGAGATATGGTCTTGGAGGCATAGTTCCTGAACTTAAAAATTTCTATGGTATTCGACGGGGCCGGTTGTGGGGGCGGTTCGCCATCTTGAAAAAATAATATATTACCCAGGAGCAGCGGGGGCGAATCCATGTGCCGGATGACTTTATCAAAAGTTTCTAGTGCGAAAGGCAGGAAAAGGTCGTCGCTATCAAGGTATACGAGATATTCGCCCTGGGCTAAAGCGGCTGCAGTATTACGAGCGATCTCTGGTCCCTGGTTGCGTTGTTGGATAAGTTTGAGCCTCTTTCCGTAGGATTCCAGTATCTCGGCCGACCTGTCCGTGGAGCCGTCATCAATGGCAAGCAACTCGAAATCGGTAAAAGTCTGATTTAAAACAGAATCAACAGCCTGTCTTACGTAATTTTCCCTGTTATAAACAGGTAGCAATACGCTAAAGCGAACGCTCATTGGGTCGAGTATAACTTGAGGCGTCTAGGGTCAGCTAGCCGCGCGGGAAGCGCCTGTTTCGGCGTGGGGCGCAGTCCGAACACAACCTGTTCGCAACCATGCCCTGGGGACGCCTTGCGTGACGCGATTTTGTGGGCCCGGTTTTCAAACTAGGTTTCGAGCTTGAAGCGCGAAGATGCCAGGCGATAGAGACGGCGCCAGATGAGGCGATTCATCAGGACGACGATAGTAGCCATGATCAGCGTAGAAGCGAGGAGCAGATCGAAGCGTCCGGAATCGCTGGCACGGCTGATAGTGCTGCCGAGGCCGGGGGCAGAAACGATGCGGCCCTGAAAATGAAAGTACTCGGCGATGATGCTGGCGTTCCAGGCCCCGCCTGAAGCGGTGATCATACCGGTGACCAGGTAAGGAAAAATTGCCGGCAACGTCAGGTAGCGCCAGCGGTCCCAACTCGTGAAACAGAAAATTCGCGCGACCTCTTTCAGGTCCGTGGGGACGGCCATGGCGCCGGCGATTACATTGAACAGGATGTACCACTGAGTTCCCAGAAGCATCAGGAGCATGGCGGCGATTTCCACACCCCAGTGCAAGTGAATCAGGAAAAGCAATAGAACCGGAAATAGCGCGGTGGCTGGAATGGAAGCGGCGAGTTGAACCAGAGGCTGCGCAATTTTCGAAAGGCGGGGATTGGAAGCGATGGCGACGCCAACGGGAACGGTCCAGAGTGCCCCGAGGAGCAATGCGGCGTTAACGCGCAAGAACGTTAACGAGGCGCTGCGCAGAAGCGCAAAGTAATCCTGATGATGAAGGCCGGAGAGTTCGCGAACGCCCTGAAAAACCGCAATTCCTATACCTGCAAGTACGACTGTGCCGAAGATGGCGGCGAACCACGATAGCGACAGGCGCCGCTTGGCTCCAGACAAACTTACGCCAGCTTTGCGGGCCCCACTTGCGAACGATAGAGTCAGCCGATTGATAACCGGGCGCACGAGAAAACGGTACATGCGAATGACAACCGCAGCCCGGCCGACGATTTGCAGGAGGGTGGACGGTTTGGATTTGGCAACCTGCACCTGTTCAAATTTAAATTTGTCCGCCCAGACGATGATGGGGCGCCAAATCAATTGGTCTAAGAGAACGATGACTCCGATCATGGCCGCTAAGCCATAAAGAATAGCGCGCGTGTCGCCATTCCCCGCGGCTGTTTGTAAGAAGGAGCCCAAACCCGGGAGGCGAAAGTCGCGATTGCCAAGAACAAACATTTCGCAGGCCATGAGAAAAAACCAGCCTCCGGCGACGGACATCATGGAGTTCCACACGAGTCCGATGGTGGAAAATGGCAGATCGAGTTGGGCGAACCGCTGCCAGCTACCGAAGCGATAGATGCGGGCCGCTTCTTTCAGCTCACGCGGTTGGGTCTTCAGCGATGAATAAAAACTAAACGCAATATTCCAAACCTGCCCGGTGAAAATGAGTAAAATCGAGCCGAGCTCCGCTCCTATTTGACGATGAGGGAACAAAGCGACCATCGCCAGCATGACCCCCGGCAAAAAACTGAGAACCGGAATGGACTGCAAAATGTCCAAGAGCGGTATGAGAATCATTTCCGCGCGCCGGGAGTTGGCGGCGATGTAGCCATAAGCGAGCGCGAAGATGAGGCTAAGGGCGTAAGCCACGCCGATGCGCACCAACGAATACAGAGCGTAAAGCGGGAGCGCGCGCGGGCTTTGCGAGATGTGGGCGCCTGGCGTTGCCGGCCCGAGCCAGGATCGCCCAATGGTGTAGATACCGAAAATAACGGCGAACACGAACAACATCACAGCGATATCAATCAAAAAGGCCCAGGGCCGTCGTGAGCCAGCCGGACGGGTGGCCAAAGTTAGCAACGGAGTGGAGTTCTGGGAGATCAGAGGCGTCGAGGTCACTAGACGGTCAGACCTCAGTCAGGGTGAGCTTGCCGGTGGCGGCGTCGTAATCAAAAATCTCAGCGTAACGGCCCCATTGAATCGCGGTCTCTAGCTGCCGGCGCGCCTCAGCCTCGCTGAAATGTTCGTCGATGATGTCATGGAAGAATTCGTCAGGGAGAGTGCGATCCGCCTTGGCCTTCAGGGATTGCTCCATCTGGCGCAGCAAGGGAACGTGCGCGAGTCCCGCTCGGCGAAATATGGCTTTACGAGTCTGAATATCTGCTTTGGCAAACTCCTCACCCTCGGGAGTGATAATGGCATCGCCTTCCTCAACACGGAGAAAGCCCAAAAGCACAGCCGTATCCACTGTAGGCAAAAGGGCATCAACTTCCAGGCTCAAATCATAAGCCAGGCGATGAAGATCGGCGCGACCGCCTTGATCTACTAGAATTTCGAGCAGTCCAGCTATACCGCCGGGTCGAGTGTGGGGCAGCATGATGGGGCGATGCGACACTGCCTTACCGCCGGGGGATGGCGCGTGAATCACATCTTCCTTGTCATCGGGACGTGTCAGAACTCGATAGATGGCGTCCACCAATTCGATGAAGGGCTGCGACCTGCGATCGCGCGGATAAGAAAGGTCGACGGCGAAGTCGGCATGAATATGAGCGGGGTTACGGCCGAGAACAATAATTCGATCAGCGAGGACGACAGCTTCTTCAATGTTATGAGTGACAATGAAAATCGCGCGCGTGGGAATTTTGCGCTCGAGCCACAACTCCAGAAGCTCGCGGCGCAGGGTCTCCGCGGTCAGCACGTCGAGCGCTGAAAACGGTTCATCCATGAAGAGCACTTCGGGCTCGACCACGAGAGCACGCGCGACGCCCACACGTTGTTTCATGCCACCAGATAATTCCTTTGGGTAGGCGCTTTCGAAGCCATCCAATCCGACGGCGTCGATAATGCGAAGCGCGCGTTTGTGGCGATCGATGGGGCGCAGGCCCCGAGCTTCGAGGGGGGCCTCAACATTTTCGAGCACAGTTAGCCACGGGAACAGGGCAAAACTTTGGAAGACGACGGAAACATTTGGCGATTCGTCGCGAACTGGTTGCCCGTGCCAAAGCACGCCGCCTGCTGAGGCTGGCGAAAGGCCAGTGAGCATGCGAAGCAAAGTGGACTTGCCGCAGCCAGATGGCCCCAAGAGCGCGAGTATCTGACCGGGATAAACGGCGAGATCGGTGGGAGCAATTACCTGCACGCGCCCGCCATCAGGCTGCGTGTAAAATTTTTCGATTTGGCGCGCCTCGATAATCGGCGTCAGCATCATGCTTCGCGTATCCATGCGTGCGTGCATTATGACATCAACCAGTGGTACGAAGTTCCAGGAAGACAAACGCACGTCTCCGCCAACACAGTGTTCCTGGATATTCGTAGCTGTGAAACGGATCTAAAAACTGCCGAGTTCTGCGGATTGCGAGCGGGCAAGTATCCGAGCGCCAAGCTGCTCAAACTCGGAAACGAGGAGAGAAACATTCTGTCCGGCGAGTGTCGCAGCATCTATTTCAGCGGTTAGCAGGGTTGCGATGGCCCAATCCGCACTGCATCCGAGGCAGTATCTTTCGGATCTCCCGGGAAGTTCGAACAATTCCTCAGCTCGGCCGCACACACCACAGCGCGAAGATAAATCTGATTTACAACAATCCGGTTCCATCAGCATTGGAGTTCCTTCTTTGCTCTTTTCTCCGAGCCGGCTGGCGCTTGCTGTAATGTACATGCCAACCGGAAATTAAGTGTAGAAAACCGCTCATAATAAAGTCCTGAAAGGTTTGTGAGGGAATCATAAGTTGCTATGTCGATGTCGTATCGGGGCTTAACGTGAATAAAAAAGTGCCGGGGACAAGCATACTGTCCGGACGGCTTCAACCGCACCTCTTGTGTCGCGGACGATGTTTTAAATTCTAGAATTCAATCCGCAAGCTGAGTTGACCCGCACGGTTTCCGCTATTCTCGGCGGTCTGAACGTTTTGCACTATCCCGAACGAAGAAGAAGTTACATTCGTGGGAGGCGGCGCGAAATTTGGATGGTTGAGTAGATTGGTAAAAGTTGCTTCAAACCGCATGCCAATTCGCTCTGTAAGAAGTAGCCTTTTAGCGAGACCAAGCGCCGCGGTGGTCGTGCCGGGACCCTCAAGAATCCCTACACCGCAGTTCCCTATGGCTCCCGAAGGAATGGGATTGAAAGCGCCGATGTTAAACATACTGCCCGTGGCGGGATTGGCGATGTTGCCGTTGCTAACGCAATCAGGCCGCTGAAACGCTCCGCGATAGTTCAAATTAAGGCTGCCCGGATCGTAACTGGAACTGGTGATTGGCGTGAGGTAGGGGCCGGTCTCCCACAGAGTAACGGTGCTGATGTTCCAGCCGCCGAAAGCGAGATCGGAGACGCGATTCGTGTGCGAAAGAAATTTGCGGCCCTGTCCGACAGGAATATCGTAGACGGCGGAAAGTAGAAAGCGATTACGACGCGCGGCTGCCATATTCCCACGGTTGGCGGCAAGCTTGAACCGATTGGCGACCGGCGTACCATAAATAATTTCAGGATTGAATGTCGTAGGCGCGTCGCCTCCGACATTGCCCAGGCTCTTGGCCCACACGTGGCTAGCCTGAAAGGTTAGACCGCTGCGCGCACGCATGTTTAGTTCGGATTGCAGGCCATTGTAATTTACGTGGCCTGCGTTTGTGGTGGAGAGGATACGGCCCCAATTCGCATACGGCTTAGGATTCGGATTAGGAGAAACAGCGCTCGGTTCAACTTGATTTAAGTCCACCGTCTGGCTCATGCGATAGGAGCTCATACCCACATAACTTTCGCGAAGCGTTACATCGTGAGTAAGTTCGCGTTCCACGGTGAAATTCCACTGCGCGGATTGTGGATCCCGGTAATTCGTCAGAGTGTTCTGGTAGAAATCGCCGGTGCCTGCAACGGCAGCCGGAACATCTTGCGTCCGCGCATTGGGGAATTGATACGTCGGTTGACCGTTTACCAGAGAGTTTGCGGTGGTGCGCACGACTGAGACGTCAATATTAGTAGTGTTGAAAGAAAGCTGTCCGAGATTGGTCATGGTAAAAATTCCCAAGCCTCCACGCACGACGGTCTGAGTGTTTCCAAAGGGACGATATGCAAAGCCTAGTCGCGGCTGGAAATTTTTCCCATAGAATTGACGCAGGCCAGAACCCAGCTCGAGTTTGTTGGCGTATTCAATCGGGGCGCACGGCACGGCCGGGTTACTGCCCGAAACTGGCACGCAGCCAAGAGCCGTGTCAGTGGCAGTCGGAGTGCCGCAAGGGTCGCTAGCGTTATTCGGATTGGCGGGGTTGCAACTGTTGATGGAGGCCAGAAAGCCTGGCCGCGGTTGATTACCTATGGGAATAATGATGCCGCCGTTGCGAACATCGAAGGCGGTGAGATTGTTGAGATCGCTGACAAACGCGGGAAGAGCTTGCCAACGAAGTCCGAACGTAAGCGTGAGCCGGTCGCTAACACGAAAGTCATCCTGGCCATAAATTCCAGTTTGAATGGTGTGCGCATGAACGTCCGGACCGGATTGTGCGACGTAGGTTTTGGTGGGCAAGCCGAGAAGCAGATTTGCGAAGGCGTTACCGGTGAAAATGCCCTGATCAAAAGTGAAGGCGCCAAAATCATCGGCTCCACCAAAACTTTCGAGATCCTGATAAGCGACGCGCCGAACATCGACGCCGAATTTCATGGTATGGCGCGCCTTGATCCAGGTGAGATTGTCGGCAAATTGAATGGTCTGTGATTTCGTGATTCCGTCTTTGTCCCGTCCGATGGGAGAGTAGTTACCTGGGTCGTCGCTGAAGTTGAAGATTGGAAATCCGCCGGAGGTGGGATGATCGCTGAGAGTAAGACCGGTCAAGCCCAGAGTAGAGATGGCGGCAGCGCCTTGAATCGGGAACTTCACTTGAAACTGCCAAAAGGAAAGCCCAAAGCGCGCTTCGTTCACGAGATTGTTGGTGATGAGATAGTTGTGCGAGACGATCACGTTGTTGTTGTGCTCAGAGTCCTGATCCGGTGGGAGAAAATTATTTACGGTGCTCAATGCGGAATCGGTTAGGGACTGCGCGGTGAGGTGCTTCCAACTCCAGCGCACGAAGATGGATTGTTTGGAAGTTATTGTGCGATCGAAGCGCAAGTCAAAACCGTTGGTATCGCTGGGTGTCGGAGTCTGCTGCAGGTAGTTGGCCTGGGAGCCGAAATTCGCAGCACTCACATTAATATTCGGCGCGGGAATATAGTTGTTAAGCAAATTCAGCGCGACGGGGTTGATGCAATCCTGTGTGTTGGTGCATTGCGCGCCACCAGGAATCTTATTTCCTGGGTAAGGCTTGCCCGTAAATGGATCGACGAGCGGCGTGGAGAGCGCTGAGAAGTCGCCCTGGCGCATGGCGCTCGATGGAACAAAAAGGAATAAGGGTGTTGAAAAGCGACGACGATTCGCTTCGAAGTCCGCGAAGAAAAATGTTTTGCCTTTGTCATGTGTGAGTTTCGGTAACAGGACGGGACCGCCGAGGCTTCCTCCAAAGGTGTGGTACACCTTGTGTGGTTTGTCGCCGGAGTTCCAGACCTCAGCGTCCAGTGCGTCGTTCTGAAAATATTCGAAGCCGCTGCCGTGAAATTGATCGCCGCCGCTCTTGGTGGAGATAGTGACGTCTCCGATTTGGGCAAATTCAGCGTTGTTGTTGAATTGCGTGACTTTGAATTCGCTGATGAGTTCCGACGACGGGTTCATGTTACCCAGGGCGCCGTTCTGGCGGATGTTCACGGTCGAAGATCCGTCAACGGAATATTGCACCTGGGAAGGAAGCCCTCCACCGACCGAGACGTTGCCGTTGGCGTCTTGCTGAGCCCCGGGAACGGTAGCCAGCATGGACAGCGGGCTGGTGGTAGCGCCTCGATAATTGACCGGGAGATTTGTGATCTCCTGAAAGTTTTTGGTGTCGCCGATCGTGCCGTTTTCCGTATCAATTGCTGGACCGGCTTCCCCTTTTACCTCGATGCTTTGCGTAGAAGTAGCAAGTCGGAGGTCCGCCCCGACGCGCAGGCTTTGTCGGGCAGTGAGTTGCAGCGACGAAAACTTGTAGTCGGCGAACCCCTCAGCGTGGACCACTAATTCATAGTTCCCAGCCTTAAGGTTCGTGAATTCAAATGCTCCATTGGCGTCCGTGCTGGTATTGCGTATCGAGCGATCGTCCAGACTTGTCAGTACGAGTCGGGCGCCGGCCACAGCCATCTGACCTGGATCCTTCACAACACCAACGATATTCCCAAAAGTCGATTGACTGAGGGCCCATGAAGCAAACAACAAAGTTGCCATTGCGATTGCTGAAAGTTTGCGAAGCATCTTCGAACCCCTTTTTCGCCCACGCAAATACTTGCGCGGCTGTGTTGAACGGACCATATAGAAATGGACATAAGGAAGTCGTGAGGGATGGCACCAAAAGAATTTATTGGTTCGATGAATAAATTGAATTGAAGAAGCGGAACTGACGAATCTTACGAATTCCTTATGAATCGCTGAGGACTTCTTGAGGGGGCTTTTGCTACGTTTGGTTGTTGGGCTGCCCTACAGTTTGTTACGAGGCGTGCTCACAGAAGATATTGCTCATGTGTTTTCGTGGGTGTGTGCCATGACTTCCATTATTTTCATAACGATTAGTTTTCTTAGCTGCTGGTTTCTGCTGTACGCCTTTGTGGAGTGGACGCAAGACAGGGGGTACGTGCCCACGACGCAGCGGGGATCGGGGCGTAAAATCAACGCGGGGGATCGCAGAAAACAGGAGCAAATCCTCAATTTTAGTAAGAAAGAGCGGGGGGGAAAGACATGCGTGTGATCGAGCGGAGAATGAGACTTACGGCGTTATCTCTGGTAACGATATTGTGCGCCGGTATTCTGCCTACTTTTGTGTTTGCAGACGGGAACCCTTCAGGAACCACGTCACCGGTAAAGATAGACACGCCCAGGCCGGGATTGACCGAACGGGAGCAGTATCTACTTGATCGAGTGGAGCAACTCGAAAGGCGGGTTGAAGAACTTGAGTCCAAGAGTGCCCAGCCAGCTACGCCGGAACCAGCCGCGTCGCAGCCCACCGGTGTCGCGAATAGCGCTGCGACCCCCGGTGCCGTAGCCGCTACGCCAGCTACAGTTGCGCCAGTAAACACAATTTCTAGTTCAACTTTAAGTAATCCGGTGATTGGCTCGCAGGCGGGACAGGCAACGGAAAAGGGGAAGTCAGGCGGTACTGCCACGGGCAAAGCTCCAAAAGAGGAGCCCTTCGCCTTCGCTGACTTCACTTGGTTGAACGGCAATTCCCGCACTAAGGACACACCGTACGCGACGACTTTCTTTACGCCGGAAATCAGGGCAGACGTTGACTACAATTACAGTTTCAATCATCCGGCTGACGATACCATCGGCGGGTCTAGCGAGGTGTTTCGTTCTAATGAGCTGCACGTAACGCAACTAGGCGTGGGCGGCGATTTTCATTTAGAAAATGTTCGTGCACGAGTCATGACGCAGTTTGGATTGTATTCTCAGACTACACCCCGGAATGATGCCAGCCCTGCACGCGGGCAGTGGAACCTGGATAACGCGTACCGCTATCTCTCGGAAGCCTACGGCGGATATCACTTCAATGCACTCCACGGGATCAACGTCGATGCCGGTATCTTTATGTCTTATATCGGCCTGTTCAGTTACTACCAATTTGATAATTGGGCCTATCAGCCCTCCTATGTTTCTTCCAACACTCCATGGTTTTTTACTGGCCTCCGCGTTCAGATCTTTCCCACAGCCCATTTAAAAATTGAACCGTGGCTTGTAAATGGCTGGCAGTCCTACGGAAGATTCAATAACCGGCCTGGAGTGGGTGCGCAAATTCTGTGGCGGCCGACCGGTTGGCTTGAGGTCTTGGGTAATCAATACGCTTTGGGTGAGGAAGCTCTGGGCAATCCTAACCGCGTGCGCTATCACAGTGACGACAGCATTGAAGTGAAGTACTTCGACAAGCCGGGACCCGGACTGGATAAGATGGCGTTCTCTCTGACCGGTGATATTGGATGCGAGCACGGCGGCGGAGTGAGTTGCGCCGGCGGATCTAAAAAGGGCCCTAAGCAGAGTTTTTTGGGCTTCATGTTCTACAACCGCTTTTGGTTTGATCGTGATCATTTCGGTCTAACCGTCGGTGGTGGAAAAATAAATAACCCCGGTCGCTATTTAGTATTACTACCACCGATTAACGGCGCGACAGCAGCTTCGGGCACGTCATACTTCACCGAAAATCCCGGCGACGTGTTTAAAGCGTGGGACATATCGGGAACATTTGACTGGATGCCTAGCCAGTACATCACTTTCCGTTCCGAGTTTGACCACCGCGCGGCGAACGTTCCTTACTTCACCGGGCCGGGAGGTATCACGCCGACATCCTGCCCGACGGCCCCCATTGTTGAGAACATTTGCGGCTCGCCGGGAGCAGTGGTGCCCGGATTCACGCCAGACCTCAAAAAAATTGAGAACCGAATCAATTTGTCCATACTCGTCAAATTCTGATGGCGGTGGATACCATTGCGAGCTGGCTGAGGCTGAAGGAAGACCAATGAGCCACAGCCGGCGGCAAAAACGATCACGGCAGCGAGAGGAAACAAGGTGATGGACATCATTTTCATTTTCGCAACTGGGCTGTTTTTCGCTTTAGCCATTCTGTACGTCCGGGGATGCGAGCTGCTCGGAAGAGGAAGGCCATGAACGTAGCTAACGCAATCTTGCTGGTCATTTGCGCGCTCCTCTGCGGCTACCTGCTATATGCGCTGCTGAAGGCGGAGGAATTTTAACGCTCATGAGCGCTAACGGTTGGTTTCAAATCGGCGTTTTCCTGCTGGTGATTTTTCTAATTACTAAACCTCTGGGCGGATTCCTGGCGCGCGTGTTCAGTGGCGAGAAGACTTTTTTGGATCCGGTCTTGCGGCCGATCGAAAGACTTATTTATCGCCTTACGAAAATTGACGAAAAACACGAGATGCGCTGGACGGAATATGCCATCGCAATGCTGCTGTTCAGCGGAGTGTCCATGGCGCTCCTTTATCTAATGGAGCGTGTACAGAAATTCCTTCCTCTCAATCCGCAAAAATTCGCGAATCTGGAACCCGGGTTGGCGTTCGGCACCGCGGCGTCCTTCACGACCAATACCAACTGGCAAGCCTATAGCGGCGAATCCACGATGAGCTATCTCACGCAGATGGCCGGTCTCGCGTATCACAACTTCGCTTCCGCAGCAGTCGGAATAGCCGTTGCGGTTGCGGTCATTCGTGGCATCGCGCGAAAGGAAACCGATAAGCTTGGGAACTTCTGGGTCGATACCACGCGCTGCTTGCTGTGGGTTCTGCTGCCGATTTGCCTGGTGGGCTCGCTGGTTTTCGTGTCTCAAGGCGTCATACAAAATTTAAATCCGTACACCACTGTGGAGTTGGTCGAGCCGCAGACCGTGCAAGTGACCGGCGCCGACGGAAAAACCACTACGCAAACCGTGACGCAACAGGTTATTGCGCAAGGCCCGGTAGCGTCCCAGGAAGTAATAAAGGAGCTCGGCACTAACGGCGGAGGATTCTTCGGCGCCAACAGCGCGCACCCTTTCGAAAATCCCACGCCGTTTTCTAATTTCTTCCAAGTAGTCTTGATTTTCGCCATTCCGTCTGCGCTTACCTACACTCTCGGCCGTATGACCGGCTCACAACGTCACGGCTGGGCTGTCTGGGCGGCCATGGCGCTTCTGTTTTTAATCGGAGTGACCACCGCGTACTGGGCTGAGGCGCGAGGCAATCCGCAATTAGCCGAAGTAAATCAAAGTTCGAGCGTGTTGCAATCCGGCGGCAACATGGAAGGGAAGGAAGTGCGTTTCGGAATCGCGAACTCCGCCCTTTTTGCAACCGTGACTACCGACGCCAGTTGCGGCGCGATAAACGGCCAGCACGATTCCTTTACTCCGCTGGGAGGCATGGTGCCACTGATCAATATCATGTTGGGAGAAGTGGTTTTCGGAGGAGTGGGTGCAGGCTTATATGGAATCGTGGTCTTCGTAATCCTTGCGGTGTTCATCGCCGGGCTGATGGTTGGTCGCACTCCGGAATATCTGGGCAAGAAAATCGAATCGTACGACGTCAAGATGGCCATGCTAGCAATTTTGGTCCTGACGTTTACCATCCTGGGCTTTTCTGCTCTTGCAATCATCAAGCCTTTTGGGACTTCAAGCATCTCGAATCCCGGACCTCATGGGTTGTCGCAAGTGCTCTACGCGTACGTCTCGTCTGCTGGCAATAACGGGTCAGCCTTCGCGGGTTTGAATGCGAACACCATGTGGTACAACACCAGCACCGCCGTAGCCCAACTCCTGGGCCGCTTTTTCATGATCATCCCGGTGCTGGCTATCGCCGGAAGCCTCGCAAAAAAACGAATCGTTCCGGAATCCGTTGGCACCTTCCCAGTGACCGGCGGACTGTTCTCGGGCTTGCTGGTCGCCACCATTGTGATTGTCGGAGCTCTCACTTTTTTCCCGGCCCTTTCTCTCGGGCCCATTCTCGAACACCTGCTGATGGCGGCAGGGAAATCTTTCTGAGGGTTCTATGGATCCAGTCTCTCAAGTACGGAAACAATCTCTTACTGACACGAAGATTCTCACTCGTGCAGTGCGGGACTCATTTCGCAAGTTAGATCCTCGCACCATGGTTAAGAACCCCGTGATGTTTGTTGTCGAAGTCGGGGCCTTGCTGACGACCATTCAGCTCATATGGAACGCCGTACATAACGCTGGTGAGGTTAGCTTCGGACTGCAGATTACGCTGTGGCTGTGGTTCACGGTTCTCTTTGCCAACTTCGCCGAGGCCATGGCCGAAGGGCGCGGTAAAGCTCAAGCAGATACATTGCGCAAATCGCGCGCAGAAACAGAAGCAAAACGACTAAGAAAGGATGGCACTACTGAGAAAGTGCCCAGTTCGCAGTTGCGATCAGGCGATGTAGTAGTCGTAACCGCCGGAGACTTCATCCCTGGTGACGGGGAAGTGATCGAAGGTGTGGCATCGGTGGATGAGTCTGCAATCACGGGAGAATCGGCTCCGGTGATTCGTGAATCCGGAGGCGACCGTTCCGCGGTCACGGGCGGAACGCGCGTGCTCTCCGATGAGATCAAAGTGCGCATCACTTCCAATCCCGGCGAGACGTTTCTCGATCGAATGATCAGGCTGGTAGAAGGCGCATCGCGACAAAAAACGCCCAATGAGATCGCGCTAAATATTCTGTTGGCTGGCTTAACTATTATTTTCTTACTTGCGGTAGTGACACTTCAGCCCTTCGCTATTTATTCAGGTGCTCCACAAAGCATATTTGTGCTGGTTTCGCTTCTGGTGTGCCTGATACCCACGACCATCGGTGGCTTGCTGTCGGCTATTGGAATAGCTGGCATGGATCGCATGATTCAGCGAAATGTAATCGCCATGTCGGGGCGTGCCGTTGAAGCATCAGGAGACGTGGACGTATTGCTACTGGATAAAACCGGCACGATTACTTTGGGCAACCGGGCCGCCACGCACTTTTTCCCGGCGCAAGGTGTAGACGAGGCGCATCTCGCGGATGCCGCGCAACTTTCGTCGTTTGCCGACGAAACTCCGGAAGGGCGCTCCATCGTGGTGTTGGCCAAGGAGCGCTACAAGCTTCGCGGCCGCGATCTGTCTACTCACGCCGCAACATTTATCCCATTTTCCGCGCAAACCAGAATGTCCGGCGTGGATATGGATGGCCGCGAAATCCGCAAAGGCGCCCCTGAGTCGATTTTGCAATTCTGCTGCAACCATGGGACTGGGGCCTCGGCAGAGTTGCAAGTTTGTATTCGCGGAATAGCTAATGCTGGCGGAACACCATTGCTCGTTTCCGAGAACGGGCGGGTGCTTGGCGCCATCGCGCTCACCGACATCGTAAAAGGCGGAATGCGGGAGCGTTTCGACCAGCTTCGCGCTATGGGTATTCGCACCATGATGATCACCGGGGACAATCCGTTGACCGCTGCGGCGATCGCTCGCGAGGCAGGGGTTGATGACTTCCTGGCAGAGGCGAAGCCTGAAGATAAGATGGCGCTTATCAAGCGCGAACAGGCTAAAGGCAAACTCGTGGCCATGACCGGTGATGGCACGAACGATGCTCCAGCTTTGGCGCAGGCAGATGTTGGCGTGGCCATGAACACGGGTACACAAGCCGCCAAGGAAGCCGGCAACATGGTTGATCTCGATTCCAATCCGACCAAGCTGATCGAGATTGTTGAGATCGGCAAGCAGTTGCTGATTACCCGAGGTGCGCTCACCACCTTTTCCGTGGCCAACGACGTGGCCAAGTATTTCGCCATTATTCCCGCGATGTTCGCCGGGGTGTTTCCGGTGTTGGGCGCGCTGAATGTGATGCGCCTACACACGCCGGAATCGGCAATCTTGTCTGCGGTAATTTTCAATGCGGTGATCATCATCGCTCTGGTCCCACTCGCTTTGCGCGGGGTGCGCTACCGCCCCATGGGAGCCGCGGCACTCCTTCGTCGCAATCTGTTGCTTTATGGCGTCGGCGGGATCATTGCTCCGTTCATAGGAATCAAGGTTATCGATGTGTTGTTGACGTATCTGCGCTTTGTGTAAGAGGACCCCATGAAAAAAAATATCCTTGTCGCTATATGGTTCACGCTAGTGACTACCGTTATTTTCGGCGTGATTTACCCGCTCGCAGTCACAGCTGTGGCGCAGCTACTTTTTCGCAACCGTGCTAACGGACAGCTCATCGAGAGAAACGGAAAGCTGGTGGGGTCGAAAATCATCGGCCAGACATTCACAGGACCTGGCTATTTTCACTCGCGCCCGTCTGCGGCTGGAACTGGATATGACCCCATGGCCAGTGGCGGCTCTAACCTGGCTCCTACAAACAGGAATTTAATCGAGCGAGTGAAAGCCGACGTACAGAAACTTCACATAGAAAATCCAGACGCCCCCATCCCAATCGATTTGGTGACAACTTCTGGCTCAGGTCTGGACCCCGACATCTCGCCCGATGCCGCAGAATTCCAGATCCCTCGTGTAGCTCATTCGCGCAACATGAAACAGGAAGACCTCCGTGACCTGGTGCGGAAGCACACAAAAGGACGCGACCTGGGATTCCTAGGGGAACCACGTGTTAATGTTCTGGAACTCAATATCGAGTTGAACGACCAACGTGGGCATTAGGCTCACGATTTGCGCCGAATCTTTATCGGAAGGCATGCTTGAACACTGAACCCGGTAGCCCATGCAGGGTTCCGTCAAGACATACCATCCAACACGATTACCGATTATTGTTGGTTTGATCGCAACTAACTCGACAGATTTGAGTCACCCGGTCAATATTCAACATGCAACGTTCCACCAGCGCTTCCAGGAAATAACGGTGGTCGCGCGAATCATCCTGCCTGTGCTAGGAATCTTTAATTCAGATTTAGCCTTTGGCTTCCATTCGACTTATAATTCCGCCCAACGGTGCCCTGACTTTTGTCCCACTCGAGTTCTAGTCCGGAACGCTATTCGCTGGCGGTCATCACAGATGACGCAGAGCTCTTCCCGGAGGTTCGCAAACATCTTGGCGGTGAATTCCGAACCGCATTGGCGGCGAATGAAGACGAAATCAAAGCTCTTCTCGAACAGCCGGAGCTGCACGCCATCCTGTTCAACCTCGATTCGATTGGCGATGGCCCAAGCGACAGCCTTGACGTTCTCGAGGAGATCCGCAAAATCCGAGATGACGTCGTTCTTGCCGCTTTCACCCGCAGCAATCAACGCACTATTCCTTTGAAAGCCAGCCAAGCGGGCGCCGACGAGTTTTTTCATTTTCCTATCAATTATGATGAACTCAAAATTGTTTTGTCTCGCGCTATCGAAAAGCGCGCTCTCGAGTTGGAAGGCCGTCGCCTGCTGCAGCAAGTAGAAGACAAATCGGTTTTTTGCGGACTAGTTGGCTCGAGTCTGGTGATGCAAAGGGTGTATCAAGCCGTGGAGGCCGTGGCGAGCACCGGCGCTTCCGTGGTTCTTCGCGGCGAAAGCGGGACCGGGAAGGAGCTTGTCGCCAAAGCCATTGTTGATTGCAGTGATCGAGCCGGACAGCCGTTCGTGTGTTTGAACTGCTCTGCTCTTCCCGAGACGCTCATGGAGTCAGAACTGTTCGGCTACGAGAAGGGCGCGTTCACTGGCGCAGACACGGCCAAACCAGGGCTCATTGAACTGGCACATCACGGAACACTCTTCCTCGATGAAATCACGACACTGAATCACAGTTTGCAGAGCAAACTGTTACGTGTGCTCCAAGAACGCGCGGTCCAGCGACTGGGTAGCCGTACTGGAAAAAAAATCGATTTCCGCCTTATCACCGCCACCAACGAAGACCTCGAAGACTGCCTTCACAAAGGCCGTTTTCGCGAGGACTTATATTTCCGCATCAACGTCGTGCCTATCATTATTCCTCCGCTGCGTGAACGTAAAGGCGACATCGCTCTGCTGGCTGACCATTTCCTCAGGATTTATTGCGCATCCGCAAAGAAGCCCCTCAAAACGCTGAAGCCAGACGTGCTGGAGGTTCTTGAGGCTTACGAGTGGCCCGGCAATGTTAGAGAATTTGAAAACATCATCCAACGCATAGTGGTGATGAATAACTGCCCGGTCCTGACGCTTGAGCATCTGCCCCAGCACCTTCTCCAGCACAGTGCGACTAGCCAAGAGGCCATCTTGATCCCCGAGGGCGGGGTGGATTTCGACTCGGAGATGGAGCGCATTGAGGTGGCCTACCTCAACGCCGCGCTGCGGCGGACCGGCAGCAGGAAAAGTTCGGCGGCATCGCTGTTACACATTGATGGGCAGCGCATGAAGTACCTGTGCCGAAAACATAAGATTGAATAACGCAACCTTTGGTTAAAGATTGACCATCAGGTGGTTAATTTTTAACCACTGGTTGAATTTCCCACCGGCAAACGTCCTCCGTAGCTAGCACGGTTCGCGCTAAGGGCTTTCCTTTCAACCGGCAGCGCGGAGGCAATGATGCTGTAGAGTGGCCCTTCCCATGCTTTTGTCTGTGCGTCGATAACGACAAAGAATCATCGGCAAAAATTCTAAGGGGGAGAACCTCATGAGCATCGAGAAAAAGAGCTTGATCAACACCCTGAAGACCACCAAGAAAGCCAATCTTACTGGAGCTCCAGTTGTCAGCCAGAAAGACATGAAGATGAAGACGCACAGCAGCCTGAAAGCGGCGCACGCCACGAGCTTGAAATCCTCCAGTATGAGGAGCTTTAAGAAGTCATAGCCGGTACGCCTAGCAATGGAAGTTAAAAGTGGGGGCTGCGTGCTGCAGCCTCCACCCCGTTTTGAGCCAGGAATACTGGCGTCCCTCCGGCTGCGGTCTTCACCAAAGTTTCCGTCCAAAAAAATTCATCAATCCCTCCGCCCACATTGCCAAGAGACTACGCCTTCGTCCGTACACCCGTGCCACTCCGGTCATCCCCGGCTTCAACGAGTCTTGCGAATTCTGGACTAGTAGCTCTGCGAGATAATATTTCGGTGCATTCAATCCCTTCAACGGCGCGGATTCCACGAGTTCCGGGTCCATTTCCGTGGATGTAGACGCAGTAGAGACAGTTCGGGCATCCCACTTTTTCCAGAGTCCTTCTATCTGAATTTTTGCGGCCGCGCCTGGATGAACGCGGCGCAGGTCGAATTCGGATATATAGATTCGCGCGCGCATGGTGGAGAGGTCCGCCAGCTGGAGAAGTTCGCTGCCCTCGTGGAGGTAACTGCCGATCCGATCCTGAACTCGTGGTGTGATGACACAGCCGGAAATAGGGCTGGTCAGCTGCAATAGCTGTACTTCCGAGGAAAGCCGCCTTGTATCCGCAGCCAGGTAGTCGCGCTCCTTAACCGCTGCGCCTAAGCCGGCATAACGAAGCGCGGCGTCATTCGCGCGATCCGAAGCCATTGCCAACCGGGCCCGTGATCTTTCCAGATCCGACTGGAGCGGTAGATTCCGAAGGGCAGCCAGGGGAGCGCCGGCGGGAACTTGTTGCCCTTCCGAGACGAAGACGTTCGTTACCACACCCGGGAGGTGCGGCCGTATCGTCACCATTTGTCCCGGTTCTAAAACGAAGTGTCCCTGAACGGACTCTCGCTTCAGGGGAAGCAGCAGCAATAGCGCGAGCAGGGCGGCCACCGCCAATGAGTGCCCGGGAGTAAACCAAGCGATAACGCGATCTTTTTTATCGAGATAAACGAATTTCATAAAATTCACCAATAAACGAATTCGCGAACGGAAGATAAATAGTGCTACGACAATCTCGGGAATAAACGACCAGTCAGGATTGAAATTGCGCGAAACATTTCCAACAAACCGCGCCACGATGTAGAGCACCGTGTAACTGTAGGCGCCGGAAAGTAAGGCGTACATCACATAACCGAAGCGTCGCCGTTTTGGAACGTAAGGAACTTCCGCCGGCAGTCGCCAAACATGCTTCCGCACCCATGACGAAGTGTAGGCCGTGGATTCTTCCTTCAGATCGGCAATCCCCAGCACCTCGCACAGCATGTGATACCCGTCCAACTTCATTAGCGGGTTCCAATTAACGATGAGCGACATGAATCCCGTGAGCATCATCAGGAAATAGGCGCCATCGTGAATTGCGGAATCGGGTGGTGTGCCCCACCAGATAGGAGTGGCTATCGAACAAATAATCAACTCGGCCCAAATCCCTGCGAGCGAGATGATCAGCCGCTGGTAGCGCGAGCCTTTGACGGCTCCCTCAGTGGTATCGGTATAGAAGGCCGGAGTAAGGTATACCAAGGCGAATCCCATGGCGGGAACCCGGCCGCCATAATGTTTACAGGCGTGCGCATGGCCATATTCATGTGCCGCCACCACGAACATGCCGAGCGCATAGAGGATAAACACGTCGCCCCAGGTTTTATGCGTGAAATTGTAGAATTCGATGGTGTCACGGCCAATTTCGTTCCAGTGACTGATCGAAATCCCTAGAGTAATTGCGAAACCGATCAGGGTAAGAATGGTGAACCACGGCGTGTAGATGAATTCGGTGTAGTTGTACAGCCAGGTCAGAAATTTATCCGGGTTGTACGCCGGAAACACAACTATCGAAAGATCGGCCCACTTACTACGCGTCTTAAGCTTCTTCCGCCGTTCCTCAGTGCTCTGCTGCATGAGCAAGATGTTCTTTTCTTGCGCAGTCTTATACCAGAACTCCGCAGCCTCCAGATCTCCAGCAAATTCGCGTACTTCCTCTGCGTCGTATTGCACGCCAGTTTGTTGCGAGTACAGCTCGGCGATATCTTGGTAAGAACGCTGCCCATCAAATAACTGCGCAATATGCCATTGCTGCGGCGTGAGTTTAAACATACCGCCGATGCTGGGAACATAAACTCGCGCGACCATTTTTCCATCTTCGAGGTGTTCACGAAATGTCGTTCCGGGATCAAGCCGCGGGGGCCGCTGCGCAAGTGTGCGAGCGGGAATTTCCGGCAAGGCCACATCCAAAGCGCGGGTGAGATTCATCGGCTTTTTTCCGACAATATCAGCGTGGATTTTCCAGCCGAATATTTGCGGTCATTCCAGGGCGCAAGGTGCCGCGATCTCCCGTCAATTCGACGAGCACTTCAAATGTTCCGCTGGATGGGTCAATGACCGGGCTAACCTGTTTCACACGGGCGGCGTGACTTTCGCCGGGGACATCCGGGGAATTCACTTCCAGCAATTGCCCAGGCTTAACCCGTCCGAAAAAATTCTCTGGAACAGTGAACCGCATCAGCAGTGGCCCTTCGGCGGTAATCCAGAACATGCGGTCGCCCTTGGCGACATTCTGGCCTTCATGGAGATAACGTCTGGCCACCAAGGCCTGAAATGGAGCGATGATTTTTGTCTTTTCGAGTTCGATTTCGAGAGAGCGCTGTTCCTGTCGCGCGGTGTTCAGCGATTCCTCCACACGCTTAATGTCCCACTGGTCGGACTCGGCTTTATACTTGGCATGCTGCAGTTGCTCTTCGGAGGTCAGTCCCAGATCCCATAGATTTTGAGCGCGCGCATAGTCAGCCTTGAGGACTTGGGCCTCGGACTGCCAATTTTTTAAATCGGCTTCAATGCCGCGTGACTTGGCGCGCGCGGCTTCCAAGTTCGCGGCAATTTGCCGGTCGTCGAGCTTCGCCAAAAGCTGGCCAGCTTTCACCCGGGCGCCAGTATCGACAAAAATCTTTGCGACAATCCCGTCACGTTGCGACATTACTTCAATCTGGTGCTCCACAATGATGGGGCCTGACACCTGTGGCAAATTCTCTTTGCTCGCGGTCGTAGAGTTGAGACTTGTCGGAGCGGGACGGGGGATAGAACCCGAAGCTGGCGAGGAAGAATTATCGGGAGAAGTTGCGTTACGTATTGCCGCGCTCGATGAATCCGACGTGGCCTTGTTACCGCCGCAAGAATCTATGAGAATCGCGGCGCCAACCACTAGGTTCAAAAAAAGAGTGCGCATACTTCGCCTCCGCTACCAGCCAATCCAGGACCATAACTTCCCGTACAGCCACAGCAAGGGCCGCCGGGAAAACACATAGCCCGCCGGACGCCAGCCCACACGGATTTTCCCTCGTCCTTCCATGCCGGCACGAATCGCCGCATCGGAATTCGAAACAGCGACACGGGAAAAAAAAACGGGTGTCTCATGCGAAAGTGTGGCTTTGGGGCTGACCACCACCACTTTTCCATGAAAGGTGCGCATCGGATAACTATTGAGCTTTACCACCGCCTGCTGGCCAACATCGAGGAGGCCCGCATCCGCATCTTCAATTGCCACATCCACAATTGTCTGGCTCGCGTCCAATACTTCGGCAAAAGAGTCTCCCAGTTGAAGCCTCCGGCCTGCGAAATCCTCAACGTGAGGCGTCGCCACTACGCCATCGATCGGAGAACGCAGACTAGTTTTCTCTAGCACTTGACGCAACCGTTCGACGTCCACCTTGACCAGATCTGCTTGCATCCGTTGCACGCCTGCTTGCGCGCCGTCATTGAGCGCCAGCGCTCTATTCATCGCTAAAAGCGCGGTCTCATATTTCGATTGCGCTTCTGCGAGAGCGGACTGGGAATTCCATGATTCCATCTGCGCCAGAATCTGCCCGCGCGTTACGTTTTGGCCTTCATGAACGAATACTTTGCCGATCACACCTTCGAATTCGGGCTGGACTTGAGCCTTGCGCAGCGGGGCGACTACCGCTTCGCCATCCACACGCAGGGGCAGGGGAAAAGCAACAAGAAACAATATAACCGCCGCTGACGCCCCAAGGATCAAAGATCGGCGGCGTTTCTCCATGGCCATGAATTTTCTTTTGCGAATTAACACCGGCTCGATGACCGAAATAAATGGAACTTCCTTATACATTTGGGCGTTGCGCAGGGCGACAGTTGCCTGGCTCGCGAGCAACTCCAGAATCTCGAGGTGCGCGGGAGTGAGGAAATCGGGGTCGCTGCTCTCCAGGCACAGCATGCCTACGCGGCCGGTGTCGTCACTGAGTGGCTTGGCGTAGAAACCGCGCATGCCGGACTCTGCAAAATATTTTTTGAATTTCGCGCGAGTTTCGGGGCGATCAGAATCCGGCTCGCCCTCGCGCTGCCGTACGTGAATAACCTCTTCGGAAAGGGATGCCCACTGCAGGATTTCATTTAATGGCGCAATGTCGGGCGCATCGGGATTGACCTGTGTTAATCCGGTTACGGCGCTCAGCCTGAAGCGTCCTTTTTGCTCCAGCGCCAGCGCGGCGCGGTCGTAGGGAATTACAGCTTGTGGAGCGTTCACGATGGTCTGCAGCATGCGCTCGAGATTCAGCGTCGAGGTGATTTCGTGGCTTACCGCGTTCAGCGTTTCGAGGATTTCTACTTTGCGTTCAGCGATGAGCAAGCTCGCGTTGTGCAGTGCATTGGAAGCCGTGTCGTTCAAACTATTCAGCGTAAATAAATCATCTTCATCAAAGGTTCCGCCGCCCAGTTTGTTCACCACCTCGACGACGCCTACCAGGGAACCGCGATCCATGATTGGCGCTACCAGCAACGACTGGACGGTCGGTTCAGACTCGGAAGCATTGCGTTGCGCCAGCCGTGGATCCGTAGCATTGGAGATGCAAACGCTATCGCCGTTGTCGGAAACCGTACCAGCCACCCCTTCGTTGGGTTTCAGAATTTGCCCTTTGAACGCTGTTGAATCGTGACCCTCCTGATGCATCAGCTCGATGGTTTCGTCGGGGTGCAGCAACCAGACGTTAACGGCTTCAGCTTCCAGAATTTCTCGGAACTTCGCAGCAATGAGTGGCAGCAACTCTGCCATCTCCAGCGTCGACGAAAATACTTTTTCCAGATCGTAGAGTTGCGTAAGACGGGTGATGGATTTCAGTGCGTCATGGCGCTCATCTTCATAACCCTGCGCAGCAGCAATGGCGGTGGCACCCAAGGCAGATGCGGGCTGCAAAGCAACGACGATGTCGTGAGACAGGCTTTCACTGAAAGAGAGAATTTCAAGAGCGCCTATCATCGTATCGCCGTTCAAAAGAGGAATGTAACAAAGCGATTGCAGACTTCTGCGTATATCGATGTGCGAATAATCTTCGCGTTTCAGGACCGCTCCGGTACGCAATTGGGGAACTGGGTCGTCCATCAACCGACCGAGCAAACCTGAGTTCGATGGGATAGACGAGCCATGGAGAGTGGCTTCACCGACGGTGGCTCTGGGAATCCAGTATGAAGCGCTGGCAGCGCTGGCGAGCGTGTATACACTGACGGCCGCGTCGGGAAGAAATTCGGCAACGAATCGCGCAAGCGCCCGCGCTCGTTGCGGCACCTCCTGCTCTGCGAGCAGAGTGGAAGAGAGCGCAGAAAGATCCAGAATGGATTTCTGCTGCTGGCTCGACAAATTTCGGCTCTCCGTCCGTAGCCCCGGGGGAACTACCGGCAGGCCGTGTTTCTTGCTTTTTTACCGAAGATTCTCTAACGTGTGCGCGGACTCTAACAAAGGGATTCAGGGGTGTCAACGAGGGCGCCTGAGTGTCCTTGGTCCGCCAATGGGCGGGGAGACAATACTTTGGACATCGATACAAGGACACAAGATGGAGTAGAAATCGTGAAGTTGAAGGGAAGGTTATGTATGGGTCAGCCGCTCGACCGTTTCAACTCTACGATGAACGAGCTGTTCCGCCAATCGCATAACAGGATTGTTCTCGATGTCGAGGAAGTGCCCACGATTGACTCCAGCGGCATTGGCATGCTGGTTCGCTACTTGACTACCGCAAAACAGAGCGGGGGTGGCATCCGCTTACTCAAGCCGTCCAAGTTCATAGTTCAGACGCTTAAGATGGTGGGATTGCTGAATCTCTTTGCGACTTACGAAGATTTGTCGGAGGCGGTCGCTTCGTTCCGGTGAACGAGCGCCACGGCAACCAAGGTAGACCAATAATCGCTCGTCGATACCCAAGTGGTCTGCTGGCAACCGCACAAAAGCTGCGTCCTTCGGATTAAGGCTCGCATCCAACGACCATCAGGAAGCTGGGGGTGATTCATTATGAGCGGTCCGCTCGGTACATATATAAATGACCATCTGGCCGGTTCGGCGTTTGCGATAGACCTCGTCGAATTTATCCGTGACACATATGAGGGGCAAGAACTTGGGCAGTTTGCTGCCTGGCTTCTGGTAGAAATTGATGCGGACCGGGAAGTCCTGAAAAGGCTTGCGGAGCGGGTGGGCGGTGGCTCCGGTAAAGCCAAGGAGCTGACAACCTGGATAACCGAAAAAGTCAGCCGGCTGAAGTTGGGGCACGATGCCAACGGAGGGCTGGGTTTGTTCGAAGCGCTTGAATTCTTGGAGATTGGAATTCATGGGAAGTTCGAACTGTGGCGCGTCTTGGCGGTAGTTGCGCCTGCTAATCCGCACCTAAGAGGTGTGGATTTTGAACATCTGGCAAGCCGCGCCGAAAAACAGCGCGTGGAGGTTGAAAGAAGACGCTTAGAGATCGCACGTTTCGTCTTCGGGCCGGACAAACTGCAACAGGGTCTTCGGTCCCGAGAGGTTCCCCCGCGGCCACGAGAGCTGAGGGCTGGGAGCCACGCACCGCTGGCGATAAGCTTGGCCTTCGCTGTCATTGGCGCCGTTGCGCTCGGCCCAGACCTGGTGCGTTACATGAAAATACGTGCGATGTAAATAATTGCAGCGAGCCGAAACGCGCCGAGCTAACGACTGAAGACAACAAGTCTCGTGTTCGGGTTTAATCACTTTCGGCTGTGATGACATCGTCAAAAATCTGAACCAGAAAGAACCTCTCGGCCCCAGCAGCGTTAGGGCCGATGCACTTCCTCAGGACTTCACAATGTCAACCGCCCGTTGGGTTTCCACATGCAAGGGTTAGTGGGGTGATGCAGCCGCAAACATAGAGCTTCCACCTCTTGGCCGATGCTGTGCGATAAGAGCAGCGGCTGAACGCGGTCATTGACCGCACGTAAAATCACGGGAACGGAACAACGTTGACGAAGGAATTGTCTTGTTATCCGGCTTGTGCGACGGCGGCGTAGTCTATAGGTTGGCTCACTTCGAGTGCCACGCCGTCACGGTACGTTACAAAACGGCTCGAAATAGCTAGCACTTTGGCGCCCGGCACCACAATTCCGACCAGATTCAGCGGATCGGCCGCCGAGATTGTAATTGTTTCGCCGCTCAGCGGCTCTGCACGCGTGGATCGCAAGGATTCCACGGCGGCGGGCAGCGCAAATTGTTCGCCAAGGAAACCGCTCACGAACCTACCGCCTCGTACTTCGCCGCGGTCTTCCAACCGACGCAATATAAGAAGGATTTCGCGCCAGTTCGGCAAATTCGATTCGCGCATCAGCACTTCGCGGAAAACCACTCCGTAACGCTTGAGTAGAACCTGGCACAAGGCCTCGAGCGAGCGCTCTTTGTCGTCGGCAGCAGTAGGAAATAATAAGGACCAACGACCAGCGCTGTAACGCGGGCGGCCATCGCGTCCGTTGCTGAGATCTCGCCGTTTGGGGTCGATCAATGCGCGCAAATTGTCAAAACCGTCAGCGGTGATGAGTCCTGCAGCAACAAGTTCCCACAGGCCGAGCTTCACTTCCTCTTTCTGTTTGCGCGTGCCACGAAGAATATCAGCAAAGAAAGCTGCGCCTCGCTCTTTGAGAAATCCAAAAACTTCTTGGGCGGTTGAACTCAGTATGCGGTCGATGTTGACTTGCTGCTGACGGGCGGTCATCCAGTCCGAATCGTCACGAGTGAAGAACGTGATCGGCGCGGTGCCGGTTGGTGTGACTCTGTGACTCCGCTCTGGTGAGTCATCCACAATCGCCGGACCTGGCGACATGCGTCCCCACCCTATGTTGCCATTGAAACAAAGTTGATCGAGTATTTTTGGATCGTAGCCGGTGATGCGGCGTGACAATAGTTGCCGCTCCCAGGCGTTCGCGGGAGCTTCGAAACCTTGTAACTGCCGCAAAACTTCCAGGGTGCCGTGCTCACCAAAAAGTTGTGTTTCGGGCGTCAGGTGTTGCCAACGCAACAGCCAGCGCATGAATTGTGCGGCTGATACCGATTCGATTTCCTTACGGAGCTTGCCAACGGTGAGGCGGTGAATGCGTGCCAGAAGCCTGCGCTCGCACCATTCCACCTCGCTTGAATGCGGGTCCGAGAAGCGGCCGCGCAACACGGCCCCGGTGCCTTCAAGGCGCAACATCACTTTTTCGACCTCATTCGATGGCAATGCCAGTAAATCGGCGAGAGATGCAACGCCAAAAGGGCCGCAATGCTGCGTCCATCCGGCGACCAATGTCAACAATTTGTCTTCCTTCGCTGGAACGGAACAATCCACCTCGGCGAGGGCTGTCGCAAATGTGGCTTCCGGAAATAATTCAGCGAATGTTTTTGCTCGTTCGGCGGTTACCCAGTAGCCCCGGTCCTGTACGAGAGCGCGTCCGGCGCGACCTTGCCGTACCAATTGGTCAAAGAAAGTTCTCCACGCTCCGATCGAACGTTGAACAATATGTTCTAACGTGAAGACTTCGGTGATTTCGTGGGCGGCGCTGATTTCCGGCAGCGCGATCAGCGTTTGCAGGGCATCATGCAACTCTTCGGCGTCGCGCACGTCGGGCCAGGCTTCGTCGCGAATTTCTTGAATCGCGCTAGCGTCAAGACGGCCAACATCGGACAAGACACTTTCCGGCAAAATGCGGCGCATCTCTACGGCGCGTGCGCGTCGTTCTTCGAGCGGTGCGTCATCGAGATATGCAAACGGATTGGCATTTAGAATTTCGTGCGAAAACTGTGACGACACCGGCGTATCAACGGCAACGCAGTCGATGCTGCCGTCAATGATTTGGGCCAGCACCTGCCGCAAACCTTCAACGTCCATTGCTTCCGTCAGAGCGTCCTTCATTACTTCATTCACGAGAGGATGATCGGGAATGCGCACTGCGCCCTCTAAATTTTCCGGGCAAGCCGCCGCATCGGGGAAAACCGACGCGAGCAGATCATCGGCGCGCATTCTCTGAATTGGAGGCGGAACTTTCGCGCCGCCCTGGAATCGCAGGAGAATCAGCGCGCGAGCTGCGTTCCATCTCCAACGTGTTGTAAACAGGGGCGAATCCAGTACGGCCTGCTCCAGCACCTGTCTCACCGAGAGGGGATGAAGAAAGCGAAACACGTCGGCGAGCGGAAAACTATGTTGCTCCGCCAAACAGATGTTGATGCCGTCATCGGTAGCCGCGGCTTGCAATTCAAGATTAAAAGACCGGCAAAAGCGCTTCCGCAATGCCAGCCCCCACGCCTTGTTGATTCGTCCGCCAAACGGAGCGTGAATTACCAGCTGCATGCCGCCGCTTTCATCAAAAAATCTTTCTGCGACTACGGTTTTTTGCGTCGGTACCGCCCCAAGAACCGCGCGGCCGGCGACAATGTGCTCCACGATTTGCTCAGCCCCGGCGTTATCGACACCGCAGTCGCGCTGAAGCCACGCAACCGTTGTGCGGACCGCCGGCAAATGACGCATCTCTTGCGAAGGAACGACATCACAAGTCATCGCGCTGATTTTCTCGCGCAGGTCCGCCACTTGTTGTGACAATTCGGACGTACGCGCAGGTGCCTCGCCACGCCAAAAAGGAACATTGGGAGCTGCACCGTGCGCATCTTCTACAAGGACTCGTCCCGCTTGCACGCGACGAATGCGCCAGGAGCTGTTGCCCAGCAATATGATGTCGCCGCGCAAACTCTCCACCGCGAAGTCTTCATCAACGGTGCCGACGACAGTGGCCTCAGGCTCGGCTACAACGGTGTAAAGAGCATTATCGGGAATCGCGCCGCCGCTGGTAATCGCTGCGAGCCGGCTCCCGCGCCTTCCCCGGACCGTCCCAGCTACACGATTGCGATGAAGATAAGCGCCACGCCTGCCACGGCGAGCGTTGATTCCTTCAGAAAGCATCTCCACGATTGCATCAAAGTCAGCCCGCTGGAGATCCCGGTACGGATAGGTGCGGCGGACCAGGTTAAAAAGTTCATCTTCCATCCACTCTTCAGCCGCGCACATGGCCACCAGTTGCTGCGTCAGAATGTCCATTGGATTTTCTGGGATCTCCAGAGAATCCAGATCGCCCTGCCCCATGGCACGAACCAGTGCCGCACACTCAACTAACTCATCACGCGTGGTCGCAAAAATTCGGCCCTTGGGAACGGCGCCGAGCCAATGGCCCGCGCGCCCGATACGCTGCCAGGCCACGGAAATCGAACGCGTCGAACCGATCTGGCACACGAGTTCGACAGAACCGATGTCGATACCCAATTCCAGTGATGCGGTCGCTACCAGAGCTTTTATTTCGCCGGCTTTTAGTTTATTTTCTGCGACGAGCCGCAGCTTGCGCGAAAGACTGCCGTGATGTGTTGCAACCGCTTCTGAACCCAATCTTTCCGCCAAATGATGCGCAACGCGTTCGGCCAACCGGCGCGTGTTTACGAAGATCAGTGTTGAGCGGTGCTGCCGAACGAGCGCGGCAATACGGTCGTAAATCTCGTCCCAAAGTTCATGGGAAGTAACCGGGCCCAATTCGCTTTTAGGAAGTTCGATGGCGATATCGACTTCACGCTGATGTCCAATTTGAACCACTACAGTGTCTGGTCGCGCACTTCCGGACAGAAAGTTCGTGATCAACTCGATGGGTTTCTGCGTGGCGGAAAGGCCAATGCGGAGTGGCGGTTTATTGGCCAGCGCATCCAGCCTTTCGAGCGACAACGCCAAATGTGTTCCGCGCTTATCGTCGGCAACGGCGTGGACCTCATCCACGATGACCGTCTCTACGGTTCTGAGAATTTCCCGGCTTCTTCGGGCAGTGAGCAATATGTACAGCGACTCGGGAGTCGTAACCAGGATGTGCGGGGGCCGCATTAACATGGCGCGTCGGTCATGCATTAGCGTGTCGCCGGTGCGGACCGCAGTGCGAATCGCCGGCATCAGCAGCCCGCGCTTGCCGGCAAGCAGAAGAATTTCTGCTAGTGGAATCTCCAAGTTTTTCTGAATATCGTTTCCGAGCGCCTTCAAAGGCGAAACATACAAAACCTGCGTTTCATCAAGGAGATCGCCGGCAAGGGCTTTGCGTACCAGTCGATCAATGCAAGCGAGGAACGCCGCCAACGTTTTGCCCGATCCCGTTGGCGCGGAAATCAGCGTCGTTTTTCCCGCAAGAATGTGCGGCCAGCCGCGCTGTTGGGGCTCCGTAGGCGCACCAAACCTGTTGAGGAACCACTCCCGGACCACGGGATGTGCCCAATTCAGAGAGGACGAAGAGACAATCTGTGGTGAAACATTATTCATGGAAGAGCTGATGGCCTGTACCAGCTATTTGGTCGGCCAAATTGGTAGAGGTTTTCTAAAAATTAAAAAACTAGAATACACCAAAAAAAGTAGTGACGCATCTTCACGCGAAACCCAAGTCTTTCGTTGCTCGCTTGAAATAGCCGCCTCATCAATGTAAAAGAAGTGAGTACGGGCTCATAAGAATACGGCCACTTAACAGAGTAGTTACCTGGGCGCCGAAGGATTTTATCCCAGGATGCTGTTTAGGGAACAGTCCCTTAGAGAGCTATTTCCTTAGAGTTTTTTAATGTGGTAAAACTTCTGTACATGATCGTGATCATTTTCATCGGCGTACCTGCTGCAGCTGCGCTCTGTTTCCGGCTGCTGCTTCCGGTCTTTACCGTCGATATGCCTCGCCGTCGCGTTGGGCCTCACCCATTTTTGTAGTTCGGGTTTAGATCGTGAGCTTCTATTAGCGCTTTCTTCGTTTGTTTCAACTTGGAACATTCAAGCAACTCCTGCCCTGTGCTCCCATTCAGGTAAAGCGAATCGAATCCATAGAGTGTCGAGGCCTGCTTGCGAACGAGAAGTTCAATGAGATTCGAATCAAAAGCATACAGATTGACGCAAACAAAATGCAGGAACTAGACCGCCAGAGCCACCCGTGCCGGTGACATCGCATTCACCTCAGGATGACCAGATATAGCTCGGGGTGACCCGAAAGACGGTTGACATGGGCTCGCCATTCGATCCGTCTTGATTCGTCGTTACTTCTACGGGTGTCCCATGACGTGCACATGGGCGCGGGGAGATCCGGCCCACATGATGTACGCGCCGGTATCCCAACATATATAAGATTAGATACCTTATGTTCAATATTGCTAACATTTTTAATCTCGCCC
>DATHMG010000012.1:0-44488 GCA_035487275.1 Candidatus Acidiferrum sp. | reverse complement strand
TTTGGGCAGCAGGGCGACCGGCACGACGTCATTCGCACGCACAGTTGTCAATACGCTAAGGGCAATGGCGCGATCAATTGCAGTGGCGCGGTACAGATCGAGTTGGAAACCGCGGCAGAGGCGGAGTTAGCGAAGAAACGTGGCTCTAAAGAAAGTGCGGGCCCCACGGGACACGTCGAAACACGCAACGTGACGTTCGATCAGGCTAGCGGTACGGCGCGTACCAGTGAGCGGGTCACCTTCAGATTCCCCGAGGGCAGCGGGGAAGCCATGGGAGTGGAATATAACTCCCAACTGGGAACGATGAAATTGTTGCGTGATGTGAAGATGACTTTGATTCAGAGTGGCGGGCCGACGGGCACGGCGGAACAGGAAGTGCATGTGACGGGCGCTAGCCTGGACTTCGATCGCGATAAACGGAGGCTACATTTGGAGGGGGCAGCGCACGCGCAAACGCAGACGGCACAGTTGGATGCGGGCGAGATGAAGTTGGATCTGGATGAGGATTTTCACGCGCGGAAACTTCTCGCGACTGCCGGAGCGCACGGTAAAAGACCGCATGCCGTATCGTCAGCGGCCTCCGGACCAATGACCTTGACCGCGAATGTGTTGACGGCCTGGTTTAACGCGGACGGAGGGCTCGAAAGACTTGATGCCTCTGGCGAAGTTGAAGGTTCACGAAAAGCTGGCGCGGAAGATGAGGAATTCACGGCTGCGAATTCTTCCGTGGACCTGTGGCCGGAAATCGCCCAGCCGAAGCTAATAAATATGGATGGTGGCGTAATCCTTAGAACGAGCGCCAAGACCGGGCAGGTACGCATACTGGAAACCAATAAGGCCCGCATGGAATTTACGGAGGGCAGCGACGCTAAGCCCAGCCGGCCAAAGAAGGCGGAGACGCTGGCGGCCGGTACGATTCAATGGACGGATCCGCAAGAAAACGGGCAGACGGTCGATAGTCTGGATGGGGGCAAAGATAAAGCGACGCGGACAAAGTTAAGCGCCGAGAAATTTGTGCTCGATTTTACTGGGGGCAGGGCAACGCAGTTGGCGGCGAGCGGAAATGTACAGGCACAGCGGGACATACCTGGCGCTCCGTTGCAGACCACCACCGCGAAACGTGGTGTGGCGCATTTGCTGGCCAACGGCGGCTGGTCACAAATCGAGCTGAACGAAAATGTGAAGTTCAAAGAAGGGGAGCGAAGTGGGCAGGCCGATCATGCGGTGGCGGCAAGCGCCAGCCAGGTCACTACCCTTAGCGGCCAGGCCATTGTGCGGGATGCATCGACGGAAACGCGCGCACCCAACATTGTTTTTATGCAGGCTAGCGGGGATATTCGCGCGGAGGGCGGAGTGCGCTCGAGAACATTTTCGGCGCGCGGACCGACTTCGCAAATCTCAGGGACAACACCGCAAGCGCCAGGAACGCCCCCGCAATTATCCAGCGGGCCCGCGAATATCACTGCCGAGAAAATGCAGGCGAACGCAAAGAGCGGGCGGGCACTTTACAGTGGGCATGCGCGCCTTTGGCAGGGTGATTCCGTACTGGAGGCCGATTCCATCGAGCTGCTGCAGAAGAGCCGGCAACTGAATGCCGTGGGAAAGGTTCACTCGGTATTTCCTCAGGCGGCTGGGCATGATATGACCGGTTCATCTACCACTAACAAGTCCTTGAAGAAACCGAGCCTGTGGCATATCGCCTCGGATACCCTTACATATATGGATTTGGAAAACCGCGCGCACCTGGAGGGGAACGTGGTGGTGCGATCGGAGGTGCAGCGCATGCGCAGCGATGTCCTTGACTTGTATTTTACCCACGCGAATACCGCGGGAGTTGCAGATAAAGCTTCGAATAACGCTGCGGGTGCGCAACAAATCAGCCAGGCCGTGGGGACCGGCGGTGTTATCGTGGATGAGCAGTCGCGTAAAGCGACTGCGGAGCGCGCGGAGTATACGGCGGCGGACGGAAAATTTGTGATGAGCGGCGGGACTCCGACGCTGTTTGACGGCACGCAAGGTACCACGACGGGGCGTCAATTGACCTTCTTTTTAGCGGATGATACGATCATCGTCGATTCGGAAAAAGGCTCGCGAACATTGACGAAACATCGAGTCCAGAAATGACGAGGTATGCTGAATCTCCAGGCTGTTGAGTTAAGCAAGACGTACCGCGGCCGCAAGGTTGTCGACGATGTGGAGCTGGAGATTGGCCAAGGCGAAGTTGTGGGGCTGCTCGGTCCCAACGGTGCAGGAAAAACCACTACATTTTATATAATGGTGGGGCTGACGCGGCCTGATTCCGGGCGTGTGTTGCTGAACGGCGAAGAGATTACCGATTTACCCATGTATCTGCGAGCCCGCAGTGGAATTAGCTACCTACCTCAGGAACCTTCCGTTTTTCGACAACTTACCAGTGAAGAGAATCTTCTGGCGGTGCTTGAGACGCTACCCCTTACACCCGAGCAACAACGCGACCGGCTGGAAGAACTTGTCGTACAGATGGGCCTGGAGACGGTACGAAGCAGCAAAGCTTATGTGTTATCCGGCGGAGAGCGGCGGCGGTTGGAAATTGCGCGATCGTTGACACTGTCGCCTTCATTTATTTTGCTGGATGAGCCGTTCTCGGGTATCGATCCACTAACAGTCAAAGATTTGCAGGAAACGATTCGCGATTTGAGTCGCTCGGGGATTGGCATTTTGATTACCGATCATAACGTGAGGGAAACATTGAACGTTACGGATCGCGCGTACATCGTGAATCATGGGAAAATAATGGCGCAGGGCACCCCCGAGGATTTGAGCAATGACCCAGAAGTTCGGCGGGTTTATCTGGGCGATCATTTTCGATTGAATTAGCGGGCCAGAAACAGAGGAACAAAACGGAATGGCGTGGCAGGGACTAAAACTAAATCTCAGGGTGTCGCAGAAGCAGATTTTGACGCCCGGTTTGGTGCAGATGGTCAGCGTGCTGGCGCTGAATCGCCTGGAACTACGCGAAATGATCAACCAAGAGATGATCGCCAATCCGGTGCTTGAAGAGTTAAGCGAAGAACCCACGCAAACCGACAATTACAGCGACGAGAATTTTCTGAAAGCGGAAACGGAAAAGGTTCCGGAAAAGCCGGAAGCCAATCCCTTTGATGAGTTCGACGTGGGGAGCTTTTTTAACCAGTATCTGGACACCGGAGGCGATGGCGGGAAGTCGCAGGAGCGGGAGGTTTCCGAGCGGCCCTCGTTTGAGAAATTTTTATCTTCGCCGACGGGTCTGAGCGAACACCTTGCGTGGCAGCTCAGCGTGACGATTTGTTCAGAGACGGTGAAGGAGCTTGCGGAAAGCATCATCGGGAATCTGGATGAGAACGGTTATTTAACGGCGTCCATTGAAGAGTTACTGCAAGCCGGGAAATACTCCCAGGACGATCTGGACGATGCGCTGGCGGTGGTGCAGGATTTCGATCCCATCGGTGTGGGTGCGCGAGACTTGCGCGAATGTTTGTTACTGCAGATCAAAGCGTTTGATCCGACAAATACATTAGCGCAGCAAATTGTTTCCGATCACTTGAAACAGGTGCAAGGGAATCAATTGAAGGAAGTGGCGCGCGCTTTGAACCGGCCACTGGAAGTAGTGAAACGCTCGCTGGAGCTAATTCGCAAGCTCGATCCGCGACCAGGGTTGCGCTACAACAAAACTGAGCCGCGGTTGGTTGAGCCTGACGTGTATTTTCGAAAGGTGGATGATCAATGGGTTGCTTTTTTGAATGAAGATGACATGCCGCAGCTCCGCTTGAGTCCCACCTACCGGCGATTGCTGGTTAAGGATGCTTCCGACCGCGACGTGAGAAATTATGTCAAAGAGCGGTTCACCGCGGCGATCCAGTTGATGAAGAATATTGAGCAGCGGAAGCACACCATTTTGCGGGTGTGCCAGTCCATCATTGCGCGGCAAGGGGAATTTCTGGATCACGGGCAGGACGCGCTGAAGCCCATGATGATTAAAGAAGTGGCGGAGGAAGTTGGAGTGCACCCTTCCACTGTCAGCCGTGCGGTAGCAAGCAAGTATGCGCACACTCCGCAGGGCGTACTGGAGCTGCGCTCATTCTTCAGCGAATCAGTGAACGGGCCAGAGGGTGGCGCGATGTCGCTGCTGACCCTGAAGCGCGTAGTAAAAAAGATGATCGAAGAAGAAGACGGCACGAAGCCGCTGACGGATGAGCAAATCGCGAAGAAGCTGGATGACGCGGGCATCCATGTTACGCGCCGGACGGTGGCGAAATACCGCGAAGACATGAGAATTCCCAGCACGCACCAGCGCCGAGTGAAGAGTTAAGGCGCGCGCCCCGGTGAAACGGACGCCGACGAGACATGACGTGCGACACCTCGTCGTTCTCACCGGACTTTCCGGCTCTGGAAAAAGCACAGTACTAAAATCCTTCGAAGACATGGGTTTTTATTGCGTCGACAATCTTCCTGTCGAGCTGATGCCGATTTTCGCCGAGCTGCATGCCGCCGGGGAAGGCGACTTTGCGCGCGCAGCTTTGATGATCGATGCACGCGAGGGGCTACAACTGCAAAAGCTGCCTCCGTTGCTAAAACATTTGCGCAAAGATCATCCCATTACTCTGGTGTTCATCGAGGCCCAAGATGATGCGCTGCTGCGCCGTTATAGCGAAACGCGGCGGCCTCATCCGCTGGGCAAAGATCATTCAGTCCGCGAGAGTCTGCGGTACGAACGCGCATTGATGTCGCCGATCCGGAAACTCGCGGACGTGGTGATCGACACGACGCAGTTTAATGTGCATGAGTTGCGGCAATTCGTTACGGAACGTTTCAAAAATCCGGACAAGCGGCCACTGATGGTTTCTGTGGTGAGTTTCGGATATCGCTACGGGGTGCCGACGGACGCGGACCTGGTATTTGATGTGCGTTTCCTGCCGAATCCCCACTTCGTTCCGAAGCTGCGGGAATTTACTGGAAAAGACCCCAAGGTGCGTCGGTACATTCGTTCCTTCCCGCAGACGGCGGAGTTTTTGCGGCGTGTCGAAGGGCTGCTGACATATTTGATTCCTCACTATGCGCAAGAAGGCAAAAGTTATTTGACCATCGCTTTTGGCTGTACGGGTGGCAGGCACCGTTCGGTGATGATGTCTGAAGCGGTAAAAAAATATCTGGAAAAACGCGGGGTTACCGCGAAAGTCGTTCACCGGGACATTGAAAAATGAACTTGGATCGCCGTTTTCTTGACGGGCGCAGCGTTCCTTGTCAGGGGACGATAACTTGACACGACCTCTAGCGGCGAATAGCGTACCAAGAGAAGCGTTCGGGGAGTCTGAAGCGTGGCATCGTTGTTCTCACCACAATTAAAGCGGCTGTTGGCCTATGTGCGGCCGTACTCGGTGCGGCTGGTGGCAGGCATATTGCTGCTCGCATTTGTGGCACTGGCTGAGGGTGGCGTGGCGTTGATGGTAGCTCCAGCGGTGGATCGCGTGCTGAATCCTGCTGCTGTGGGCTCTATGCTGGCGCTAGTCAAGTTGCCGTGGTCCGGGCAAACAATCTATCTCAACGATTTTTTCCCACCAAGAATTCATAACGTCTGGACCGTTTTCGCGTTTGCCTTGTTGATCCTCTATTTCTCGAAGGCCGTTGCGGAATATTTAGGGACCACGGAAATCCAGTATGTTGGCCATGCCGCGGTAACCGATCTGCGCAACCAGGTTTATGGGCGATTGATCCGGCAGCCGATGGGATTCTTCCAGCACAATTCCACGGGGCGTCTGCATTCGACGGTGATCAATGATGTAGAGCGCACCCGCATCGCGCTCAGTGAATATCTGGCGGACTTGTTTCAAAAAGGATTTACGTTTCTGGTGTTTGTGGGTGTGCTGCTGGTGGTGAATTGGAAGATGGCCCTGGGGGCCGCGCTTCTTTTGCCGCTGGTGATCCTGCCGGTAAATAAATTTGGGCGGAAAATTAGGCGATCTGCGGAAACCAGCCAGTCACGTCTGGGAGATCTAAGCCAAATTTTGCAGGAAACGGTGAGCGGAAACCGGGTTGTGAAAGCATTCGGAATGGAACCGTTTGAAATTCGCAAGTTCCGCGAAGCTTCGAAGCGATTGTTGCGAGAAAACATGAGATGGGTGCGCGCCGGGGTGATTACTTCGCCGCTGATGGATCTGTTGGGAGCTGTCGTCATTCCTTTGTTGCTGTTGTATGCACGCGGTGCGATACAGCATCACGAGATGACCACGGGGCAGTTTTTTACGTTTATTTACGCGATGTTCAATGCCTATATGCCGCTGAAGCGGATGGGCAATGTGTACCAGCAGTTCCAAGCCGCGCAAGGGGCCAGCACGCAGGTTTTTGCTTACCTGGATCTCGAAGCAGAAAATATTGAACAGCCTGGCGCCCAGATCCTTCCGGCATTCGCGCGTGAAATTGAATTTGAGCATGTGAGTTTCAGTTACAGCCCGGGCTCGACGATGGTTTTGCAAAACGTAACGCTGCAAGCACGAAAAGGGGATGTGATTGCGTTGGTGGGCTCGAGTGGAGCGGGGAAAACCACCCTGGTGAATCTGCTGCCACGCTTTTATGAAGTGACCGCCGGCACGATAAGAATCGATGGGAAGGATATTCGCGGTGTGACGATTCGCTCACTGCGGGACCAGATCGCCATGGTGGCCCAGGAAAATATTCTTTTCTACGATTCGGTATGGAACAACATTTGTTATGGGCTGACCGGCGTGGCTGAAGAGCGAGTGCTGGCAGCTGCGCGAGCAGCGCTGGCGCATGATTTCATCAAGGAATTGCCGCTGGGCTACAACACGTTGGTCGGTGAACGCGGAACCAGATTGAGCGGAGGACAAAGACAGCGCATCGCCATTGCTCGGGCGATCCTGAAAGACTCGCCGATTTTGATTCTCGATGAAGCCACTTCCGAGCTGGATGCTGAATCCGAAATGTTTGTGCAGAAAGCGCTGGCGAACTTGATGGTGGGCCGCACGACGTTCGTGATTGCCCACCGTCTGGCGACGATCCGGCGCGCCGACAAAATTATGGTGCTGGAAGACGGACAGATTCGTGAAAGCGGCACGCATACGGAGTTGATGGCCAAGAGCGGAACGTATGCGCGGCTGCACGATATTCAATTCGCGGATGATGACATGCTAGCGCCGGCAAGGTTGTCGTCGGAGACCAATGTCAAATCACAACTCTTATGAGCCAAAGCCCAGCAGCGATCAGGAAACCAGAATGCCTTTCAATGACCGGATATGCGCAAGCGCGCGCGGAAACCAGCGATCTGGCGTTGCGTGTCAGCATCAAGAGCGTCAATCACCGTTTTCTTGATTTAAAAATGAGACTGGCGGAGGGATTGGAGCTTTACGAGCCGCGGTTGCGGCAAATGGTGCGAGAGCGCATCCATCGTGGTCACGTAGAACTGCAAGTGAGCGCCGAGCCGCGCACCGCTGCGACGATTCAAGTGAATCAGGAGCTGGTGAAGGCCTATTTGCGCGCTGCGGAGGCGTTGCGACAGGAAACTCGCGCGGCTGCGGACGTAGATGTGGTGGCGCTACTGCGCTTGCCAGGGGTAATTTCGGGTTTGGGTATCGCCACGCCGCAATCGGAAGAGAGTCAGGAAGAACTTGGGCGAGTGCTGGAGGATTGCCTGGGGGAAGCGCTTACAAAATTGGATGATATGCGGCGTGCGGAGGGAGGTCACCTGATCGAGGAGCTGAACAAGCGGCTCACAAAGATCGAAGCAGAAGCGAATCAGGTTCGAGTGCTGGCGGAGACGTTGCGCCCTGCGTTTGCGCGGCGCCTTGAGGCGCGGCTCGCGGAATTGCTTAACGGAGTTTCACTGGAGCCGGCGCGACTCGCGCAGGAAGCCGCGTTACTCGCGGAACGCAGCGATATCAGCGAAGAGCTGGAAAGATTGCGAAGTCATGTGGCGCAGTTCGCGAGCCTGCTGCGCGGCGCCGGTGAAATGGGAAAGAAACTCGATTTTCTTTTACAGGAGATGAATCGCGAAGCGAACACGCTATTGTCTAAGACCCCGGGAGTGGATTCGGAGGCACTGGCAATTACCGGGCTGGCGCTGGAGATTAAAGCCGACATAGAAAAATTGCGAGAGCAGGTTCAGAACATCGAATGACTGCTGACGTAAAGATTGCGCCGTTAGTGATCATCGTGTCCGGCCCGTCGGGTTCGGGAAAATCGACGCTGGTGCAAAAAATATTGGAAATGCCGGGAACGATGCCGTCGGTCTCGGTTACTACCAGGGGGCGTCGCGCGACCGAGTCGAGTGGGAAGTGCTATGATTTCGTGACGGACGCGGAATTCGAAGCCATGATTGCGCGCGGCGAATTCCTGGAATATGCGAGGGTTTTTGGCAGGCACTCATATGGCACGCCGAAGAAATGGCTGGAGGAGTCGCGGAGGCTAGGACTAGACCTGGTCTTGGAGATCGACGTCCAGGGGGCTTCGCAGGTGAAGCGGCAGTTGCCGGAGTCGGTGGCGATTTTTATTTTGCCGCCTTCGCGACAGGAGTTGGAAAGGCGGCTGCGTTCGCGAGGACAGAATTCGGACGATGATATCGCGCGGCGATTGCAGAAAGCGCGCGATGAAATCGCGGAGTTTGGAAAATATTACGATTATTGCGTCGTAAATGAAGATGTGGAACGAGCGGGACGCGAAGTGCAAGCAATTGTAACGGCGCTGCGTTGTACAAAGGCGCGGCGTCAGGGCCTGGTAGAAAAACTTCTGGCATCGTTTGGGGGGGAATGACTGAGATGACGGTACTGACAAAAGCTCCGGAGAGCCAGTTTGCCTATGTAGTGCTGGCGGCGCGGCGGGCGAGGCAGATTATGGCAGGCGCACCACCGCTGGTGGAAAATCCTAGAACGCAAAAAGCGACGCGAATCGCGGTGGAAGAGCTCGATCATAGTTTGCTTGAGTACGATTTCGTGGAGCCGGATTCGATCGACGAGGATAAGGACGGCAACAAGCGCCGTAAGTAGCGCGGCGCTGCCAGGGACGCCATGCAAATCACGATGGGTGTGACCGGGGGAGTAGCGGCTTACAAGGCTGCGGAACTGGTGCGCCTGCTGCAGCAAGACGGATTTACCGTGGAAGTGGTGATGACGCGGGCGGCGCGGGAATTTATTTCACCCCTGACCTTTGCGGCTTTGAGTGGGCAAAAAGTAATTACCGACCTGTTTGGCAATTCTGAGAACGAAGCGAATCTGGATAGCGCCATCGAACATATTGCCGTGGCGCAGCGTACAGATCTGTTGCTGGTGGCGCCCGCTACCGCGGACATTATTGCTAAATTCGCGCGCGGGATTGCGGATGATTTTCTCAGTACTTTGTACTTGGCGACAACCGCGCCGGTGGTGGTGGCTCCAGCGATGAACGTCAATATGTGGAATCATCCGGCCACGCAAGAAAATATTGTGAAGCTGCGAGAACGCGGCGTGAATGTTGTGGAGCCAGACGAGGGCTATCTCGCTTGCGGCATGGTCGGAGCTGGAAGGTTAGCGGGGCACGCAGAAATTCTGGCGGTGGTGCGCGCGACCTTGCATACCGATAGAGATTTGGCCGGCGAGACGGTCTTGGTTACCGCGGGGCCAACCTGCGAAGACCTTGATCCGGTGCGTTATTTGACCAATCGCTCGTCCGGGAAGATGGGCTACGCGGTGGCGCAAGCAGCAGCACGGCGCGGCGCGAAAGTGATTTTGGTGAGCGGGCCTACGGCGCTCGAAACACCAGCTGGTGTTCGTCGTGTTGATGTGCGCACCGCCGAGCAGATGCATGAAGCGGTGACCATGGATTTTGCAGCATGCTCGATTGGGATTTTCGCAGCTGCGGTGGCGGATTACCGGCCCGCGGAAAAGCACACCGAGAAATTGAAGAAGACGGGAGACAGGCTAACCGTGCAATTGGAACCTACCGTGGATATCTTGCAGGAGATAGCCCGGGCCAAGGGCGACAAGTTTATCGTTGGATTTGCGGCAGAGACCACTGATGTGGGACAACATGCGCGCAAAAAACTAGCGGCGAAGAATCTGGATTTAGTCGTGGCGAACGATGTTACCGCCGAGGGCGCGGGGTTCGACCATGATACGAACGTGGTTTCGTTGTTCTACCGTGATGGACGCGAGGTGGCGATGCCGAAGATGAGCAAGGCCGAAGTGGCGCAGCGCATCTTGGACGAAATCGTTCGGCTGCGGGGAGCGTTGCGAAGCAAGCCTGCCAAGCGTCTTTCGGTGGTCTGATTCCCATCATGGCCGGCCGCCTCCCCGAAAAACTTCGAGAAAAGCTTTCCTTGCGACTGCGTTATTACGAGGATATCGGCATTCGGGAATTTTTCCGAGACCGGAAGCCTCCAGCTGGTCTAGAGTCCCCACTCGAACGAGTCGTGTTACAGACTGTAGTCAGCATGAGCTATGAAGGCGCTGAAACCCTGAAGGAATCAACTGCACCGCCGCTGCTGATAACCCCCATACCCAAAATTGGCGAGGGCACGCTTCAGACTATTCGCGAAGACATCGGCGACTGTATCCGTTGCAAGCTGCACAAGGGGCGCACAAAAATTGTTTTTGGCGATGGGCATCCGCAGGCGAAATTGCTTTTCATCGGGGAAGGCCCGGGACGCGATGAGGATTTGCAGGGGTTGCCGTTCGTGGGGCGTGCCGGGAAACTCCTTACGCAGATGATCGAAGCCATGGGGCTACGGCGCAGCGACGTGTACATCTGCAACGTGGTGAAATGCCGGCCGCCGGAGAATCGCGCACCCGAAAGAGATGAAGTGGCGGCCTGTTCGCCATTTTTGTTTCGGCAAATTGACTTAGTCGCTCCCAAAGTGATCGTTTGTCTCGGCAGCATAGCGGCGCAGACCATACTAGAGACCACCCGGGGGATATCACAGTTTCGCGGGCAGTGGCTTGAGTTTCGCGGAAGGAAGTTGATGGCCACGTATCACCCCGCATACCTGCTGCGCAATCCTTCGGCAAAAAGTGAAGTCTGGAAGGATTTGCAAAAGGTGATGGCCGAGCTGGGACTCGAAGTGAAGAAGAAGTCTGCTCAGACGCAAGCTTGATCGTTGAAATAGAACCTCTGGCAAAAATTTAGTCGGGCATTCTGCTACCTGCCTGGCGATGAGAAACTAACTACATGGGAATTCTGCTGGGCCTGCTCACGGCCTTGACTTGGGGCGGCTCGGATTTTCTCGCACGATTTGCCACCCACCGTATCGGCACACTCCGGACCATGTTTTATATGCAGACAACTGGGCTCTTGTTGCTGAGTATTTGTCTGCCGTGGCTGGGCGGTTGGGGGCATTTGCACGACGGATCAGGCTGGCAACCATGGGCTTGGGGAGTATTGGCGGGATGCCTTAATGCGGTTTGCACGCTGACGCTCTATCGCTCGTTTGAGATTGGAAAACTTTCGGTGGTGGCGCCGCTCTCGGCAAGTTACCCAGCGTTGACGGTGATTTTGTCGCTGCTTACGGGCGAGCATCTACGTGCCACTCGAGCGGCGGGAATAATTTGCACCATCCTTGGTGTGGTGTTGGTGGCACGCGGTGAGCAAGAGCCGCCCAAGGATGACGTGCAGGGAGATGCGCGCAAGGGCAAAGGAGTTGCGTGGGCGCTTTGTTCCGCCGGCGGATTTGGTGTGCTGTTCTGGCTGTTGGGGAATCGCGTCGTGCCGCGCGTAGGTGCGCCGCAGGCAGTGTGGATAATTCGTTTGACGAGTGTGTTGCTGAGCGCGGTGATTTTGCTGGTGGTGAAGCAGCGGCTTAGCCTGCCGCGCGGGCCTGTTCGATGGTATGTGTTGGCCATGGGCTTGTTGGATACCAGCGCGTTTGTCTCGAGTAATCGCGGAATGCAAATGGAACAGGTGGCCATCGTGAGTGTGCTTGGATCGCTTTATGGCGCGGTGACCGTGGGATTGGCAGCGATCTTTTTGAAAGAACATGTTGCGAGGTGGCAGTGGGCCGGCATTGTGACTATTTTCTTGGGGATTTTTTTGATCAGTCTGTAGAGCGCGCTGCGGCTTACAAATCTCACCGCCTGTTAAACTACACGCCGAGATATGAACAGGATATTTTGCAATGTGGCGCTGGCCGTGCCGCTGCGTACAACATTTACTTACGCGGTGCCTGAACAACTGCGTGCAGCTGTGCAGCCTGGGATGCGCGTACTCGTGCCGTTCCGACAAAAATCGCTGGTGGGAGTTGTGGTCGATTTGCCGGAGCGCGCGCCGGAAAAAGCAAAAATTCGCGAGATCAGCAAAGTTCTGGATGTGATTCCAGCCTTAACCCCGAAGCTGATCGAGCTGGGGCATTGGATCGCCCGGTATTATCTGGCTCCGGTCGGAGAAGTTTTCCGTGCCATGTCGCCCCCGGTCACGGAAGTTCGATCGCAGCAGCAAATTACCATTACCGCGGCCGGGCGACACCTCGTCGATTCAAAGTCGGGCACGCTTGGCGAGGAATTTACCGTGGAAGATATCGCGCTGCTATCGAAACTGATCGCGAAAAATGGGATCTTGCCCGCGAGCGCGCTTGAGAAGTTTGGATTGAGCAGTACGGTATTGCAGCGGCTGGCGCGGCGCGGCCTTGTGGAGATTCGTCAAAGTTTGCTGGCCAGAAAGCGGAAGACCCAGACAATTCTTTCGTGGCGAACTGAAAATTCCGAAAAGCGGGAAAACAGCACGGATGTACCGGCAGAAAATCGGGTCCGTTCGCTAAAAGGCAAAGCGCTGGAGAAATTTCAGGGACAAATCCAGCGAGTGCGGGAGTTGCTGGAATCCGAGCGCGGGCCGCTGCCGCTGACGCAATTGTTGAAGTTGGTCGATCTTTCTCATGGTGCGGTCAAACGCATGCTTGCGTGCGGTTTACTCTACAGCTGGGAGGAGCCGATTGACCCGGCCGAGGATCCTTTTGACGTGGGATATGCGCCTCCGGCACATGAATTGAATCCTGATCAGGATATGGCGCTGAAGCGCATTCGGGCGCGATTCGAATTGGGAGAATTTGGTGTGCAGTTGTTGTACGGGGTCACCGGCAGCGGCAAAACAGAAGTGTATTTACGTGCGATTCAAGAGGCGCTGGCGCGGCAAAAAACCGCGCTGGTGCTGGTGCCGGAGATCGCTTTGACGTTATGGATTGGGCGGCAATGCCGCGCGTGGTTTGGCGCGCGATTCGAAGGAGTGGCAGTACTGCACTCTGCTCTTACCGATGTGGAGCGCGCGCGGGAATGGTGGCGGGTACGAAACGGCGAAGCGCGCGTGGTGGTGGGGACGCGTTCGGCGGTGTTTGCTCCACTCGAGCGGCTCGGGCTGATCATCGTGGATGAGGAGCAGGAGAACAGCTACAAGCAGGAAGAGACGCCGCGCTATCACGGACGGGACGTGGCCATCGTCCGGGCAAAAATGGAAAACGCGGTGGCACTGCTGGGGTCGGCCACGCCTTCGCTGGAAAGCTATCATCACGCCACAACCAAGAAGTACGAGTTGTTGACGCTGGGTTCGCGTGTCGAGAATCGCGCGCTGGCGAAAGTGGAAGTCGTTGATCTGCGCGAAGAGTTTCAGCAGACGCATCAAGCCATTTCGATTTCCGCGAAACTACGTGTTGGGATTCAGGAGTGCCTGGTGAACGGCACACAGGCGCTGGTGCTGATTAACCGGCGTGGGTATTCATGGTCGGTGTTGTGCCGCAGTTGCGGAGCTTCGGTGCAATGCGCGAATTGCAGTATATCCATGACGTATCACAAGAATAGAAATCGCCTAGAGTGTCACTACTGCGGGTTCATCGCGCAGGTGCCGAAGAATTGTCCGAAATGCGATTCGAAATATGTTTATTTTTTTGGGGAGGGTTCAGAGCATCTGGAAGAGCGGCTGCGTAAGGAATTTCCGACTGCACGAATTGCGCGGTTGGACCGTGACACCACGCGCACCAAGCGGCAATATCAGGAAACGCTGGGAGCGTTTGCAGGTGGAGCGCTGGACATCCTGGTCGGGACGCAGATGCTGGCGAAGGGGCATGACTTTCAGCGAGTGACGCTAGTGGGCGTGATTTCCGCAGACGGCCTACTGAGCATGCCGGATTTTCGCGCGGCGGAGCGTACCTTTCAATTGTTGACGCAGGTTGCTGGGCGCGCCGGGCGGGGCGAACTTCACGGACGGGTGCTGATTCATACATATTATCCGGAGCACTACGCGATTCAGGATGCAGTAAAACAGGATTACTTGGCATTTTTCGGGCGCGAGACAAATTTTCGCAGCACCATGGGATATCCACCGTTTACTTCGCTGGCCAACGTAATCGTGCGCGATACAAATCTGGAGAAAGCGATTCGTTGGTCACGTCAACTCTCGGAATATTTCTCCCCCCACAATGGCAAAGGTGTGCGGATTCTAGGTCCGGCCACAGCGCCTTTAGCGCGACTCAAAAAGGAATACCGGTTTCAATTTCTGCTGAAATCGCCAAAGCGGTCGGTATTGACCAAACTGCTGGCCGGGGCACTGGATCGTTGCGAAGCTAACGAAATTCCGGACACGGCAGTAATTGTGGATATGGACCCGTTGAGTCTGATGTGAAGAGGAAATTAGATGTGAGGTTGTCTTCTGCACCAGAAATAATAGGCGGGGAGCCCAAGTAAGAAAATCACGATGGCTACGGCCAAGTAGCGAAACTGGCGTGGATCGATGAAGGCCAGAAACACGGCGTTGCCGACGATGGCCGCGGCGACAATTACAAAGATCAGCGGCGTCCAGGGATAGCCGGGTACACGGTAGGGAATTGGCAGGGCTCTTGAAGCTCGGCGAATGGGGAAAATCGCCGCGGCCCCGAGGCCGTAGAAAATCCATCCGATAAAAATCGCGCCGGAAGCCAGCTCCGCGAATTCGCCGGCGCAGGAAAGAATTGCCGACCAGACACCGAGCGCAATGATCGCCCAAGCTGGCGTTTGAAAGCGCGGATGAACCTGCGCTAGCTTCTTGAAAAAGAGATTGTCGTTGGCCATGGCGTAAAAAACACGCGGCGCGGTAAGGATCACGCTATTGGTGGCACTAAAGGTGGAGATCAGAATGGCAATGGCCACGATTTTTCCCGCCCACGGCCCCAGCACGATGCTCATCGCGTTGGCTGCGATGGCATCGCTCACGGTGGCGGCCGCGGGACCGAGCGCGACGAGATAGGCGATCACGGCGGTCAAGTAAAGGGCCATCAAAAATAGAGAGCCCATCAGAAACGCTTTTGGAAAAGATTGCTGGGCCTTTAAAACTTCTCCGGCGCTGTAAGTGCCAAATTGCCATCCTTCATAAGCCCATAGGACTGCAATCATCGCGAAACCAAAATTTGATAGCAGTGAAAATCCGTGTTGCGTAGCGCCAAGGGCTCGTGGCAGATCGGCAGCATGGTGACCCATCGAGAGCAGCACAGCGCTGAGGACGGCTACAATGCCGACCTTCGTGAGCGTGGTCCAGTTCTGCAGGTCGGAGCTTTTGCGGGTACCCCAGACATTTACGGCCGTCACTACCGCGATCATGGCTACGCCAACGATGGTACTGGCGATTGATGAGAGCGGAATGATCTCGGCGAGGTAGCGGGTGAAAGCGCGCGCCAGCGCTGCGATGGTGGCGCTGGCGATTATCAGAAAAAGGCTCCAGCCGTAAAGAAATGCGGGGAAGCGGCCGAAACCGTCACGAATGTAGCAGTACAGGCCACCGGCTTCCGGATTGGAGGCGGCGAGTTCGGCGTAGGTGAGTGCACCGAGGAGCGAGAGAATGCCTCCAACGATCCAGACCAGCAGGGATAACCCTACTGAACCGTCAAGTTGCCGGAGGATCAGGCTGGGAGTGAGGAAAATTCCCGAGCCGATTACGGAGCCAATGAAGAGAAGTAAGAGATCGGTAAAGCGCAGGGTTCGAATGAGCGGTGGCATGGGCTATGGAATTTTTGGCATTGGTAAAAGAAGCGATCAAGCATGATACCCGGAGTTGGTTGCCGGAACATTCGCAAAATCCTTCATACAAGTGCCACTGCACGGGCGCCGAAGAAGCAGTCGCGCATCTGTGGAGATGCGCCGGAGATGATGGTTAACACTCTGGAGCTTTTTCAGAGATTGATGATGGGGGCGGGCATGAAACAGAGCAGAAATATTAGCAGCGCGACGAAAGCGGCGAAGCGGCGATCGGGGTCGAGCGGAGTGTCGTCGTAGACGGGGGCGGTGCGGAGAAAGCGGAGACCAAATAGCAGGGCGGCCCAGACGTACCACCCGGTCCAGTGACGGAAGAAGCCGAGGAAGAGCAGCAGCGCGGGCAGGAACGTGGAAACCAGGCGATGAGTGCGAGCACTGAGTGAACGAAGAATGTGGCCGCCGTCCAGTTGTCCCGCGGGCAGAAGATTTAGCGACGTCGCGAAGAGGCCGACCCACGCGGCGCGTCCCACTGGATGTAACAGCAGCGAGTCTACCGGAATGTTGGGGTGAAAAACTCTCGCAAGGATATGGAGGATTAAAGGGATGCCAAATACTACATCGGAATTGGCGGGATCGGCCAGACCTGGAACGACTCTTGCGCTCAAGACGCCGTAGATCAGTGCCGGAATTGCGAACAAAAATCCAACGAAAGGTCCGGAGGCGCCAACATCAAAAAGAGCGCGAGTATTGCGGATAGGTGAGCGCAGCAGGATGAATGCGCCAAAAGTTCCGATGAGTGTGGGAGCCGGTACGAAGAACGGGTAGCTGGTTCGAATGTGGTGGTGGCGGCAGGCGAAAAAATGGCCAAGTTCGTGAGCGAGAAGGATGGTGAGGAGCGTGACTGCGAACGGCAAGCCGCTCAGCAGTGCTGCCGGATGTTGATACAGAAGTTTGAATGCTCGAACGAATTCGTCCACCGAGACGGACTCGTTGTGCGCGAAGGCCACCGAGAATTGCGCACCTGCCACGAGGCAGGTGCACAAGGTCAATAGGAACAGGAGTCCTGCCAGTGCGAGACTTTTGCGCGAAGGACTAGCTGGTGTGACGGCGTAATAACGGCTTACCGGCGGAATGGTGCGCCAATCTATGTTGACGGCAAGCGGTTGACTGGTGCCTTCTGGGAATTGAGTGGCCACGAATGATATGGCGAACCTTGGAAGCAGCGAAATAACAGTACAACACAGATGTGAAGGGCAACGCCAGCCGGTTGGGATTTGGTAGTGTCGTAAATCGGTTTACTCGTGACGGACTCGTGTCGCTGTACCGGCCCGTCACTTATTGTGAAGAATGCGATGAATGTAGCGACAAGGATTCACTGGCGCACCTTGATTGCGGCCCTTGGTATCGCCGTGGTGGTCGAGCTGCTTCTGGTCAGGCTGTATTTATGGTATCTACCCGGTGCGTTGGCGGCTCCCCAAAATGGCCAGACAAATTTATGGCTGTGGGAGGCGATACGACTAACGCAGCAGCCGGGCTTGGGCCTAGTACGGTCCTGGGTCGGGGTGGTGCGGCCAGGGTATGCGGAGTTGATCGGGGATATGTTTCTTGTTCCTGTAATTCAAGGGCTAGTTTTTGCCGCAGTTATATACCTGATTTTGGACATGTATCTACGGAAGAGTGCGCGAGCGAAAAAGGAAGGCAGAAACTAAACTATCGAATCGTTGTTTTTTGGCTGAAAGATAGTCGAACGGCAAAACGTCACGTTGAAAAATAATTTGATTAAGCTGGCTCAGCGGGCTTGGTGCCTTCCAGGCCCTGCAATTCCTTGCCTGGTTTGAAGCGCACGGCTTTTCCTGGCGGGATGCTGACTTCTTCGCCGGTGCGGGGATTGCGGCCGATGCCGGTCTTGCGGGGCTTCACGCTGAAGACGCCAAAGCGGCGCAATTCGATGCGCTGCCCGCGGCCGAGGGCGGTCTTGAGGGATTCGAACACGGTCTCGACAGCCTGCTCGGCCTTAGTGCGGCTGATGTTTGTCTTGGTCACGACAGCATTAACGATGTCCAACTTGATCAAAAGGAACCTCCCGGGAGCGTGGGCAGATGCTAGAAGGTGTGGCGCAGGTTGTCAAGACGTGAGGCGTACACTAAACTGACGTTCCTTTGCGGCGAGTAGTCAATTTTTGAATGACTAATGACAATTTTTTTATCGTGAACTTTTCCAGGAGGAAGTGAATGTCCGTTAAGCCAGATGGCTGGATCCGGCGCATGGCGCTGGAGCATAAAATGATTGAGCCTTTTACGGACCGGCAAGTGCGGGAAGGGGTTATCAGCTACGGAGTGTCGTCGTATGGCTACGACATCAGGGTTGCCGATGAGTTTCGTATTTTTACGAATGTAAACTCCACTATTGTGGATCCCAAGAATTTCGACTCGCGATCACTTGTAGATTACAAAGGCGACGTATGCATCATTCCGCCCAATTCGTTTGCGCTGGCGCGTTCGATTGAATATTTTCGGATTCCGCGGAATGTGTTGACGATTTGTTTAGGGAAATCCACTTATGCGAGGTGTGGAATTATTGTAAACGTGACGCCCTTTGAGCCGGAATGGGAAGGATTTGTGACCCTGGAGATCAGCAACACCACACCCTTGCCGGCGAAGATTTACGGGAACGAAGGGCTGTGCCAGGTAATTTTCTTCGAGTCCGACGAGGATTGCGAGATCAGCTATAAAGATAAAAAAGGAAAGTATCAGTCACAAGGCGGGATTGTATTACCGCGGCTCTAGCATTTCGGCGCGGGCCAAAGTGGCCATCGGAACTCCGTGAAATTTATTTTAGTGCGGGTTCGATGGGGACGAGTTTTACGGTTGGAGCCGTGCCCTCCAGTGGGTAGCCTTTTTCACGCCAGGCCGCAAGCCCACCTTGGAGTGGCCTGATGCGCTTGATGCCTTGCTTGCGTAAGAGCAGCGCCACACGGGCGCTGGTGGCTTCGTTTGGTCAAGTGCAGTAGAGGATGACGTCGCGGTCGCGAGGCAAGCGGTCGTTCTTCTCCTCGAGCTCTCCGGCGTCCATACGAAATGCACCTGGAATGGTTTGTGGGTCCGCTTCGAAATCCATGGAGTGGCGTAAATCGACGATGACCATTTCTTCGCCGACATCGATTTTGTCCTTCAACTCACCGACGGTGATGCGAGCGATGCGGAGCTGGCGAATGAATCTTTGGCGGGCGATGAATTTGTAGGCGATGTATGCGGCAAATGTTGTCACCAACACGATGCCCAGGTGTCTGCCGAAATAAGCGAGATGTGCGGCGATTTGCTCGATCTGGCCACTGAACACAAATCCTGCGCCCAAAAATGTGCCGGCCCACAGCAGCGTGCCCATCAAATCGAACATCATGAAACGCGCCATGCGCATGTGAAAGACGCCGGCGAGCGGCGGCGCGACTGCTCCGACACCTGGAAGAAACTTTGCGAAGATGAGTGAGCGGGCGCCCTGGCGAGAGAAAACACCTTCGGTGCGCCTCACGCAGGAGTCTGGCTCCAGTGAAATTTTGCAGAGTAACTGGAGAATGGCAATGCCTTTAATTCTGCCGAGTTGATACCACAGGGAATCCGCGCAGAGGGCAGCGAACATGGTGATGAGAAGTGCGGCCAGAATGTTCATGCGGCCCGCGCCCGCCAGGGCGCCCGCGGCCAGAAGCAATGGCACTGAAGGAATGGGCAGGCCAAGCTGCTCAACGAATACCCAACCAAGGAGAAGTACATATCCGTGGCGGACCAGGAATTCGAGTAGGCTGTTCATCTGGGCGGTTAAAATTTACCCTAAATTCAGGGGAGGAAAGGCGCTTTTTTTCCCCAGCTTCCGGACATAACAAACGCCGAGATCGGTTTGCGAGTACGTGGCGCGACTTCGCGATCGCGCAAAGGTTGCGGTAAAGAATCAGGATCTCCTGGATAGCCAATGGCGATTGCGGCGATAGGCTCCCAGCCCGCAGGTATTCCGAAAACTTGCCTCGCTTTATCGTGGTCGTAGCCGGCCATTTGATGGACGAACAATCCGCGCGAAGTGGCTTCGACGGTTAGCCAGGCGGTGGCGCCGCCGACATCATGTTGCGCGTTTCGATTAGGAGTTCCGCTCTTTGCGAAGGCCAATTCAGCTACAGCGAGGGCCAAGACTGGGGCGTGCTGAGCCCACGTAACGTTGGAGGGCACCAGCACGCTGACTAATTTAGAGAAGTTTTCGGCATCATCCTTGGTGGCGACGATATATGCCCACGGTTGTTCATTGCTGCTAGAAGGGGCCCAGCGCGCTGCTTCAAACAAGCTTTGCAGCACATCGGGAGGGACGGGCTTATCACTGAAGGCGCGCGGACTCCAGCGTTCAGCGATCAAATCGTGTACCGGAAAATCCATTGGCGCCCTCTTGTGCATGAACGCTCCTTCCGCTTTTCAGAGCAGCGGTAGCCTCAGAGGAGATTTAACGAGCTAACTTGCTGGCGATTTCGGCTACGTGCTTACCTTGAAAGCGCGCAATCTTCAATTCATTTTCGCTGGGCTGGCGCCGACCGTCGGAGCCGGCCAAGGTGGTTGCCCCGTACGGAGTGCCGCCACTGATGGCGTCCATGTAGGTCAGCCCGGATTCGGTATAAGGCACGCCGACGATGATCATGCCGTGGTGCAGCAGCGTGGAGTGAAAACTCGTAATGGTGGTTTCCTGGCCGCCGTGCTGAGTGCCGGTTGAAGCGAAGACGCTACCAACTTTCCCGACCAAGGCACCCTTACCCCACAGAGCGCCGGTCTGGTCGAGGAAATTACGCATCTGCGCAGCCATGTTTCCAAAACGCGTTGGAGTGCCGAAAATAATTGCGTCGGCTTCGGCAAGCTTGTCCACCGCCGCTACCGGTACGTTCGCAAAGCTGATTTTGGCGGCCTTGGCGCCGTATTTTTCCAATACGTCGTCGGGGATAAGTTCCGCGACCTGGTATAACGAAACTTCCGCGCCAGCGACCTGTTTAGCACCTTCGGCAACTGCCTGAGCCATTTTGTAAACATGGCCGTACATGCTATAGAAAATCACCTGAACTTTGATGCTCATAATGTCACCTTTCCTTTTGAGGTTTGACGATTGGCAATAACGGGAACCATTACTGTAAATTGCTGAACAGGATCGTTGATTGCAACTTACCAATTAGACTGAGATCACACCGTCGGCATGCATCCCTTTCAATCGTGACGACCCGGTCATCGACCAATACCGTGCCGGTGACCCTGTTGAAGGCACCGCGAACGGTGGAGATGGCGAGATGGCGAACGGAAAATTGCGCGGCGCTGTGTTGCGGATCGATTTTCCACTCGGTGGTGGCCCCGAAGCTCGGGACACAGCTGAGTAGCGCTAAGGCGGTGATGCCCACGATGGGAGTGATTCTTGTTAAGGGATGCTTCACCAGGATCCTCCTTTTAGTTGGTGCGCTGTTACTTTGAATCATTTTGTTTCGATTTATTGGGTGCACTGTTGTTCAAGTCGCAATCCGCCTTTTGGCCAGCGTGCTGCGAGCGAATTTCTTCCAACATGGCAGCCAGAATTTTTAGTTTGGCCGGGGCGATGCCCTGGAATTGCCTCTTGTGCAAGGCGCTCACAGGGCGATCAAGAGTTTTCAGAACCTCGAGACCCTCTGGGGTTACATAAGTCTTGACTACGCGACGGTCATCGCTCTGGCGTTCCCGGGTAATTAGATTGCGCTTTTCCATGCGATCCAGGAGGCGAGTAATGTCAGGATCGCGAGAGATCATGCGCTCGCCAATCTCGCGGCAAGCCAGTCCAGCGCTACCAGCGCCGCGAAGGATACGCAATACATTGTATTGAGCCGCAGTCAGCCCCGCGGTTTTAACTACTTGTTCGGCTTGAGCGCCCAAGGTGTCGGCGATTTGCATGAAGGCGACAAACAAGCCAGCCTCCGCAAGGGCGTCGAACTTTTTATGGAATAAAGAACTCATCGCGGTCACTATAGTCGTCATAACGACAGTTGTCAAATCAAAGACAGTGCCTCAAAATTAGCGGTGCGCGTCAGGAAAGAAATTGTTGCATGTTACGAACCGCGGATCAGGGTTTGCTTAGCGGGCGGATTTGAAGCTGACTTATGAAACTTTTCGGGCTTTGCGTCACGATGGTTTGCACGGCATGAGCCACGTCTTCGGGCGATAAGACTTTGGCTGGGTCTTTGGGGCTGGTGCCGGAGAATTCTGTCGCTACGCTGCCTGGACAAATCACGCTGACGCGGATGCCGTCGCCACGCAAATCTTCGGCCATGCACGCGGAGAGGCCTTGCAGACCCCATTTTGAAGCGCAATATAAACCACCGCCCTTGAAGGCGTTTACGCCAGCCAGGGAACTGATGTTGATGATGTCGCCTTTTTTGCGGCTTATCATCGAGGGTGCAACGGCTTTGGAGACCAAGAACACACTTTTCAAATTGGTGTTCAGAACGTGGTCCCAATCTTCTTCCGATTTTTCATGCGCGGGACCGAAGAGGCCGATGCCGGCGTTATTTACCAGGATGGCTATAGGTCCGAGAGCTGCTTCCGTTTTCGCAATCAGACTAGCCACCTCGGCAGGACGGGTTACATCCGCGACCTGGGAGAATACCCGACCTCCCAGGCCAGCGAGTTGGGCGCTGGCGTCATTCAGGGCATTGGAATCGCGGCCACAGATAGCCACAGCCGCTCCCAGCGATGCCAACCGCACGGCGATAGCGCGCCCGATTCCACGACTACCGCCGGTCACCAGGGCCAGGGAATCGCTTAGCGGCTTTTGGTCAGCGTCTTGAGCACCCGCCTTACGCGTTTGAGGCATCCAAATTCTTTCTCGTGTTGGCCACGGTTTTTATGCGAAACTCATCTTAACATCGGAGGCTGGAATCTAGTCTCTGGCGAATCAGGCGATGATACCGTAGGGCGGCAAATTCGAAAACCTCAGTAGATTATTTTTCATGCACGTAACGACTTGCGGAGGTCTTGCGTCTTCCCTATAATCCCAGAGTTTTCCGAACGATAAAGAAATTCCGGGTAGGAATAGCCGGGTGAACGGGAATGGAATCCCAAAGGTTGTAGTTTGAGCGAGGAGAAATCGGAATGAATGGAACACAGAAGATCGTAGGCCTCGCAATGGCCGCGGCGCTTAGTCTAAATCTTGGAGCGGCGGCTGGGACGAGGGCCCAGACGGCGCAAGCCCCACCCGCAGGGCAAGATGCGGCAGGTGCCAAGCCGCAGTACACCATGGCAGAGTACAACGCCTACCAGGCGGCCGCGGCGGATAAAAACCCGACCACGCAGATCAAGGCGCTGGATGATTTTGTTGCCAAGTATCCGAACTCCGCACTGTTGATTTATATCTACCCGCTGTATTACCAGGCATACAGTCAGCTGAAAAATTATCCGAAAGTCATCGAGTATGCGGACAAGCTGGTGGCCTTAGGCGACAAGGTGGATGCGGGGGCGCGTTACCAGGCGCTCTATGCGCGTGCGTTTGCCTACAACGCCATGATTGCCGATCCCGCGCAAGCTAATACCGCCGCCAAGGATCCGGCGCTGGCCAAGAGCGCTCTGGATGCGGCCGTGGCGGGATTGAAGGCTCTGGACGAAGTGAAGAAGCCTGAGTCCATGAGTGACGATGCGTTTGCTGCGCAGAAAAAGCAGATACAAATTTATTTCCATGCAACGGCGGCGCAGGCCGCTATGGTGCTAAAGGATTACAACGCCGCGGTGGAACATTACAAGGCAGTACTGGCGCTGAATCCCGATGACGCCATTACCAGCTACCGCCTAGGCCTGGCTTATATGGCCATGACACCTCCGCGGCAGATGGACGCGTTCTGGTCTATTGCTCGAGCGGTCACGGCGAAAGGCGCGACGCAAGCGCAATCCGCCAAGGTTAAAGATTATCTGCGAAAGCTAATCGTAAATTACCAGCAGGCGGCTTGCGACAATCTTATCGATGCGGAGCTGAACGAATTGCTGCAATTGGCGAGCAGTTCGCCGCAGCGCCCAGAGAGCTACAAGTTGCCTAGCGCGGACGATCTGGCGGCGGCGCGCAAGGACATGACCATGAGGTCGGTCGTCGATGATCTCAAAGCTGGCGGCGATAAAGCGAAGGTTACATGGCTGGCGGCATGCGGTCTGGAATTTCCAGAGGTGCCCGGCAAAGTGATCGAGGTTGCACCCGGGACCGATTCCGTGCAGCTGAAAGTTGCGTTCGTAACCAGTGAAGCCGAATTTGAATCGGCCAGCACACCTAATATGGACGTAAAAGTCGTTGGGCAGCCCGAGGCAGCCAAACTGGAAAAGAACGGGGCAGTGCACTTTACCGGCACGCTGATCTCGTATGATCCTGATCCCGCGTTCATGTTGCACTTTGACAAGGCTAAGGTTAAGGAAGAGGATCTGCCTAAAGAAGGAACCAAAAAGCCCGCGCCTCGACGTCCGGCGGCCAAGAAACCGGCGCAGTAATTAAACGTCTAGCGTCTTGGAACGGCTCTCCTTAAAATGGGGGAGCCGTTTTTTATTTGAGGCGCGCTTACTTCGTTGGGCTTAGAAAGATGTAGGTGCGGCTTAGTACCGGGATTTGCCGTGGCCGTTGTGGTCCAGCTTATATTCGCCGATTTTGCGGCTGAGGGTGTTGCGGTGGATTCCTAGAGCTTCCGCGGCGCGAGACTGATTACCTTTGGCACAATCCAAAACCCGTTTTATAAAACGTTTTTCGAATTCGCAGACCGCTTCGTCGAAAAGAATTCCGCGATCCACCATTTGATTGACGAGCCCTTCCAATTGATCCTTCACGTCAGGCGCTCCATGTTAAAAGAACTCAAGTTTGCCAAGATCGTTCCACCACACGATCACTACAGAGCATGGCCCGTCAGAATGCGGAAGGCTTCCAGGTACTTTTCGCTAGTGGCGGTCACGACTTCGGCAGGCAATTCGGGCCCTGGAGGGATCTTGGGCCAATGGATGCGTTCAAGATAATCACGCACAAATTGTTTGTCGAAAGAGGGCTGAGCGCCGCCCGGGCGGTACTGCGCCGCGGGCCAAAAGCGCGAAGAATCGGGCGTGAAAGCTTCATCGATCCATATCAATTCACGATCGAGAAGGCCAAATTCAAATTTAGTGTCGGCAAGAATGATGCCGCGAGGCTCCGCGTATGCCGCGGCGCGTTGGTAAAGGTCGATGCTGACCGCGCGAAGCTGCCTGGCCGTTTCTTCGCCAATCCGGGAAATGACTTGTTCGAAAGAAATGTTCTCGTCATGGCCTGCGGCAGCTTTTGTTGAGGGCGTGAAGATCGGCGCGGGCAGGCGATCGGATTCCCGCAGAGCAGGGGGCAAAGCAATGCCACAGAGCTTGCCGGTGGCCAAGTAGTCTTTCCAGCCGGAGCCGGAGAGGTAGCCGCGCACTACGCATTCGACCGGCAGAGGCTGCGTCTTGCGGACGATCATGGAACGCCCGGCTAGCTCATGGCGATAGGCGTCCAAGCGAGCGGGGAAGTGGTCAGCGCTCAGCACGTGGTTGGGGATTACGTCCTTGAAGAGATCGAACCAGAAGAGCGATAGCTGCGTGAGGACGCGGCCTTTGTCGGGAATCGCCGTGGGCAGAATTACGTCGAACGCGGATAGGCGATCGGTGGCAACGATCAGTAGCTTGTCGCCGAGGTCGTAAATATCGCGGACCTTGCCGCGAGCGGAAGGCTCGAGACCGGCAAAATGTGTTTCGCGCAGGATGCGGCTCGCAGGAATAGCAGGCAAAAAAAATTTTCCCCCGACAACGTGAAAACATTTTAGCGCAGAGCGAGTCGATGTCAAACGTACATCGGTGGAAAACTAAGGAAAGATCAGTGACAGAAAATTCTTTGGCGAACGAAAATTGGTCGTCTCAGAAATTTGGAAGCACCCGCGATGCTGCGCGACCCTCGAGAGCTGTTTAAATCTAGGAACTCCAACTGTCTTAATCGCGTATCTAAGTTGGGAGAGGGCAAATGCTGAAACAAATAATTGTTGTGATCAGCTGTTCCATGCTTTTGGCGGCTCAGAACGGGTCGCCAGGGCGTCAGGTGAAAGGAAATATAATTGCCTCTGAGCATGATCCCCAGTTGAGAATCCGATTGCCGGGATCGGCCCACTACGTTGGTGCGGACCGATGGGTGCTCTACGGTATCGCGGATTGCGAGTTGCACGCGTTTGTGAAGGAGGATGAAAAGAAAAATGTGCAGGAACTCTACTGGGTGCAGTTCGAGGGCTATATTCCGGCGCGGCCGGATTTGCACCACAAATATGATTCACCGCGGCACGTCACGGTCGGCGGTTTGGATTTCTATGTGGACTCCTGGCCGCGTTCGAATTTAGAGAAAACCGAGTCTGGGTCGGATCGCGAACACGTCGATGCGCTGATACGTGCAAAGGGGTACAAGATTCCCGCGGACATGATGTACGTGCGCCTGGTGCATCTTCTGGATGCCGAAAAACGCAAGGAGCTGATGATTATTTATGGAGAAGACCTGGCGTCTACCGGATTCACTGCAGCGGACCTCCGCGAAGCAGGAAAGGCGTACAGCCAATGGCCAGCCCTTGAGAACGGATTGATTGAGCGGGCCAAAACGAAAATTGCGCTTGAGGAAACGGGCAAGCCGTGATTCTGCTTGCAGCTACCCGACCGCCTTCGTCAAAGTTTATGCGGCGGAAGCGGCGCGCTTTTTGGGCTCGGCGTCGCCTTCCCAACGGACGCTCACAAGCTTTGAAACGCCGGGTTCCTGCATGGTCACACCGTAGAGTACGCTGCCCATCTCCATGGTCTTGCGGTTATGGGTGACGATGATGAATTGAGTTTGATCGCTCATGTCGCCGATGAGACGCGTGAAGCGTCCGACGTTGGCTTCATCGAGCGGCGCGTCCACTTCGTCGAGAATACAGAACGGGCTGGGCTGATAGCGGAAGATGGCGATGAGTAGTGCCAGCGCGGTCATGGCTTTTTCGCCGCCGCTGAGCAGCAAAATATTTTGCAGGCGCTTGCCGGGAGGCGATGCCACGATATCGATTCCGGCGTCACCGGAACTGTCCGGTTCCGTCAGGCGCATTTCGGCCATGCCGCCGCCGAAGATGGTGTGGAACGCCTCGGAGAAGCTTTGGTTGATGGCGTGGAAGGCGTGTTCGAATTTTTCCTTGGTGGCGGCATCGAGTTCGGCGATGGCTTGTTGTGTGTCTTGAATGGATTTCAGCAGATCATCGCGCTCGCGGGTGAGAAAAGTGAAGCGCTGGTCGCACTCGTTGAATTCCTCGAGGGCCATCATGTTTACAGCGCCCATGGAGTCGATGCGTTCTTTCATTTCCCGGTAGCTGATTTCGGCGGCGGCCAGTTCCTCGCCGCTCATGAAGGCCGTCTCGGTGGCAAGGAGATCTTCGGGCTGGGCGTTTACTTCGGCCATGCAAGTTTCGCGCAGATGTTGGCGGTCGGAATCGTTGCGGGCGCGAGCGATTTCGGCGTGGTTGCGCTGCTCGCGCAACTCTTGCAGCGATTGGCGGCCCATGCGCAGATGATCTTCCATTTGCGCGACGCGATTGCGGCCGCCATCCCATTCCTGTTCCATTTCGCGCTGGCGCGTTTCGAGACGCAACTTTTCGGTGCGCAGGCCTTCCAGTTGCAAAGACAGTTCCTCGCTTTGCTGTGCGAGGCTAGCCAGTTCATCTTTGACGGAATCAAGTTGCTGGTGCTGGGATGCTTCGCGACGCACGAGTTCGGCGTGTTCTTCAGCCAGGCGTGTGGCGAGAGCCTCGGCAGCGGTTAGGCGTTCGTTCAGGGCCGCTAACTCCGCGCGTCCAGTAGCCAGTTCGTTCTGGTCCGATTCGATGGAGCCGCGAAGTTCGGTCAACTGTTCTGTGAGACGGGACCTTTCGGACTCGGCCTCAGCGCGACTTGCGGTGGCAGTGGCGTGTTCATTTTTAGCGCGGTCCGCGCGAGTTCGCGCTTGTTCCACGTCCTGGCGAATGCGACGCAATTCATTCTGGCAAACGGTCAGTTCGAGCCCCAGGCGAGCGAGTTCGCCTTGCATTTGCTGGTGGCGGTGTCGCGAGGCGAAAACGTGGCGATCCGCTTCACGCTGTTGCAAATCGACATCCTCGAGAGCCTTCTGTGCGAGCTGCAAATCGCCGGTGAGCGCTTCCAGAGTAGCTTGTCGTGCGCTGGTTTCGTGCTCGAGCTGCAGGACTTCGGCGTCCAGAGCGCGAAGCTCGCGCTTCATGCCCAGTGGGCCGGCTTCATCGGCGCGTCCCCCGGTAACCATGCGGCCTTGGTAACAAGTGCCGTCTGGCGTGACGAAGGCGAATTGGGGATTGTCGCGGGCTAGACGTTCTGCCGCGCCAGCGTTGTCGGCAAGATAAGCGGCTTTGAGCCGTGGCAAAAATTGTTTGGCAGCCGCGCCCAGTGGATCGCGAAATTCAACCAGCTTATCGAGCCGGGAGATGACGCCATCTTCGACGCGGAAATTTATGATCGGCTCGTAATCGGCCAGGCGCAGGTTGCGTAGGGAGTCGACGAAGAAAGTTGCGCGACCGCCAACCTCGTTACGCAGGAGGGAGACACCAGCACGCGCGTGATCGTAGGTTTCCACCACGACGTACTCCAGCTCATCGCGTAGGTATTGTTCTATGGCGGCCTCGTGGTGCTCTTCCACTTCGGCGTAATCGGCCAGGACGCCGACGGCGCGAAAATCCTGCGCGCCGCCGCGTTCATTGGCGGCGAAAAGCTTTTGCACCGCATCGGCGGTGTAGGAGCGGTCGTTGAGAATTTGCGTAAGAGTGGAGTGGCGAGCACGCACGCCGGACAGGGAATCGCGCAGGGCGTCAACCTGCTGTTTGGTCGTTTCTTGCTCCTGGCGCAATTCGCGAATGGTGGCCAGCCAGTCCGCGGCCTTCTGCTTCAGTACTGTCAATTGGCCGCTGGCGGCTTCGAATTCATGCGCCGCGCTATCGGCGTCGTCGCGGATCTTGATGGAGGACTCCAGCAATTCGTGCTCATTGGATTCGAGTTTGTATAACGCTTGACCTTGATGAACGAGGGCTTCTTCGGCCTGCTTCTGTTCGCCGTGTAAACGCAGCAGGCTTTCGCCGGCTTCGAGTTCGAAGCGCCGCAGAGCTTCAAGGCGCTCTTCGGATTCGGTGATCAGCGCAGTGCGAGAGTGCGCGCGACCCGCCAGACTTCCAACTCGTGTCGTCAAAGTGCCGTATTCTTCTCTTAAGTGCGTGACTGCCTGGATTTGCGCTGCGCTGTGGCGTTCGCACTCGGCGGCTTGCGCGGCCGCCTGACTTAAGTCGCTCGAAACCTGGGTGTGCCGCAGAGAGAGTTCTTCCGTGCGCTGGCGATTGAAATTGATTTTATTTTCGCCGCGGTCGACTTCGAGCGCCGTCAGGTTCAAAACATTTTGATTCTGGCGGATTTCCGCGTCGAGCGCGTAGATGCGCTGGTTCAGGCGGTCGTGATCGTCTTCCTGCTGTTTAATGTCGCTGGCGTGTTGAGTTTCGGCCGCGGTCATCTCGCTAAGTTGTGCGGCAAGGCGGTCGGCTTCCTGATCCAGTTCGCGCGCTTTGCCCGCCAGCATCTGGCGTACTATGCCGCGCATTTGGTCGCGAATTTCGGAGTAGCGGCGGGCTTTGGAGGCTTGACGCTTCAGCGAGCCAAGTTGCTTTTCGACTTCGACGACGATGTCGTTTACGCGCGAGAGGTTGAGATTGGAAGATTCGAGCTTGGCTTCCGCGAGTCGTTTTTTTGTTTTGAATTTGGTTACGCCAGCAGCCTCTTCAATGATGGCGCGGCGTTCCATGGGTTTGGTGGACAGGATCAGGCCGATGCGGCCTTGTTCGATGATGGCGTAGGAGTCCGGACCGAGGCCCACGCCCATAAACATCTCCTGGATGTCGCGAAGACGTCCGGTGCGGCCGTTGATTAGATATTCGCTCTGGCCAGAACGGTAAAGCCTGCGGCTGATGACCACCTCGCCCGGCCTGGTTGCCAACACTGATTTGTCCGCAGCTTTTTTGCGGCGTTTGAAGCGGTCTTCGGACACAGGCGTGATAGCCGGGGTTTCTGTTTTATCTTCTGGCGTGCCTTCCGAGTGTTCAAGGGACTGCGCGGGGACGAGCGAGTGAATTTCGGTGTGGTAATTTGGGTCGTCTGGGGTGCGTGACGCGTCCTGACCAAGAGCATTTTGGGAAAGCTGAGAGGCTTCGCCACCTGCAGCGGGCGTTGCAGCCGCCTGCGACTGTATGTCAGCGGTCTCCAGTACGAAGCGCGCGGCTTCGGCGAGCTCGGGGTCTTCCATGGTGATGGTGACTTCTGCGAGCCCCAGAGGGGGCCGTTTGACCGTGCCATTGAAGATGCAATCGGCCATGCGCTCGGCGCGCAAGGATTTGTGGCTTTGTTCTCCGAGCACCCAGGAGATGGCGTCCACGACATTGGACTTGCCGCACCCGTTGGGGCCGACGATACAGGTGGTCCCTGAACCGCTGAAAGTCACGATGGTGCGTTCACAGAACGATTTGAAGCCGACGATTTCGACTTTCCGAAGCTTAAGCAAGGTTTCCTCTTTGTGTCTCTAGACGAATGCGAAATTTTAGCCAACAAGTCGCCGTTTCAGACAGTTGCAGCCCACGGCGGCTCCAAAAGTGCGATAAGAGACGAGTCTTTGTTCCCGGAGAGGAAGGCTTGTGTGGCGACAAAAACGTTGGCTGGATCTCGATGAGAACCCTAGCCGCCGGCGCGTGGATGGCGGTACGGAATAAAAAATTAGCACGAAGCGCCGAAGGTGTAAAGGATTACCCCACGCATTGTGGCTCATTTGTTAAGGCCACAACGTGACGACTATGTTGCAAAAAAGAGGCGCCTGAGCCTGAGAAAAGTCTTCTAATAGCGAAGCTCTGCGAAGTCTCAAATGTGAAGAAAACGGTCAGGTTCCGTGGGGCGCCCTGGTAGAACAGGCTACCAACGCTACTTGACCTACCGCAATATGCGTATGGCGTCTTATTGAAGAAAATAATCTACTAACTTCTCTGTAGTTCGAGCGGACGGAGATATGGCTCGAATCTCGATCGCCGACGACCACGAGGGGACCCGCGCTATCTTGCGTGTGTTGCTCCAGGACCATGCGGGGTGGGAAATTTGCGGCGAAGCCGCCACAAACTCTGAAGCAGTGCAAAAATCGATAGAGCTCAAGCCGGATGTCCTGGTGAAGGATTGGATATCCGGGCGTGAGCAATCTGGAAATAACCCGGGAGATCGCCGGACCTCTTCCCGCTACTGCGATAGTGCTGTTCTCGTTCCACGACCTCCCTGAAATGGAGGCCATCGCCAAGGCCGGCGGAGTCCACGGCGTGGCCTCCAAAAATCGTTTCTCGTTAATACATAGTGATCGAAAAGGCCTTGAATTTTTCGGCAAATCGCAAATCCGCAGTTGGTAATGGAGACTATTGCAGAAGCTAAGAGAATTGGCGTGCGGGGCTACGTCAGAAAGTCAGACGCCGCTGCGACCCTTTTGAACGCCGTCGACGCTCTTCTCCGCAACGAACCGTTTTTCCCGGAAGGTCCTTGAGCGCAGGCGCGTCCTTGGGTCAGGTCGTTACTTGGCGTTTACCCGCCCAGAATCACCCTTCAGATATTTGTCATACCAGTCGAGGATGCGATTTAGGCGGTCCACGAGATGCTTTTCTTCATGGAAGCCGTGGGGCTCGCGTGGGTAGAGCACCAGTTCCGTAGCGACTCCGTACCGTTTGAGGCCGCGATAAAGCTCGAGGCTCTGGCCGACGGGGTCAACGGTGTCCGCTTCGCCCTGCAGAATCAGCGTGGGAGTCTTGACGTTTTTTAAGTGTACAAACGGGGAACTATTGAGGAAGCCAGCAATTTTTTCGGGTTCGTAGGGCACGCCATAAAACCACTCGTCGTAGGATGGGTGTTGTTCGGTGCCATATTCTGAAATTAAGTCGGATAAACCGGCGCCAGACACCGCTGCTTTAAAGCGCGTGGTTTGCGTGATGGCCCACTCCGCCATATATCCGCCATAGGACCATCCGCCTATGGCGAGCCTGTCGGGATCGGCGATGCCGCGGGCGATCAGATCGTCGACTCCCGCCATTACGTCTTTGAAGTCGCCACCGCCCCAGTCTCCGCGGTTCATCTCAATGAGTTTTTGACCGTAGCCGATGGAGCCACGTATGTTGGGATAGAAAATCGCATACCCGTGCGACGCCAATAATTGGCCCCACACTTCAACAGTGTCCTCCCAGGCGCCGGTTGGGCCGCCATGGATCAATGCGATCAGCGGCAGCTTCGCTTTACCGTCGTAGCCCGCAGGCTTTAAGAGTGCTGCTTCAATTTCCTGCCCGTCGAACGATTTGTATTTATAAAATTCCGGGGTAACTAGGGAATAGTGATTCCAGACCTCGTTGATGTGGGTGACTTGGCGCGGATTTGTTTTCTGGTCCCACACAAAAAGTTCCTGAGGTTGTGTGGCGGTTTGGGAGACAAAAAATGCTTCTCCGCCATCCGAGGCCGCAAAAGCAGAAGGGTTGATGGAAATTGCAGAGGTGATCTGCTTGATGGCGCCATTCGCGCCGAAGGCACTGAATTTAGTATGAAAGCCATCGGCGGCGACGGCGAGTAAAGTTCCGTCGCGCAGCCATTTGAAATCAAAAATCTGACGATCGAGACTAAGTCCGGAGACATTGCGGGCAGCGTCGTTTTCGACGGGAAGCAACATCAGGTCGTGCGGCGAAGGACCGTCTTCGCGGGCCCCGATGTAAGCGATGGTCTTGCCATTGGGGGAAACTCGAATTTGACCGAAAGGCCCGCGCGGCGTGGCGAGTCGTATCATCTCGCCGCCCGCCACCGGAACCCCAAAGATGCGGTCGGTGTTTTGATCGGACTCGGGATGATCGGTTGCGGCAACGACGAGATTCTGGCCGCTGGGCATCCAGGCGAGCCCTTTGATCTCCACGTTTGCAGGCGTGAGGGGTTTCGGATCGCCGGATTCGGAGGGTAACAGCCAGACGCGAGGTCGTTTGTCGTCTTTGTCAACAACGCGGGCGTCATTTTTGTCTTTTTCTTTCTTTTCGTCTTCCTCTCTCTTGGCATTGGGCGCGATGTAAGCGATGTATTTGCCGTCCTTCGACCACTCGAAACTCTTAATACTGCTTTTTCCTTTCGTGCGGGCGGCGGCCTCGCCACCGCTGCTGTTCATCAAATAGATTTGCTGCTCGTCGCCGCCCCTGTCTGATAGAAAAGCCAACTGGCTGCCCTCGGGTGACCAGCGCGGATTCGTTTCCGATTTGCTCGAGTACGTCAATTGGCGGACGGCGTCTGTTTTCTTGTCGTACATCCAGATGTGTTGAGCCCTTCGCTCTCCCTTAGGCGCTTCGGAAACGACGAACGCGAGGCGCGTCCCGTCCGGAGACAACTGCAGGTCGGTCAGAAAATGAATATTTATAGCGGCTTCAGGCGTGAGTGACGTTTTGCCGTCGATGCCGGCGCTCTCTTGCGCGTTCAGACGGTGTCCGTACCCCAAAACTGCCAGCAAAATTAGGGCTAATTGAACATTTTTCAAGAACGGCCTCCCCGGAACGAAGCAGCACTTTAGCCGCGGCGATGGCGGGTCGTCAATGTACGTGACACAAAAACGAGTCGAAACCAGAAACATGTCAGCGCTTCCACATTGCTCCGCTTTTGCGCCGTCGGCTACAATCAATCGTTTATCTATCGCGCAGACACACTCGCAAAGCGCGAGGACACTGGGAAGACATGGCCGAGATTCAGCTGCATAACACCCTGGGCGGAAAAATTGAGCCCTTTATGCCGCAAAAAGCGGGCGAAGTTCGCATGTATAGTTGCGGCCCGACGGTGTACGACTACGCGCACATCGGGAATTTCCGCACCTTCGTATTTCAGGATATTCTCCGGCGCTTCCTGAAGTCTCGCGGATTCAAAATGACGCAGGTGATGAATCTTACGGATGTGGACGACCGGATTATCGCTAACGCCGCTGCTGCTGGAGTGGGCATCCGGGAGTATACGGAAAAATTCGCGCAGGCTTTTTTTGATGATTGCAAAACATTGAGTCTGGAATCGCCCGAGCATTGGACTCGCGCGACCGACAACATCGATAGCATGGTGCGGCTCATTGAGCAGTTGCGTGAGAAATCGTTCACGTACGAGAGTGAAGGATCAATCTACTACCGCATTTCGAAATTTCCAGATTACGGGAAGCTATCCAACATTGACGTGGCGGGCATCCAGGCAGGCGCGCGGGTGGACGTGGACCGCTACGAAAAGGAAAGCGCGCGCGATTTCGCGCTGTGGAAAGCGCCTAAGGAAGGCGAGCATTTCTGGGAGACCGGCATCGGGCGCGGCCGGCCAGGCTGGCACATTGAATGTTCGGCGATGGCTATGAAGTATCTGGGTGAAACGCTGGACATTCATACTGGAGGAATCGACCTGGCGTTTCCGCATCACGAAAATGAGATTGCCCAGAGTGAAGGGGCCACAGGCAAACACTTCGTTAAATACTGGTTGCATGCCGAGCATTTGCTAGTTGAAGGCGAAAAGATGTCTAAATCGCTGGGGAATTTCTATACCTTGCGCGATCTTTTTGCCAGGGGCTATAAACCATCGGCGTTGCGATTTGCGTTGGCGAGCGTGCCCTACCGGCGACAGTTAAATTTTACCTTTGACGGACTGCAGCAGGCCTCCAGTTCGGTCGAGCGCCTCAGAAATTTCGCGGATCGCCTGGCGCAGAGCAAGTTTCCCGCTGGCGCGCAGAAGGGCATGGCCAAGAGAATTGCGGAGGCGGCCGAAGAATTTGATGCCGGCCTGTCGGACGATTTGAACACCGCGCGCGCTCTGGGAGCGGTGTTTGAGTTTGTACGCGAAGCAAACATTGCCATGGACCAAGGGGAATTTCGAGGCGCGGACGTGCCTGCCGCACAAAAGTTTCTACAAGCAGTCGACCAGATTTTTGCTGTGCTGGTGAATAATGATGCGCAAAAACTTCAGGATCTAGGCTATGGCCAGGAAAACAGCAATGCCGGAGATGCCGAAATCGAAAAACTGGTCGCCGAACGGCAGGTGGCGCGTCAGACACGCGACTTTGCAACCTCCGATCGTATCCGCAAAACGCTCTCTGAACGTGGTATAATTCTTGAAGATTCGCGAGACGGCAGCGTCCGCTGGAAACGAAAATGACTAATAATTTCCAACTCTTCCCCAGCAATTTTTCGCCCGCCGAAACTCGCCCCAATCTTTTCAGCGTTGACTAACAACCCCCTCCCTTTAGTGAAAATTCTGTAGGTGCGTTTGACCGCTCTGTTCGTCGCCCTCCGGCAAGCTCCGCCTAAACGTCGACCACTCTTCTTTAAGGAGGAAGACATGATTACCACATCGGAATCCAAAACGAAATCCTCTGTGATAGCGCAATCTAAATCGGAATGGAAACTTCCTCAATTGGTGACGGAACTGCCCGGACCAAATGCCAAGCGGGTGCTGGAGCAGGATGCCAAATTCATGTCGCCATCGTACACGCGCGATTATCCACTAGTAGCCAAGCGTGGACGCGGCGCGGTCGTCGAGGATGTGGACGGCAACAGATTTCTGGACTTTGCTGCGGGGATCGCGGTTTGCTCGACCGGTCACTGCCATCCAAAAGTTGTCGCGGCCATTCAAGAGCAGGCTGCGGAATTGATTCATATGTCGGGAACGGATTTTTATTACGAGAATATGCCGCGGTTTGCACAAAAGTTGTCGGCCACGGTGCCGGGTCCGGAAGCCAAGAAAGTATTTTTTACTAACTCCGGGACCGAGGCGGTCGAAGGCGCGGTCAAACTAGCGCGTTACGCGACGAGGCGCGACAAATTCGTCGCGTTTTACGGATGCTTTCACGGGCGCTCCATGGGTTCTCTATCGCTGACGGCTTCAAAATCCACACAGCGTAAGGGATTTGGCGCGCTGTTGAGCGGTGTCGAGCACATTCCTTATCCATACGCGTATCGCTGCGCACATGGCCACACCGCCGAAACTTGCGGCGCGGAAATTCTGGAACAGCTGGAAGGGCAAATTTTCAAGCGGCTTTTTGATCCGGAAGAAGTAGCGGGAATTATTATTGAGCCCATTCAAGGTGAGGGCGGTTACGTTCCCGCGCCCGATTTTTTCCTGCAGGAGTTGCAGCGCATCTGCCGGCAGCACGGCATCATGCTGATTGTGGATGAAGTGCAATCGGGCATGGGACGGACCGGGAAATGGTGGGCGTGCGAAAATTCCGGCATCGAGCCGGACATTCTTTGCTCCGCGAAGGGTATTGCCAGCGGGATGCCGCTCGGTGCGTTCATTGCTCGCGAGAGCGTGATGAACTGGAAGCCCGGTTCGCATGGCACTACGTTCGGAGGCAATCCAGTGTGCATCGCCGCCGGTTTGGCTACCTTTGATCTAATTGAATCGGAATATCGCGGAAACGCGGCCCGGGTTGGCGATTATATTTTCCAGGAAACTGCCAAGTGGACCGACAAGCACAAGATCGTCGGCGAGGTGCGCGGACGTGGATTGATGATCGGAATTGAGATCGTTCGCGATCAAAAAACCAAGGAAAAGGGTGCAGATCTGCGCAATCACATTGTGGACCTCGCCTTCCGTCGCGGCTTGTGCATACTAGGAGCGGGCGAAAATACTCTTCGGCTTTCGCCGCCGCTGTTGATAGACCGCGAACAAGCCGATGCCGCACTTGCAATTCTTGAACAGTGTATTCAGGAAGTCGAGAGCAAGGCGTAACGCAGGTTCGAGGGTCTTAAGGTATTCAATCATCCCGTGGCGGTTCATAGAAGTTATGAGCACCACGGGATTTTTCTTTATCGACTGCATGTACGGTCCGCGTCCCACCCAGGCAAGTCATGCCCATATTTTCGCGTGTGATATTTACCGTTCGCGAAGATATCTCTGGGTTGCCGGAGCTGAGCGTCAGCTATGCTAAACAAAGCGTGCTGGTGCGTAACGCGCAGTGATTTCTAGCGGACCGCCACTTACACGAGTGTCCGACGCGCTTTGACCTTCTGGCCGTCGACAGTATTCCCCGGGCGTCCGCCGGAGATCAGGCTGCACAAAGACGCCTTCAGCCCGCAGTTGCGCCACGCTAGATAATTTCTGGAGCCATGTTGCTCTAAATAGCTATACCATCCACAGCGCAGGTCTGGGCCATCATATATCTGTGCATTGGCGCAATCGCGGTACAATTCCGCAATTGCGTTAGCGGCGGCGCACAGCGTTTTATGTATGCGCGGCCGGTCTTTAGTAGTAATTATTCGAGGAGGAATCTTTGCCTGAGTTGCGGAAGGATCCAATCACAGGTCGCTGGGTTATTATTTCTACCGAGCGCGGCAAGCGCCCCAACGAATTCCTGCGAGAAAGCGTTGTAGCCTCGAATGGCAAGAATTGTCCCTTTTGTCCCGGGCAGGAATCCAAAACGCCAACGGAAATCCTGGTTTATGGACGCAACGGCGGCAGCAAAAATACGCCAGGTTGGAATATTCGAGTAGTCCCCAACAAGTTCCCCGCGCTGGGTATTGAAGGCGATCTGGATCGCGAAGGAGAAGGTCTGTTCGACAAAATGAACGGGGTGGGCGCGCACGAAGTGATCATCGAGACTCCCGACCACGCTTCCACACTTGCAAGCCTTCCGGAGCGTGCTGTGGAAGATGTGTTGTGGGCTTATCGCGACCGGATGCTGGATTTAAAGAATGATAAGCGCTTTCGGTATATCCTCATTTTCAAAAATCATGGGGAAGCGGCCGGGGCCTCGCTCGAACATCCGCATTCGCAGCTAATCGCTCTGCCCATCGTTCCGCGGCGCGTGCGGGAAGAGGTCGACAATTGTTGGCACTATTACGACGAGAAAGAACGCTGCATTTTCTGCGACATTATCCGCCAGGAGCGCGATACTGGCGAGCGGGTCATTGGCGAAAACGAGCATTTCATCACTTTGGCGCCATATGCTCCGCGTTTTCCATTTGAAATGTGGCTGTTGCCGAAGACGCATGGATCTTCGTATGAAAATAATCAAAGTTCAATTTACGGCAGCCTGGCGCGCATGTTGAAAGACACGCTAATGCGGCTGGATGCGGTGCTGGATCGGCCGGCTTACAATTTTATGATTCACACTTCGCCGATCGGCGAGGAAATTAACGATCACTATCACTGGCACATTGAGATTATTCCCAAGCTCACTAAGGTCGCGGGCTTCGAATGGGGCACTGGTTTCTATATCAATCCGACACCACCAGAAGAATCGGCGCGTTTCCTGCGCGAAACAAAGATCGACTCGCCGCTGGCAAACAAGAAATAACGGGCGACTGACCGTTCTTGCGGTCTGGCCGAACCTTCACCGTTGCTTTACGGCTTTAATTTCAGCTCAAGCCCTTATTTATGCTGAACTTCAATCGCCTGGCTAATTTCGGCTGCCACCGGTGACGCCCAGTGGTTGCGCGAGTTTTGCTATACTCAAAAGTTCGGCGCGGTACCCAAGTGGCCCAAGGGAGAGGTCTGCAAAACCTCCATTCGTGGGTTCAAATCCCACCCGCGCCTCCAAATTTCAGTTTTTATTTTCAATCAGTTAACGGCTTCGTTTTTTCCGCGTAACTCCCGCGTAACTTTTGCCTCAAGAAGAATGACAGGATCGTGCTCCCAGGCGGATTGCAAATCCGTCTCAATTTGCCGCTGTCGAGAGTCGGTCCAGGCCGCTTAATATTTTTCAGTTATGCGGATCGATTGGTGCCCTAGGAGAATGGACACACGCTCCATTGGAACTCCAGCCTGCAACAATTCGGTTGCGAAAGTATCGCGAAATTGGTGAGGATGGCCTTTCACGCCTGCAATTCGCATCAACTTCCTGATGCGTTTTTGCCAGCTACCTACGGCGATCTCGAGATTTCCGATACCGGACCAAAAATAAAAGCGCTCGTTAACACGTGGAATTGTCTGAAGGGTTTTCACTACGAAATCCGGAAGCACGCCGCAGACTTGAATGCCCGGCTTCTGGGTATACAGTCGAAGCTTCGAGCCCTCAATTTTATCGATGGTAAGATTTACTGCTTCTCCGATACGAAGTCCTGACCAACGTAGAAGCAATATAAGCGATCGCAGCCCGCGCGCATTATCGCGGCCGTGTGGAGCTGTTCGCTCGATGTATGGATCAAGAGCTGCGAGAATTCGTAACATTTCTTCCCGCTCAAATGGAAGCGTTGGTCGCTGATGCAGTTTAGGAGCCTTCAATTTTCGGGCGTGATTCTGGTCAACCCAGCTTCGCTCCACACAAAAATTGAAGAAGGCGCGAAGTCTTTCTAATGTTTTGCCGCTCGATAGCGGGTTTAATCGCCGAGTGGTCCGAAATTATCTGCACTGATAGAAGAGCGCACCGGATTTTTGAACAAAAAGGAGGGCCCCGTCGGCCTTTAACGGGTCTTCGTAAATGGAAAAGTTTTTCTGGTACGGATGAATTGGGATGTCCTGATTATTCGTTACCGAAAAATGCAAAAGTTTTTTAATTAACGGTTAATTAATCTTATCCGAAAAGCTACCCCTCTTCGTTGACTTGCTTCGAGCGGCAACCTAATATGAGCGCCAATGCCGGACTCTTCATCTCGCATCGATCAGACAATCTCCCATTACCGAATTATCGAACGGCTTGGCGGCGGCGGCATGGGCGTAGTTTACAAAGCCGAGGACCTTAAACTTGGCCGCTTTGTCGCCCTGAAATTCTTGCCCGAAGAGGTCGCCAACGATTCGCAAGTTCTCAGCCGATTTCAGCGAGAGGCCAAAGCTGCTTCCGCATTGAACCACCCCAACATCTGCACCATCTATGAAATCGACGACCAACATGGACACGCGTTTATAGCCATGGAATTTCTCGACGGACAAACGCTGAAACATGTCATCGCTGATCGTCCTATTGGATTGGAAAGACTTCTAAATATTGCGATTGAAATCGCGGAAGGACTTGATGCTGCGCACTCAAAAGGAATTGTCCACAGGGACATTAAGCCGGCAAACATCTTCGTCACCGCACGCGGGCACCCAAAGATTTTGGATTTTGGACTCGCAAAAGCCAGTTCGAGACACGAGACGCTTGTTAATACGGAAACGCTTGCGACACACGAATTAGACCCGGAGCACCTGACAAGTCCGGGTGCGGTTCTGGGCACCCTGGCCTACATGTCTCCCGAGCAGGCCCTCGGGAAGGAACTCGACTACCGCACCGACCTGTTTTCGTTCGGCACCGTTCTCTACGAGATGGCCACGGGAGGGCTTCCCTTTCGCGGTGATACCACCGCTGCGGTATTCAACTCCATTCTGAACAAAACGCCTGCGCCGGCCACGCGGTTCAACCCCGAACTTCCTAGCGAACTGGAGCGCATCATTCAGAAGGCTCTCGAAAAAGATCGTGAAGTCCGGTACCAGAGCGCCGCCGAGATGCTCGCCGACTTGAGACGACTGAAGCGGGACACTAATTCCGGGAAGATGGAGGCCGCGCCTGGTCCGGCACATGCTGGCAAATTAAGCTGGCATTGGGCGGTCGCAATCATGCTCGTGATAGTTGGAGCAGGGACATTTGTCTGGATCACTTCTCCTCAGGGCCCTCCCAAAGTGTTGGCCGCCACGCAACTAACTCGCGACGGCATCCCTAAGTTGAGCGTGGCAACCGATGGCTCGCGCCTCTACATCAGTGAGGCGGGCACTACGAATCGGATCGTACAAGTCTCCACCAGCGGCGGCGAGACCTCGCCGATTCCTACTCCGTTTGTTAGGGTATTCGCCGTCGACATCTCGCCCGATCACACACAACTCCTAGTGTGCAATCAGGTGGGCACCGAGTCTGAAATGCCGTTTTGGAGTTTGCCACTTCCCTCTGGTACGCCCCGTCGTCTCGCGGATGGTTGTCGGGGAGGACGCGGCGGCACCTGGTCACCGGACGGGCAACATCTCGTGTTCGCCAATGGCTCTGACATTTACCAAGCTAAAGCCGACGGCAGCGACCCGCGCAAGTTGATCACTGTTTCGGGTACACCCTTCGTTCCCCACTTCTCTCCAGATGGCGCCCGCATTCGCTTCTCAATCGAGAAGTCTGGGATCAACTCTCTCTGGGAGATTCGGGCCGATGGAAGCGATCTTCATCCCTTGCTTCCGCAAGGGCATGGCCTAGTCAACGTGTGCTGTGGCGAGTGGACATCGGATGGCCGCTACTTCCTTTTCCTGAGCCGGAGTCCTTCGGGAAACAATGTTTGGGCAATGCGCGAACCAGCAGGACTACTTCGCTGGCGTTCTCTCGCTCCAGTCCAGCTGACGACTGGCCCGTTGTCCTTCGACGCCATGGCACTCAGCCCGAATGGCAAGAAACTCTTTGTAGACGCGTCCCTGGGTCGTGCAGAACTCGTCCGTTACGATCATAAGTCTCAGCAGTTTGTGCCTTTTCTTTCCGGGATTTCGGCGGGAGAATTGGACTTCTCGCGTGACGGCAAGTGGATGACTTACGTTTCCTACCCGGACCTCGCGCTCTGGCGCAGCCGCGAAGACGGCAGCGCCCGCTCTCAACTAACCTACCCGCCGGTTTCCGCCGGTCTGCCCCGTTGGTCCCCCGATGGCACGCAGATCGCGTATGTAGATACTCAGCAAGAAGCTTGGAAAATTTTCTTGATTCCCGCTCAGGGTGGCACGCCGCAGGAAGTGCTCTCGGAAAGCCTACTCCAGTCAGACCCAACCTGGTCCCCCGATGGCAAGAAACTCGCCTTCGGGCGGACCGCGGACGCCGCCAAGTCGATAGCGATCTATATAGTTGATCTTGCTACTCGCCAAGTCACTACTATCCCAGGCTCGGAAAACCTCTTCAGTCCGCGCTGGTCGCCCGACGGTCAGTATCTGGCGGCGCTGACCCGGGACTCCACAAAACTCCTCCTTTTCAACTTCAAAACGCAGAAGTGGTCGGATTGGGTCAATGAACCCGGTGTAGTCGGTTTTCTCAATTGGTCGCGAGATGGAAGTTACGTTTACTACGACACCACGTTCAGTGATCATCCGACTTTTCGGCGGGTCAAGGTCGGGCAAACCCACTCGGAAATTCTGGCCGATTTAAGGGGATTACTTAGATACACGAGACCTCCTGCCTTCGGGTGGAGCGGCATTGCTCCGGGCGGCTCTGACCTTTTAGACCGCGACCTGAGTACCGATGAAATCTACGCCCTCGACCTGGAACTGCCGTAGCTTGTTATTAGCTCACCTCAAGAGCTGCTCCGGCAGCACATGTAGTCGGGTCAAGGAGCCGACATTGTTATGAAATCAAGTGATTTTTCGACGCGAAGCGGGATTCGCGGCCCTCGGTACCCCTGATTAGTTACCGCTTCCCGTATCCAAAGACAACTGTGTACCCAATCGATGGCGCCCCAGCGGAGAGCCAATAACTCGCTGACCCGGACGCCCGTGGCGCACGTTAGCCACACCATCGTGCGATAAGGTTCGTCCAGCTCATTTTGGAGTTGTTGAAGCTCGTTATCACGGGGGAGTTTCGGCCGATGCTTGACTGGTTCTTGAGACATCTCAACGGAGCGGACCGGATTCTCATTGCGTCCCGGGACCGTTCGGTCGCATCTAAACATGTGGTAAGATGCAGTAAGCGACCATTCGGTCGCATATTTATTTTGACCAGGGTATGAATATGCGCAAAGGCGAACAAACGCGGCACGAGATCATTCGCAAGGCAGCGTCCATCTTCAACCAAAAGGGCTATGAGGTGCTGCCTTATCCGATCTGATGGGCCTGGAGAAGGGCGGGATCTATCGACACTTCGACAGCAAGCAACAGCTTGCGGCGGAGGCATTCGACTATGCCTGGAAGTTGGCGCTAGACACTCGTTTTGAAGGCGCACAGGCGATCTCTAATACAGTGGACCGTCTGAAGCAGATGGTGCGGAACTTCCAGGACCGGTGGTCGGGGCTTGTACCCGGGAGGATGTCCGTTGCTCAACACGGCAATCGATTCCGACGACGGAAATCCGCAGCTGCGAGAGAAGGCCCGGCGCGCTCTTAGCTCTTGGCTGGATCGTCTCCGAACCGTCATCGAAGAGGGGCAACGACGAGGCGAGATCCGCAGCAATATCGATTCGGCAGAATTGACAACATTGATCGTGAGCACGCTGGAAGGGAGCTTGATGGTGAGCCGTCTACAGCGCAGCGACGATTCACGTGGTTGGACCTGCCGTCATCTAGAGGAATACCTTGAAACCAAAGTTCGAGCAGCGCGACAGAAGAAGCTAGGAGAGACCCAATGACTATTACCCGACAGACCTCGTCGCGTCCTGATTTCAGGGAACGGGCAAAGGCGAACGATGTACCCGTAGCGCGTCTGATCGGATTCGAGGCGGAAAAAATCGGCGAGGGGCGCGCTGCGGTGGTGCTGGCTGCCGGGCCCCAACATGCGAATCCCATGGGGACCCTCCACGGCGGCATTCTCTGCGACATTGCGGATGCTGCCATGGGGATGGCCTTTGCAAGCACTTTGGCGCCGGACGAATCGTTCACCACCGTCGAATTAAAGATAAATTTCTTCCGACCCGTCTGGCAGGCTCAGCTCAGGGCTGAAGGAGTCGTCGTACAGCGAGGGCGAAGCATCGGTTACGTCGAATGCACCATAACCGACGAACAGCGCCGCCTAATCGCGAGAGCAAGTTCCACTTGCACGGTCCTTCGTGGCGATATTGCTGCGGGGCGGTGATCCCGGTAAGTCAGGCGAGATTCCACGTCAATCTTGAACATTGTTTCTGGACGATTGTCAGCTAGTCAGGGACACACTCGTCCCTAGAAGTCTCAAATTAAGACAGGCGCTTGTCTTATACACTCCCACGAACACGGAGAAACATTTTTTTGAATTATGACACCGTTCGGTCTCTTATGTCAGTCCAGACAACGGAGCGTTACCTTAGGGTGCAAGCGGCAGATTCATGATGCCGTGAATGATCGAATTTGGCTTCGAGCAATCTTTTTGCACCGCTCTGCCTGCTGGGTTTGTTGTGTCGTAAATTACTCGGCGGCAATGACTTGACTGCGGGTATCAGTCAGTCATTGACTAGTGTCAAATCGAAACAGATCGATTCTCTTGTGAACCCGGATTCTTGTGGATGTAGCCGGGGGGCTGCGAATAAACGAGGGGTAAGCTCAATCAACTTTGTAAACGCGGCCGGTTTGCGCCCCCAAGATAGCGCGTTTGTAGGCTTGTCCAACTTTCGATCCTTCGACCGGAATCACGCCGGGAAAGAACGAACCCATACGGTCTTCAGATTCTTTTAGGATCGTAGGATTTACCACATTGATACGCAATCCCTTGGGAAGTTCAATTGCGGTAGCCCGAACAAAACCTTCCAATGCGCCCGAGACGGTTGCACCCGCAACACCGGCGAAGATCGGTTCTTCATTAAGAACGCCCGAAACCAAAGTGAATGATCCCTTTTCGTTGATGAACGGGATTGCC
>DATHMG010000011.1:0-46005 GCA_035487275.1 Candidatus Acidiferrum sp. | reverse complement strand
GTGGACTTGAACCACCGACCTCGCCCTTATCAGGGGCGCGCTCTAGCCACCTGAGCTACAGGCCCCAACATCGCAGGGGGAACGTTCACAACTATCTCATTGTACGGTGGTTTAGCGTATTTCGCAATTGTGCGGAATCTGGACCTAAGTAACGGAGAATCCACAACAGACTCTTGAGCCACAGGCCCTTAGAACTGGAGTGGCGATTGGAAACAATCTGAGCAGTTTACGACGGCAGCGCTAAATCCGCAATTGCGTCGCGGTTCTGATGTATTCACCCGATAGTGGAAATGCTCGCGATGCTGCATAGGTTAGCGAGCGAGATTTTTGTTGCTTAACGAGGTTCACACCATGAGCGAAACGGGCGAAGCAAATATCTTAAAGGGGATCCTGGCGGGCGCGGTGGGCGGGCTGGTGGCGTCCTGGACCATGAACGAGTTTCAGAAGGCGTGGGCGGCTGCCGAGAAACAAATCACGGGCGGGCAGGGCCAACAAGGGGACCAGAAGGGTGGCGGGGACGCGGAGGACGCCACCATGAAGACCGCCGACCGCATCTCCGAGTTGCTGCGAGGCCGCCATTTAACGAAAGAGGAGAAGAAAAAGGCCGGCCCGGTGGTGCATTATGCGTTCGGCGCGCTCATGGGAGCGGTCTACGGTGCGTCTGTGGAGGTAAATCCTGCTGCGAACGCGCTGGCGGGCATTCCCTTTGGCGCGATTTTGTTTGCCGCCGCCGACGAAGTGGCCCTGCCGGCGTTGGGCTTAAGCGATAAGCCTGCGGCCTACCCGCTCTCGACCCACCTTTATGGATTAGTCTCGCACGCTGTGTATGGCGCGACGACGGAAACGGTGCGCAGGATGGTGCGCGGGTCGTCGAGCTAACCTCGAATTACCGGACGAAACTGCTGCTTGCGCTACTGAACGAAGCCGACCGTAGGTGTGGGCTCGCTGCCAGCGGGGGATTCCTTGATGGACCCGAACTGCGATTCGTAACGCGCGATGTTTTCTCCCAGCGCGCGCCAGATGCGTTTGGCGTGGCCGGGGCTGACGATCATGCTGCCCGTCAGCTTGCCTTGCGTGCCGTTCGGAAAAATGTAGATAAAATTCATGGTGAACTCCTCCAGGTTGTGGTGAATCATCACCAGGTTGCTGTACTGCCCCTGTAATTCCTTTTCGTCCGCCTTGATCTGAACCTGACCTTGCTGTGGTGGCCGCTGCTCGTCCATTCGTTGCTCTCCCTGAATGCTTCTCGAAGTTAACACATGCGCGCCGTAATGGCGCACCTAGCGGAGGGAAATATTCGGTGTGTCCACCGCCGCGATAACAAGAATTATTGTAAAAAGGTTGTCAATTTGGAAATTCCAAGGCTCAGATGCATTGACAGCGCTATCCTATTAAGTGTAGTTTAGGAGGTAACTTTAACGTAGTTAATATGGTCTATGTCGCGCATCGTTCCTCATCAATTCGAAACTGAACCCTCCTCAAGTACCGAAACTAGCGCGGTTGAAACCAACACCTCCGCCTCTTCGAGGCCGTGGTCCACGCGCGCGCTGCGCAGCAGCGTAACCCTGCCATCACTGCCGGAATCGCATCGCACCATTCCATTTCTGGCGGGTGCCTCGCGCTTGAAAAAATTATTAGCCTTCGCGGGGCCAGGTTACCTGGTCGCAGTCGGCTACATGGATCCCGGCAACTGGGCCACAGACCTCGCTGGCGGCTCAAAATTCGGGTATTCGCTGTTGAGCGTAATTTTACTTAGCAATCTGATGGCGATGTTTCTGCAAGCGCTGTCCGCCAAGCTGGGTATCGCCACAGGCCGCGACCTGGCGCAAGCCTGCCGCGAGAATTATTCCCGGCCGACGGCTATGTTTCTGTGGGTCATCTGCGAGATTGCCATCGCTGCTTGCGACCTGGCGGAGGTGCTGGGCTCCGCGGTAGCGTTGAAGCTGTTATTTGGCTTGCCGCTGCTGGCCGGCGTGCTGATCACTGCCCTCGATGTGTTGATCGTACTGGCGCTGCAGGGCCGCGGCTTCCGCCTGATCGAAACTTTTGTAGTGACGCTCATCGCCTCCATCGCGGCATGCTTTGCTTATGAAATATTTTTCGCGCAGCCATTGTGGCGCCACGCGGCGCTGGGATTCATCCCGCACCTGGAAATTCTGCGCAACCGTGAAATGCTGTACATCGCCATCGGCATATTGGGCGCCACGGTGATGCCGCACAATTTGTACCTGCACTCCAGCATCGTGCAGACGCGTGCCTTTGGATCATCCACGCCGGAACGCAAACAAGCGCTGCGCTACGCAGTTTTCGATTCGACGTTCGCGCTGGGCTTCGCGCTGTTTGTGAACGCCGCCATCCTGGTGCTGGGTGCCGCGGCGTTTCACACTCGCGGGCTGCACAACGTGGCGGAAATCGCGGATGCCTACAAATTATTGAGCCCGCTACTGGGCGCAAGCCTGGCCAGCACGCTGTTTGCCTGCGCACTGCTCGCTTCGGGGCAAAATTCGACGCTGACCGGAACGTTGGCAGGCCAGATCGTCATGGAAGGCTTCCTGGAGATACGGCTGAAGCCCTGGCTGCGGCGCCTGATTACGCGAGCGATGGCCATTGTTCCCGCCGCGCTGGTCATCGGCATCGCGGGAGAATCCAAGGTCACCGCGCTCCTGGTGTTCAGCCAGGTCGTGCTGAGCTTTCAATTGCCCTTCGCGGTGATTCCGCTCATTCAACTCACCAGCAACCGTAACAAGATGGGCGAGCTGGTGAACTCACGCGCTACTACCGTCATTGCCTGGGTGGTGGCGGCCGCGATTCTGTTTTTCAACGCCGAATTGGTCTGGCTAATTCTTCGCTCGTAGTATCCTGCCTGACGACAACTGAAACCATCAGCAAACTATGGATGCGCGACAAAAATTGAGGCTGCGCAAAATTCTGTTCGCCGCATTGCTGGGGCTGATCGCCTTATCGATCGTGCTGGGCGTGACGCACAGAGGCCAATGGAACATTCCCGAAGAGGCCAAGCGTCGCCAAAATCCCATTCAGCCATCACCACGAACTCTTGCTGAGGCGCGAAACCTTTACAGCGACAATTGCGAACGCTGCCATGGAAAGACCGGCAAAGGCGACGGCCCCGACGCGACAAAATACTACACGGCTCCGAAGGACCTCACGGACCGCACTCGCATGAGTACGCAGTCGGACGGTGAGCTTTTCTACAAGATTAGCGAAGGCCGGCGGCCGATGCCGGAATTCAAAACTAAATTGACTGAACAGCAACGCTGGCAATTGGTCCTGCTGATGCGCTCGCTCGCCAACACTGACAAAAAGGATCCGTAAAAGCCCGGAAAGATGCCTCTCGCGGTAGGTTCTAATAAAAGTCAGATTGCCGAAGGCTGAGATCGCAAAGTCGACTGAGATCAAGCCGCTGCGGATTTTACCTGTTGCAGCGCGGCGGACACTTCCTTCAGATCTGGCACTACCGGGATATCGTAGTTTTTAATCCAGGCGATTTTGCCCTGCTTGTTGATAATCACGATGGAACGGTTGGTAATGCCTTTGTCCGCAAGGTAGGCGCCGTATTTCTCCGCCATAGCTCCGCGAGGATTAAAATCGGCCAACAACGAATAGCGAATCCCCATTTTGTCGGCGTACGCTTTGTGCGACCAATGACTATCCACGCTCACACCCAGCACTTCCGCATCGAGTTGTTCAAATGATTTCATATCGTTGACGAAGCAGACATGCTCATTGGTGCAGGTGGGGCTCCAGTCGAGCGGATAAAAAACCAGCACGACATTTTTCTTTCCCGCGAAATCAGAAAGTTTTACGTCTTTCTGACTCTGATCTTTCAGTGTGAAATCGGGTGCCGTTTGACCTACAGATACGCCCATGCTGTTCCTCCTGGTTTTCAAGTGCTGAAAGCATCTTACCGAATCGGCGGTAACCGGCACAAATGCGCCGCGCTTCGAGTGGTGGGTCGGTTTCCAATTATGCGACTTAATGCAGAGCCAAGGTGATCACCGCTTGGCGCACGGATCAAAACTCACACATCACGTGCTATAAACGAACCAATGCGCGTACACGATTACGCACCGCGGCCCGCGCACATTACATGGCTCCTCGATTCGGACCCGGGCATCCGTTGGCAGGTCATGAGGGACCTTATCGGTGAAGCCCCCGAGGCGATTGCAGCCGAGCGGTCGCGCGTCGCAACCGAAGGCTGGGGAGCTCAACTTCTCGCCCACCAATCTCCTGCCGGGCACTGGGGCGGGCCGAAGTGGGACCTTATTACCCTCGACAGTCTCGTCGTCTTGAAGGACCTCGGTCTTGAGCCCACCGGCAAGGAGGCTCGCCGCATGAGCAACCGCGTCGACAAGCGGCTCAAGTTTACGCCGCTCAACAACCGGCCTTACCTTCACGGCGAAACGGAGCCTTGCATCAACGGCAGAATCCTCGGCATCGGTGCATATTTCAAAGAGCCGAACGACGCACTGGCAAATCAGCTCCTGGGCGAGCAGCTCGAAGATGGCGGCTGGAACTGCGAAGCATGGCCCTTCTTGTCGCCGAAACGCCCCCCCAGCCAGCGCTCTTCATTCCATACCACCATCTGCGTGCTCGAAGGACTGCTCGAATACGAGCGAGCAGGGCGCAAATCGGCGGCCGTCACTAAGGCCCGCAAGAAGGCCGAAAACTATCTGCTCGAGCGCCGCATGTTCCGCACGCTTCGAACTGGCACAGTCATCGACAAACGCTGGCTGCGCTTCTCGTTCCCGACGTTTTGGCACTACGACGTCTTGCGCGGACTCGATTATCTGCGAAACGCAGGAATTAAGCCCGACAGCCGCGTCGGTGACGCTATCAAAATCGTGATGGAGCGCCGCCACCAGAACGGGCGCTGGCCGCTGAACCTTCTTCATCCCGAACAGATTCCCTTAGCGATGGAGACCGACGTGGGCCGGGCAAGCCGCTGGAACACACTGCGCGCTCTCCGTGTCCTGCGTTGGTATAACAACTCAGTGTGTTAGTTGTGACTTGGGCGTGCTCGCGCCATGGCTTGGGTCAGAAGGTTGCGGCGAACGACAGTATTCCACTCGCCTAGTAAACGCTCGCACCACGTACCAGGCATCTGGGGGCCTCGTTTATCTGCTACTCGCGTTAAAGATATTTTCGATAGCGTCACCGTGTGAATGACACATAGAAAATCTGCTCATGCCGCTCTATTTGCAGCGCCACTGGATCACCAGACTTCATAGCCGCCAATGCGGTGCGCAAGCCTTCCAACGAGGTGATCGGCGCGGAGTTCAATCCGTGAATTACATCTCCGGTTTGCAATGGAATTTCCCCAGTACGCGCGCCGAGAGTTCGCGCGGCCACAATCACGCCGGTCGGAATGCGCAGGTCAGGTAAAGCCTGCGCAAGCTCGAGTGTCAATTCAATTCCCAAGATATCCAAGGGCCTAACCAGATTTTTTACCGGGTCGGCCAGGTCGACAAGGCTGTCTTCTTTATGCGGCCGCTCGGCAAGTCCAACCTCTATTTTCAGTCGATCGGACCCACGCAAAATTTCAAGTGCGGCATGATCGCCGGTTTTATGCAGATACAGGCTCTGAGCAAATTGCGGCAGGCTGCCGATGGCCACGCCGTCGACACTCAGAACCACGTCCTGAATCTTAATGCCCGCCGAGTCTGCGGGACCGCCCGGCGAAATATCAGAAATAATGACCCCATAATCTCTTTTCAAGCGCAATGCCGCAGCTAATTCCGGCGTGATGGTTTGCACCAGCGCGCCGATGGCCGGTTGATGAATGTGGCCAAACTTCACCAGCTGCGGATAAGCAGAAGCCACCACGCCCTCCGGAATGGCGAAGCCCAACCCTTGATTTCCGCCCGACGACGACAAGATAAAAGTATTGATGCCCACGAGGTCGCCATTGGCATTTACCAGCGCGCCGCCGCTGTTACCGGGATTAATAGGCGTATCCGTTTGTACGTAAACCAGAGGGCTATCCGGATCCGGCTGGCGCGCCACAGCGCTCACCACACCCATGGTTACAGTGTTCCGTAAGCCCTCAGGACTTCCAAAGGCAAAAACCATTTCGCCTTGCCTGGCCGGGCGCATGGCATTGCGTATCGACAATGCGGGCAAGCCGTGCCCATCAATTTTAATTACCGCCAGGTCAATCTCTCGCGCAGTTCCCACGATGCGCGCGTGGTAGCTTCTTGATTGCGGCCCCTCGGTGGCAGCCCCGGACCCAGTGGGAGCAGGCGGTGGCGGAACGAGCACTTCAATGCTTTGCGCGCCGTTCACCACGTGCGCATTGGTAACAATGTAGCCTTCCGGGTCGACAATCACTCCGGAGCCGATGGCCCGGCGGCGGCCCACCAGCAACTCGGTTTGCCCGCGCTCGGTTTCTTCCGCGGCCCCATACCCGGTGACCAGGATTTGCACTACCGTCGGCGACACCCGCTGGACGAGGTCCTCGATGGATTCATTTAATTGATGCAATACGTCTGCCGAACGAGAACCCTCGCGCGTTTGCGCGGACTGCAATGAGGAGAGCCCGAAGAGCGAGAAAAGCAACAGGCATGAGTACACCGGGCATCGTTTGCCGAAAACAGTAAGAGACATACTCATGTCGGTCTTTTCTCTCTCGCACAGCTTTGGTTCCCGGCTGCCATCAATTGTGTTTACACGGCGCATTATAACGGCATTTAGGACTATTTATTAATCGTAACCGTAGCGGTACACTCGGGCCCAAGGAGAGCGCTTATGACCTCCGAAGCTACGAGACTGGCCCCCATGCTGCCACTGCGACAACTGGTTGACCGCTACCGCGCGCTTGCTGGTGATTTCGGCACTCCCGTGCCGCTCGCGGCATTTAATCTAAGCCGCACCGAAACCGAGCAGCTTTTTTCCAGTTATGACGAGGACTACCACATCAGCCGTTTTTTTCATTTTGCCGATCTCGAGGGAATGACCTTTACCATCAACGCCGAGCCCGTAACGCACGTCGCACTGGACGCCGAAATCGAAAGCATTTTGTAACGCGTCTGATGCTATCTATCGCTTGAGGTTTTATTGCTGCTATTTCTGCGCCTTAAGATAATTTCATTTGAAAAAATGTTTTTTTTGCATAGGCTACTTCACGCGGAGGTACCTGCATGGCTGGCACGCCAACTCATTTGCCGGAAGCGCGTTTCGGCGCTACGTTGCGTCGCGATTCGTGGTGGACCGAACTGGTCCCCGTATTCATTCTGCTCGGTGGTTTTGGCATTTATGCCACATTGCGCGCTTTTGAAAACGCTTACTATTCTTGGGGACCTTATCTTTCGCCTTTTTATTCCCCACTCATCGATCCGCAACATCATTGGTGGCCGCTCTCTCCCGCGCTTTTGGTGCTGGCCGGTCCCCTGGGATTTCGTGCCACGTGTTACTACTACCGCAAAGCTTACTATCGCGCATTTTTTCTCGATCCGCCCGCGTGCGCCGTGGGCGAGCCGGCCAACCGCAAATATCGCGGCGAAACGGCCTTTCCATTTATTCTGCAAAATGTGCATCGCTATTTTCTGTATCTCGCGATTATTTTTCTGGCTTTCCTGTGGCATGACGCGATCAAGGGTTTCTTTTTCGACGGACAATTTGGCATCGGCGTCGGCAGCCTGATTCTTTTGGTCAACATTATTTTGCTATCCATTTACACCCTGTCGTGCCACTCGCTCCGTCATTTGGCGGGAGGCAAGATGGATTGCTTTTCCTGCGTGTCCTTCGGGTCGACGCGAGCGGCGGCCTGGCGTGGCTTCTCCTTCCTGAATGAGCGCCACATGCAATTCGCCTGGGCCAGCTTGATCTCCGTGGGCTCGGCGGATTTCTACATCCGGTTGCTGGCCAGCGGCCTGATTCGCGACCTGAGGATTCTGTGACCACAAATTACGAGGTTCGTGAACACGATGTATTGATCATCGGCGCGGGCGGCGCGGGACTGCGCGCGGCTATCGAAGCTTTGGCGCAAGGTGCATCGGTTGGCGTGGTTTGCAAATCGCTGCTTGGCAAAGCCCACACGGTCATGGCCGAAGGCGGCATTGCCGCGGCCATGGCCAACGTAGATCCCGCGGACAATTGGAAAGTGCATTTCCGCGATACCATGCGCGGCGGGAAATTTCTGAACAACTGGCGCATGGCGCAGTTGCACGCGCAGGAAGCTCCGGATCGTGTCCGTGAACTGGAGCAATGGGGAGCGCTTTTTGATCGCACAGAAAAAGGCGAGATTTTGCAGCGCGCCTTTGGCGGCCACACCTTCAAGCGCTTGTGTCACGTCGGCGATCGCACTGGTCTCGAATTAATTCGTACACTCCAAGACCGCGGCGTGCAGCAGGGCGTGGACTGCTATATGGAGTGCACGGTCACACGCCTGCTGATGGAAAAGGGCCGCTTTGCGGGCGCCTTGGCGTATTGGCGCGAGAATGGCCACTTCATCGTGTTTAAAGCCAAAGCGGTGGTAATTGCCACCGGTGGCATTGGCAAGGCCTGGACCGTGACATCCAACTCCTGGGAGTACACCGGAGACGGCATGGCGCTGGCTTACGAAGCGGGCGCGGAGTTGATGGACATGGAGTTTGTGCAGTTTCATCCCACTGGAATGGTGTGGCCTCCCGGAGTGCAGGGAATTCTCGTCACCGAAGCGGTGCGCGGCGAGGGCGGCATCCTGCGCAATAAATTGGGCCAGCGCTTCATGGAGAAATATGACCCTAAGCGCATGGAGCTTTCCACCCGGGATGTGGTGGCGCGCGCAATTTATACCGAAGTGCGCGAAGGCCGGGGCACCGAGCACGGCGGCGCGTACCTGGACATCTCCCACAAGCCCGCCGAGTACGTAAAGAAAAAACTTCCCAGCATGTATCACCAGTTCAAGGAATTGGCGGATGTAGACATAACTAAACAGCCGATGGAAGTTGGTCCGACGTGCCATTACATGATGGGCGGCATTCGTGTCGAAGCAGAAACTGGCCAGTCCTCCATGCCGGGAATTTTTGCCGCAGGTGAAGCTGCAGCAGGTTTGCATGGAGCAAATCGCTTGGGCGGCAATTCGCTTTCCGATTTGCTCGTGTTCGGGCGGCGCGCCGGAATGGCCGCGGCGGCGCATGCCAAGCAAAACGCCTATGCGTCGCTGGACAACACGCAAATGCAAGACGCCGAAAAGGAATTACTCGCGCCATTTTCAAATACCGGCGAAAGCCCATACGCCGTGCATCGCGATTTGCAGACCGTGATGCAAAGCCTGGTGGGCATTTATCGCAACGCGGAGGATTTGGCGCGCGCTCTCAGCGAGTTGCAAATGCTCAAAGCGCGGGCAGCGGCGGCCAGCGTGGAAGGTTCGCGGTTGTTCAATCCCGGCTGGCACCTTACGGGCGAGCTGAAGTTCATGCTCATCATTTCCGAAGCCGTCACAAAAAGCGCTATCGCGCGCATTGAAAGCCGCGGCGCGCATAGCCGCATAGACTATCCGGATCTCGATAAGTCGTGGGGACAGAAACACAACATCATCGTGGCGGAAAAAGGCGAGATGGCTCGGCGCGAAATGCCCATTCCGCCCCTGCCGGATGAATTAAAAGAAGTTTTGGCGCAGGAGTAACACGGCATCAAAAGTTTACGACTATAGCTCGCGGCAATGAGCGTCGGAACGGAGAAAGCAACGATGGCTGAAGCAGTCTTGCGAGTGTTCCGCGGTGATGCCAGCGGCGGAGCGACGGTGGACTACACCGTTCCGGTTGCGCCCGGCATGGTGGTGCTCGACGCGCTGCACTATATTCAGGGACACCTCGCGCCGGATCTCGCGGTGCGTTGGAACTGCAAAGCGGGGAAGTGCGGTTCGTGTTCCGCGGAGGTAAACGGCCGGCCGCGACTCACCTGCAAAACGCGCATGGATGAACTTCCCAGGGATGAGCCCATCGTTGTGATGCCCATGAAGTCGTTTCCGAAAATCAAGGACTTGGTGACCGATGTTTCGTGGAATTATCGCGTAAACAAAAAAATCCCGCCGTTTCGACCCAGGCGCGGCGCGGACTGGAAAATTTCGCAGCTGGACGTCGACCGCGTACAGGAATTTCGCAAGTGCATCGAATGTTTTCTGTGCCAAAACGTTTGCCACGTGCTCCGCGATCACGACAAAAAGGAACAATTCGGCGGCCCCCGTTTTTTTGTGCGCGTGGCCGGATTGGAAATGCATCCACTGGACGGCGCAAATCGCACGCGTTTGCTGAAAGATGAGCTGGGCATCGGTCTTTGCAACATCACCAAATGCTGCACCGAGGTTTGCCCGGAAGAGATTCACATCACGGATAACGCCATCATCCCACTGAAGGAAAGGGTAGTGGACGAATTTTACGATCCTTTGACCATGCTGTTTCGCAAAATGCGAGGCACAAGCGAGAAACGCAATTAGGCGGACTAAAGGAGTATTGTGTCTGCAGCTCGGGAGGTGGTAAATGGACGCTCAACTTAAAGCTATTTCCAGGGCAGGCATTGCTGAAGCCATCGCGAAAGCAGAGCTGTATCGCTACTTAAACGAACCGGAAGAAGCCGAATCGATCTGCCGGGATATTCTGGCCGTCGATTCCGGACATCAACTGGCGCGCCGGCTCTTGGGCCTGTCAATCACCGATCAGTTCAGCGGCTACGCTGGCGATCGCTACAGCGAAGTGGCCGAGATATTTCAGGGTCTGCGCGACGCCTATGAGCGCGCTTACTACACCGGGTTGTTATACGAGAGGCGTGCCAAGGTGCAGCTGCGTAGCGGCTACTCCGCGCATATTTTGTTGCCGCTCATTGAGGACGCCATGAAGTCGTTCGCGGAAGCTGAGAAAATCCGCCCACCGGGAAACGACGATAGCATTCTGCGCTGGAATCGTTGCGTGCGGCTGCTGCAAAGCCAACCCGATTTTCGGGCAGAGCGAGACGCTACCCCGCCAGACGCGGAGGATACGCCTCCGCAAAATGTTAGTTTGAAACGCGCAGGCAAACGCTAATCGAATTACGCGGTTATGGCCCAACACAGCTGCTCGTTTGGTTCAACCCTGCTGTCGCGCAGCCGTCGTTGGTGTATCAAACTGCGGCACATCAACCTGCGGCGACTGCGCGACTCCAGCCATCACGATCGGCCGCACCAGTTCCACTGCAACGGAAACAAACTCTTCCGCGGGAACACGCTCCGCAGTATTGATCCATTGCTTTGCGGCCCCGTAGATCGCCCAACTTGCTGTGGCGGCGATCATCTCAGCGGGGATATGGCGTTCCACCGGGTGACGCTGGAACCCATCCAGCAAAACGATGCGGATCTGGTCGATCACGGTCGCTTCCACAAACGGTTCGAATTGATGCTGGTTGAAGGAATGCGACTTTTGCAGCTCGCTCAGGTAGTCGCAGACCGCGAGGATAATCACCTGAAATGCCGTCGAGCACCCACCGTCAAACGTCGCGTTCCTCTGCGCCAAAAGGTCAAGAAAGGTAACGCGAATTAGCTCTCCTAGCAGCGCGAACTTATCCTCGTAATGTGCATAAAAGGTGGCGCGGTTGACCGTGGCGCCTTCGGTAATGTCCTGCACCGAAATCTTATCGAACTCCTTTTGTTCCAAGAGGTTGCGCAGCGCACCTTGTAGCAGCTGGCGCGTCCTGCGGATGCGAGGATCTAACCGCTCACAGTCGGAATTAAGCATGTTCTCGCCCTCCACGCCTATTGTACGCTAAAACATCGCTTGTTGCGTAAAATACATACGTCGTGATATAGTATGCAACAGTTGTTGTTTATGCTGCATCTGACGATTGGAGGCAATCAATGTCAACGTTACTCAAACTCGACTCCAGCCCCATGGGCCAAGGGTCTATCTCTAGAAAGCTCACCGCAAAATTCGCCGAAACCTGGCTCAAGTCTCATCCGGGAGAGAAAGTCATAGAGCGCGACCTAACTATGCTGAACTTGCCCGTAGTCGATGCGTCCTGGGTGGGCGCAGCGTACACACCGGAATCATCTCGGACCGCACCCCAGAGCAAGGCACTCGCTGCCTCAGACTCGCTGATAAACGACCTCGAGCAAGCTGACGAGTATGTCTTCGGCGTGCCCATGCACAATTTTAGCATTCCTTCGACGCTCAAACTTTGGATCGATCAAGTGGTCCGCGTCGGCAAAACATTTTCGTACGGGGCAACAGGGGCGAAGGGCCTGCTGACCGGTAAAAAAGCCACCTTGCTACTTGCAAGCGGCGGTGAATACGGGAAGGGCAGCGCTATGGCTTCCTTCGATTTTGTGACCCCTTACTTGAAGACGCTTTTGGGGTTTATCGGCATTACCGACGTTGCCATTATCACCGCTAGCGGCACCCAGCAGTTGAAGTCCGGCAAGCTGGATCCACAAGCCTTTCTCGCGCCATCGCTCGAAAAAGTCCATGCCCACGCCAGTCTCTAAATAACGCAGGTCCAAAAAGAGGAGAATAAAATGAAAACTGCATCCTTGATCGCACGTTTGCTTCTAGGTTTGATCTTCCTGGTTTTTGGCTTGAACGGATTTGTTCACTTCATTCCCATGCCGCCTCCCACAGGTGTGGCGGGCCAGTTCTTTGGCGCGATCTTCGCGTCGCACTACTGGGTAGTTATTTTTGGTGTTCAGGTCATCGGAGGACTACTGCTGTTGATCAACCGTTACGTGCCGCTGGCGCTCGTTCTACTGGGACCGGTGATCGTGAACATCTTTTTCTTTCACGCGCTTATGGCCCCGGCCGGACTCCCACTCGCGACCCTGGTGGTCATCCTGTGGTCCATTCTGGCGGTCCGAAATAAGCAGCACCTCGCGGGAATATTCCTCCACCGGGCAAATGAGCGGCAAGCCGCGTAATCGAAAGTACCCAAACGCAGGCGATGTAATCTAAAACAGCAGCTAGAGGTGCGCACATGGAGATTGGCGTCGACAGCTTCGCAGCAGCCATTTCAGACCCGGTTAGCGGTCAGACGATAGAGCCGGTCGAGCGGATGGAGCAACTATTGGCCGAGATTGAGCACGCCGATAAGGTAGGACTCGAGGTATTCGGCATCGGCGAGCATCACCGTGAAGAATTTCTGGACTCTGCGCCGACGATCATTCTCGCGGCCGCCGCTACCCGCACGAAAAACATCCGCCTGACCAGCGCGGTGACTGTTCTCAGCGCCGCGGATCCCGTCCGAGTCTTCCAGGAATTTGCTACGCTCGACTTGATCTCCCACGGCCGCGCCGAAATCGTGGCAGGCCGCGGCTCCTTCATCGAATCTTTCCCGCTTTTTGGCTTCGAACTCGAAGATTACGATTCGCTGTTCTCGGAAAAGTTGGAGCTGCTGCTGAAGATTCGCGAAAACACCCACGTGCACTGGTCAGGAAAGCATCGCCCAGCGCTCACCGGCCAAGCTATTTACCCGCGACCGCTGCAGGATCCGCTGCCCATCTGGGTCGGTGTGGGCGGCACGCCAGCTTCTTTCGCGCGCGCCGGCGTCCTCGGACTGCCGCTCATGGTTGCCATCATCGGCGGCGAACCTCACCGCTTCCGGCCGCTCATCGATCTTTACCGTGAAGCAGGCATTCGCAGCGGACACAAACCCGAACAGCTGAAAGTCGGTCTGCACATGGTTGGATTTCTCGGCGATACCACCAAGGAAGCCGCGGACACTTTTTTCCCCGGCTACGCCCACACCTTCACCGAAATTGGCAAGGAACGGGGATGGCCGCCAACTACACGGGCGCAATTTGACGCGTTGCGCGGACCGAAAGGCGCGCTGCTCATCGGCGACGTCGAAACCGTCGCAAAAAAAATTCTCTATGTGAATGAAGCGTTGGGCGGCGTGACGCGAATAACTTTTCAAATGGGCGTTTCAACGCTCCCACATCAGAAAATGTTGCGCGCCATCGAACTGCTCGGCGCCGGCGTTGCCCCCGCCGTCCGCAAACAACTCACGGCAGCCGTCGCAAGCGCCTAGAAAAACCAAATCCATTCCGGGCAGATTAGTTCTGCCAGGCCCGGAACGGACAAAACGCTCATCGCAGACTTTGTAGCCTGCTAAGTGTTCCCATCTTCAGCCAGCAACCCTTCAATTAGCGCCGTGCGCTCCCCGTCGAGTGTTGGCCGATGAAAGCTACGCCCGGAACGCTCGTACCAGTAGTCAGCGTTGGAGGCAGAGCCCTCTTTGCGGTGCAGGTAGGCGTGCACCGCCATGCCAGCCTGAGTTTCCAGTTCATCCACCAGGGAGTGGGCACGTGCCCAATCCCCCTTAGCGTCCCACCACAGCGCCGCGAGCGGGATGGATAGACCTGCAGGCGGTGCCTGTTCTTCGGCAAAGGAGGCGTTGAATTCTTCGAGATTCATATTTTCTCAACTTGTCTTGGCCGGTATTCTATTGCGCCAAGCAAGTCGAGAGTAACGCGCCCTGGCGATGTTTACAAAACATCTGGCGGAATTTACTGGCGTGGATGCTTCGTCGGCCGAGTCTCAGTCCTGCACTCGAACAAGCTCGACTCGCCGATTTTTGGCGCGACTTCCGCCGTGGAATTGCTGCCGACGGGCCGCGCGTCTCCATAGCCTTTGGCACTCAAGCGGCTGCGATCGATTCGGTGATCCGCGAGCCAGTTCACCACCGCCTTTGCGCGAGCGCTCGACAACTTCAGGTAGCTTCTTTGGAACCCTGATTGTCCGTAAATCGCTCAACGCGAATTTTCCAATCCGAATGCTCCTTGAGCGCAGTGAGAGCCTCATTCCATGAGGCTTCGGACTCCGGAGTCAGCTCGGCGCTGCCCGTCTTGAAATGCACATTCAAATGCGTGACGCGGCCCTGCTCGAGTGCAGCTCCAACGTCAGCATGTCGACCATGCTCACCGCCCTCTCCAGCATTTTCTGTATCGATTTAGCTCCGCGATCAGCGGCCGCGCCGCTGGGGGCGCGGGGAGGTCCCCTTCGAGAATTTGTTGATTTGAAATTTTTCTCCCGTACAACTTTTCATTCTCGCTTTCGTCCGGCCGAAGCGTGGAACCCTCCAAAGACAATCCCGCAAACAAGCCCCGCGATCGCGACCAGCACAAAATTTCCGCGTGGAGCATCACGTCGGTTTCTCGCGCTGGCCTCTCTTCCCACAGGTCCGGCCGCAGCCTCCGCCTCGCCACCAATTGTGAATTTGTCCGAAAGCAATTTTTTCATGCCGCGTTCATTCATGATCAGCATGAAAACATCAGTCGAAGATCCGCCAATCCGAACCTCAGAAGTGACCAAATTCACTAGATAGCCGGGGAACTTCGGGCCATGCCGCTTCGTACAGGACTGATAAGAGGTGCGCGATGCACAACCTGTTTGACAACCTGCGTTACGCCGCGCGGCAGTTCAGGAGATCCCCCGTTTTTACCGCCACGGCGGTGCTCACCCTGGCACTCGGAATCGGTGGAACGACGGCCATTTTTACGCTGATCCACGCCGTCATGCTGCGCTCCTTGCCGGTTTCCGATCCCGCGCAACTCTATCGTGTAGGAGAAGGTGACGATTGCTGCGTCGAAGGGGGTCCGCAGGATCGCTGGGGCTTGTTTTCCTATCCATTATTCGAACGGCTGAAGGCCCAAACGCCAGAGTTCGAAGAAGTGACTGCATTTCAGGCCGGCGCGGCCAGGCTAAGCGTGCGGCGACAGGGTATTGATGCGGCTAGCAGGCCTTTGCGGTCCGAATATGTCACCGGCAATTATTTCCACACGCTCGGTATCAAAGCCTTCGGCGGGCGAGTATTTATTCCCGACGACGACAGGCCGGCTGCCTCTCCGGTTGCGGTCCTCAGCCATCGCACCTGGCAGACCATCTATGGCGGCGACACGAAGGTGGTGGGTTCCACCTTCATTGTAGAGGGTAAGCCCTTCACTGTGATCGGAGTCGCGCCAGCCGGATTTTTCGGCGAAACGCTGCGCAGTGATCCTCCTGATATCTGGATACCCCTTCAACAGGAACCCATGATTAAAGGCGAGACATCGCTCCTGCATCAATCCGTTTCCGCGTGGCTGCGCATGATTGGCCGTTTGCGTCCTGGCGCTTCTGTTGCCGGGATGTCGCCACGTCTCACAGGATTTCTGCGCCAGTGGATGCAATATGACTCGGGGTATCCGGCCAATTGGATGCCGGAGATCCTGCACGACCTGCCCAAGCAGGTATTAAACGTGGTGCCCGCGGGCGCGGGCGTTGCCGAAATGAAAGAAGTATACGGTCGCAGCCTGCAAATTCTGCTGACTGTCTGCGGTTTGGTCCTGCTGGTGGCCTGCGCTAATGTGGCGAACTTGTTGCTTGCTCGCGCTGTGGCTCGCCGAGGCCAAACCGCGTTGCGCATGGCCATCGGAGCCACGCGACGTCAAGTCATTACCCAAGCATTAACGGAAAGCGTCCTACTGGCGATTGCCGGGGGTATTCTCGGCCTCATCTTCGCTTTTGTGGCCGCCCGACTGCTCCTTGCACTGGCCTTCCGCAGCGCAAATTTCTTGCCCATCAGTGCCATCCCATCACCCGTGGTACTGGCGTTCGCTTTCTCGTTGGCGTTACTGACGGGAATTATTTTCGGCGCGGCTCCTGCGTGGTTTGCCACTCGCACCGATCCGGCGGAAGCCTTGCGCGGAGCGGGGGGCCGCGGTACCACGGATCGCTCGTCGTTCAGCCGCAAAGCGCTTCTGGTGGTGCAGGCCGCCGTGTCGATTATTTTGGTCGCTGGCGCTACCATGCTGGGGCGCAGCCTGAACAAACTGGAACATCAGGATTTCGGCTTTCAAGTGCCGGGCCGTGTACTGGTGGAGTTGCACAACCCGCCAGCCAACTACACGATGCCTCAGTTAGCCGCGCGTTATCGCCAACTCGAAACCAGCCTTGACCGTCTACCTGGCGTATATGCCTCTGGCCTGGCGCTTTACAATCCGCTCACTAATAACTGGGGCGAAGAGGTCTTAGTGGCTGGCCATCCCGCTCCAACGCCCGGCGAAGAATCGGGCGCTTCCTGGGACCGCGTAAGCGTGAACTATCTGCAAAACTTCGGTATACCGATTTTGCGAGGACGATATTTTACCACTGCGGATAACGAAACCACCGCGCCGGTCGCCATCGTGAACGAAGCCTTTGTGAAGCGCTTTTTTAAGAACGGCGAGAATCCCATGGATCAGCATTTCGGCCTGGACCTGCCCGAGAACGTAGGAACGTATCGCATCATTGGCATTGTGCGCGACGCAAAATTCGCGGGGTTTGAACTGAGCAGACCCGCGCGTCCGATGTTCTATGTGCCGTTAGCGCAGAGTGTCGATTACAAAAACGAACTCATGGGCCGGCTGGAGTTGAGCACCCACTACATCGAAGGAATTACGTTAGTGACGAACACGCCCACCGGAACGCTGGAGCCGCTGCTCACCAGAGCACTGGCGGAGGTGGATCCCAACATGACCATTACCAGTATCAGAACCATGCAACAACAGGTAGAACTCTCTTTCGACCAGGAGCGCGCCGTCGCCAGCCTCGCGGGCTTGTTCGGAATTGTGGCCCTGCTCTTGGCTGCCGTGGGACTGTACGGCGTAACGGCTTACACCGTGAATCAGCGCACCAACGAAATCGGCGTGCGCATGGCGCTGGGCGCTGATCGCCTCAAGGTGATCCGGCTGGTGCTGCGCGGCGCCTTCAAGCGCGTGCTGGTCGGCCTGTTATTGGGATTGCCTCTGGCTGTCGGTGCGGGAAGATTGATCTCCGCCCAGCTTTATGGTGTTTCTTCCTGGGACCCGCTGGCGCTCGGGCTGGCCGCCGGCGCGCTGGCTGTCTGTTCGTTTTTCGCCGCCCTTATTCCCGCCAGCCGCGCAGCCTCGATATCGCCTATGCAAGCGCTACGCATAGAGTAAGACGCGCATGGCGCCCACATTCTTTGAATAGGTACAGGCGACGGTAAAATCGTCGAGGCTCGCTCTTGTGTTCCATGGGACATTCTTCTTGACCCGTAGTACAGGTCGCATTTTGTTTACGCTTTGGAGTTCTTCGCGGCGCATGAACCGGAAGTACTATTTTTCCTTAGGTCTTCTCTGACAAAAATGGTACATGCACCGCGTACCACACGTTATCTTGACAGTTTGTTTCGCCATCGTATTCTTCGTTGGACGATACGCCCTGGTCCAGGAAGGGCCTCGAAACAGCGACGGAGCCTCCGCTTATGCGCTGGTCAGTTTGGCTAGCCAGCCGCCAACTATTCCTGTCGCGGGGGCCGACATCGAAGAACTTACCGGAAAAGCACGCGTGTGTTTGTCGATGTTGAACACCTTCTTGAGGCGATACAAGAAGCGACCCATAAATAGCGCCCTAGCGCCTTCCGGTGTTCCGAACAGTGCCAACATCCGTTCTCGATTCGAAGCCCGCTCGTAATTCCGCTGTCAATCCAAGGCCTTTACCAGGAACCCTGATCCTTAGCCAAAGTATCTTCCCCATCCAGTGTTAAGATTCCGCCTGCCAGTGCGAGGTCTTATGACTCCAGAAAAGAAAAGTCCCATCTCCGCGGAGAAAGTAGCACTGTATGAAAAGGCCGTCGCGACACTTCCGGGAGTCAAGCGCAAAGGCGCCGCCAATCCCTTCACCTCCCTAAAAGGCAACATGTTTTCGCTGTTATCCGCCGTGACGGAAAGCATGGCTCTTAGACTTCCCAAGGAGGAGCGCGAAGCTTTCCTGAAAAAGCACGAGAGCAAGCTGTTCGAGGTGTACGGCGCGGTGATGAAGGAATACGTTACCGTGCCCGATGCATTGCTGAAGAATACCAAGGAACTGCAGAAATACATGGCATTGAGTTATGAGTATGCCAAAACCTTGAAGCCCAAAGCCTCAAGGAAAAAGCGCTGACTTTCGATCTGTTATGCGGTCACCGTGCGTTGCAACCGGCGGCCGAGTTTTTCGTGTTCTTCGCGCATTTCGCGCGGGAGGCGCCCGCCGAATTTATCGAAGAACTGGCGGGTGTCATCCATTTCCGATTGCCAATCGTCGGGATTTACTCGCAGCAACTCCTCAATAGCAGCTGGAGAAATATTCAATCCATCCAGTGTTAACCCGCCGGGACCGGGCACGTAGCCAATCGGCGTTTCCTGCGCCGACCCACGGCCTTCCACGCGCTCCAAGATCCACTTCAACACGCGAACGTTTTCGCCATAACCGGGCCACAGGAATTTCCCGTCTGCGCCGCGACGAAACCAATTCACATGAAAGATTTTTGGCGGGTGCGGGATCTTCTTGCCCATTTCCAGCCAGTGACCGAAATAATCCGCCATGTTGTAGCCGCAAAACGGCAGCATGGCCATGGGGTCTCGGCGCGTAATACCGACTTCGCCGGTGGCCGCCGCGGTAGTTTCGGACGCCATGGTAGCGCCCACAAACGTGCCATGCTGCCAGTTAAAAGATTCGTACACGAGTGGTGCGAGCCGTGCCCGACGGCCCCCAAAAATGAAAGCCGAAATGGGTACACCTTCTGGCGCTTCCCACTGCGAAGAAATGCTCGGCGACTGATTGGCCGGCACGGTATAACGTGCATTGGGATGCGCCGCGGGACCCTTTGAAGCATCCCACACATCGCCTTTCCAGTTGATCAGCCCCGGCGGCGGCGGCTCCCCAATGCCTTCCCACCACGGCTCGTCTTTGGCCGTCACGGCCACGTTAGTAAAGATGGTGTTGCGATGGAGCGCGTCCATCACGTTGGGATTGGTGTTATAGCCCGTGCCGGGCGCGACACCAAAAAAGCCGGCCTCGGGATTGATAGCGTGCAGGTAACCGTCTGCTCCAATTTTCATCCAGGCAATGTCATCACCCACGGTCCAGACGCGGTAGCCCTGGCTTTCGAGCGAGGAAACCATCATGGCCAGGTTAGTTTTGCCGCAGGCGCTCGGAAATGCCGCGGCCATGTACGTAACTTTGCCACCGGGCGCTTCCAGGCCCAGGATCAGCATGTGTTCTGCCATCCAACCTTCATCGCGCGCCATGTGGCTGGCGATGCGCAGGGCAAAGCATTTCTTGCCCAGCAAGGCGTTGCCGCCGTACCCCGATCCCACGCTCCAGATCAACTTTTCCTCTGGGAAGTGCAGGATGTACCGCCGCAGGGGATCCAAATCACCGAGGGAGTGCAGTCCCGCCACGAAATCCACGGAGGCTGCTAACTTATCTTGGGCCACTTTTCCCATGCGCGACATGATGCGCATGTTCGCCACTACGTACGGGCTGTCGGTGACCTCCACGCCAATCTTGCTTAGTGGGGAATCCACCGGACCCAGGATGTATGCAATGACGTACATGATCCGGCCGCGCATCGCGTTACTTAGCAGCGCTCCGACCTTGTGTTTAGCGCCCTCTGGATCCATCCAATTGTTGGTCGGACCCGCATCATCTTTCTCGGGCGTGCAAATAAAGGTTAAGTGTTCCGTGCGGGCGACATCATTGGGGCTGCTGCGACTCAGGTAGCAATTCGGGTAAGTCGTTTCGTTCAGCTTAAGAGAGTCCCTACCACGCAACATTTCGGCCAGGATTCTCTCGTTTTCCGCTTCCGAGCCATCGCAGTAGACGATGCGGTCAGGCCGCGTCAACTGCGCCGCTTCATTTACCCAATTTTCCAGCGGAGTGGTCAAGCTGTATCCCCCTAATGGCGCACCCGGCAGTCTGGGCCGAGGGCAAGTAAATCGAGTAGTTCAGTTCGTGATACCAGCCCTGCCAACCCGGAGAGTGCGGCGGGAAGAAAACTGAAGCGGCAGAGCGGCGTGCAGCGACAATCCAGTTTATGTTAGGAATTCACTCACGCGCAAGCGTACCTGCCCGGACCCAGTTTTGTTCAAATACCAGTAAATTAAGCGCCATATTCTGCGAACCGCAAATGGTCATTGCGTTTGACAAATTAGTTTTTCAATAAAAACGAATCGGAGGTGGGGGGATAGGCACTTGTGTTCGGGGCCAAGCGCCTATCCGTTTTGAGGTATTTGAAGCAAAAACAATAAAACCAAGATAGCCGCAGGTCTCAAACTCATCAATAAGGTCTTTGCTGTAATCGATCCCGATAAAAACGTTAATAGGCTACAGGAACTTCAGGCTGGGCCGGTGTAGTGCTTGCGGATCGTTTCGAGGATTCGCGCGCGGCTCTCTGCCGGCGGTAAATTCGCATTTTGTTCCACCACAGCGATCTCATCCGCAACCGCATCGTCTTTCACTGTTTCCCGCAACCACACGGAATAGTCGTGCTGCTTCAGGTGATACAGCCAGGTATCCTCGTCCACGCCTTCGGCGATTTGTGCAAAAAGGTTCAGATTGTGTGCACGAATATTCAGTTTTCCTTGCGGCCCGCGGAAGTAAAAGCTCTTGTCTTCGCCGAGCTCCCCCGCTGCGTATTTCCGCTTGTGCCGGCGCAGCTCAATTTTGGCCGGTTCCAGCGTGACCCTCGCTGGGCGGTTTGATTCGGGAAGCTGCCACACCATCATGTCCCCGGAACGCGCCTCCGGGCCGGACTCACTGGGCACGGTGGCCTCCGGCGGCGCCCAGCCTTTACCCGAGCCTTCATTGACTTCCTTAATTATCTCGCCAGGCTGTGGCCCTATGGCGACCACGCAATTGACGGTGTCCAGCAAAGCTCTGGACACACTCTTGGGGTGCACGGTGATTAAGGCAAAGCTGCCCAGGCTTGACGGAATACTCAAACTCGCGGAATCCAATTCCGCCGGGAGCAGGTGATGAGCTTCATCGATGACGATCCAGTGCGGACGGCCGGTGCGGGCGCGCAACTCCTGGAGCCGGGGAAGTAGTCCCACAAAATAACCGGGGCGATCAGCTAACGACACGCCAAGCAAGTTGATGCTGATCGAACTGCCGGCGTTTTTTAACACTTCCAGAATCTCCGAGACCCCCGGAATGCGATCGGATGCGCCCAAAGTGACGAACTGCGCCACATCGTCGTAGTCACCCTCAGGATCGATGACGCACACTTGATAGCGCTTTTGAATCAGGCGCTCCACGATGGCGGTAACCACCATGGATTTTCCGCCCCCCGACGGTCCAGCCACCGTGACTCGCGTGCCGTAAGGCCCCAGACAAAATTCCTCGCCGTTTTCTCGGTGTCCCAGAAGAATATCGTGGCGCTTCAGACGCGGCTGCAGGCTGCGCAAATCATCGGCCAATAATTGCTCGATGATTTCCTCGACACCCCCACCGTGAGTTCTCGCGGTCACCACGTCGGCGCGCTCTTTTAGAACCGGCAGGGCGTTGCTCACCGCCACGCTGCATTCGCAAATTCCCAAGAAGGCATGATCGTTTTCTGCGTCTCCGATACCCAATGTGTTGTGCGTCGAAAGCCCCAGCTCATCGAGCGCAACTTTGACGCCTGTCCCCTTATTAATACCGGATGGCAGAATCATCACCGCGTCTTTATTGAAGATTACCTGCAGCTCGAGCCCCATGGAGCGAATCACTTCCAGCACTTCCGTTTCATGGGGGTGCCAGGTGGCCACGATGCATTCGCCGACGGACAAAGGCTTCACGCCGCGCCGCCGAAGTTTCTCGACGAAAGCGACAGGCGGCGGTTCGGCCAGCAAACGTTTTTCTCCCGTCGCAGGATTGTAAAGAAGCGCTCCATTTTCAACGACCGCGAGATCGAAAAGAGGCGTCTCAGGAAAAACACGCAGCAACTCGGGAAGTTCGCGGCCAGTGGCCAGCACCAGTTTGCGTCCCGACGCCTTGACGCGCTTCAGCGCCTCCAATGTACTGGCGGTCACCTGGCCATCGTGGGCCAACGTTCCGTCATAATCAGAAATCAGACAAAAATAGCGCAAGGTGCGGAATCCCTTTCAAAATACCGAGACGCGGAGTTTAGTAATTATCAGCGGGCTTTAGAAATACCCTGTGTATGTTATTTTGCGTCAGTATCAATAATATTTCGTGAATTTTTTCGTGGGAGTTTATGGCTTTTCTTCGAAGGTTAACTTTAATTAATCTGGGTAGTAACTAAACTGTCTCTTTTTGAACAGAAGCAAACGCACCATTACAAGAAAATGGTATTGTGTATACGTCTCACAAAGACTTTACACCTCTATATAACTAACTGCTTGGCCCTGTCCCAAGCTCATCCGGAGAGTACATGAATCAAGCAGCAACCGCACCAGCTCGGCCATGGGACCGTCCATTTTGGAAACCTGTCCGGCGCAAAGAAGGTGTTTTTGCTTTTCTACTAATAATTCACGTGCTGGCCATCTTAGGAATAATTTTATTTCCGTTGCCCAGCCTTAAAGTACTCGGACTCGCGGCGCTTTTTATCGCTTTTGGCGGACTCGGAACGACCGTTTGTTACCATCGCATGCTCGCGCACAAAACTCTGAAGACCAATCGCTTCATCGAGCAGATGTTGATTTTCTGGGCGGTATTCAACGCTTCCGGTCATCCCGCAAGCTGGGTCGCTTATCACCGGCAGCACCATTCCACCACCGACACGCCTAACGACATTTCAAGCCCCAAGCAAGGCGGCTTCTGGTGGGCGCATTTGCGCTGGCTGTATCAAACTCCGCCAGCCGACCGGCAACGCTGGGCTCCCGAAGTGAATCGCGGCATTTACAGGATCTGGGGCTACGCGGAAACGCCGGTAATTATCTTGTCCATTTTTATCGGGCCGATCCTGGGCCTCGGTTGGATGGGTTTTTTCTGGCTTGGCGCGATTCGCCTGGTGTACACGCTGCACATGCAGTGTTTCGTGAATAGCCTGACGCATCTCGATCACGTCGCCGAAGGCGACTCCAGCAAGAACGTCTGGTGGCTCGGTCCCTTTCAACTTACGGCCTGGGGTGAAAACTGGCATAAGAATCACCACACTCATGCGGGCTCGGCACGCCTGGGTCTACGCTGGTGGCAACCGGACATCGGCTGGTATTTCATCTGGATGCTCGAAGCCATGGGCCTCGCGCATTCTGTGAAGCGCCCGCGCGCCTCGTAGCTTTTTATTTCACGCGGACTAAAGCGCCCGTTTCATCGCTCTGCTAACCGGCATGTACGCACAAAAATTTAACGTGAATATCGTGATTCAAGGTGAGGCCAAGCCTTGCCCGCTTGAATGGCTCGATCAATTTTGCATGCGTAATTTCACCAACGCCGCCGAATTCGACGACACTTTGCCTCTCGCCGATGGCCAGGTTGAAACCAGCTTTCGTCTCACTCCGGAGCGGTTTGCGGAAGGACTGGGCGCGTGGCTCACGCAGCGTGGCAAAGGCCAAGGCCAGCCGGTCATCGTACACGTCACACCTTTGGAGACCAAGCCCAAGCCCTCGCCAGCGACTCCATCTGCAGCGCGAACTAGTTCCTGAAGACTCTTCTGGCGAGTAGTTAAGCACGATGCGTCAGTTTACTGACGCGAGATGACATCTTTTCCAGCAGCATCGCTTCCGCTGGTCCCCGGCGAATCGCTTCCAATCAATCCGCGAATTTTCGGCAGAGCCTCCTTGGCCGCAGCTTCTCCAGCCGCAACCAGCTCTGGCGTACGCGTGAAATCATCCCACAAAAATGTTTTCATATCCGGCTCGATAATAACGTCAGCTTGCTGCCGCCACGCTAAGTCCGCATGGCGCTGAATAATATTGAACGAGCGGCTCAACACGTCGGTAAACGTACGCGGAGGCTCCAAACTGGAAGGCTCAAGATACACAGCGATCACGATATCAACGCCCAGCAGCGCAACGCCTTCGACGGGAACCGGTGAAGTGAGAAAACCATCCACTAAAGTGCGATCTTCAAATTGTATCGGTACGAAAAGGCCCGGATACGCGCAGGATCCACGCAGCGGAGGCACCAGCGGTCCGCGCGTGTAGTAAACCGTGATGCCCGCATTGAGGTCAGTGGCGGCAATAGCCAACGGAGTTACCAGGTCCTCGAAATTTTTTGCGGTTGTGAGCCGGGCAAGATATTTTTCCAGGCGATGGTTGGTAGCGAGACCGAGCCACGACGGCGTCCACCTGCCAAAATCGGTGAAGCTGGTGTGTTCGCCGATGCGCGCCATCTCTTCAAGTGGCGTGCCGCCACAAAAGGCGGCCCCGATCAATGCGCCCACGCTGGTGCCTGCTACTGCATCAATATGAATGCCCGCGTCGCGAAGAACGCGCAACACTCCGATATGCGCGATGCCGCGAGCGAACCCGCCTGCCAACGCCAGGCCAACCTTTGGACGCCCGGGTACGTCGTGCATACCGGTAACTTCGCTGGACAATACGCGCTCTTTTTCGTCCAGCCACCTTCGCAACACGCTCGAAATGACAGGTTCAGGCATGCTGTAACCAGTTTAGGCGCTAATGCCGTTTGTGTCAGTTCGATTGACCCGTGTATGTTGGTTTTGTAACCTGTCCGTTCGTACCAACCAGAGAAAAAGGTCAGCCATGAAACGTCGCATCGAAAAGGTCGTAGTTCTCGGCGCAGGGACGATGGGTGCACGAATCGCGGCTCATTTCGCCAACGCCGGCTTCCCGGTGCTGTTGCTCGATATTGTGCCACCTGGTTTGACCTCCGGCGACGCGGCGGAGCGCAACAAACTTGTTCGCGACGGCCTGGATGCCGCAAAAAAGTCCAAGCCCGCGGCGTTTTTTACTGCTGCGCTGGCGGACAAGATCTCCATTGGAAATTTTGAAGATGATTTGCAGCGATGCAAGGACGCGGACTGGATTATCGAGGTCGTCGCCGAGAATCTCGAAATCAAAAAGAATCTGCTCGCGCGCGTAGCGCGGGTTTGCAAGCCTGGAGCGATTGTCACCACCAACACTTCGGGGCTGCCGGTGCATTTAATCGCCGAGGGCATGAGCGAAGAATTCCAGCGGCATTGGGCGGGAACCCATTTCTTTAATCCACCGCGCTACTTGAAGCTGGTCGAATTAATTCCCGGTCCAAAAACATCGACTGAAGTACTCGAGACCCTCGCCGAGTTTTGCGATCGCCGCCTGGGAAAGGGCGTAGTGGTGGCGAAGGATACCCCAAACTTCATCGCCAATCGCATTGGCACGTTTTCCCTGCTGAACGCGCTACGTTTGATGAATAAATTGGGGATGACCGTTGAAGAAGTGGACGCCTGCACCGGCCCGGCCACCGGTCAGCCGAAGTCAGCGACGTTTCGTACCGCGGACATCGTGGGCCTGGATGTGCTGATGCATGTGGTGAAAAATATTTATGAATCAGCGACGGACGATGAATCGCGTGAAATGTATAAAGTGCCTGCATTCGTCGAAGACATGGCGCAGCGCAAATGGCTGGGCGATAAAACCGGTCAGGGCTTTTACAAAAAGTTACGAGGCGAAGGCGAAAAAGAAATTCTCACTCTCGATGTGAATACCATGGAATATCGCCCGCGCCTGAAAGCGCGATTCGCTTCTATCGAAGCAGGCAAAACAATCGAAGACACGCGCGAGCGTTTGCGTGCGCTCATCGGCCCCGTTTTGCAAGGTCAAACGGGTGACAAGGCCCAGCAATTTTTGTGGGGCTCGCTCTCGGAGACGTGTTTGTACGCCACGCGGCGCGTCCCGGAAATTTCCGACCGGGTGGAGGACGTTGATCGCGCCATGCGTTGGGGTTTTGGCTGGGAACTGGGGCCATTTCAAATAATCGATACGTTGGGAGTGCCGGCCTTCGCGGCACAAATAAAAAAAGAAGGCCGCAGTGTTCCGGCCGCGATCGACAAATTGCTGGCGAGCGGACGGGGGAGTTTTTATACCTCGGAAAAAGGAGCCACCTCCGTATTCGAACTAAGCAGCAACAGTGCCAGAAAAATCGAAGAGCCGGCCGGCGTAATTTTTCTTAAATCGCTGAAAGATGCGGGTAAAGAAGTGGAACGCAACTCCGGAGCCAGCTTGATCGATCTTGGTGACGGGGTGCTGTGCTGCGAATTTCACTCCAAGATGAATGCCATTGGCGCGGATTTGATCTCCATGATTCACAAAGGATTGAAGCGGCTCGAAACTGATTTCGACGCTATGGTGATCGCCAATCAAGCGGTGAATTTTTCTGTGGGCGCCAACCTGATGTTGGTGCTGATGGGTGCGCAGGAACAGGAGTGGGACGAGTTGCACCTGGCCGTCAAACAATTTCAGAATGCAAATCTAGCCATTAAATATGCACCCAAGCCCGTGGTAGTCGCTCCGCAAGGCATGGCATTGGGCGGCGGCTGCGAAGTGAGTCTGCACGGCGCGAGAATTCAAGCCGCTGCGGAAGCTTACATGGGGCTGGTGGAGACTGGTGTCGGCTTGATTCCCGGAGGCGGAGGCACCAAAGAAATGATGATTCGCGCCAACGAGCGTGCCGCTGGCGGCCAAGACCTGGATTTATTTCACGCCATGAAGCCCGTCTTCGAAACTATTGCTATCGCCAAAGTCGGCACCAGCGCGGAAGAGTGTCGCGATGTTGGTTTCTTGCGCCGCGAGGACGGTGTGTCCATGAATCGCGACCGCTTGGTTGGCGACGCCAAAGAAGTTGCCTTGGCGCTGGTGCGCAGCGGATACCGGGCCAAGGCCGTGAGCTGGCAAGAAGGCGCGCAAACCACGCAGATCAAAGTGCTTGGCGAGCAATTTCTGTCCGGCGCCAAGCTGGTGATTCATATGATGCAACGCGGCGGTTATATAACCGACTACGACGCTCACGTGGGACGCCAACTGGGGAATATTCTAGCCGGCGGCGCGTTGAGTTCGCCGCAATTTGTAAGCGAACAGTACGTGCTGGACCTGGAACGCGAAACATTCGTGTCTTTGTGCGGTGAGAAGAAGACGCAAGAACGCATTGCCCACACCTTGAAAACCGGCAAACCTCTGCGGAATTAAACGAATTTAATGATAAGTTATAGCTGCTTTGCGCCACTAATCATTAGCGAAGCACTATGAAAGCCCCATCCAAACTGATCGTCATTCTCCTGACCGTGATTTTCGCCGGCTCGCATGCGCCCGCGCCAGCGGTGAAGGTCGCGGCGGCGGCGGACCTGAAATTTGCGATGGCGGAGCTGGCCTCACAGTTCGAGAAGCAAAGCGGCGCGAAACTTGATATCACCTATGGATCTAGCGGCAATTTTCTAACTCAGATTGAGAATGGCGCGCCTATCGACCTGTTTTTTTCCGCCGACTCCGAATATCCCAAAAAACTAGAAGCCGCCGGCTTAGCCGAACCTGGCACTTTGCGTGAATACGCCGTAGGCCACCTCGTGATCTGGACTCCCAACGACAGTGGCATCAATGCCGCGAAAGACGGATGGAAGTCTTTGCTGGATCAGCGTGTAAAAAAAATAGCCATCGCGAATCCCGAACATGCCCCGTACGGGCGCGCTGCTGTGGCGGCAATGAAGAAAGCTGGCATCTACCAGCAAGTGAAAGACAAGCTGGTGTACGGAGAAAATATTTCCCAAGCGGCCGAGTTCGTACAATCCGGTAACGCACAAGCAGGGATCGTGGCTCTCTCGCTGGCCGTCTCTCCGGCGATGAAGAACGGAAACAGATGGGAAATTCCCGCCAATAACTATCCGCCCATTAAGCAAGCGGTCGTTCTGCTCGAAGCCTCGAATAATAAAGCTGCGGCTCGCGGGTTTCTGGAGTTTGTCAGCGGACCGCAAGGGCGGCAAATACTGGAGCGATTTGGTTTCACCGTTCCGACGCCGTGAAGCTGGAAGGCATTTATTGTCCACGACAACGAAGCAAGATAGATTCCCAAAGTGATATGGACGCTCTGATTCTCTCCGTGCGCCTCGCGGCGTGCGTATCCGTAATTTTGTTGCTGATTGGCGTGCCGCTGGGGTATTGGCTGGCGTATTGGGACTGGCGCGGCAAATTTTTGTTGGAAGCCATCGTGGCGCTGCCATTGGTGTTGCCGCCAACTGTTCTCGGATTTTACGTCTTGATCGCGTTAGGGCCGCATGGCCCGATTGGGAAAATCTCAAACGCATTGTTCCATCGAGGGTTGGCGTTCACCTTCGGCGGTTTGGTATTCGCATCAGTTCTGTATAGTTTCCCATTCACAGTACAGCCGTTGATTGCCTCCTTTGAGGCAATGGACCGCCGACTTTTAGACGCATCCGCGTTGCTGGGCGCCAGCCGCTTGCGCACCTTCAGAAGCGTGATCTTGCCGCTGTCGTTGCCGGGCATTGTGACTGCTGTGGTTCTGAGCTTTGCGCACACGCTTGGGGAATTCGGAGTGGTGCTGATGGTGGGCGGAAATTTGCCCGGCATCACGCGCACGGCGTCCATCGAAATTTACGACCGCGTGCAGTCCATGGAATATGCCGAAGCGAATCGCATGGCGCTGGTGCTGTTGATAATTTCATTTGTGGTGCTGTCCGCGGTGTATGGAGTCAATCGCCGAATCGGCCGGCGCGTGTGGGCCTCGTGGGCAGCGAGATAAGCCCGCCCGTGCTTAAGGCGCGGCTCCGAAAAGCGCGCTCCGGTCGCAAGCAATGTTCGTTCGTACTGGATGTTGCCGTCGAAATCCCCCCTGGTATCACCATCGTCTTTGGTCCCTCGGGCGCAGGAAAGTCCACCTTACTCGATTGCATCGCCGGATTGCTCAAGCCCGACAGCGGACAAATTGAAATAGGTGGCGAAGTTCTGCTTGACGTTGAGGGGCGTATCGAGGTCCGACCGGCAAAAAGAAAAATCGCGTACGTTTTTCAAACCCTGGCGCTATTTCCGCACATGACTGTGGAACAAAACATCGGCTACGGCCTGGCGGACATCCCGGTGACGGAACGAGCCGTGCACGTAAGAGCAATGCTGGAAGCTTTTCAGGTGGAGCAGTTGGCCAAGCGAAATGCCGGTGAAATATCTGGCGGAGAACGGCAGAGAGTCGCGCTGGCTCGCTCACTGGCGACTTCACCGCGGGTACTGCTGCTCGACGAGCCACTGACGGCGCTGGACGAAGGGCTAAAAAAATCCATCATGGAAGATTTGCGGCGATGGAACGCGGCGCAAAACATTCCAATTTTGTATGTCACCCACAGCCGCGCCGAGGTGGACGCGCTGGGAGAACGCGTGATCGTCCTCGATCAGGGGAAGATTATCAGCACCGGAACGCCTCACGACGTGCTGGACGCACCGCGGCGCTCGTCATTGGCGCAAGCCTCAGGATTCGAAAATCTGTTCAGTGGCGTGGTAACCGAGCTTCGAGAAGCGGATGGCGTGATGGGTGTGCAGCTTGTGCACGGTGGATGTGAAATTGAAACGCCGCTTGGTCATGCGGCCGCAGGGACCTCAATAAGGCTGGCGATTCGTGCCGGGGATATTTTATTAGCCACCGAACGCCCCTACGGGCTGAGCGCCCGTAATGTAATTGCCGGGAGAATTATCTCGCTCGACCAGCGCGGAACGATGTTTGTCGCGCAAGTCGCGGCCGATGCCGACGGCGCTGTCGTTTTCACCGTGCACCTGACGCTAGGAGCGAAACGGGCGTTAGAGCTCGAAATCGATCGGCCCGTGTGGCTAGTCATAAAAACACACTCTTGCCACGTCCTTGAAGACTAAAAAAATAGATTCAAGGTTGATGCTGCGTCGAGAGCAACCTATGTACCTATGGTTGCTGCTGAGGTTTCGAGGAAGTGGAGCCAGATGCCCCTGGAGCGGAGAATCTGACTTCGTCAGCTTCCAGTTCGTCGCCCTTTGGAGTGGCGTGGATCACCACGTTCTCGCCAATGGCGAGATCGGAAAGCGCCGCAGGTTTATCTACTGTCGCCACGCGCGCAACGAATACGGTGGAAGGGACCAGTTTCACCTGTACCGATTTTCCATCCCGTGTTTTTACCGTCACGGAACCGGAATTTAATTTTTCTATCGTTCCAATGACGTGCTTTTTGTCGCCGTGAGCGGAAAGCGTAATGGCGACGAATAAAAAAGATAGCAAGAATGTGAATACGCGACGCGTCATAAAATCCCCCAAGACTTACAGATTTAAGAATACCTTAAGGATGAGATTTTGGCGTTCCGGATTTCTGCGGTGTTGTGCCATTCAGAAATTGATCTTCCTCTTTTTCTTCCTCTCGTTCCTCCGGGCTTTTTGGATTGTAACGGGACATTTCGATGCGCTCTTCAGCGGTAAGCTGCGGCAGATGCCTTATAAAATGGACCAACTTCCAGGAATCGTCGCTCATGCCCTGGCCGCCAAAGGCCGGCATGCCCGTGAACCGCACTCCGTTCTCGATGATCCAAAAAAGCTCGCCGTCGGAGCGATTCTGTGTCTCAGCCTGGCGCAGATCCGCCGGCTTCGGGTATAACCCGCGCCCAAGTAGCGCGTGACCGCTACCATCGTTGGCGTGACAGATTGCACAGTGATCCGCGAAATGAAGCCGCGCATCTTTAAGATTTTCCGCAGAGGCAGGCAACGGATTGCTCATGGCCCGCGCGTTCGACGGAATGGAAAGATGCCACGCGTTACGTGCCAGCATCTCTTCCATGGCGCTGGGCCGAGCGCGAGCGCTCAGGCCGTTATGCAGAAGCGAGGCGGCCACCGCCACGATGAGGCCAACGAATGCGACAATGATTAATAGTAGAGTTGACCCGCGCTTCATGTGTTCTATTCGGATAGTAAATGACACACCCCGGCATTGCCAGCAGTTCGCATTGCACCTACGCCTCTAAGCGCGAGTAGCGCGTGAGTTGACAGCGCGGTTCGCGGCACACGTACACTATTCAAGCCGGTCGACTGACGTTTGACCACTCATGATGCGCACCCATTGTTCCCAAACTCCGCGGGCAATATTTCTCGCAGCGTTGCTGCTGTGCGGCCAACCGTTGGCTTTGGCGCTGGCTGGGCAAAAGCCCGGAGACAAGCCTAAGCGCATTCCGAAGACAATCTGGAATTTTGATGGCGGAGTCTTCCTGGAAACGGACGGCAGCCTGAACGAGAACACTTGTTTCCGCTTGGCCGGGCACATGATGGACAAGGGATTCTTCGACAATTTGAAACGCATCGACGACAACCAGGGCACCAGATATATTCGCGGGAAAGAAATCGTGACCGAATTCCCGGAGCACCTGAAACTGCTGTTCGTCATTCATGACATGCCCTGTCCTTCACAGATGCAAGACCCGAAGGGCCGTCAATATCTTACTCGCGAAATGATGAGTACCCTGCACCTATCCCTATTCTGGAAGCGGGGAGTCGATTTACGTCCGGCAGAAAATTTTAAAGTGAAATTCTTCTCTGTCGAGCCGGTTCCTCCCTACGCCACGGAACTTGCGAATGAATTACCTAAGCGATTTCAATGGGCCTATGAACTGGACATTCCCAGTGCCGGAATTCCGTTAAGCGACAGCCTGGTATTGATTCTGCGTCGTGATGATGGCAGTATCGCCGCACGCGTAGCAGCGCGTCTGTGATTGCCGGAAGCTGATGCGGTTGGCACAGCGGCCACCTGAAGGGAGGCGGCTATAAAAGTCGGGTGCCGGTTAGTTCCTGAATTTCTTTTTTGCTCCAGCCGGGGGCCGTCTCGCGCAACAGCAATCCTTCAGCCCGTACATCGATCACCGCTAAATCCGTCACGATGATGTCCACGCACGCCAACGCGGTGAGCGGATAAGTGCATTGCCTCACAATTTTTGGCGCACCGTCTTTGGTGGTGTGCTCCATGCAAACAATCAATAGTTTGGCGCCGGCGGCGATATCCATGGCTCCGCCGATGCCGCCTGAGCCCCGCACTCCCGGAACTCTCCAATTGGCAAGATCGCCTTTTTCCGAGACTTGAAACCCGCCAAGAACCGCGACATCCAGGTGGCCGCCACGGGTCATCAGGTGCGCGTCCGCCTGATGGAAAAAAGACGCACCGGGCGTAAGCGTCACGGGAACTTTCATGGCGTCCACCAGATCGTAGTCTTCTTCTCCAGCCTTGGCGCGACGCCCCATTCCGAGAATGCCATTTTCGCTGTGAAAAAAAACGGTGAGGCCTCGCGGCAAATACTCGGCGATCAAATTGGGAATGCCCCACCCAAGATTCACGTAGGCGCCGTCCGGCAATTCCTTGGCCGCGCGCGCGGCAATCTCTTCACGAGTCAGGCGCGGCTTATCCGGCATAGCGAATTCCTTTTGCTTGTACGATGCGATGAACGAATATGGCGGGAGTCATCACATTTTCAGGCTCGATGGCTCCGACCGGCACAATTTCTTCCACTTCCACGATGGTGGTTTTCGCCGCCATGGCCATGATCGGATTAAAATTTCTGGCTGCCAATCGATAGATGAGATTTCCTAGTTCATCGGCTTTTTCAGCTTTGATGAACGCGTAATCGGCATGGATGGGCGATTCCAGAATGCAGCGTTGATTATCAATGACGCGCTCCTCTTTGCCTGTGGCCACTTCCGTTCCGACACCGACGGTGGTGTAAAAGCCCAGAATTCCCGCTGCAGCGGCGCGCATTCGTTCGCATAAAATACCCTGCGCCACTAACTCCAAGGTCACGTCTTTGGCGGCAAAGCGCTCCTGAAAATAATTTGCATGCGGGCCGGGAAAAGAGGCGATGACATGGCTCACCTGGCCGTTCTTGAACATTAGTCCCAGTTCGCCGTCGCGGGTACCACAATTATTGCTGATGGCGGTGATGTTTTTGGTTCCTTTGCGAGCCAGCGCTTGAATCAGATTGTTGGGGAAGCCGGCTCCGCCAAATCCGCCAAACATGATGCGCGCGCCGTCGGGAACGTCAGCCACGGCAGCGTCGAGGCTGGGGAAAATTTTCTGCTTCATGAAAACATCTGCATTTTCACTTTCAAGCAGGGCCGTTGGAAACAGTTCACAGATGGGGTCACGGATGAGTCATGTCTTCGGCGCAAACCAGCTTGTCGAATTCCTCGCCAGTTATGAAACCGAGCTTAATGGCGGCTTCACGAAGGCTGCTGTGCTCGTGATGCGCGGTGTGCGCGACTTTCGCGGCGTTATCGTAACCGATTTTTGGTGCGAGGGCGGTGACCAGCATCAGGGAAGTCTTGACGTAGTGGTCAATTTTTTCGCGATTGATTTCGATGCCGTGGGCGCAGTGTTCGACAAAGCTGTTGCAGCCGTCGGCCAGCAGTTCGACGGAATGCAGGTAATTAAAAATCATCACGGGCTTAAAAACGTTTAACTCAAAGTTTCCTTGTGAGCCTGCAAATCCGATGGTTGCATCGTTGCCCATCACTTGTGTGGCAACCATGGTGAGGGCTTCGCACTGAGTCGGATTTACCTTGCCGGGCATGATGGAAGAGCCGGGTTCATTTTCAGGGAGGGTCAGTTCGCCGAGACCGCAGCGCGGACCGGAGGCCAGCCAGCGAATGTCGTTGGCGATTTTCATGAGGGAGGCGGCCAGAGTTTTCAGTGCGCCGCTGGCAAAGACAATCTCGTCGTGCGCGGAGAGTGCGGCGAATTTGTTGGGATGCGAGCGGAAGGGAAGTCCGGTCAACTCGGAAATTTTGCGTGCGGCACGCTCGGCGAATTCGGGATGAGCGTTGAGTCCGGTGCCGACGGCGGTGCCACCGATGGCCAGATCGTACAAACCGTCCAGAGCTTCGTTGATGCGTTTGACGTCCCGGTCGAGAAGACTCACCCAGCCGGAAAATTCCTGGCCTACAGTGAGCGGTGTAGCGTCCTGAAGATGAGTGCGTCCGATTTTCACGATGCCAACGAACTCTTTTGCTTTGGCATCGAGCGCGTCACGTAAATTTTTGACCGCGGGCAAAAGCTTACGAGCGGTTTCCGTAGCCGCCGCGATATGCATGGCGGTGGGGAAAGTGTCGTTGGAAGATTGGGACATGTTGACGTCATCGTTGGGATGAATAGGTTTTTTGCTGCCCATGACGCCGCCGGAAAGTTCGATGGCGCGATTAGAGATGACTTCGTTGACGTTCATGTTAGTTTGCGTGCCGCTGCCGGTTTGCCAGATGCGCAGAGGGAAATGGTCGTGCAATTTGCCGGCCATTACTTCGTCAGCGGCCTGGACGATCAGCTTGGATTTTTCTGCCGGAAGCTTGCCGAGGTCTTGATTGACGAGGGCAGCGGCTTTTTTGAGGATGCCAAAAGCGCTGATGAGTTCCGGCGGCATGGTGTCTTTGCCGATGGCAAAGTGAATCAGCGAGCGCGCCGTCTGCGCGCCGTAGTAACGGTCGGCGGGAACTTCCATTTTGCCCATGCTGTCGGATTCGGTGCGGGTATTTCTGGGTTGTGAAGTGTGGGGATGCGCAGCGTGAACGGCGTCGGCCATCTCGGCTCCTGAAGCTCGCGAAAAACCGCTGCTTTAAGTTTAGCAGAAGCACCGGAGTTCCGAGGAAAAGGAACGCGGTCACTTTAGCATCGCAGCTGCGTTCCTAAACATTTATTCAGGTGCTCTTCATGGCAAGTTCATGAAGGTGTCACGCAGCGTTCATGTTGACGGGTTACCGTGCGCCATCGGCATGAACCGGGTGTATTCCTCGGGTTGAAACGAAAAAATGGGAGCACCGGACGCGCCGACCTGGGGCTTCTGCAACAACACAAAACGAATATAAAAAATGACCGCTCTGGCCAAGGGCACGAGTGTGAGGAGAGCTATGCGCAGGTTTCTACATTTTATTTTTGTGGCGTCGATTTTAGGTTACGGAACGTGGGTGGTACCAGCCTCGGGGCAAAGCGGCAAAGGCACGGTTACTGGAACAGCGAAGGATTCCGCTGGGGCTCCCTTACCGAGCACGGTGATTGAGCTTCAACCGCTGGGGGAAAGAGGTGTTTCGGACGATCAAGGACAGTTCCGCATAACCGGAGTCCCCGCCGGCGAATACACCCTGACAGCCTCTTACGTCGGATTGAGTCCCTTCAGCACCACCGTGAAGTTAGAAGCCGGACAGACCCTAAACGTCGATCCTGTTTTGCAAGTTGCATCGCAGGCCGATATGGTGCTGGTCACGGCGGAACGCCTGCAAGGTGAAACCGAAGCGATCAACATCGAGCGGACCTCGGACGAGATCGTGCAGGTATTGCCCGCAAAAGTGATCAACAGTTTGCCGAACACCAATATTGCCGACGCCGTTGGACGATTGCCCAGCGTGTCTTTAGAGCGCGATGAGGGCGAAGGCAAGTATGTGCAGATCCGCGGTACCGATCCGCGTCTTACCAACGTTACTGTCAACGGCGTAAACTTGCCGTCTCCGGAGGGCGCCGTCCGAAACATCAAGCTGGATGCCATTCCCGCCTCCTTAGTGGAACGCATTGAAGTGTTCAAGACTCTCTCGGCCAACATGGACGCTGATGGCATTGGCGGCACCGTCAATCTAGTTACTCGAACTCCGAGCGAAAAGCCCACCTACGAATTCGGCGGCACGTTCGGGCACAACTCGATCCAGAATAGCTATAATCGCGGTGGTTTAGACGGTACGTTTGGAAAACGATTCGGGGTCAACAAGAAATTTGGGTTTTTGCTGAATGGCGAATGGGACCAAACCAACCGGGGCATAGACGACCTGGAGCCCAGCCAGTCAATTGGAAGCAATCCAGCGACTGGCGCCAACCTGGCATTTACGAACGCCGAGGACCGCCGCTCCTACGATTACTACCGTACGAGATATGGTTTGTCGATAGACGTTGACTACAACCTCAAGCCAGGGACCAGCGTCTACGCCAGGGGTTTGTACTCCGATTTTCATGATTACGGCGACACCTGGGTGTACACGCCGAACTCCGGCACCAACATCAAATCAGTGAACGGCCCGGTAATCGCGTTCGACAACGCACAAGACTGCGTTGCCGTTAACCAGGCCGCCGACATCGCCAACCCCGGCAGCAATCCCTGTTCTCCTGGCTCCTATGCGTATCGCCATTACATTCGGCGCCCAGATCAACAGGTCTATAGTTTCTCGACCGGAATGCGGCAAGACCTCTCCTCTACCTTGATCACTTACGAGTTTGCGGGTTCACGCTCCCACAACATTGGTGGTCAGGATTTTGCAACGACCAACTTCGGAGCACCCACCGCTAGTTACGATCAAGCTGGGAATTTGCTGCCGGGATCGACGGGCGCAGATCTCGCGGTGAACTTGCGCAATCCCTACAGGCCCAATTTCAACGCTTTGGACGGAACTAATATTTATGACCCCACGCAGTACACGTTATCGAACACTTCGTTTACGCACTACATTGCCACGCAGCTAAATTTCCAGGGTGCGGCTTCCTTAGCGCGGCGCTACAGCGCACACTCTCATTTCGGGACCTTCGAGATGGGGATCAAGATCAGGAATTCCCATTCGACGCAGAACGAAAACGATCAGATTTACAAAAGTGGCACCGCAAACATCCCGCTGACTTCCGTTCTGGGCAGCTACACCAATCCCACCTACTACGATGGCTCTTTTGCGGTCGGCGGACAAGACTACGGACCCACTTCCAGCTACAACCAGATTACGCAAGCGGCGCTGGCCAATCTCGGGCAGCTTTCATTAGACCAGGCAACCAGCATCCGGCGTTCGGCCGGCGCCTTCTATGACGCCAACGAACGCATTTATGCGGGCTACCTCCAAAATGTGATTTCCTTTGGAAAATTACGGTTACAAACCGGAGTTCGCTTTGATGCCGCGGATACTAGCTTCAACGCGAATCGCATCGTTACGGCAGATCCGAACGATCCGACAGTGAGCGCGACAAACCCCAGAATCACGCCGATTACGCAAAGCTCCGGCTACTTCAACGCTTTGCCCAGCGTACAAGCGCAGTATTTACTCGAGAAAAACACCAACCTCCGCTTGAATTACAGTCAAGGTATCGCCCGGCCGAATATCGGGGACCTCGTGCCTACGACCATCGTCGATCCGAACGCCAGTCCCAAGACGGTGACCCAGGGCAACCCTAACCTGCAACCCACGAAGGCAAATAACTACGATGTTTTGATCGAACATTACTTCCAACCCCTCGGAATCATTCAAGGCGGATATTTTTACAAACAACTATCCAATCCGATTTATCAGACTGTTAGCCTTCTCGGTCCCACCGACCCGAACGCAGGCTTCAGACTGCTCCAAACGGTCAACGGTCCCAATGCGCATATCCAAGGAATCGAAATGGCCTGGGAGCAACGCTTTTCATTTCTGCCGGGATTGTTGAGCGGATTCGGAGTAGCCGCCAACTACAGTTACACACAGTCATCGGTATCCTTTCCCAACAACTTCTCTCCGTCAACTCCCGGCGGCCCAGGAAGAATCGATCACCCCGCTCTGCCACGCCAGGCGCCTAACACTTGGAACATCGGTTTTACTTATGACAAATCGCGGTTCTCCATGCGTTTTGCCGCCAGCCATAATGACGCCAACATACAGTTTTACAACTACACCCACACCGACGCAGCCACGGACAAAGACCCGATTCTTGGCATCCATGGTCCGACGGGCGACGTGTATTTCTACGCCCACACCCAGTTTGATATACAAGGCAGCTATCGACTCGTAAAAGGCTTGCGATTCGAGGCATCTGGCTTAAACCTGAGCAATGAAGTCTTTGGTTTCTACCAGGGCAGTCCCATTTATCCGATTCAGCGCGAATACTATAAGCCAACGTTCTCCGTCGGTATGCGGTGGTCTTCGGGCTCGGAGTAGTAATCTCAGAAGAGCAATTATTGTTAAACGTCAAAATTCCCCACCCTTAGAAAAAATCAAGGGTGGGGAATTTTGCATTGCGGCGCTAAACATTTTGGCTAGCTAGTCAGGCGTTTTGTATAGGAACAAAAGGGGAGCGGAGTTTGTCTAATACAATAAGGTGATTCCCATGGCTCAGATTTCGCTCGAGACGGTGCGAACGGCGTGGAAAGCCAGACAGCCTTGGTTGGCGGCAGGATTTCTTGGTGCTACGGTTCTATTTGTGCTGTTGATGTTTGTCAATTGGCGCAACCAAGAACGCGGCATTGAGTCATCAAGGGCTACAGGACTCAGCTCAGACAGCGCCTGGAGTATGCAATCGATGTGGCGAACGAGGTCCCTCCTACCATCGTGGCTGCGGAGCGAACGTGCCGGGCCCGTTGGCGTGGATTACCTGACGGCGTTGCCTAAACACGTGGTTGGCGGTTCGATGGGTGGCGCGATCGGCGGAGTAGCTGGAAATCCACCTTCACTTCACAATTTAAGTTCACACGCATCATCGGAAATTACAGAGCGGCAAATTATTCGAACGGGGTCGCTCGAGATTATTGCCATCGATCCTTTGCAAGCGGCTGAACAGCTGCGTAATCTCGCGACGAATTTTTCCGGGTTTGTGGTGAATTCAAACGTCAACGGTAGCGACGAAGGGACGAGGTCGGCGCAGGTTAGCATGCGCGTTCCCGCCGAATACTTTGACGAGGTGCGGGCACAGGTTCGCAAAATAGCGAAGACCGTGGAGCAAGACACTATCGAAGCACATGACGTGACGCGCGAATCCGTGAATCAGGAGGCGGCTCTGCATAACGCGCGGGCTGAAGAAGCGCAATACTTGGCGATTCTGAAGCGCGCCGGGGCGGTAAAAGATGTCTTGGAGGTGAGCTCCAAGTTAGCTGAGGTGAGGGGCCGCATTGACGAGCTGGAAGGCAATTTGCGGTTTCTTTATCATCAAGTGGAAATGTCTTTGCTGACGGTTAACATCCACGCCATGGCAGAGGCGCAAGCGTTCGGATTGCATTGGCGCCCGCTGTACCAGGCGAAAGTGTCGTTGCGGGGCGCACTAGGCGGAATGGCCGACTATGCGGATGGTATGGTGGCACTATTTTTGAATCTCCCGGTCATAGCGATATGGGTATTCACGATCGCGGGACTAATCAAGATCGGATGGCTGGTGCTGCGACGTGTCGCGCGACTATTTTTCCCCGGTTCAACTATATGGCTGCTGCAGTTAGTGCAGCCACGGGCAACAACCTAGGTTGAAATGAAGAGTAAAGTCATATGTAAGATGAGGTGGTCAGTTGTGAGTGAGAACGAATGGGGAATAAAGAAGCGACCAAGGCGGTGCTAGCGCTGCACCATTACTAACGGGGTTCTAGCGCAACGGGCGGGATTAGCCCCGTGTATAATCTTGGTAGGGGCATTGATTCATTCCTTGGGGCCACAGACCAAAACTTCAGGGGCCAAGCCGGCCGTATCGGCTAAGGCAGCCATACGCGTGCGGCGGGCGGCGCGCTTTGCGAAGACGCGTGTGCGCGAGTTGCGCATGATTGTGAAGGCGCTGCTTTCTACCAAGCACCCCATCCTGGTGCATATCATTCCGATGCGCAGGTGCAACCTGGCGTGCACGTATTGCAATGAGTTTGACGAGGTGTCGATGCCAGTGCCGCTGGACGAAATGAAGCGCCGGCTGGATTTATTGGCGGACATGGGAACGTCGATCATCACCATCAGCGGCGGGGAACCGCTGCTGCATCCGGAGATCGACGAGGTCATTCGGCATATCCGGCGGCATGGGATTATCGCGGGCATGATCACCAACGGATTTTTTTTGAATCAGGAGCGCATCGAGCGGCTCAACCGCGCCGGCCTGGAACATCTGCAGATCAGCATCGATAACGTCACGCCGGATGAAGTCTCAAAAAAGAGCCTGAAGACGTTGGACGGGCGGCTGGAGATGCTGGCGCGGCATGCCGTTTTTCAGGTGAACATCAATTCCGTATTGGGAAGCGGCGTGAAGAATCCGGAAGATGCGTTGCAGATCGCGCATCGCGCTGTGGACCTGGGATTTACGAGTACCGTGGGGATCATTCACGACAACAATGGGCAATTGAAGCCGCTCGGTGAGCACGAGCAGAGTATTTTTGAAGAGATTATGGAGTTGGGGAAGCGGTCCTTTTCGCGTTTCAACGAGTTTCAACATAATGTGGCGCGCGGGCGTGAACACAATTGGCGGTGCCGGTCCGGGTCGAGGTATTTATATATTTGTGAGCGAGGGTTGGTGCACTGGTGCTCGCAACAGCGGGGGTACCCGGGGATTCCGCTGGCGCAATACTCTCCGCAGATGCGGCACCGGGAATATTCGACCGCGAAATTCTGTGCGCCCCGATGCACGGTTTCCTGCGTACAGCAGGTGGGCATTCTGGATAATTGGCGCGATCCGCAAAATTTGAAGCCGATGCCTATGGATCCTACCCCGCAGGCACCAGAGTTGGTTCAGATCGGGTCAGCGGGCGAGATTCAATAACGGTAAAGCGAAACCCTTCAAGTTTTCACAACCGCATTCGCAGTTCCTCTTATCGAGGCATTCTCTCCGCGACTCTTCTGCCGTGTAGCTGCGCGGTCTATTCACGTGCGAAAGTGCGCGCATGCTCGAGATCGAGGATTAGTCCAGGCTGTGTACTGACGCGGGGGTTGATGTTGGACGCTAGGGACTGGCAAATCAATGGCGCCAGACCGAACGCTCGTTGTATTCCTCAGGGCGTCCGTAGGGATCTGAAGGAAAACTTGGCCGCCTATACCCATTCTCTAGTCGTAAGCGCGCCAGAAGCTAACCGACCAGCGCAGAGAATAGCCGATGGGCGGGGTGAACTCCCGATTAACGCCTGACAAGCCTAATGGGCGGGACCGCGACACTCCTAAGTCGCGCCCTTTTTAGGGGTTGAGATTTATCCGGGCTTAGGCCTTTGCCGGGTTTTCCCCGCGAGTGAAGCCCGGAGCCGGACGTAGTTCCGGCCGCACCACCTTGGGATCGGCACTAGGCGCTGCTTGCGGAGGCTGCGGCGGCGGGGTGCGTAGCTTTTCCGGGAGCGGCTTGTTTTCCATCAAGAGCTTCACTTCGTTTGCGTCGATGACCTCGCGTTCGAGCAGGGCCAGCGCAATGCGCTCGAGAGTCTCCTTGTTGTTGGAGAGGATCGCTTTGGCGCGCTCATAGCCACCGTTGACGATGCGCTTCACTTCCTTGTCGATCTGGATCGCGGTGTCTTCCGAGTAGTCGCGATGCTGGGTGATTTCGCGTCCAAGGAAAATGGCTTCATCTTTTTTGCCGTAGGCCAAAGGACCGAGTTCACTCATGCCCCATTCGCAAACCATGTTGCGGGCGATGTCCGTGGCGCGCTCGATGTCGTTTCCCGCGCCAGTGGTGATGTGCCCGAGGAAAATTTCTTCAGCGGAACGGCCGCCCATGAGAACAGCAAGCATGGACTCCAGATATTTCACGGTGTACGTGTGCTTGTCATCCTCCGGCAACTGCATGGTGAGACCAAGAGCCATGCCGCGAGGAATAATCGTCACTTTGTGAACGGGGTCGGCGCCCGGAGTCATGGCCGCGACCAACGCGTGGCCGGCTTCGTGATACGCGGTATTTCTCTTTTCTTCGTCGGACAGAATCATGGACTTGCGTTCCACGCCCATGAGCACTTTGTCCTTGGACATTTCGAAGTCGACCATCATGACGAACTTGCGATTCTGGCGTGCGGCCCAAAGTGCGGCTTCGTTCACGAGGTTTGCGAGATCGGCTCCGGAAAACCCAGGTGTGCCGCGGGCAATGATGGAAAGCTCCACGTCATCGGAAATGGGAACCTTGCGGGTGTGCACACGGAGAATTTCTTCGCGGCCCTTTACGTCAGGACGGGCTACCACCACCCGGCGATCGAATCGCCCGGGGCGCAGCAAAGCAGGGTCAAGAACGTCGGGGCGATTGGTTGCCGCAATTAAGATGACGCCTTCGTTGGATTCGAAGCCGTCCATTTCGACCAGCAACGCGTTCAGCGTTTGCTCGCGTTCGTCATGACCGCCGCCCAGTCCAGCGCCGCGATGGCGGCCGACGGCGTCAATTTCGTCTATGAAGATAATGCACGGGGCATTCTTTTTGCCTTGCTCGAAGAGATCGCGCACGCGGCTGGCGCCCACGCCGACAAACATTTCCACGAAATCAGAACCGGAGATGGAGAAAAAGGGCACGTTCGCTTCACCGGCGATCGCGCGCGCAAGCAAAGTCTTACCCGTTCCAGGAGGTCCGACGAGAAGCACACCCTTGGGAATGCGACCGCCGAGTTTCTGGAATTTCTGCGGATCCTTAAGGAACTCGATAATCTCTTGCAGCTCTTCTTTGGCTTCGTCGGTTCCGGCCACATCTTTAAATGTAGCTTTTTTCTGTTGAGCCGAAAGCAAACGAGCGCGGGACTTGCCGAAGCTGAGAGCCTTGTTACCGCCGGCTTGCATCTGCCGCATCAAGAAAAGGCAGAAACCCACGAGCAGAATCAGCGGAGCAGCATTCAAGAGGATCAGCACCCAGTCGCCGCTGCGAACTTCTTTGACTTTCATGGGCACCTGTTTGTCGCGCAATTGTTTCGCCAAGTCCGGAGCAGATTCCTTGAAAACGGTGAGATGAAATTTGTGATTCGCGGGCCGAACGTATTCGCCTTGCAGCTCGTAACTGTTGGGCGAGAGGTAAAGAGTGACTTCTTTGACCTCACCCGCGTCGACCTTGACTATGAATTCGCTGTAGCTCGGCTCATCTTCGCGCGCTTGCGCACCATTGGCGGAAACCAGCTTCCAGAGCATCACGCCAAGGAATACGATCGAAATCCAAAAAAGAATGGTCTTTGCAGTGGAACTAGAATTCACGTTGCCCTCACTTAGATCCCCAAGAAAATCTACGCAACCATTTATTTCTTTCGGCGCCCGCTTTTGGCCAGGGACTTTGCGCCGTTTGACAGTTGGCGAAGGTTGCGGCCAGTACCGTTAGCCGCCGCCAACCCGTATCCTACCCATACTTCCTTAGATGCAGTTCGGAAGCCAAAGTAATCGGACTCCAGATCGATGCGCCGCCTTTCAGGTTTGTCCAGCAAGACCGCCAAGCGTATAGAGCGCGGAGAGCTTTCACCCAAACGGCGCAGCAGAAAATCCTGGGTCACGCCGCTTTCGAGAATAGCGTCAACCAAGAGAACATCCCGCCCTTTCAGATCCGGGACCGAGCCGAACAAAATTTCCCGCCGGGGGCGGCCACCCTCGTCAATGTCACGCAACTCTTCGCGAACAAAGTGGCAGACCACCGTCCCGTCCAGCTCTCGAATCAAATCCGCAGCGAACACGAATCCCCGGTCCAGCGTAATCACGACGTCGAGTCGGCGGCCTTCGTAAGCCCGCGAAATTGCCTTGCCCAATTCGGCTACCCGCCCGGCGATACGGGACTCAGAAAACGTGGCGCCCCGTCCGTTTGCCTTTGCTTTGATCGCCTGGCGACCCCGTGAGGGGCTGGGCGGCTTGCGGCCGCTCATAATAGCTTTTCCTCGACGATCACAATCCCCGTTTTGGTTCCATCGTGCGCCGCAAACGCGGCGGAAGCGCCGAAGGTTCGCGACCAGGCTAAATCTTGGCCACTTTCACCACTAGCGCCACTTACGACCACCGGCCAGCCGGCACGCTGCCAACGATCAATGCCTTTTTCGTTAAACAAGCGCTTTAACTTCTCAGGCTTGGCATGCCCGGCGGGGCAGAAGCGATCTCCATGCCGCCAACTTCTCAGTGTTAGAGGAAAATTCAACCGCGCTTCATCCAACACTTCCCCTGTGAGACTAGTTTCCCCTCTCTGGGGATGCCAGTCAATCACTGTGAAGCGGAATACGCACCCCAGTTCCGGAACGCGAACAGCGTCGCGGACAGGCAGCGAATCGATTTTGTACTCATAGTCGTGGAGTGCGCGAGCGGTGCTTTCTTGGGTGCAAAATACCAGAGTATCGCGGTGGCGTCGCACTTCGATGTTCCCGGGTAACGGAAGCGACGATCCGGTTCTACCGTGAAGGGCGAGCTCGAGTAACTGTCTAACGTGCAGAGCGGTGAACTCGCCGCCCGGAGCGGCCTCGTTTGGGCTCTTGATGCCTGCGAGCTTGACCCGGCTAACGATCAGCCGCACCAACCGGCCGCTTAATCCTGTTGAGGCCGTTTGCTTAGGAGAGCGATCTTCGATTTGCACGCCGGTGTGTTGCTGAAGGTTACCAAGATCGGATAGCAAGTCCGCGATGCGGATGCGCGCGCCCCCGGGAATCATCTCGACGGAAGTGCGCAGGCGCTCTTCGGCGAGATGTTGCAACAGCGCGTCGTCCTGACGGGCGTGGTTCGAAAGCGAGGCCAGGTGTTCAACGATCCGTGGTTGAAATTCTTTCTTCAGCAGGGGCATCAATTTTTTGCGAATGCGCGCGCGCATTTTGCCGGTGTCGCGATTGCTGGCATCCTCGCGCCAGGTTTGCTTTCGCGCCTTGAGGTACAAACGTAATTCAGCGTGCGAGACGGATAATAGCGGCCGCACAATATTGTCGACCTGCGGATGAATGCCGCCCAGCCCGGTAAGTCCGCTGCCACGCAAAATGTGCGCCATTACTGTCTCAGCCTGATCGTCCGCGGTGTGTGCCACAGCAATTTTGTCCAGGCGATATTGGCTGGCGGTGTGCTGAAAAAAAGCGTAGCGGAGACGCCGCGCCGTGGCCTCCAGATTGGCTCTGTCGGTTTTGGCAATGTCTTTCACAGGGGCCGTCGCGGAATAAAAGGGCAGCTTATGTTTGCGCGCCAAAACGGCGACAAATGTTTCGTCGGCATCGGCAGTGGCGCCGCGAAGTTTGTGGTTGAAATGCAGGACGCTGAGGGTAATGCCCAAGTTTTTCTTGAGCCCGACGAGCAGTAGCAGCAAAGCCACAGAATCCGCGCCGCCAGAGACGGCCACACCCACGCGATCGCCTTCGCGGATCAGTCCACGACGCTGAATGGCGTGCTGCAAGCGCTGGAATAAATGTTTAGTGGTTGTAATTGTGGGGGTTAGTTTTTTCGCCAGGCGTGCCACCCGAAGCTCCCCAAAGCGCATCTTACCACTCATAAGCAATAGCAATGGGTGTTCGGAAAGTCTGTGGAAAACGCGCCGGAACGCGGTTGACAATACCGGTGGCTCCTGAGATACTTTTTAAGTTGTGCGTACGCCTTTCTGCTGGACAGGGAGGTTTTGCTCTTTGACAATCGATACGATGTGCCAGAATCCGTTCGAAACCATTCGGCCTTTTCGAGCCCGAATGGTCTGAGTAAATCGAGCGACAATAATTCGCTTGGGCAGGCTGGCTCTCCAATGCAAATTGGAGGGCATTTT
>DATHMG010000010.1:0-2617 GCA_035487275.1 Candidatus Acidiferrum sp. | reverse complement strand
ATTCGCCCGCTTCGTTCGGAACGGCGTTTGAGGTCGCATGAGTTTGACCAGATGCCTTGATTGCGGTTCTCCGCGAACCGCTGACCAATGTCCCTCGTGTGGATTGACGTCCATTGCTGCAGAGTTGCTTTTCCGGCGGCGGCTTGTGGGACGGACCGCCGTCTTTCTGGTTGGTTCGCTTGCTTTTCCTTACGTGAGTCAGATTTATCCTCCGCTTGATTTGGACTTGATGCTGGTGTGCTTCGGTTTGCTTTTTTTTGTGGCGCTGACGCTGGCGGTCATACTCGAGAGGCGCGCGCGACAGCACAAGGAGCTAGAAGTACTGAAGAGGATCTACTCTGGGTTCATTCCGCTGCCCTGGATACTGGCTGCCACGCTTTTTGTTAATGGGCGACTCGATTCGCAGAAATACATGGCTTACTATCCGACCACCGTCGTCAGTAAATTCAATATGAAAGGAATCGTGCGGGGGAGCCGGCGGCTGCACGTGCATTCCTGGCGTGTTGGTCAGAAGGTAGAGGGTTTGGCGGTGGATGCCGATGATTTCGACCGCTTTCAGATTGGCGACACGGTGGTGGTGGCGGCCGAGCCGGGCGCGCTGGGGATTCCGTGGTATTACGGGGTGTACCGGCGGTGAGGCGCTACGCGGGGCTAATACGCGGGTTTGCCGTCGGGCTTTAGCGGTAATTGAATCTCGAGGAAGTGGCCGGTTTTGCCGAACCGGAAGCGCACTCGCTCGACAAGGCCAACGTCGCGCACCTTCCACTCCGAAGTTTCGATGGGATCGCTCGGCAGATCGGACGTGGACCATTCGACGTTGTCGCCTTGCGGTTTCACCGTTTGCGGATCGACCTCGTAGGCTTCTTGTTCCTTGATATTCAACAGCAGGTAGCGCTTCCAGAGTTTCACCAGGAGCACGCCGCGTTTCTCTGTGTGATAGATGTTCCAGGATTGCGGCGCTTCGTCATTGAAGCGCACAATCGCGAATTGAACCTGCTTCCAAAGGGTTTTGTCGCCCGCCGGCGCCGTCATTTCTGGGCTGTAGCCAAGGCAAAAAAGCAAAGCCAAGGTGGATAAACGCGAAGCCATCATTCCGATGAGGCTGCCATAATCCATATAAACATCATTGCAAATGAAATGACGCAAGCTGGCCACCGCACTTTTCCCTTGCCAGGGAGGCTAAGGAGAAAGCCTCCCGCACCGGTTATAAATCCTAATCTATAACAGCGAAGAAGCACTGGATCGTAGAATGGGAATCCGCCTCTGACCCTTGCCCAAATCGCCAGCAAAATAAATAGCAGAGCCGAAATACCAGCCAAGTTGAGAGCTCCAAGCCCGAGGTAGCTTCTCCATTCAGGGGATTCAACTTTTGGTGACGAGTTCCACCAAGTCCAAATCGTCCATGTAAGACCAACCGGCACAGCGATCCAAGAGATGATATAGAAACCGATAAGAACACCCACAGGGTTCACTCACCTCCCTCAATGCGAAGTCAATTGGTTACCTCACTGAAGGATTTGTCGAGGAGGCGGATGGCTTCGTCCACGTCGGGTTTGGTGGTGTTGAGCATGGGGGCAAGGCGAAGGACGTTGCCCATGAGGCCGCCTTTGCCGATCAGCAGGCCGTTGTCGCGGGCCCGTTCCATTACCTCGGTTGTGGCTGCGGGGGCGGGCTCTTTGGTTTTGCGGTCTTTGACCAGTTCGAGCGCTTGCATGAGGCCCATGCCGCGGACGTCGCCGATGAGCGGGTATTTTTCTTGAAGCTCTTCGAGCTTATCGCGGAAGTACTTGCCTACCGTGTGGGCGTTCTCGCGGAGGTCGTCTTCTTCGATCAGTTCGATGGTGGCGCGGGCTGCGGCGCAGGTTACCGGGTTGCCGCCAAAGGTGGCAATGTTCAGCCCTTGGAAGCCGGCGGCGATTTCGGGTGTCGTGACCGTCAGACCAACTGGAACGCCGTTGGCCATGCCCTTGGCGCTGGTGAGAATATCCGGCGTTACTTCCCATTGTTCGATGCCGAACCATTTTTTGCCGGTGCGGCCCCAGCCGGTTTGTACTTCGTCGGAGATGAACAGCCCACCGTACTTTTTTACGATGTTGAAAACAATTTTGAAGTATTCCTTGGGCGGGGTGATGAAGCCGCCGACGCCTTGGATGGGCTCCGCGATGAAAGCGGCGATGTTCCCGCTGGTGCCGGTCTGAATGAGATTTTCAACGTCGCCGGCGCAGGCTACTTCGCATTCGGGATATTTCAGGTGCAGCGGGCAGCGGTAGCAGTACGGATTGATGGCGTGGGAGATGCCCACGCTGATGACCCCGGCCTTGCGATAGGGCGCGTGCGCCGTGACAGATTTCATGAGCGAGGAGCCGCCGGAATAGGCGTGGCGGAGTGCGACGATATCGAAGCTGCCGGTGGCCATCCGCGCGATTAGAATCGCCGCTTCGTCAGCTTCGCTGCCGGAGCTCGTGAAAAAACTTTGCTGCAGGTTGCCCGGCGTGATCTGGGCGATTTTTTCCGCCAGCGCCACGATTTGCTCGGTCGGGTATAGCGTCGACATGTGCTGCAGCTTGTTCACCTGCGCGTTGATCTTGCTGGTGATTTTTGGATTGCAGTGGCCTAC
>DATHMG010000009.1:0-29517 GCA_035487275.1 Candidatus Acidiferrum sp. | reverse complement strand
AATCTCTGTCTATATTCTTGGTCTCAAAGATAAGAAGTACTTAGCCAAAACGTATGGAAAAAAACTAGGCAAGGCGAGCGTGACCGGATATTGCATTCGGTTTAAAGCTCTAAAGGATATAAACATCGATACGCTTGAAGCCGCAATACGATATGGGCTTGCAGCTCAGAATGAAAAAGGCAAGCTGACGAAATAATTCCACTGTTAAAGGCAAGCAGTTATCGATGTAAAGGCGCTCCAGTATACGACCCCTACAGCCCTGACCCGCGCCACAAGCCATTCTCTATAAAAAGGGTCTCCCGCAATAGTCGTGCGGCTCTCTGTCAGCGCTCCTTGCCTTTCTCTGTTTGCCGTTGCCCACTGCTGAAGTATCAACGGCAACCCGGAACTAATATCCGACTCTTGATACCACGGTTTTCTAGACCGTTGCACCGAAGAAACCGCGTGCAGCACTGGAACTGAATGTGTCGGAAGAGCGCTGGAAGTTCTTGTAAATCAATGCGATTGGCTGCGCGGTCCGCTGACCTTTCGGCTTGTGAAACGGCTCAAATTTTCCGCAGTTGAGATAGTTGGGATAACTCTGGGATAAGAAAGCCGCCGAATTACTCACTTAAACTGACAAACGAATTCCACTAACTCCAATGCTGGCAAGAATCTGGCGGAGAGGGGGGGATTCGAACCCCCGTTAGGGTGTTTATTCCCTAAAACGGTTTAGCAAACCGCCGCATTCAGCCGCTCTGCCACCTCTCCGCGGTCTGATTTCAACAGCTTACCATACTGCCCTAGTTAATTTGGTGCACAGTTGGTGCACAGAGTTTCATGTCGTCCAGGTCGTCTCCATCTTCTTCATCGCCGCGAGCACTGCCGGGTCAAAAGCTTTGATGTAGCGATTCCTGGTCACGTGAGCTTTTGCATGACGCAGGACACGTTTAACGATTTTCTCGTCCGCCCCCAGGTCATACAAATTCGACGCCATGCCACGCCTGAAGCCATGCCAGCCATACCATTCGAGTCGGCTCAACTCGACGACGGGACGGATAAACCCTTTCTTGTGGAAGCGCGCTTCTCCCCGATGTGCTGCAAATAGAATTTCTCGGTGAAAATCCGGACCAATTCAAGGCGAGGGCTAGCAGCAATCGTAAATTGGTGCTTGTGGATGCTTCTTATGGTTTACCGATGTTTCATCAAAGTGCACTGTCAGAAGGGGCGTCGATGACTGGCGATATCGCGAAACGTCAAGGCCACTAAATCGCGATTATGTAGGCCATCCTACACAAGGTTTTGCGGTATGCGTCGGCTATCCCAAGTGCTATAACAACGCAGTTACTCCTTGGCGTCCAAGGTTGAGGCACCCAAAATGTACAAAGTCTTGATAGCTGATGACAGCGAAGTAATGCGCACGGCTATACGAAAGATGCTGCAAGAGGAAAGCAGTATAGACGTTGTTGGCGAGGCCTCTAGCTTTGCTGACACCATGCAAAAGATTGCGGACCTCAAGCCGGATGTCTTGCTCTTAGATTTACACATGCCTGAAAAGCTAGACTACACGCCTGCATTGGTTAAATCCCAGCTTGGTACCGTTTGCACTGTGGCCGTATCGTTTTCGAACGACACCGATTCCAAAGCGCTTGCCGAAAGGTATGGCGCTGTGACGCTGCTGGATAAAATGAAACTTTACAATGAAATGGTTCCAGCAATTCTGCGCTGCGAATCAAGAGAGTCTGACATCGGAAGCCTTCTGCGAAAGACCTTCAAGCGAAAAGCGCACGCCGCGTAAAATTTAATCCCTGCCCCGGATTTGGTTCAAGGATGGTGAAAGATGACGAAGCGATTTGATATTTTTTGGTTTGGGGAAAATGGTCCGAATTGGATTAACGCCGTTGAAACACTTGAGACCGCTAAAGACCAGATTGAAAAACTGCCTCAGAACGATTCAGGTAGTTATGCTGTCGTTGACCAAAGAACAGGTAACCGCATTTCATTTGCCGCGAAGCTTCGGGCCAGTGGAGCTAGGACAAAGCAAAGGTTGTCTTCCTAACTGTTGCTGTGCCATTTGGCTGCGCTGCCAACGGCAATGCGAAAGAGAATTTGCGGAACACACCTCTGCCTGAACGTCCGTCGTTTATCCTACCGTCAAATTATCGTGGCACGTGGGTATACGCATACGGTATAAGCATGCGCGTGCCCGAATCCCCGGAGACCCAGACCCAATGGCCATCAGAGTCTTAATCGCAGACGATAGCGACGTAATGCGTGCCGCGATCGCTAGGACACTCCAAACCGACCCTGCTCTGGAAGTCGTGGGTGAAGCAGCCAGCTTCGCGGAAACACTTGAAAGGGCAGGCACGCTTAATCCTGATATTGTTTTGCTGGACTTGCATATGTCGGATGAGTTCCGTTATTCGCCAGAAATTGTGAAGGGACCGCTGCTGGAAAACAGCGGATGTATTCTGGCCATATCTATGTGGAACGATGAGGATGCAAAAGCACTGGCCAAACGCTTGGGGGCCGTAACGTTGTTGGACAAGGCCCATTTGTTCTCTAACCTAATCTCTTCAATCAAAATGTACTGCACGAAGGATTGACGTCCTAGCCACAGTGCAGTTGAGAATCACCGCCCAAATGAAAATTAAGCGATGAAAAGCTGGTTTAATTTCTATTGAAGAGTTCGCTGAAATCGCTTCAGGCTATGCTATCCACATAGCATCCGTTCATAGTCATTATGGAAACGCGGGCTTCAAGTTGCCCTCCAGAGTCCGAGCGGGTGATCTGCGCAACGGCTATGAAAGGAAATCGTGGACGGCGACGGATGTAAAGATTCATGGGAATTCCTTTTGAAAAGTTCCAGTTTTATATATCGTATTACGATATACTTGTGGGCGGATGACAAATGCCATCTCCGATACCGAATATCGAGCACTAGCGGAGCTGCGCTACCGCATACGGCATTTCATTCAGGAAGGGGATGCGACGGCTCAACGGTCAAATCTGGAACCACAACAATATCTGATGCTCCTAGCCATTCGTGGTTTGCCCCTGGGCGCGGTGGCAACTATACGTACATTGGCAGAGCGCATGGCGCTCAAGCATCACAGCGCCGTCGAATTGATCGACCGCCTGGAATCGCATGGATTGGTGCGCAGAAGCCGCAGCGAACGCGACAAGCGACAAGTACGCGTGTCGCTGCTGCCGCAAGGCTCAAAGTTATTGGACCGCGTCGCAAGCGAGCGCATTAGCGAATTGAAAGCAAGCGGTATAGCGCTCGCCAATGCCATCACCGCACTTGTGAAACGCAAACACCCTTCACCAAGGGTCGCGGAAATAAACGAGATGATCGAGGTACTACATCGACCAGGGATCTCGCGCAGTGCAACACCGCGGAAACAAAACAGTAAGCCAATGCCACGTGGGAGAAAAAGGCGTGCCTAAGAATGCATCCGCGAAAGCTGAGAAGAACTCCGAAGCTAAGTTGCGGAACGAGACTCTGGGCGACTTCACCACCACCCGCCGCGTGATCCCCATTTCCGCGCTCGCCATGGTGATCGGTTTACTCTGCGCCTTCGTAGCGCTGGCTTTGCTCCGCCTGATCGGTCTCTTTACGAATTTATTCTATTTTGGACGCTGGAACACATCGCTCGTTTCCCCGGCCGGCAATCATTTGGGAATTCTTAGCGTCTTGGTGCCCGTCGCCGGCGCACTGATTATCGGTGTTATGGCCAAATATGGCTCGGAACGCATTCGCGGTCATGGAATACCGGAAGCCATCGAATCCATTCTGCTGAATGGCAGCCGTATCGAGCCCAAGATTGCCTTGCTGAAACCAATTTCTTCCGCCATTTCCATCGGGTCCGGCGGACCTTTCGGTGCGGAGGGACCAATTATCATGACGGGCGGCGCGGTAGGTTCGATGGTCGCCCAGTTATTCCACTTAACCAACGCCGAACGAAAAACATTATTGGTAGCTGGCGCAGCGGGGGGTATGTCCGCAACTTTCGCTGCTCCGGTAGCGGCGGTGCTGCTGGCCGTCGAGTTATTACTTTTTGAATGGAAGCCCAGAAGCTTGATACCGGTAGCGTTGGCAAGTGCCGTCGCGGCGGTTGCGCGCCGTTACCTCCTGGGCTTCGGACCGTTATTTCCGGTACCTACCCATCCGCTTTTCATCGGCCCTATGGGGCTTTTGGGTTGCGCGTTAGTCGGAATTCTGGCGGGCGGACTGTCCGCTCTGCTTACCGTTTCGGTCTACGCGGCGGAAGACGCCTTCCAGCGCTTACGTATTCACTGGATGTGGTGGCCTGCCCTTGGTGGACTTGCAATCGGCGTGGGCGGTTTAATTTTTCCGCAGGCTCTCGGCGTAGGCTACGACACCATTGGAGAATTGCTGCAAGGCAGCGTGACCACCCACGTCATTCTCGGCGTACTGCTGGTGAAATGGTTTATCTGGGCGGTGTCCCTCGGCTCAGGCACCTCAGGCGGTGTGCTCGCTCCGCTACTCATGATGGGCGGCGCATTGGGCGGCCTGGAAGCGATGTTCCTGCCCAATGAGGGCGCTGGTTTCTGGCCGCTCATCAGCATGGGAGCAATTCTCGGCGGCACGATGAGATCGCCATTCACAAGCATCGTCTTCGCCTTCGAATTAACCCACGACGCCAATGTTTTTCTGCCACTGCTGGTGGGCAGCGTGATCGCTCACGCGTTCACGGTCCTGACTCTGAAGCGCTCGATCTTGACAGAGAAAGTTGCGCGCCGCGGTTATCACTTAAGCCGCGAATATGCCGTCGATCCCTTGGAGATTTTGTTTGCTCGCGAAGTAATGCGAACCACGATTGCGGTTTTGCCCGCGGCGAGCATCATTGCCCAGATCCAGACTTCGCTGAATTCCGATCATCGACAAAAACAGCGTCTTCTGCCGGTAGTGAACTCTGACGGAACCTTAGCGGGGGTCCTGACGCGAAAAGATATTCGCGACCGCATCAATCAGGAAGGCGACGTAGCACTACGGCACACGCTGCGCGAGGTGGCGCGCACAAACACTTCAGACGTGTATTCCGATGAGCCATTACGTATTGTCGTGTATCGCATGGCGGAAACGGGATTCACCCGCATGCCTGTGGTGGATCGCGCCAGTGGACAATTTCTGGGCCTTATTTCTCTGGATGATTTACTGAAAGCCAGGGCCAGGCATCTCGAAGAGGAGCGCCGCCGGGAACGAACCTTGAAGTTGCGGTTCTTTCTGCCGAGTGGCCGCGTAACTGAAGAAAAAAATATCTCAGCTAATCCTTAGAGCCTGCACCATCGCCCATTCACAAAAATAAAAGATATAACCAATGGGCGGTGTATTTTGAATATGGTTACTGTGACCATCCCTAACCCAATCGACGCACCTGCAACTCCAGCTCCCTCCATCCCGGCGCCGGGGTGGCATGTGCCCGGCAGGCAACGTGGATCATTCGGTGACCAACGCGAGGAGCAGATGTTCCTGGTTATCACTTGCAGCGGGTCCAGGATGAAGCGTCAAGCTCTGCCAAACAGTGTGAACGACTGCAGAGTCTTTGGCGGGTCAGGTGCTCCACCACTAAAAAAGTGGTGACTCACCATATCTGAGACGAGCAAATAAAAGATGAAAGCCAAAACGAGGGCAAAGATAAAACCACGGGTTCCGAATGACGGCGTATCTTGTCGTGCAGTGGTCATGGATCAGCCTCTAATAATTAGGAATTATTGATCGCTTGTAGAATTCTGATGATCAAATACCTTGGCAGACCCCTGAGCATTTCTTCCTGTTTCAATGTAAAGACCGGATCCTAACACGCTCCAGCGCCGCGACTTCTCCCGAACGCAAAGGTCCAGTAATCTCCGCGGACCGGTTCCTTATTTACTGTCGATAGACAATTACGGCGCATTCGAACACCATTTGACGGCGATTCTACAGGAATTCGGGTTTCAATGTAGTCCTGCAACGAACACAGATATCTACTGTCTTGCGAGCTCGTCGTCAGGAAGAAGGTTTTCCCAAGTGCCCGGGACTCGACCATGCAAGGATCGCGAGCTATCGAACATACGCGCGGACCTAAAAGGGTTGTACGAATTTGAGAGTTGCGGCGACGCAATCAAGCGATTCCGTTTCGCTTCGCCCGGGGTTTCTCAGCTCGAAAAATAGCCGTAATCTTTGTACCCAAAGCATTCGAATCAACAGTCAATTCGCCATGAGACTGGCGCACGCGCTCTCGCATACCCCTAATTCCGACGCCGACTGCCAATCGTTCTTGTGAAATTCCCTTACCGTGATCCTGGACCTCTGCATAAATGTTGTCGGCCTCACGGGCGATACGGATTACCGCTGTTTTGCTTCCTGAATGGCGGTGTATGTTTGTCAAGCATTCTTGCACGAGGCGAAATATTGCGAGTTCGACCTCCGGGGCAAGCCTTTCGAGATCGTCGGGAATATTCAGCTCAATCATAAGGCCGCTGCGCTCCGCCAGACCGTCTACGTACCAGCGGATTGCCGATGACAGCCCGCTTTCATCTAGCATTGGCGGGTGCAAAAGATAAGAAGTCGTGCGTATCTCTTGAGTCAGATCCTGAATTAAATCCTTGGCATCTTCGATGCTTCTCGCTAGTCGGGTAGGGTCACGCTTCGCGTAATCTTCGATCCGCGAAAGGCTCATCCCTAGTACAGCCAAGTTCTGGCCAACGCTGTCGTGCAGGTCACGGGCAATGCGCCGACGTTCCTCGTCCTGAGCAAACATCAATTTTCCTGAAAGGTCTCGAAGCTGATCCGACTGCTGTAGGATCTCAGCGTTTCGCCTCCGCAGCTCTTGAGTTCGAAATTGCACTTGAGTCTCGAGTGCATCAGCCAGTGTGCGAAAACGTTGTTCGCTTTCATACAGTTCACGCTCGATCCGCTTACGCCCGCTGATGTCACGCGCTATTTTCGAGGCACCGATGATTTTTCCTGCGGCGTCTCTGACTGGGGAAATTGACAGTGATATCTCAAGCTTAGTGCCATCTTTTCGCATGCGGATGGTGTCGAAATGATCGATCCGCTCGCCTTGGCGGAGTCGCGCAAGAATTATTGTTTCCTCGTCCCGGCGATCGAGGGGAATGATCATCGAGATAGGCTGGCCTATGGCTTCTTTGGCGGTGTATCCAAAGAGTCGCTCGGCACCTGCGTTCCAACTGGTAATGACGCCCTCTAAAGTTTTACTGACAATCGCATCATCTGAAGAATCTACGATTGAGGCAAGCAACCCGATCGCCTTATCGGCTTGCAGGCGCAATAAGGGAAGCTCGTCCAAAATTGATTGAGTCATCTGGTCTGTTCTGGCTTCCGGATCGTCAATAATGCAAGTAGCTAGCGCTTCATGTGTCGCAAGTAGTTGCTTGATGTCATCTTCAAACTGGATTTCAGGATGCACCCTGGTCCAGTAGTGCGCTGCCCGAACGAAGGCCAAGAAAAGCAGGAGGTACTGAACTCGAACGGTGCCCAGCAATCGTTCCAGTGCTTCGAGGCATTCCGGGGCGTCCGCCGTCTGCAAGAATACATGATTGGCAAGAGAAAAAATCCCATCTTCCATCTGGGTGTCGGCTGTCGGCATTTCAATAAGAGGCGCGGGACATTTCGAGCAAAACGATAGGCGTGACTTTAGTTCAGGGCCGCGTGGAATGGGCCGCCGCAGCAATTTGACTACATCCGCAACGCTGTCAGCACGGGCATCCTTATCGCCAGCCGGGCGGCCAAGTCCAATCAAGAAACCGGTGTGGCGGGCGATGCAGTAGCGGACTGCACAAAAGCGAGAAAGATGGACGAAAAGTCGTTCCTTAAAGACAGAGGGTAGGGGGTTATCGAGATAGGCTGCTTCGGCAAATCCCCACAGTTTTTCGGTGATCTCCGGGGTCTCAGGCGAGAGCCGGAAGAAGTTCGGAAGCACGCCAAACCGGTCGTTGACCCGCCGCTGGAGGTCCGGTGCAGTAGCGCTCGCCGATTGAGCATTGTCTGATGCCATTAGCCCTCACAAGACCATATGAGAATGCTACGCCCGACAGGCCTAAGACAGGAAACGTGACCACGCTCTTCCTCGGTTGGGCGGAGGGAGTTATTCAGCAGGCCAAAGGTGTGCAGCTTCTGCAACCATTGGCATTCCTGCACATCCGGTTTGCGCCCCGGCAGTGTTTTGGTGTGGCGTGCGTTCGCCACGTTCACTTCCAATCCGTGGCTCTCCAATACGTCGTAGAGCGCCATCCAATGGACTCCAGTCGACTGCATGACGACTGTCTTGATGCGACCGTCCTTCAACTAGCGCGCCATCCGATGGAGGTCTGCCGTGAAACTGCCGAATTTTCGCACCGGTTCTGCATCTCGGTCTGGCGGTACCACCACGCAGTGTTCTGCACTTCCTACGTCAATCCCCGCCGCATGCAGATTCAGCGGTGGAAGTCCCACGGTTGCATCTGCTTTCGCGCCATTCTTTCGCTTGTCAGCTTGCTTTGCCTTATCGGCGATCTCCCAATAGTAAAGTTCGACGGACTCGACCCGGTTGCGAGTCGGTTTTATGAAACTCTCCAACGGGGTCGAGCCAACTGACCGAAGCCAGCCGGTTGCCACCAAATCACTGATCCGAGAAAGCGGAGCCATACTCGGAAACGGGCACCTGCGGGCGCCATATAAGCCTCGGCCTTAACTGTCGAATCGCGTCGGCGTCAGCATCTCACTCTGCAACAGTTTCTGGCACCACTTACAGCGTCCCGCTGTCACCTGCTCGGAAGTATCAACATGCCTGAATTAACGCGCTTGCCGAACAAGTGAAAATCTCAAAAACTCCCAGAAGCTCGCTTGTGCGGTTGAGTCAATAAAACCTCGCCGCGGATGTTGATTTGGTCTTGGAGGCGGTGGGTTTAGACGCGAAATTTGGAGTAAGCAATGACATTTTTGCTGCACCGCAAATTAGCTCACTCTAACTCATTCAAAACAAATGAAGCATGGTGAGTACAAACAGGGCAGGGAAAATTAGCAAACCGCCGCATTCAGCCGGTCTCCGCGGTGTGAGCCGAAAATCAATTCGGTGAATATGGAGTATAGCATCAATTCGCGTGCCCGATTCTCCTGCTATTTATGCAGATCATCGCAAAGCAGAAATGCGGTTTTCTTCGTCAAATCGGGTAGTGGTGGCGGGATACGTGCAGGTCCGCAAGGAAAGGCTTTCCAAGCGCATCCTTCCCTTTTCGTTACTTTGAAACTAAAATAGTTTATGAGTAATCCGTGGGGCGGGGTGTTATGGAATGACTCGGTTGGTCTGTCACTTCCTTGTAACCTACCTACCGGTCTGAAACATTTTGGTCAGCTACGGCGTATGTAGATATATCCAAGGTTTATAAAGTCTTTATGCCCTTTCGGCGTGATGTGTCCGCCACTGCGGAGCTTCGCAAGGATTGAACTATGAAGACCTGGCAAAAGGTGTCGCTTGGCGTCGGCGGTGTGGTCGTGCTTGGTGGCATTGTTTTGTTCAGCATCAACCAGGCAAATAAGGGTGTGGTCACTGTGCAGACCGCCAAAGTTGCCTCCCAGGATACGCTGATTTCCCAAGTTACCGCGTCCGGGGAGATCAAACCCACGACTTATACCAACGTGACGGCCCAAGGTTTCGGCAGAATTACGCAGATCCTCGTCAAAGAGGGCGACAAGATCAAGAAGGGCGACCGCTTGTTGCTGCAGGAAGACGTGCAAGCCAATGCCGACGTGCAAGCACAGTCCGCAGCGATCAATTCTTCCGAGATGGGCGTGCAAGCGGCGGAAGCCAGTTTCCGCTCTGCTCAGGCCGACTTGATACAACAGCAAGCCAACCTCGAAAAAGCCAAACTTGATTGGGAACGTGGACAGGGCTTGTTCAAGGATGGCTTGATTCCCAAGCAGGATTTCGACCAGCGCAAGTCCACCTATGATGCGGCGTTTGCCGCGGTTGACTCTTCCAAGGCCCGGGTTCAGTCGCTGAAAGCTCAATTGAATCAGACCCAATCCATGGTGAACCAGAATAAAGCGGTCCTCGTCCGTACCAAGGACATCTTAAGCAAAACCGCCTACATCTCACCGATCAATGGAATTGTGAGCTATCTGCCGGTGCGGCTTGGCGAATATGTGGTACCGGGAATTCAGAATTCGAATGGAAGCTTCCTGATGACCTTGTCGGATATGTCGGTGGTTACCGCGGAAGTGAAAGTCGATGAAACGGACATCGTGAACGTCAGAACGGGTCAGGATGCTGATGTGACCATCGATGCTGTCCCAGGCAAAGTATATAAAGGTAAGGTAACCGAAATTGGTTCTCAGGCCACGCTTAGAAGTTCGGGCCTTGCTACCACTCAGAGCACCACCAGCACCCAGGAAGCCAAGGATTTCAAGGTGGTAGTCACGCTTGCTGCTCCCCCTGATAATCTACGTCCGGGACTTTCCACTACCGCCAAAATAAAGACTGCCGAGAAGAAAAACGTGGTGGCCATTCCGATTCAGGCCCTGGCTGTGCGGACGCGCAAGGACTTGGAACAAGCGGCTAAGGACGCGGCCAAGAAGGGCAGTTCTGGCGTTACCTTGGCTGCGCCTCCGCCACCTGCACCCGGTGATCCCAAGAAGGAAGAAGTGCAGGGCGTGTTCGTGGTCAACGGTAAGAAAGCGGTTTTTCGCCCCGTCGAGACGGGTATCAGCGGAGTGACGGACATCGAAATTATCAAGGGACTGCAGCCAGGCGACGAGATCGTGGTTGGCAGCTACAAAGCGCTGCGCACCCTGAAACCAGCCTCGAGCGTTAAGGTTGATAACACACCTCCCAAGAAGCCTGAAGAAGAAGGACAGAGTTAAGCTATCGCAATGCGAGGAGATGCACATGGCTGTTGAAGCCGCTTCCGTGGATTCGTATCGCGAAGACCTAGTGTCGTCTGGCGTCGTTATCAAAACGCAAGAGCTGGCCAAGGTCTACGAAATGGGTTCTGAGCAGGTGCATGCTTTGCGCGGCGTGGACGTGGAGATCCGCAAAGGTGAATACGTGGCGATCATGGGGCCGTCAGGATCCGGTAAGTCCACGCTGATGAATTTGATTGGCTGCCTGGACTCACCGAGTTCCGGCAAATATTGGCTGGCGGGCCGGCTGGTGAGCGATCTCGATGACGATGAGCTTGCCTATATTCGAAATAAAGAAATCGGTTTTGTGTTTCAAACTTTCAATCTCTTGCCGCGAGCCACGGCGCTTCACAATGTCGAGCTTCCGCTGATCTATAACGGCACCCCGTCGGAAGAACGCATTGAGAAAGCAAAAAAGGCCCTGGAGCGTGTAGACCTGGTGGATCGGATGCACCACAAGCCTAACGAACTTTCTGGTGGACAGCGGCAGCGTGTGGCCATCGCACGCGCTCTCGTGAATTCGCCCTCCATCGTGCTGGCCGACGAGCCTACCGGGAACCTCGACTCCAAAACCGGCGACGAAATTATGACTCTGTTTCGGAACCTGCATGCACAAGGCAATACCATCATTCTCGTCACTCACGAGCACGACATCGCGCAGCATGCCCATCGCATCATTTATATTCGCGACGGACGGATCGCCTCTGACGAAGCGGTCATCAAGACTCAGACTGTGGGTATTTGACCTTCGCCGCTGAATTGTGCGAATTGCTTGTGGGTGAGCTTTTAGCTGCCTAAGAGTGCTACTCCGTTTGGTATTTAGCCGGCCCTGCCTCCTAACCGCAAAATCGGCCCACCAAGGCAGCGATGCATTTGGACGATCCCAGTCCATCCGGACTATCATTGCTGACAGCGCAGGCGGTTATATCTGGTAGCTGGCCTTAGGCATCTAATCTTTGTCCGCGCAACCGAACTGAAATCGAGTATGTTCGCAGCGAAACAAATGACATCCACCACCAGCAAAACGCAGTTTTCATCTGCTCCCGCAGGGGAGTCGATCCTCGCGCGCATCGGCAACACGCCTCTGCTGCGGCTCGCGAGCATTGGCCATGAGTTTGAGCACGTGGAAATTTGCGGAAAAGCCGAATGGTTTAATCCCGGCGGTTCTGTGAAGGATCGTCCAGCTTTAGGAATGATTGATGCAGGCCTCAACAGCGGAGCGTTAGTCCCAGGCAAAACAATTATTGACGCCACCAGCGGCAACACTGGCATTGCCTACGCCATGATCGGCGCGGCCCTGGGTTATCCCGTGACGCTCTGCCTTCCGGATAGCGCTTCACATGAGCGCAAGCGCATGCTTGTTGCTTACGGGGCGGAGTTGGTGATCACGCCGGGCGATGAGGCCACCGACGGCGCAATTCGGCGCGTGCACGAAATGGTCGCGGCTGACCCCGAAAAATATTTTTACCCCGACCAGTACGGCAATCCTGCCAACTGGCAGTCGCACTACTATGGCACTGCCAATGAAATTTGGGAGCAGACCGCGGGGAAAGTTACCCATTTCGTCGCGGGACTGGGCACCAGCGGCACTTTTATGGGCGTAACGCGTCGGCTCAAAGAATTAAATCCGGGTATTCGCTGTGTTAGCTTGCAACCTGACGCCCCCTTTCACGGACTGGAGGGATGGAAGCACATGGCCACAGCTTTAGTCCCGGCCATCTTTGACGAAACTCTGGCAGATGAGAACATCGAGGTTGGCACGGAATCCTCCTATCGCCTGGTAAAAGTCGCGGCGCGAGAAGAGGGCTTGCTGTTAAGCCCCAGTGCAGCGGCCGCACTTTTGGGTTGTTTGCAGGTGGCCAAATCAATACCCACTGATCAACACGCGTTGATCGTCACCGTGTTCGCGGATTCCGCGGCAAAATATTTAAGCGAACGATTCTGGGATGAGGAGTAGTTCTCATGGCCAATCAAGCGCAACTAAAAATCAGTCCCGAGCTTGCTGACAAGATTCGCGCTCATGGAGCGCAGACTTATCCGCACGAGTGTTGCGGCGCGCTTCTTGGCCGAGACACGGAAGTTGCTGATCGGCGAGTCGATCGCGAAATTCATGCGCTACATCCGCTGGTAAATCGCCGCGATGATTCTCCCAACAATCGGTTCTCGCTGACCAGCCAAGACGTTCTTAATGCCGAAAAAGCGGCCCGCCAGCAAGGCTTGGAAGTCGTCGGGTGGTATCATTCGCATCCGGATCATCCGGCGCGTCCCAGCCAGTACGATCGCGATCATGCGTGGCCCTGGTACAGCTACATTATTGTGAGCGTGGCGAACAGGATTCCCGAAGAAATGACTTCGTGGCGGCTGGCCGACGATCGCACCGAGTTCGAATGCGAAGAAATCGGCTTACAGCGGGTAGCTTCCTGACTTTGCTTAGCCGCCAGTTTGTTTTTATCGTCGAAAGAGGAGCTTAGATGTCTGTAAAAGTGATTATTCCCACGCCCCTGCGCGTGTATGCGGGTAAGGCCGATTCGACTGAAGTTTCCGCCAAGACGGTCGGCGAAGCTCTCGGACAATTGACCAGCAAGTTTGGTGATTTGCGCAAACACCTCTTCACTGAAGATGGCAAGCTGCGTAGCTTTGTGAATGTGTACGTAAACGACGAGGACATTCGTTACTTGTCCAAGGAAAACACGCCAACCAAGGACGGGGACACCATCAGCATCGTCCCTTCTATCGCCGGCGGACTCCTTTAGCGACGCGCACGCCAATCGGCGATCTCGCGAGTGCAGAACAACCCAAGGTATCAAGAAATACGAACGCGCAACACTTCAGAAGAGGAAATAACAATGTCTACAAAAGTTCAGTCCATTACGCCCCAGCCAAACACCGTCGACAAGGCGACGACCTTGACCAACGAAGAAATCCTCCGCTACAGCCGCCATCTAATCATGCCGGAAGTCGGCATGGAGGGTCAGCTGAAGTTGAAAAACGCCAAAGTGCTTTTGATTGGTACCGGCGGTCTCGGCGCGCCCCTGGGCTTGTATCTCGCGGCAGCTGGGGTAGGTCACCTCGGCCTAGTCGATTTCGACGTGGTGGATTTCACCAACCTGCAGCGCCAGGTAACTTTTGGTTCGGACGATGTCGGTAAGCCGAAGACCGCGGCTGCGCAAGCTCGTCTCTCTAAGCTCAATCCGGATATCGAGATCGAGACCTTCGAAACAAAACTGACCAGTGAGAACGCCCTGGAGCTATTTAAGAATTTCGATATCATCGTGGATGGTACCGATAATTTTCCCACACGCTATCTGGTAAACGACGCCTGTCTTCTGCTCGGCAAGCCTAACGTGTACGGCTCCATTTTTAGATTCGAGGGCCAAGTGACAGTCTTCGGCATGCCTGATGGTCCATGCTACCGCTGCTTGTATCCTGAGCCACCCCCACCTGGTCTTGTGCCGTCGTGCGCCGAAGGCGGTGTCCTTGGGGTGCTGCCCGGAATTGTCGGCTCCATCCAGGCGATGGAAACCATCAAGCTCATCTTGGGCACGGGCGAAAGCCTCAAGGGCCGATTGTTGCTCTTCGACGCGCTGGCGATGAAGTTTCGTGAATTGAAGCTGCGCAAGAATCACAACTGCCCGTTGTGTGGCGAGCATCCCACGATCAAAAAGCTCATCGACTACTACGAATTTTGCGGCGTGCGTGGAGAAGAAGCGCCTGGCCCCGTTGTGCAGGTTCCAGAAATTACCCCACGGGATCTAAAGTCGCGACTTGACCGTGGTGATGACCTATTTATTCTGGATGTTCGCGAGCCCCACGAATTTCAAATTTGCAATCTCAACGGCCATTTGATTCCGCTTGGCGAATTGCCGCGCCGCGTCCACGAGCTGGACTCTTCGAGAGAAATCGTGGCCCACTGCCGCAGTGGAAAGCGTTCCGCCGAGGCCGTCGATTTTTTACGCAAGGCAGGCTTCCGTAAGATACTTAATCTGAAGGGCGGAATTCTCGCCTGGTCTGACGAAGTGGATCCTTCTGTCCCGAAGTATTAGTCATGCTGTTGATTGCCTATCGATCGTAGATTTCTTCAAATCTCAGGAGCGTAAATGGCGGGTACAAAAATCACCGTAAATAATAACGGATCGCTGCGTATCGAAGGCGATTTCGAACTGGTCGACCCCCAGGGCAAGCCCTTCGGTTTGGGGGGGCGCACCACAGTCGGCCTTTGTCGCTGCGGACGCTCCATGAATAAGCCATTTTGTGATGGCACCCATAATGCCTGCGGGTTCGTAGACACGGTAACCGCGCGGGACTTGCCCCCTCCGAAGCCGAAAATCTAGCTCGTCTCTTGCAGCGTGGCTCGTGAGACGGTCTCACCTTGAGACAAACGGTGAGTCTCTGTTGATACTGGCCGTGCGAACGGGGTAACCACAACGAAACATTAGAAATATCTGTTCCTCAGTCCCGTTATGCCCTGTTTTCCCTCGTCTCGCCCAAGTTAGAACATTCCCGTAATTCCTTACCTTCTCTGTAAGTAACTTCTATTCAGTAGTTTACAATGGTCATTTTTTCCATACGAACGGGCACCCACTTGCATTCTTTAGGTAATTGTCACGTTTTCTTAGGCATTTGGGGGCAATCGTGGGCGGTTGGGGCAAAATCGTCGGGTATTTGCGGGCTGAACAGCCCGCCGACAATCGGCGCTCGCTGATCATCTTCTGCGCGGGCGTCATTGCCGTCGCGATCTTTCCGGCACTGATGGTGGAGTTACGGCAAGCCAGTCTCGCCGGCTCTCCTCAAACCTATTTGTATCTCGAAGTTGGGGGCACGTTGCTCAGCTTCTGCTACGCCGCCAACGCGCTAGTGCGTTTCCGGGGTACGCATGATCGCACCGCCCTTATCCTGGCTTTCGGATTTGTCCTTTCCGGCATTATCGAGACCGTGGGTTATTTTGGGCTGAATGAGTCTCTCGCGTCCGGCCACTTGGTTCTTTCGCGAATTCCCATAGGCTGGATGGTCAGCCGCACTCTTCTAGCCATTCTCCTGTTGGCCGCCATAGCTGTGGAGCGGTATATGCCCACGGCCCGGCAGCCCAGCCGCGAAACGGCAGGCGCACTCCTCGTCGTTGCCATCGCCGCCTACGTCACCAGTGCAGCATTCTTGGCTGCGCCTTCGGAGCCCTTTGCGCAACATGGAAGCGCTCTATCTCGTCCTTGGGACCTTTTCCCGGGTTGCTTATTCCTTTTCGCTGCGGTGTGCTTCTGGCACCGCCTTAAGAGCGACAAGAAGTCTCATACCGCGCCCTCGCTCTATGACTATTCGCTGTTCATTGTGGCCTCGCTCAATGTCATCTGCCACGTTTCGGCTACCTTCTCCCGCCAGCTTTTCGATGGACCATTCTTTCTCGCCGAACTGAGCAAGACCACCAGCTACGTGGTGATGTTAGGAGGCGCTTTGCTGGATCAGGCGCGCTTGTTTGATCAAGTGCGTTCCATGGCTGTCACCGATCCGCTCACCGGTCTAGCTAACTATCGCCGGCTCATCAGCGTCATCGAAGCGGAACTCGATCGCTCGCGTCGTACTCACCACCCTTTCTGCATTGTGCTGCTCGATATGGACGGTCTAAAAACGATCAATGACCGCTTTGGACATTTGACCGGCAGCCGCGCTCTCGTTCGCCTGGGAAAAATCCTGCGCAACCACTCGCGGGCGATTGATACTGCCGCGCGTTATGGCGGAGACGAATTCGCGCTCATCCTGCCCGAGGCCGGCCGCGACATTGCCACCCGCGTTTTCACCCGCATTCGCGAACGCCTTTCCTCCGAAGAGGAAGCACCATCGCTTTCCGCTAGCGCCGGCGTGGCTTGCTATCCGGAAGACGGCGACACCGCCGAAAAATTACTGGGCGCAGCAGACCGCGCTTTGTATCGCATGAAAAATCACGGCAACAGCAGCGTGCAAAATCTTACGCGTATCGCGGCGTGCTTGTGAGGATTATGGCCCCGCGCACACGATCGTTTTCGTATCACCGCGGAGAGCAGCGCATTCCCATGGAAGTTCCGGTGTTCCTCGATGGGCATCGCAGACTGCCAGGTACCGAATCGACTTTTACGGAGAATGTAAGTGCGCGCGGCGCGCGTGTAGTAAGTATGCGCCGCTGGGAACAAGGCGAGCAGTTGACGTTAGCGTCGCGCACCGGAGAGTTTCGTTCCTCGGCTCGAGTGGCCTACTGCCAACCACTGCAAGGCGACGGCTTTGCAGTCGGGGTGGAGTTCCTGGAAGCCAAAGGACGATGGGTTGTTTAATTCTAAAAACGCTTGACGAATTCGGCAGGCGGATAGGAGGGGACCGCTGGAAAAAGGGAAAAACAGTAAACTAGCGCAAATTTTTACTGAGCTTTAAGCGTCGCGACGAGCACCAAGCGTCCGGCGCTTTTTGCTTTTTATGTGCGTGTTTTATTTGCGGATTTAAAATGCCAACTGGTCCACGGGCCTACGTGCCGTTTTTGCGTGTAAGAAATTTGGTAAGGCGTGAACTCATGCTGTCTTCCAAATTTATTACGAGCAAACTTCGCGATAAACCTTCTTCATCTCCTCCGCCATGTGATCGCAGGAAAATATTTTTCCAATGCGTTCGCGGCCGGCCGCTCCGATCCCTCGTGCAAACTCTTTGTCTTGGAGCAGCCGCGTCACGGCCTTGACCATACCCGCGACGCTTCCTGGTTCCACCAATAATCCACTTTTTTCGTTCTCAATAATTTCTCCAAACGCACAACACCGAAACGCAACCGACGGAATTTCATAACTCATGGCCGCCAACAGGGAAGTCCCCAGGCCTTCGAAAGACGATGGGAACAAAAACGCATCCAAGGCCGGATACACTGACTCGATGTCGCTGACAAATCCGGCAAAGATCACCGCCTCGCTCACTCCCAGTTCTTGTGCCAATCCTTCCAGCATTGGCCTGCTTGGCCCGTCACCCGCCAGCAATAACCGGCAGCCAGGATATTCGTTACGCAACTGGGCGAGAGCTCGAATCAACAGCTCATGTCCTTTGTCGGGAGACAAAACGCCCACAGATCCCAGCAACGGCGCCTCTCTGGCCACTTTTGCATCGTCAGCGACGCCCGCGACACCCCAACGGATGCGAGCCAGATGCGGCGACTGAGCCCGCGGATTAACTGGGATCTCCACGCCCTCATAAACTACGGAGATTTTTTCTTTCGGTGCGCCAGACTTCACCAGCCGTTCAGCAACCCACTCTGAAATCGCCACGATTCGCGCCGCAGCTTTGTAACGCGCCCGGGCCAGCGGGCTTTTTGCCAACGGATATCCGACGCGTCGTGAAATTACAAATGCTGCTCGACGGTGCGCTCCGGCAAGCCACGCGGCCGTTACGGCATGCGCTTCATTGGCATGCACCACGTCGAATGACCCACGCTCCGTAAGTGCACGAATTTTCAACGCTGCCGAAATCCGTGCCGCTCGGGGCATAACGAAATGCACTTTCATGCGCTTTTGCGCAACTCGCCTGCCTAGAGCGGAGCCTTTCACGGTCACTAGCTCCGCGCAATCGCCTTGCGCATTCAAGGCCTTCAGTAATAGGAACGCCTGGTTCTGACCGCCGCGCCATTCCGTTTCGAGATCCACAAGCAGAATGTTCACGAAGTGGGCCTGCGCTCGCGTTCCAGTTTCTTTCTTTGGATGAGTTTTCCCAGCTTCGCGTACTTCAGGCGTACGGAACGCGCCGCCATCTCGGCGATGAGAACGCCCCGATAGCTGTCGAGAAAACCAGCGCGCAGGATGAAGGTGTAGAACCAACGCCACGGAGTGGCCAGCAACATCGCAGTTCGCCAATATCGCTTGCCTTCCCAATGCATTTGTTGCGCTGCGAGTTCCGCGTACTTCTCTACTTTGGCTTCGTGCTCCTGGAAGGTGCGCACCGTGTAATGCAACAAATCACCGTTGAGCCGGCCTGGAGGCCCTACAAAGCGCACCGATTCGTGAATGATGCCGGAAAATCGCGCTTCGTCGCGATTGTAGAGCCGCCGCTGAAAATCCGGATACCAGCCAGAATGGTTGATCCACGCGCCGAGGTACCACGTTTTTCTAGCCACTTCATAAACCGGAAATTTTGCCTCGGATTTTTTCCAGGCCAGCAAAGAGGTTTGCAGCGCGCTGCTCAATTCTTCGTCGGCGTCCATGGAAAAGATCCACTCGTTTTGCGCGCACTCCGCTGCAAAGTTCTTTTGCTCGCCATAACTTGACCACTCGCGGAAGTAAAGAGTGGCGTTGTGTTCTTGAGCAATCTCCTCCGTGCGATCGGTGCTGCCGGAATCCACGATCACAATTTCGTCGACCACCCCCGCCAGTGACGCCAGTGCGCGAGGCAGATTATGCTCTTCATTATAAGTAATCAGGCAAGCAGAGATGCGGTTCATGAGCGGGCAGCCCCTACTGTGCTACGATTACCAGTTCCAAACAAGCGAGGAAAACGTTCGTGCCGGATCATATTTCACGCAAGGAATTGAAGCATGACAAGATCAAAGAGACGCTGGAACATGGCGCCGAGGCCGTATATTCCCATAGCCAGCTCACACTGGCGGTTTTACTGATAGTGTTGGTGGCCGCTGCCGTCTACGGTGGCTGGCGAATTTACCACGATCGCAAAACCGCGCAAGCTAACGTGGCGTTCGACGCGGCGCAAAAAGTTTATAACGCGCATGTCGGCCCGCCAGCGCCTGGCGAGCCGGTCGACCCTAACGAGCCCACTTTTCCCGATGAAGCGACTCGCGCGCGGGAAGCTTCCCGGAGGTTCACGGAAGTGGCCAACAAATATTCCAGGACCAATCCGGGCAAGTTAGCACGCTACTACGATGCATTGTGTCTTGAGGATCTGGAGCAACACAATCAGGCTCTAGAGGAGCTTAAAAAAGTCAGCCAGAGCGGCGACAAGGAACTCTCCGGCATGGCGCAATATCAGATCGCGATAATCGATGCGCGCACCGGCAAACAGGATGAAGCCGTAAAAATCTTCCGAGCCCTCGCGGACAAGAAGTTGGTCTTCATTCCTCGGCCGTTGGTATTGCTCGAACTTGCCGGCGTTTTGCGGCAAACCAAGCCTCAGGAAGCCGTCGCCGTTTATCAGCAAATCAAGCAGGAATATCCCGATTCGACGATTTCGGAAGAAGCCGATCGCGGGCTCGGCACTCTTGCGTCAAAGTCCTGAAGTGAGTTCAGGCTAATTGATCATCGTGTGAAATCCAGACGACCCTTCTAAAATCGCGAGATGAACAAACCACTCTCTACGTCGCACGCGGCGGAGCGTTCCATCGAAACTCAACACAACCCGTCGCGCAGCGCGCCATGGGCGATGAACGTCCAGAATTCGCGCGGCCGACGCTATGCCGAGCCTCCGCATTCCTACCGTAACGATTACGTTCGCGACCGCGATCGTATTGTTCACGCGCGCGCCTTTCGCCGCCTGGAAGCCAAGACCCAGGTTTTTACCATGCGCTTCTCCGATCATTTTCGCAATCGCTTGACGCACACGATCGAGGTTGCACAAATCGCCCGTACCGTTGCGGACGCACTGGGGCTGAATGCGGCTCTTGTCGAGGCACTGGCACTCGTTCATGACATTGGCCATCCGCCATTCGGCCATGCCGGCGAACACAAACTTGATGAATTGATGCGCGCTCATGGGGGCGGCTTCAATCACAATCTCCACGCCCTCCGAATCGTCGAACATTTCGAACAACGCTACCTTGATTTCCCCGGTCTGAACCTAACGTTTGAAGTTCGTGAAGGCATCGTGAAGCATTCGCGCGATTATCGTCCTCGGGATTTCCCCGAACTTAGCGAATATCTTCTCGATTTGCGTCCCACGCTTGAGGCCCAGCTCATCGATTGCGTGGACGAAATCGCTTACGACACCGCCGACCTGGATGACGCGCTCGAAGCCGGCCTTCTCGATGTCACAGCTCTGTGCCAGGACGTTTCGTTCTTTGGGACTGCTTATGCCGCTGTGGAAAAACAGCACCCGTCCGCACGTGACAAGCTGAAATTTAATGAAGCCTTGAAGCGGACCCTCAACTTTCTCGTCACCGATTTAATTGAATCGACGCAGGCGCGTGTTCGCGATGCGGCTGTGGCGGTTACGGAAGATGTTCGCCGCGCACCGCAACGCCTCGCCGAATTTAGTAAAGAAGGCCTTAAAGTCAGTAGCGACCTCAAGCGTTTTCTTTTCGCACAGGTATATAGTCATCCCGCAATTACGGAAGACCGCGACCGTTCGGTGCGTTGCCTAGAGGAACTTTTTAATCACTACAGTTCGGCGCCGCGATCGATGCCCGCAGCCTACGAAGGCGCGGCGACGCAGTCAGCTCGAGCAATTGTAGTTTGCGATTACATTGCCGGCATGACCGATCAGTTCCTGCTGCGACAGCACCAGGAACAATTCGGCCTCGGTGATTTGTAACACGATTTGGAAGTGGAATCGTTCAGCCAGCGTGAAGTTGACGGAAGAGTAATTCTATTCTGCGAATGTGTTGCATGCGGAGATTTGACCGCTCTCGAACCCTCTGCGGAACCACGACATCCTCTGCTGAGAGGTGCCGTGTGTAAACGTCTCCGGGACCACATGCCCAGTCGCCTGCTTCTGCAAGCGATCATCTCCGACCGCCGCCGCCGCGCCCAGTGCTGACTCGATGTCACCCTGTTCCAATAAGCCGCGCTGCTGCGTGCTTTGCGCCCAGATGCCCGCGAAGCAATCCGCCTGCAATTCCAGTTTCACCGACAATTGATTTTTTGCGCGAGGGTTTTGCTGCACCATCCGTTGTTCCTGACCCTCAATGCCCAAAATCTTCTGTACGTGATGTCCAATCTCGTGCGCCAGAACATAAGCTTGCGCGAACTCGCCGGGGGCCCCAAAACGACGCTTTAACTCGTCGTAAAAATCCAGGTCGATGTAAACTTTTTCATCCAAAGGACAATAAAACGGCCCGGTAGCGGCCTCGGCGCCCCCGCATCCAGACTGGATGGCATCGCGAAATAGCACCAACTTGGCGTGCCGATAAGCTTTGTTGGCTTGCGGAGGCAGGATAGCTGCCCAGGTTTTCTGCGTGTCGTCCAGAACGAACGAGACAAACTGCACCAACGGCTTTTCCGCCTGATCGCGCGGGGACGTGCCACGCGGCCGATTTGGTTCGCTCACCGACGAGGAAGCGGGTGAGCCGCCACCACTAAGAAGCGCAAAAAAATTTGTTTTGAATACGAAGCTGAGAATCAGCAGGATGATCGCGCCGCCAATGCCGATGTGCATCCCGCCGAATTGAAACCCGCCACCACCGTCGCCGGTATCGTCGCGGCGATCCTCGATGTCCGGGCTTTCGCCGCCAGGAGTCCACTTCATGAGAGATCTCCTTCTACCGGGCAAAAGAATAGTAGCACGCGACGGTAATCGATAAATCGATGTGCCAGAAAAAGGTGGAGATTTTGTCTCCACCTTTCTTATCTCACTGCCATGGATCAATTGGGTCCGTTACTCAGAAACGGATAATCGGCCCAAAGGTCGCCTTCAAATTATGGTGCGTGTTGTCATTGAAATACATTTCGTCGCCGACATCGAGGCGCAATCCGATGGGCCCGAGATGCCCTTCAAGTCCGCCACCGGCATAGAAGGTCCCCATCACGTTGTTTTCGCGCAGACCGGAAACCGAACTGGTGAACGTTCCAAACGTCGCTGGAGAATTATCCAGGCGGAAATTGATGAGCCCGCCTTTAGCGGTAATAAATGGCTGAATCGCATGCCTACCGAGGTTGATGCGCGGCCCAAACAACCCATGGATCACTCGCAAATTGGTACGTTCAAAGGTCACCGTGCCGGTAGAATTGTCGGTGAAGCCTTCCGTGAAGGCTCTGCTGAAGTCGTAGGACATTTCAGCCTCAAACTTCAGACGCTTGTAGGCCACGAACGAGGCGCGGCCGCCAACGCCCAGCAAGTCCGTGTCAGTCTGGGACAGTCGGAAATAATCAGCGAAAACGCCTACTTGCACATGCTCGTTTTCCTGAGCGAATGCGCCAGGTACCGCACCGCCGGTGATAAACAATAGTAAAAACGCGACACGCTTCATACCAGTTCTCCTAACGGCTAAATGGAATTAACACCGCACACCCGCGCAAAGTTGCGTTCCTATTTTGCTCAGTCGGTTGGATGAAATCGCGGGAAGTCAGGTTGTGAAAGAAGCGCTAAAGATGAGGCATTAGAGGCAAATAAATATGGTTTTTACACGACTTTACGCGAGGGTGTACTGGATATGCTGTAGGAAATCGCTGGTTTTAATTGCCTGGCTAGCAACTGTGCGAACATGGGTGTTAGCAAAGGCTCGCCCGGTGCTCTAGTACCACATCTATGGCGAGCAGTTTTATGGAACTTCGGCGCGCTCCGGCGTGTCGATGCGGATTTCCGTCAAATCGGAAAGCAAATTTGCTGCCCACCGGTAGATGTTGTGTTCGCGCACGTGCAAGCGCATGTGATGCATGCGAGACACCTGTTGTTCCTCGGGCATGTCCACCGCACGGTGAATGGCCTCCGCAAGTTGCTGCACATCGTAAGGATTAATCAATAGCGCGTCGCTAAGCTCCAGCGCAGCACCCGCAAAAGTGCTGAGAATAAGCACCCCGCGTTCGTCATCACGAGCAGCTATAAACTCCTTGGCTACCAGATTCATTCCGTCATGCAGAGAAGTTACCAGGCACACCGAGGCGGCACGGTAGTACCGGTCGATTTCTTCGTGAGAGTGATGTTTTCGTAGAAAGACAATCGGCTTCCATCGGCCTGCTTGCGCCGTTTGGAATCTGGCGTTAATACGGTCGGCTTCCGCGCTCACTTCATCGAGGAATTGTCGATAGCGCTCGATATCCGTGCGGCTGGGTGCGCCAATCTGCACAAATGTAAAACGCCGTTGATAGGCGGGATTTAATTCCAGGAAGCGCTCGATGCCGCGAAAGCGCTCAATAATTCCTTTCGTGTAATCCACGCGATCTACGCCCACGCCAAGCAAACTGGCTTCAATGCCCAACTCCGCGCAGAGTGCCGCGCGTTCTTCGCCGGCGTTGCGCGATTCGTTGATAGTGCGGGTCTGCTCAGGAAAGGCGACGCTGATCGGATACGGTCTAACGCGCGTAACACGACCTTGGCGGTTCACCGCAAAGCGGTCCCATTCAGTCAGTGCTTCTACCGCGCGATCAACGGTCGAAAGAAAATTATTGCAATGCGATTGCGTGTGGAAACCGATAAGGTCGGCGCCCAGCAAGCCATCGATCAGCTCGCGCTGCCAGGGACAGATTCCGAATACTTCCGGATTCGGCCATGGGATGTGCCAGAAAATTGCCACTCGCGCATCGGGGCGTGCGTCCTTCACCATCCGCGGTAGCAGCGCAAAGTGATAATCCTGCGCCAGCAGGATGGGCGATTCCGTGCCTTCCATTTCATCTAGCACGGCGTTGGCAAAGTGCCGATTGGCCTGCTGGTAATATAGCCAGTCGTCGGGTCGAAAAATCGGGCGAGTGTGCGCGATATGGCAAAGGGGCCACAGCCCTTCGTTGGCGAAGCCCTGGTAGTAACCTTTTTCTTCTTCTGCTGTCAGCCATACGCGCCGCAGGTTATAACTCGGCCGGTCCGGCGGCACGCGCAAGCGATCATGCGAATCCACCGTTGCGCGATCTCCGCTGCCCGCTCCGTGCGCGATCCACGTTCCGTCGCACGCCAGGAGCACCGGTTCCAGCGCGGTAACCAATCCACTGGCAGGAACGATTACGCTCACTGAGCGGTTTTCGTTTAGCACATGCATGTACGGTTCGCGGTTGGAAACCACGAATAACTGCTGGCCCTTCAATTTGTTTCGCAGGCTTACCCGCAGGCGCTCGGAAGTCCATTGCGATGCGTTGGTGTCACGCAATCGCGCCTCTTTTTCGGCGGACGCGCGCGCGGCATTTAAATCGCGTGCTAAATGGGTTACTTCATGATGCAGCTGATCAAATATTTCACCTTCCGGAAGCGTCGGCGGCGCGTGAGATTGCCCGGTGCGCAGGGTACGTAGCCACTTGGCGGTACGCGTCAACGGATTGGTGAACGTCCACCGCACCAGCACCATGGCCAGCGCGGTAATCAACAGCGTTTGAATTAGCGCCGTGAGCAGGGCGTCGCGGAGCGTGTGCGAAAGCTGTATATCGATGTAGGTGGTGTCGTGATAAAGCGCCAGAACGCCCGCCTGTTTGGCATTGCTGTGCAAAGGCAGTGCGTAAATATGCATGGGTTGCCGTTCAACTTTTACGAACTCTCCATAGCCAGAGTCTTTTTCTGCCGCATGTGTGGCGGTCGCGGGCCGCGATTTGAAAATTGGCGCTAATCCCGGAGTGATGGCCAGTGCGTTACCATCCGTGTCGTAGACGGCTACGCCCTTCAGGTGTTCACGCTGACCGAAGCGGTCCACCAGCCTTTGCAGATTTTTCTCCCTCCCGTGGTCCAGCAGGGGTTCCACGCTTTCTTGCAGGCTTTCGCCAAGGATTTCCGCACGGCGGGAAAGATCGTTACGCAGGATGCGCCGTTCGGTACGCACCTGGTAACCGGCAAACAACAGAGAAATGGCAGCTACGCTGATAATTAAAGGCAGGACAATCTTCAGCGTCGTGCGCAAACTAGCTCCTTACCCGGGTGCGAAACGCGCGCGCCGATCTGGTTGGCCGGCAAATAGCGGCCGACAGCGTCATCCAGCGCTGGGGCAAGTATCTTAATCCAAAACCGAGGCAGGGTGCACGGCGCCATCGCGAACCGGCGCAGCGTTGAGGTTCGATATTTCTACAGCAAATCGGCGCCGCGGAATTGGCCTGCCCCGTTCGATCTCTTACGGGGTGGTTTGCGCCGGAAAAACCTTGGTCGCTTTTGGTGTGAACTCGAATCGCAGCAACCATTCGCTCGGCGCGTTGCGTCCGTCCACTTGCGGCGGCGTGAAGGTCCACCGGCGCGCCACCTGCACCGCTTGATCCCCAAAAAACTTGCTGGAAAAATTGTCTAACTCCGCGTCAGTCACGTTACCGGAGGCATCGACATGCACTTTCACGCCAACGCGAACCGTCCCTTGTATGGTGTCGCGAGCGCGCTGCGAGATGTCTGGCACCACTTGGTAAAGCACCGCCCCGCGAGCGGGATTTGGCGGTGCCACCTTGGCGGATTTGGTCGCTGGTCGCGCTTCGGTGGCGTCTACCGAGCGGCTTGAAACCGGGTTTACAGTGTCACTTGAGGAAACTGTTTCACGCGCTGCCGCGGTATTCTTCTCGCGCGCGGCTTGCTTTTCAGCCGCACGTTTTTCGGCCTTGGTTTGCGTGAGCGGAGGTAAAACTGGCTTCTCGGTCTGGGGAGGCGTTAAAGACGAGGGCGCCGGAGCAATCGAGGGCTCTACCGTCGCGGCTTGCGGCTGCAACTGAGAAAAGCGATTGAGCACGCGCGGTGCCAGCAGTATCGCGGCCAGCACTAAGATCACCGCCGCCAGCGGAATAGCAACGCGAGATTTGCGTGGCTTCGGCTTGGTCGTAGTATCACCAACCGGCGTGGCGGGAATCAGTGTGTGTGGGAGCCGCGAAACCTGCTGCGACGCCAAACTTTTCTTTGTGGGTTCGACTGCAGCAACGCTCCCGGCGACCGGCACAGTTTTGGGTGTTTCGTAATGTTCTAGCGCCGCAACAAGAGTTTCTGGAGACTGCGTTGCGGGCGTGTGAAGGTCAGCGTGTTGAACCGTGTCGCGATATGAAGCTGTCGAAGTCGGATTCAACAGCGTTGAAATTTCCTTTAAAGTCGCTCGTCGCGAAGGGTCCACCTGCAAGCAGCGCCGCGCGATTTCCAGATATGGCGCCGGTATGGTCTCGGGTACCGGCAGTTCAACGTTCGTTTGGCCGCGAAGTAACGGCGTGCGTTGCGTGAACGCTTCAACCAGCGTCACGCCTAACGACCACACGTCGTCGGCTGGGGAGATCGGCGCTGTCGCAGATTCCGGCGCCGCATAAATGCCCGGTTGCGACGAAGCCGAGGTCGCGTTGCCGATTTCGCTCAGCGTATCGCTCGATAACTTCAGTTGATCGCCTGCCGCTAGAATATTTCCCGGCTTAATCCTCGTATGCGCCAGTCCTTGCGCGTGCAAATAGGTCAGCGCCTCCACAGCCGATTCCAACACCTGGCGCACTTCGTCCGGTTCGAGCGCGCGCTGCGGCAGAATCTCCGATAAATTTTCTTCCGCGTATTCCATCACCACGTAGAGAAAATTGGTATTCGCAAGCTCGCAGCGTCCTACGCGAATAAGCGGCAAGAGATGGGGATGCGTCAGCTCCCCGGCGACACGCCATTTCGCCAGTTGCGCATGCGCCGACGTGTCTGCGGGTATAAATTTAATCGCGGCTTTCTGCTCGCCGGAACTATTCAGTTGGGTTAGATAAACTGCGCTGTGGTCAGAGCCGCCCAAATATTGGCGCAGCGGGACGCCATCCACCGCCTGACCTTCCCAAGTCTTCCAGGCTTCGGACATGTTGAACTCCGCAAATTCGATTTTGCTGGGTATTTACTATTCTAGGCGAGGTGCCACGGTCAAACGCAAGCGCAGATAACGCATTTGGTCATCTGGTTACGTAGCATGTCCCCGTTCGTCATCATGTACCCTCACGCGGAACACTAAAAGGCAAAAGGCGGCCCGAGGCCGCCCTTTGCTCACCTGCAGGACTATCGCGTATATCCGGCGTTTAGTTGGGCATCAACACGGTGTCGATTACATGGATGACCCCGTTCGACTGCTTAACATCTGCAATCGTTACTTTCGCAGTCCCACCCTTTTCATCGGTTAAAACTATGTCTTTGCCTTGGAAACTAGCCCTCAGCGCACCACCGCTTACCGTTTTTAGCGTCGCTGCGCCATGTCCGGCTTTAATCGCCTTGGCTAGATCCTGGCCGCTCATCTTCCCCGTCACTACGTGGTAGGTGAGAATTTTCGTCAGCATTTCCTTGTTTTCCGGCTTGACTAGCGTGTCTACGGTTCCAGCGGGCAGCCTGTTGAATGCTTCGTTTGTGGGAGCGAAAACAGTAAATGGGCCCGGGCCTTCGAGCGTCTCCACCAAGCCCGCAGCCTTAACGGCAGACACCAAGGTGGTGTGATCGTTCGAGTTCATTGCGTTTTCCACGATGTTCTTCGTGGGATACATGGCCGCTCCCCCGACCATCGGGTCTTGCTGGGCGACGACAGCTGAGCCAATCAGCAGCACGCCTAAAACTGCGGTTGCGAGCTTATTCATAAAAACTCCTTTTTTGTGAGGTCAATGTGCGCTGCACTACCAAATACGTGACAGCAGTGCAGGTGGATGAGCTGGCGCGGAAAGAAAATTAGGACGCTTTCCGGCAGGCATATGAAGTGGCCTAATTCGTCGAAATTGGGTGGCCGTCATTCGCGTGAAAACACTATTGACGTGTATTGGCACTAGGACGAAAATGCGCAACGCGCCCGGGGCACAACTTGATAGGGCCATCTCGCCGTGTTCTACTTCATGCCGGAAGGATAAATAACAAATGTCAGAAAACGACGTAATCGCAAATCAGAAGCGGATTTTAAGAAATCAAAAAGAGATTATCGCCAATCAAACTCGAATCAAATCCAACCAGGAAGCTATCAAGACGAATCAAGCCAGAATTCTAAGAAATCAGGACAGTCTTAATACCATCATCAAGAATCAAAAACAGATCCTAGCTTTGTTGAAGAAGTAGCTCTCATTTAAGGAGTATCTAGCCCTGTTCAGAAAACGCATTTGCTGGCAACCTAGTCCGTCTCACAATTGAACTTGCTTGGCCCTTCTTTCGTTGTCACCTCAGCCAGGACACCCGAAGATTGACTTCGTCAGGCGTTGGATGTCATCCGTCGCGGCACCTGTTATAAGCATTCACTGATCGGCGAAAACGCGTCAGCCGTGGGTTCGTTTCCGATTACGCGAACTCATCGGGACTTAGCCAACGGTGAAGTATTTTCGTAAACTCTATTCATGACGTTTACTAAACGACTTCGCGAGGGAGTACGTCGCGGAGAAATCACTTGCAGTGTGCGAATCTGGACGCGTCCCCACGTCAGAGTAGGGGCGCGGTACCGTATGGAGGAAGGCGAGATTCAGGTCGATTCGATTCAACCGATAGGATTTCCAGATATTACTCCGGAACTGGCGCGCCAGTCTGGATTCCTTGGCGTTTTGGACCTGCTCAAAGTCGCGAAGCACGGTCGAGGTGAGAATATTTATTTAATCCGGTTCCACTACGTGCGACCGCGTGCCAAGCGAATAGGTCAGCTTAAGTCAAAAACACTTGATGTCCGGTAACGCGACAATATAAAAGGGCGCCGCTTTTTGGAGTAGGGTTGGGTGCTTGCCTCAATCCCTACCGGAAAAGGAACGCCCTCAATGGATAGCAAAAAGTAAATCGGTATGGACGTGCACAAGGAAAGCATTTCGATTGCGGTGATGAATGGCGCAGGAAAGATCGGGATGGAAGGTGTCAATCGAGACGAAAGCCAGCACGATCCTGCAGTTTATCGATGGGCTGCGTGGAGACGTGCAGGTCAC
>DATHMG010000008.1:0-29208 GCA_035487275.1 Candidatus Acidiferrum sp. | reverse complement strand
GGCCGACAACGTGCTCCCCTGGGTGGTGATGCAGCTCTCGCAGCCGGACCCCGACGTGGTCATCGAAGGAAACATCGCCACCGTGGATGCCGCCGCCGACCTCGGCCGAACCGTAACATTGTGCGCCAAACACGACCTTGGCGGGATGGAAGGGCTCATCGGAGTTCCCGGCACGGTCGGAGGCGCCCTGCGGATGAACGCCGGGGCCTACGGAATCCAAATCGGGAACTATGTTCGGGAAGTGAAAGTCTATCGTGGAGGCGCGCGCATCATCGAAACTTTGAAAGGCCATCAAATTTCCTTCGAATACCGGCATACATCTTTTGCGCCCGATGATATGATGCTCGCGGTGAAGCTGGAACTTCCCTCCAAGCCATTCCGCGAAATTCTCCAAGGGATTCGTATCTGCAACGAAAAACGCCGCGCAAGCCAGCCTCTCGGCCAGAAAAGCGCCGGCTGCATTTTCAAGAATCCCCCCGGAGCGTCTGCAGGACGCATGATTGATGAGCTCGGACTAAAGGGCCATTCCGTTGGCGATGCGCGGGTCAGCGACCGGCACGCAAATTTCTTCTTGAACGCTGGAAAAGCCAGCGCTAAAGACATGCTTGCGCTCATTGCGGACGTTCGCGAGCGGGTGCAGAAAGCCTACGGCTTCGAACTGGAGAACGAGGTGGTGGTATGGAACGCGTAAAGACCATCTCCAGAAATAAATCGGGCCTCGCCGAGGCTGAGTCTTACCGCCCCGAATTGCTCGCCGATGAAGAGCCGCGCTACCTGCGGCGCCAGCGGCCGGTCGAGATTCGCAGAAAAAAATTTGCCGGGCGTGGCTGGTCTTTTTACCGCCGGGTGGCGATTTTGAGCGTGGCAGGAATCGCCAGCGTCACCGTAATTATCGAAGGTGTGCGCTTTTTGTTGTATTCGCCGCAGTTCGCGCTCACCAAGCCCGATCAGATCGATCTCACCGGCAATAAAATCGTTTCACGTGAAGCGGTGCTCAAGCAATTTTTGCGGGACCGCAATCGCAGCGTGCTGCAAATTCCGCTCGATAAGCGCCGCAGTGAGCTGGAGCAGTTGCCCTGGGTGGAATCCGCCAGCGTGCAGCGCATCTTGCCGAATCGCATTCGTGTGGAACTTTATGAACGCACGCCTATCGCCTTTGCGCGCACCGGCAATGCGCTTTATCTGATCGACGCGCACGGCGTGATTCTCGACCGGCCTGAGGGCGAAGACTGGCATTTCCCCATCGTAAGCGGCGTCCCCGAAGAACTCCCGCGCGATCAACGCGAAAAGCGCATGCAGATGTATCAGGATTTCATGAGAGCCATCGAGCTGGTGCGCTCCGGCTCATCCGATCAGGTTAGCGAGATCGATCTCAGCAGCGCCCGAGATTTCCGCGCGGTAATGGTCGGGCTTGCCGGGCCCACCGATCCGCAGGCGGTGACCATTCATTTTGGCGGCGGAGATTTTGCCGCCAAATACCGCATGCTGGTCGAAAATTTTTCGCAGTGGCAAGCCAACGCGGGCCGCGTACGGTCCATTGATTTGCAGTATTCTCGGCAAGTGATCTTGAACCCCGACTCCAGCGTAGGGGTAGCGGTCGCGAAAGCCAGGTAGTGCAGGCGGGAGCATAGAGTTGAGCAAGAAAGATAAATACATCGTAGGGTTGGATATCGGCAGCACAAAAACCTGCGCAATGATCGCTGAAATTGTCGAAGAGCAAGTAAATTTTCTGGCTCTGGGCGCCGCGGAATCCAAGGGCCTGCGCAAAGGTCTGATCGTTAATCTGGATTCGACGGTGAGTTCCATCCGGCGTGCCGTGGAAGAGGCCGAGAGTGTGGCCAACGTTCCAGTGGAGTCCGCGGTAATCGGCGTGGCCGGCAATCATGTGCGCGGAGTGAACAGCCGCGGCGGAATTACATTGGGCACGCGCCCTCGCGATATCGAACGCGAAGATGTTCGCCGCGCGATTGACGCCGCTCGTAACATTTCGCTCCCCGATGACCGTGAAGTTCTTCACGTCCTTCCACATGAATTTCGCGTGGACGCGCAGGATGGCATCCGTGATGCGATTGGCATGATCGGCCATCGCCTGGAAGCCAACGTTCACGTCGTCACTTCTTCCGTGGCTGCCACGCAGAACCTGGTTACTGCCGCGAATAAAGCAGGGATTCTGATCAGCGACACGGTGCTCGAACCACTGGCTTCTGCGGAGTCGTGCCTAACACAGGATGAACGCGACTTGGGTTGCTGCCTGCTGGACATTGGCGGCGGCACTACCGAATTGATTGTCTACGGCAGTGGAGTGGTTCGCCACACCAGCGCTGTACCCATTGGCGGCGATCATTTCACGAACGACCTGGCAGTGGGTTTGCGCACGCCGATTCCCGAAGCGGAAAAAATCAAGCGCCGCAACGGTTGTGCCTCTTCCGAACTTTTGCGCCAGGACGGCGCCATTGAAATTGCCAGCGTGGGCGACCGGCCCCCGCGCACTATTTTTGCACGCGCACTTACAGACATCATCGAACCGCGCGCCATGGAATTATTGGCCATGATTCGCGACGATCTGCGCCGCGCGGGGCTCGAAACACAAATCCCCGCAGGATTTGTTTTGTGTGGTGGCGGCGCGAGGCTATACGGTTTCGATGAGTTGATCGAGCAGTCGCTGCGCCTGCCGGTGCGCATTGCGGAGCCCAAGGGTTTGGCTGGTCTGCCGGAGCAGGTAGCGCAGCCGGAATATGCAACCGTAATTGGTCTGGTGATGTACGGCGCGAAAGCGCGGCGCAACACACCGCAACGCGCCGGAAATTTAGTATCTAAATTAAAAGCTATGTTTGCCGGAGCCTCGTGACCCAACCAGAACGCTGCGCGGCGAATGTGGAGAATGTCGAGGGGAAAGCATGCCAATAAGGGAAGCTGGAATCCGGATGAGCTTCAGCGAGGAGCTTCAGCCGGCGAAGATAAAGGTAATCGGAGTGGGTGGCGGCGGGTGCAATGCCGTCAACCGCATGATCCGCGCCAAAGTGGAAGGCGTCGAATTCATTACCGCCAATACTGATCTGCAGGCGCTGAAGCTTTCGCAGGCTCCGGTGAAATTGCAGCTGGGTGCGAAGTTGACCAAGGGACTCGGCGCGGGCGCCAATCCCGAAGTGGGCCGCAAAGCGGCGCTGGAAGATACGGAGAAAATCATCGAAGCGCTGGAAGGCGCCGACATGATTTTCATCACCTCAGGTCTCGGCGGAGGTACCGGCAGCGGCGCCGCGCCAGTGGTAGCTTCACTCGCGAGTGAATTGGGCGCATTGAGCGTGGCGGTGGTTACCAAGCCGTTCGCTTTTGAGGGCCGCCGCAGAATGCTGCAAGCGGAGCAGGCGTTGCAGGAACTGATTGGCGCCGTAGATACCGTCATTGTGATTCCCAATGAACGCTTGATGGAAACCGTCGAGCGTGGCACCAGCTTTTTCGATGCGTTTCGTATTGCTGACGACATTTTGCGCCAGGCGGTGCAGGGCATTTCCGACATTATTACCGTGCCCGGCATTATCAATCGCGATTTTGCGGACGTGAAAGCCATCATGTCCGGCCAGGGTTATGCGGTGATGGGCACGGCAGTGGCCACCGGAACGAACCGCGCTGTGGATGCCGCCAACCGGGCCATCGCCAGCCCGTTGCTGGAAGACAATTCCATCCAGGGCGCGCAGGGGATTCTCATCAATATCAGCGGCAGCTCCAGCCTCACGCTGCATGAAGTTCACGAAGCCTCCAGCGTCATTCAAAAAGCCGCGCATGAAAATGCCAATATTATTTTTGGCGCGGTGCAGGATGACGCCATGAAAGACACCATTAAAATTACGGTTATCGCTGCGGGCTTCAAAGACGCCAACAAAAAGAACACCCCTCAGAAGCCGTCCTATCTGGCTAAAACCTGGAAGGCCGCGCCTGAAGTGCAGGAAGTGCAGATGGTGAAGCAGGTACAAGAAGAACCACCACCGCCGCCGCCGGCACCGGTCGTGCATCATGCTCAGGTTCAACAGCCGGTTCGCGAAGTACACCAGGACGTCGACGATCTGGACGTGCCAACGTTTTTGCGGCGCCAAGCCCAAAAGGCCTGAGCGGGGTTCGCAAATCTTCAGTCAGATTTTTCACTTTGTTTTCAAGGTCACAGAGGAGGTTCCCCAGCGAGCGCTATGAAAGGATTCGCGAGTTTACCAAAATCGGCTCGGCCGCTCGGCCATTTCCAAGCGGAGTGGGATCCCGGATGGTGACTGCGTGATGGGCGTCGGCATCGTCGAACTTGAAGTGTTGTTCAAGGGCCGTTTTCTGACGTCGAGCTGCCTGGCTCTCCTCCGTTTTAGGGCATTCAGAAAAATCAATTCGAGAATCACAAGCATTATTCAGGGTCGAGGGTCGATAACACCTTAGCCATCGCGCGGACTTCTTTTTCAAACAGAGCGTAGTCGGTTGGCTGGCGGGAGAACATGGTACTTAGGCCGGAGTGAAATTCTTCTGCTCGTGTATCTGTCGCAAGCTGCAAAATGTTTCCCGCATTGATGCCGGCCCCGGGAATAATGGTGACGCGCTCGCCCGCCGCTGCGACAAGCATCGCTATATTCGCGGTGCCTTCGCGAGCACTGGGCGCTCCACCCGACGTGAGAATGCGTGAAGGACCGGTCCGCAAGACATCTTCGAGCGCTTGCGACAAATCCGCGCAGCCGTCGAACGCGCGGTGAAATGTCACCGGTAACGGTTGAGCGAGTTCAACCAATTCGCGAGTGCGATCGATGTCGACGGTGCGATTCGGTTTCAATATACCGAAGACTAATCCGTGGGCGCCTGATTCTTTCGCCGCCGCGATGCTTTTCTTCATCTGCGCAAAGCCAGCCGATGAATAAGCAAAGTCACCGGCATGCGGGCGAATCATCGCAAAAATGGGAATTTGGATTCGCTGCCGCGCGGCACGGATTAATGTTGCGTCAGGAGTTAAGCCGTCAACGGAAAGGTCCGCACAAAGCTCGATACGATCGGCGCCGCCGTTTTCAGCAGCCGCAGCGGCGTCAAGAGATTCAACCGAAATTTCCAGCAAGAGTTTTTTCTTCACTGACCGTGAAGAACATCATATCGCGCGATTACGAATCCCAGAGCCGAGCCAACAAAAACATCGGCGGGAAAATGCGAGCCGGTAGTTACACGCGAGAAGGCGATGGCGCTAGCGGCCGCATAGGCCAGATACGGAACCCAGCGATGCTCGCGATAACGTCGTGCGAAAACCGTAGCTACGGAGAAGGCCATCAAGGCGTGGCCGGAGGGGAAGCTGGTGCCTTTGCCGAAGAATGATGCGTTGCTGTGGAAGAAGGTGTCGTTGTACGGACCCGCCACTGGCAGCTCCGTGGGACGCTGGCGCCGCGCGATCGCTTTCATCACCACCATGAGGATGGCGCCATCCGCTACTGCTTCGCCGGCAAACAGCGCGGAGCCTTGGTCGTAAGAATCGTGGCGCAGCAGGCTCACGCCGTAAAAAACCGCGGGCACAATGGCGATGGCCGCACCGGTCGCGCTGGTGCCTAACACGCGATTGAAATCGTGGAAATCGGTGGTCTGGCGGAAGTGCGGCATCGTCTGCGCATCGGTAGCCAGAAAAACGGCCGTGCCTCCAGTAATAAATAAAGCCGGAAGCCAATGGTGACCCTTGGCCAGGTCCAACGGGAACATCCACATGGCTTTTTGGTCGTGCAGAAAATTCATCGGTAGTTTGCGCAATGATACTTCGCGATCCTCGCCTGGATCTTCTTTAGAGGTCCGCGGAAGCGGGAAGCTCGCCGGGTTGGCAGCCCCGGATGATGAAGATTCGGAGCGGGAATTTTCGAAAAGCGCATAGTCCGGCAGCGCGTAGTCAGGATTTACACCGCTGCTCACCTTTCCTGCGACGGCAACGGGAAGGGAAGTTGCCGCGGGAGCAGAAGCTTGTGGCTCAGCGAATGCCAAGGCTGGCAGAGATAAAAAACACGCGGCTACGGCGAGGCAATAGCTTTTGAAGCGGCCTAAATAGACCATCGAAACATCTCCTGTCAACGGACGCGCTGGACGCGAAGAATAACGCGGGTAGTGGAGAGGGACTCTACACAGATTACTTTAGCGGCGGAACTTATAATGAGGGGTAAACATTAACGGTTATTTAGCCTGGATAGTAACCTTTCATATCCAACCGAGGGACGCGAACGCGGTGATGGATGCGCAGCCCAGCGCCACGCCGAGGACCACGCCGGCAAGCACGTCGCTGAGGAAATGCATGCCCAGCACGATGCGCGAAAAACCAATGCTGAAGGCTAAAAAGAAAAGCGTGCCTTCCAGCGCCGGATAAAAGTAACTTAACACCAGCGCGATGGAAAACGCCGTCATGGTATGTCCGGATGGAAACGAAAATTTATCCGGAGGTAGCACTTTTGACCAGCAGTGCGGCTCGAATTGACACGGCCGCCTGCGATGGCTCAGATGTTTGAGCGCCTTGAAAATCAGCACGCCGAGAAGGGCTGCCGAGCCCGCTGCGCCGACCGCGGCAAGCCGTTGTGGTCCGCCCCAGGCCAGCAGCATGATTCCCAGTCCGTACCATAGCCAGCCGTCACCCAGGCGCGTGGAGAGAATCATCCAGATGCGGAACCAGCGCGGCGCACGCCAGCGGTTCATCTGCCGCATGACCCGATGGTCGCGGTTTTCGATGAAACCCCACAGCATGCGCGTAACAGTCACGGCCTTACCTCACCCGGAAGCACCTAGCCAGGGCCCAAGAGAAGATTCTAACGAAATGCCAAACGAAAAATTTTCTGGAATTAAATCGTGCGGGTGTGGCGCAACGTCCCACAACCGCTGCGTGCGTTTTTCCGAACGTTCCAGAATTGCCGACCACTTCCGGCAGAAACGAATTTCGTTCAGCCAGTGTCCGGCGGTAAAAATCGGCACGAGCACAGCCAGCGGCGAAATGGCCAGTGTCCAAGGTTTCTCGTGTAACAGCGAATTGACGATGCTGAAAACGTCGGCGGTAAGCTTCGCGTAGCCACCATGCATACCGTGTATGCGCCCGCGGCCTTGCAGGAGTCCCGCGAAGAATTCGTCGACGGTGCGCGCACCGGGCACCTCGGTGTGAGTCAGCCCCACTCCCGCAATGGCGTGGGAGTCGCTGCCCGCGATAGCCACTTTCCCAAAACGCGCTGCGAGATTGGCAGCGCCAGCGTTGGCTTCCGGACACATCTGGCCGTTCCGCGCTTCGAGCGCCGGAACATAAGAAGCGAACCAGTCGAAATCACGCTCGTCGCGGCACCCTGTCAGGCTAGAGAGAACGTGGTTTACGCTGAAGAAAAGTCGCCGCTCTGTGAGATACATCACCAGAGAAATGAAGTCATTGCGGCGGCGTTGAATTTCCAGGTGGTCGCGCTCACGAATATCGTAGACCCCGATGTGCACCTCCGTGCCGGTAGGCATGCGCACGGTAACCTCTTCGCTCAGAAAGAAATCTGGGTACTTACGCAGGATTTCCGCGGCGTCGATGGAGTCGTGGTCGGTGATGGTCACAATAGCCATCCCTTGCGTTTTGAGGCGTTTATAAACCTCGGTGGCGTCGTTATAGGATTCGCGGCATATGCGGTTCAAACCCGGAGTACTGCACATCCCGGAGGCTACAGAGTGAACATGCAGGTCGCAGCGCATGAGCATATGGTTTCGCAACGATATGAACAGGCGGTGAAGAGGCTGCTAATTGTGTATGAATGTTCTTGTATAACTAGTTGAGCACAAACGGCTTACATTGTTATCCACATGGCATGTTACGCGCTCCTGCCGAATGCCGAAAAGTCCGTGCAACAATGTGCGCATGAATCTGGCAATATTCGCTAGATGAACGCGAAAGCCCGGAAAATTCATATCGTTTTTCACGATGCCGGCGGCGGCCATCGCAACGCCGCATTTTCCCTAAAATCCATTATCGAGCAACAAAATCGTCCATGGCAAGTGGAGCTGGTGCAATTCCAGGAACTGACTGATCGCCTGGACGTCCTGCGCCGCCTGACCGGTATTCGCATCCAGGAGCAGTACAACACCTTGCTGCGCAATGGCTGGACGCTCGGCGCCACCAGCCTGTTACGCGTTCTTCAAATGATCATTCGCATCCTGCACCGGCCTGCGGTGCGGCTGCTTACGAAGTATTGGCGCGAACATCCCGCGGATCTGCTGGTGTCGGTGATTCCGCACTTCAATCGCCAGTTGCATGAAAGCTGGAACGCCGCATGTCCGGGCAAACCTTTCGCTACGCTGATTACGGATCTGGCAGATTTTCCGCCGCGTTTCTGGATCGAGCCGATCCCCGATCAATACATTATTGCCGGGACAGAAAAAGCTGCTGAACAGGCGCGCGCGATTGGCCATGATGAGCAGCACATTTTCGAAACTTCTGGAATGATCGTGCGCCCGGAGTTTTACGCGCAGGAAAATGTTGACGCGCGCGAATTGAGAAAGCAGATGGGTCTACGCGAGGACTTGCCGACGGCCATCGTCCTTTTTGGAGGGTACGGTTCGGGCGTTATGCATCAAATCGCGCGGCGGCTGGATCGCGCCAACGTCGCGGTGCAGCTTATTTTGATTTGCGGCCGCAATGAAAAGTTGGCCGCAAAACTTCGCGCCGAAAGCTGGAAATTTCCGTTGCATATTGTGGGCTTCACCAAGGAGGTGCACCGCTTGATGTGCGCAGCGGATTTTATGATCGGCAAGCCAGGTCCCGGAAGCATCGCGGAAGCCATGGCGCGACAGTTGCCGGTGTTGATCGAATGCAACGCCTGGACGTTGCCGCAGGAACGTTACAACGCAGAATGGGTGAAAGAAAAAGAAGTGGGCATCGTGCTCGAGAATTTTCGCAGCGTGGCCGAAGGGGTCAAGAAAATTGTCGAGCCCACAACGCTGGCGCGCCTAAAAAACAATGTGAAGGCGCTCAACAACCGAGCGCTGTTTGAAATTCCTGAAATCCTGGCCGGGCTCATGCTGGATCCAGAACAACAGAAAGATCACCAGTCAGTTCTCGCCGAACAAATCTAATTACTGGAATTGCGTTTAATTAGTGAAGCCGTTTTTAATTACCGAAGTGCTTTTAACTACTAAAGTTGTGCGTGTTCAGCGTGGTCGGGATGGCGCAGATGTGGGCCGGCATTCGATTTATCGGACGGAGGCTGAAAGTGAGGTTTTATGCAGGACGTAGAAAACCATCGTTCGCCGGCGCGCTTTTTGGCGTCGCACAACTTGATGCAACCGCGATGGGCCAAGGCTTCATGGCAGTGGCAAGAACATGCCGGGGTAGGAATGGTTTGCAAGCGCGCGGGCACATCGCCGTAGAGGTAGGCGATAGGCAAAAGAGTGAGGACGATTACAGCGGGCACGCGAACATAGCAGGATCGGTGGATAACGACGGAGAGAAACAACGTGTTCATGCTTCATGGTGCGGGGATAGCTGAGAAAAACCCATAGCTCAGTGAGTCACCAAAAATCATTACTAAGGTTCTAGAACTGGATTGAGAAGCAGGAACAAGGATGTCGGCGGGATCGCGTGGATCGATTCCCAATTCAGTTTCGTGCCACTCCGAATTGGGTTGTGGCCTGAATTTTGGGACGGAGGACTATTCAGCGCCCAAACGCAATGCACACATAAGAATGGCCTTAACCTTATGGGGAGCAAGAAGAGCGAGGGCTGCCTTATTGCACTTTTTTGCCGATTTCAAGCGGCGCCGCCCGCGTGAACACGAGTTCTTCCACGGCAGGCGAACCTAAAGGACCCCTCAATGGGACGTCACGCCCTTAACCAAACTTAAGAAGAAGGGCAAGTTGCCGAAGCTGTGGCCGACGATGCCCGGCCACGTGCTTTTTGTACGTTGTGCCACAAAGGAAAGCGCGACTCCTGTAATTGCCATGCGGACCGTGTCCCAGAGTGTCGGCTGCATGAAGAGGTGGAACAATGACCAAAAGATGCCATGCACAACCCACGCACTCCTGCCAAATGCGAGTTCCTGACGGGGCAGCACATAACCGCGCCACCACAGTTCCTCCCCGCCGATGTTGCACACTAGCATCACAACAGCATAGTAGAGAGGAATCCACCAAGCACCTTGCAAAGAGAGGCCCATGAAGTCGTGCGGCCCGAAATGACTGAAAAATTCGCTGTAGAACCCAGGAGCATTGAAGAATCTTACCGATTGTAGATTATGTTGAACGAGCGCAGCATTACGCTTGACGAACACAGCGATCAAAATCGCAACGAACATCCACTTTTTGTTTGTCTTCTCTTTCCACAGGGCATACCACGATGCTCCAACGGCAAGCAAATCCGCCCTATTTCCCCCGTACATAAACCCGGATAGGGCTGCTGTCCAGAGCCAAACGACGCCGCTGGGAACAGAAAGCCGCAGCCGCGCTGGGAGACCCTTCCAAGAGAAAGAACGCAGTTCAATAGCCGCGCCTAGGAGCGCGGAGACCAACATGACGGCAAGGGGCAAAACCAGCAACAAGTGGAAAATACGCCACCAGGAAGTCCCTTGTCGCCAAAGATCCGGCCCCAGCCGATGAAACAGAAAAGCGAAAATCAGGGCTGGAACGCCAAACAAAAGCGTTGTTGCGAACCAACCCGCTGGCTTCATCGCCGGTGCTCTTTGCACCCGGCGAGTCTAACTGACTTGGTGAAGCAGGGAAGGAAGAAAATTTCTGATTAGTGTGAAGGCGCGAGAAACTCCGGCGGCAATGGATTTTGAGGTCTTTCTTCCGCCCAATAGATAGTCATAACCCACCAACGAGTGCCGTCGAAGAATAGCTGGAAACTGTTGATCCCCCGCGCAAAGGGTACCGCGTCTTTAGCATCGTGCCGCGACTCGTAGCTGCTGAAAGCCTCCATGATAGAGCCCCACCGTTCGCTGGGTCGCGCAATCTCACGTTCAAAAAAACTGTCCGTTTTAAAATAACTTCCTGCGCGATCGATAGACTGGCGCCATTCGCATATCACGCGCGAATACAAATCGGATTATGCCGTTTTCGATGCACGGGAGGTTAGAGAAATCCTGTCATTGGTCGAGTAAGTGTCAGCGCCGGACGCAACCGCGCAATATTTGTGTGGGTGACGACTAACCGCCTGTTCAGGCGGGAATTATTTCTTGGCCGGATTGCGGAACGATGCGCTTGACCGCTATATTTGCTCCGGCCAGCGCGTGCACGACCTGACTTTGCCGCAGGCGGGAAGCGTCGTATTCAAATGTGATCAGGTTGTGCGCTTCATCATGGCGGAAACGACGCAGGCCGTAGGTATTGGCGAATTCCGCGAGGTCGCTTAATTGCTTTGCGGTCAACGGGGATTGCAGCTCAAAGGTAATCTCGACGAGTGTCATGCTGGAATTATAGCAGTGTGTGCAAATTCGATCGCGGACTTCGAAAAGTGTAGCCCAAGGCCCAAGTTCATACCCCAACTGTATCGCGTTTCTATTTCGCTCAGGTTGGAAGGAAATTCAACCGCAAGACCCAGGTTCAACTGCGAACCTGGGTGACCATGCGCGTGGTTTTTCTAAGAGCGCTGGTGGTGTTAACGCAAAGCGAGTGCGATTCATCTAACATAGTGATATGAGTGATGCTGCGGATTCTTCAAATATAAAAAACGTGGGGTTGCCTATTTTGGGCACGGGTGTGCGCGAGAAGGATCCAGTTTGTGGCATGGCCGTGGATCCGAATAAGGCGGCTGCGAAACAAGAGTTTCGTGGAAACCCTTATTATTTTTGCTCCAAGCGTTGCGCGGAAAGATTCGCGAAGGAGCCTGAGAGATTTTTATCGGCACCCGGAATTTCCGGGATGGCGACCGCACACAGCGACGAAACCGCGCACAGTGGCGGTGCCGTTCATCGTGGCTCTGCGGTTGAGGCCACGCTCACTAAAAAAACACCGGTTATGTTGCAGGCCAGCCCAGAAACCAGCCAAACCGCCGCCGCGTTGAAATCCGCACTGTACACCTGTTCAATGCATCCGGAGATTGTGCAAGCCGGGCCGGGGTCTTGCCCTATTTGTGGTATGGCGTTGGAGCCCATGGAGGTATCCGCTGAAGCGGAAGTTGATCCCGAATACGTCAGCATGTCGCGCAGGCTATGGATCGGCACGGCGCTTTCGCTCCCGCTGCTGGTGATTGCGATGGCCGGGGATTGGTTGCGGCTGCCCTTCTCGACCGAAGCGCGCAATTGGATTGAATTGGTTCTGGCAACGCCGGTGGTGTTGTGGGGCGGCTGGCCATTTTTTGAGCGCTTCCGGATGTCGGTGATAAATCGCAGTCCAAATATGCTCACGCTGATCGGACTGGGCACGGGCGCGGCCTATCTGGATAGTCTGGTGGCGACAATTTTCCCGCAGGTTTTTCCCGCGTCTTTTCGCGATGCTAGCGGTGCGCCTCCCGTTTATTTTGAAGCAGCAGCGATAATTACCACGCTGGTGTTGCTGGGGCAGGTGCTGGAATTGCGCGCGCGGCAAAAAACGAGTAGCGCGATTCGGGCGCTACTGCATCTGGCTCCGCAACAGGCTCATTTAGTTGCGGCCGACGGCAGTGAGCGGGACGTAGCGTTAAGTGAAGTGCAGCGCGGCGACCGGTTGAGAGTGCGCCCTGGGGAGCGAGTGCCCACCGACGGTGTAGTCCTCGAAGGGCAAAGCGCCATCGATGAAAGCATGTTAACGGGCGAGCCCATGCCGGTGGATAAATTTCCGGGAGACGCGGTAACCGGCGGGACGCTGAACTCCAGCGGCAGCTTCGTGATGGAAGCGCAGCGCGTGGGCAGCGAAACGATGCTGGCGCAAATTGTGAAGTTGGTCAGTGAAGCGCAACGCAGCCGCGCTCCCATGCAAGGGCTGGCGGATAAGGTGGCGGCGTATTTCGTGCCTGCAGTGATCGCCGCAGCGTTACTGGCTTTTATCGGGTGGGCGGTCTTCGGTCCGCAGCCGCGATTGGCGTACGCGCTGGTCAGCGCGATTTCCGTCGTGATTATTGCCTGCCCCTGCGCGCTGGGACTGGCCACGCCGATGTCCGTCATGGTGGCCGTTGGGCGCGGGGCGCACGCGGGCGTGTTGATACGAAGCGCGGAAGCACTGGAGACGCTGGCCAAGGTCGATACGATGGTGATTGATAAAACTGGGACGCTGACGGAAGGAAAACCGCGAGTCAGCACTGTGGAACTGGCGTTGGGCAGCGCATATACGAAGGATGCGTTGTTATCGCTGGCAGCCAGCTTGGAGCGCTCCAGCGAGCATCCTTTGGCACGCGCCATTGTACGGGCTGCCGCTGAGAAAAAGGTGCCGCTGACGGAGGCGAGCAACTTTTTGGCGACGCCGGGTGGAGGCGTCGAAGGCGAAGTCTTGCATAAGCGAATCGTTGTGGGGACAGAAAGATTTTTGCGTGCGCGCGGCGTGGAATACTCCGCCGTAGCATTTTCCAAGGTACAGGATGATGAGTCCGCGACTGCCGTATACATCGGGATCAATGGCCGCACGGAAGGCGAATTTTTACTGAGCGATCGGATCAAGCCCACGGCTGCCGAAGCGCTCAACGAATTGCGCTCCGAAGGGTTGCGCATTGTGATGCTGACCGGCGACCGCCGAGAGACGGCAATGAGCGTTGCGGGGCAATTGGGAATCACGGAAGTGGAATCGGGAGTCCAACCGCACCAAAAGGCTGAAATTGTAAAACGCTTGCGTTACGAGGGGCGCATCGTGGCCATGGCTGGCGATGGAATCAATGACGCTCCCGCGCTGGCCGCCGCCCACGTGGGAATCGCAATGGGCACGGGCACAGACGTCGCTATGTTTAGTGCCGGAATTACGCTGGTAAAGGGCGACCTGCGAGGTATTGTGCGTGCGCGACGGTTGAGTCGCGCCACCATTGGGAACATCAAGCAGAACCTGGCTTTTGCTTTTGTATACAACGTGTTGGGAGTACCGATTGCGGCGGGAGTTTTGTATCCCGTCTTTGGGTGGTTGCTGAGCCCCATGCTGGCGAGCGCGGCAATGAGCTTTAGCTCTGTTTCGGTGATAGCCAACGCGCTGCGGTTGCGGAAGGCTTCGCTGTAATCTGCGGTAGCGGGAGTGACTTCCTCTTCATTTTCAAGCTGTACACAACACAACGAGGCTGCAAACCTTGGGTGTTCGATTCTGCGACCCTCCTTCCCATTATCGATCCCCCGTGTCTCCGCGCTAGGTCTGATCGTCAACGCAACCCACATATAAAGAAAGACTTACTAGAACCCAACGCCGGGAAGACCGCTTGCACTGGTTCCGATGGGTTGGATTGTGTCAGAGGGGGAGGCCGCCCAATGCGAAATTTCTGGCAAGACATGCGCTACGCAGTGCGAACGCTGCGCAACGCTCCAGGTTTCACAATCATCGCGGTGGTGGCCTTGGGCCTCGGGATGGCGGTGAACACCACCATCTTCAGCGTAATTAATGGCATGTTGCTTCGGCCGCTGCCGGTGCCGCACGCCGAACAACTCGCAGTTCTGGCCATGGAACAGTCAGGCATGTCCGGATTTCAGAGGTTTTCCTACCCGGACTATCAAGACATCAGTCGTGAGACGAGTGTTTTTAGCGACGTGCTGGCGTATCGCATCACGCTCACAGCCTTGTCCGCCGACCGCAAAGTTGACCAGTGCATTCTGACGCGCGTTTCTGGGAATTATTTCTCCGCGCTCGGCATTCAAGCAGCTGCAGGTCGTCTGATTTTGCCCCGCGAGGGGCAAACGCCACGCGCGGATCCGGTCCTGGTGCTCGGGTATTCCTATTGGAAGAAACGGTTCGCAGGCGATAGCCAAGTTATTGGAAAGCACGTGGAGGTCAACGGACACGCGGTTACCGTTGTGGGCGTGGCGCCGCAAGGGTTTCACGGGCTATACGCCATCCTCGATTCTGATGGCTACGTGCCGTTGAGTGCCGCCATTGGTTCAAAGGGAATGGAGGAAAATTCCGTTGAACAGCTCTGGACGCAACGAGGCGACCGCAGCTTGTTGCTATTGGGAAGACTGAAGAGCGGCGTCAGTCTTGAACAGGCGAAAGCATCTTTAGCTGTCGCTGCGCGGCAGATTGCCGAGCGATATCCGGCTACCGACAAGGGCATGAAGATCTCCGCATTTCCGGAGAAGCTTGCGCGGCCGGACCCCGATCCGGACAATACTCTGCCAAAAATTGCAGCGGCATTTACCATTCTGGCCGCTCTGGTGCTGCTGGTAGCGTGTTTCAATATTGCAAACGTGTTGCTAGTGCGCGCCACGGTGCGCCAGCGGGAGATGGGCATCCGCGCGGCGCTGGGTGCAGGGCGTTGGAGACTGGTGCGCCAACATTTGACGGAGAGCTTGCTGCTCGCATTATTGGGCGGTGCCGCCGGCTTGCTGCTGGCAAACTGGGCGGCGGGGTTTTTGAGCGCGCTGCCCCTCGGAACGACTCTGCCGATCACCTTCAATTTTGAGCCGGACCTGCGGGTGTATGTCTATGCGCTTGGCAGCGTGCTGGTCACAGCCGTGGTCGTCGGGCTGATCCCGGCCCTACGGGTGGCGCGCTATGACGTGAACTCCGTGTTGCGCGAAGGTGGCCGCACTGCCTCGGAGGGGCGGAAGCGACACATCGCCAGGAATACGCTGGTGGTGGCGCAACTGGCGGGCTCCTTGTTGCTCCTGATTGTTGCCGGACTTTTCGTGCGCAGTCTGGACAAAGCCCAACAAGTGTATTTGGGCTTCGATCCGAATCGGGTCCTGAATTTCTCGCTGGACGTTCAGCAAGTGGGCTATGACAAAACGCGTGGCGAAGAATTCTACCGGCAGGTTGACGAGCGCATTCGGGCAATTCCTGGCGTGGTGTCGGTGGCGCAGGCCTTTGTCGTCCCGATGGGAGTAGTCAGCACGGATGGCCCGGTGACTGTGGAAGGCCGCGCCATGGAGCCCGGCGAGCACGTTCCCGCCATCATGTATAACGACATCACTCCCGGTTATTTCGTTACTTTGCGAATTCCCATTTTAAGCGGACGCGCTTTCACGGACGCCGATAACGAGAAAACGCCACCCGTGGCGATCATAAATCAAACGATGGCGAAACAGTTTTGGTCGAGTGAGAACGTGTTAGGAAAGCGCTTCAGTATTAAAGGGCCCGCGGGGCCGTTTATCGAAGTGGTGGGTGTCGTTCAGGACGGTAAGTATAAGAATGTTGTCGAGGATCCGACGCCCTTTTTCTATTTGCCGGTGCGCCAGGTTTACGTTGATTTTCGCATCGTCCACGTGCGAACTTCATTGCCACCTGAAAAATTGCAGCGCGATATTGAATCTAGCCTCCATGCGCTGGCTCCGGATATTCCTGTGAAAGAGATGCAAACGATGCTGCAGGCGCTCCAGGGGATCAACGGATTTTTCTTTTTCCGATTCGGCGCGCAATTGACGGGAACAATGGCGCTCCTGGGCCTAATTTTGGCGGTGGTGGGAGTCTACAGCGTGGTGTCCTATGCCGCTGCGCAGCGAACCCACGAGATCGGAATTCGCATGGCGTTGGGAGCCGCGCCGCAAGATATTTTGCGGATGGTATTGAGGCAAAGTGTCGTTATCGTAGGGGTGGGATTGGCAGTAGGCTTGGCGGCGGCGTTTGCCGGAACGCGCGCTATCGCGAGCTTCATCGTGGGCGTCCGCCCAACAGACACGGCCACTTTCGTGACGGTCGTTGTGCTGCTGGCAGTCATTGCCTTGATAGCCTGTTGGATACCAGCGCGGCGTGCCACGCGCGTCAATCCATTGGTGGCGCTGCGCTACGAATAAGCAGTGCCCTGCGTCATCAAGGGAATCCCACGATTATTGTCGTGGTCGAGCCGACATTAACCAGCAACTCCTTCCTTTTGTGGTTCGCGGTGGCCTGTCCAAACACTCGGGAAATCGTCTAACACGCCAAGAATTGGAACTTTTCGGGGTGTAACACGTATTTATGTACAGGTTGCGGGTGCCGGGCCACGTGCGAGGGGTTCTTATGTCCATTAATGGAAATAGCTTAACTAACGCAAAAAACGGGAAAAACCACCGCCGCCGGATTATCTGGGCGGTGGCGATTTTAGTCGTACTGGGTGCCGGCGGATATGGCGTGCTGGCGGCGCTGCGGCCGAGCCACGAGATCGATCCTTCGAAGCTCGCGACGGTGGATCGAGGCGACCTAGCGCGGGTAGTGGTGGCTACCGGAAAGATTCAGCCATTGTCGAAGGCGGAGATTAAATCGAAAGCCAGCGGCATCGTGAAAAAGATTTATGTCGACTATGGCGACCGGGTGAAGACCGGACAAGTCTTGGCCGAATTGGACAAAGTTCAGCTGGAAGCAGCGCAACGCGCGGCAAAAGCAAATTTGCAGGCGGCACAGGCCGCACGCAATTCGTCGATGGCGGCGCTGGAGCGCAATAAAGTGGATGCCGAGGGGCCCGATGTGCCGTTCCTGAAGCTGACCCAGGAGCGCGCGGAACACGAATTTAGAGAAGGTGTGGTGTCGAAGTCGGTGGTGGAGGATGCCGAAAAAAATTATCAAATGGCGTTGAATAAGCAAGCCAGCGCGCAGGCGGCGCTGGCAGTGGCGCTGGCGGACATCGCGAAGGCGCAGGCGCAAGTGGCGCAATCGCAAGCGGCGCTGGATAACGCAGAAGAGGACCTACGCAACTCCACGATTGTGAGTCCCATAGACGGCTTGGTTCTTTCGCGGGACGTAAATGTGGGCGACGCGGTGAGCTCGATTTTGATTTTGGGTTCGCAGGCTACGCCCATCATGACGCTGGGGGACGTGAGTGAAGTGTACGTGCAGGGAAAAGTAGATGAAGCAGATATCGGCAAGGTTTATCTGAACCAGCCCGCGCGCATCGTGGTGGAATCCTTCAAAGATAAAAAATTCAACGGGAAGGTGACCAAGATTTCCCCTCTAGGCAAGGAGAAAGATAACGTCACAACTTTTGAGGTGCGCGTCTCCATCCAGAACTCGACGCTCGAACTGAAAGCCAACATGAGCGCCAACGCGGAAATCTTGCTGGAAGAGAAGAAGAACGTGCTGATGGTTCCGGAAGCCGCGCTGATTTATGACAAAGAGCGCAAGGCACAGGCGGAGATTCCCGATGCCAAAGGCGAAAACGGAAAGAAAAAGGTAAATGTGAAATTGGGAATTTCCAACGGTGTGAAGACGGAAATTCTTGAAGGTCTAAATGAGAAGCAGCAGGTAATCCTGCAGTAGCGATGAATAAAGGCGGCGCGCTTTGTCATTCCAGGATTTGCTGAAGGATACGCTCAATACGCTGTGGGCGCACAAACGAAGAACGATGTTGACCATGTTCGGCATCGCGTGGGGAATTATTTCCATCACCGTGATGGTGGCCGCCGGTGAAGGTCTCGGCAAGGGAATCCAGGCAAATCAGGAGACGTTTGGGAAAGACGTGATGATCATCTTTGCCGGGCGCACTAGTATGCAAGCCGGTGGGATGCGCTCCGGCCGAGCGGTGCACTGGGGTGAAGAGGATTATGTGCAGGTGGCCGCGGAATCGCCGGCTTGCAAGTACGTGATGCCGGAACTAGGCAACAGTGTGCAGGTGCACAGTCTGTACAACAGCGGAAGCATTCAAACCGTGGGATCGATGCCGGAATTCAGCGAGATTCGCAGCATCGCGGTTGCGCAAGGACGCTTTTACAATCACAACGACAATTCTGCAGCGCGTAACGTAGCGTTTTTGGGCAGTGACACGAAAAAACAGCTTTTCTCAGACCACGAAGCCGTCGGCCAGCAAGTGTGGATGAACGAGATCCCCTACTCCGTGATTGGCGTAATGAAATCTAAAGACCAAAACTCCAGCTATGATGGCATGGACACGCGCAAGATTTTCATTCCCTACAACACCATGCGCCGGGATTTTCCCAGTAAGCCGCCGGGCATCGAGCACACCGTCGACCGCCTTCTGGTAGCGCCGAAGTCCCTCGTCACACATCCGGATTGTGTGCGGCAAATTCGGCGTTCGTTAGGACGTTTGCACAATTATGATCCCCGCGACAAAGAAGCGGCTGGAATCTGGGACACGGTAAAAAATGCGGAAGCCAACCGCATGATTATCGTGGGCATGGAATTGTTCATGGGTGCGGTGGGAATTGCCACGCTGTTTCTGGGCGGGCTGGGCGTGATGAATGTGATGCTCGTGTCTGTGCGGGAGCGCACGCGGGAAATTGGTGTGCGCATGGCGTTGGGCGCGACGCGCAGATCGATACTGCGGCAATTTTTCATGGAAACGGTGATTGTTGTGGCGCTCAGCGGGGGAACCGGGCTACTTGTCTCGTACGGATTTTGCGCGCTAGTGAACTTGATGCCGATGCCGCCTTTTTTCGCCGGCCTGCTGGCTAGTTGGAAGCTTGGAGCGCTATCGGTGACTTTGCTCGGCTTGATTTCTGTTTTATCGGCACTGTACCCCGCGAATCGCGCTGCCTCCGTCGATCCCATCGAAGCGCTACGGTTTGAGGCGGGCGGCTAACTATGTTCCTCGAAATATTTCGCGAAGCATGGGCCGCGCTGGGACGCAATCCAGTGCGCAGCCTGCTCACTATGACCGGAATTTCCTGGGGCATCGTGGCGGTAACGTTGCTGCTGAGTTACGGCTCCGGATTTCGCAACGTGCTGATGTACACCTTTGAAGTATTCGGCAAAGGTGCGGTAGTTTGCTGGCCGGGCACCACCAGCGAGCAGGCCGGCGGCGAGCGTGCCGGGAAAGCCGTGCGCTTCGAGCAGGAGGATGCCGACTGGGTGAAAGCGCAATCGCCGCTGGTGAAGCGCGTGACGCTGGAAACCGTGAAGTTCAAGGGCATTTCGCACGAAGAGCGCTTGTCAGATACCGCGATTCGCGGCGTCTATCCCGAATATGGCGAGATGCGCAACGAGGTGCCGCTCGAAGGCCGATGGATTTCGCAGGAAGACATCGCCGAACGCAGGCGCGTGGCCTTCCTGGGTGCGATTCTGCGCAAAAAACTGTTTAGCGGGACGCCGGCAATTGGCGAAGCCGTGCGCATCAACGGCGTGAAATTTTCCGTGATCGGTACGATGGACACGAAATTTTCCGACAGCAACTATTTCACGAGCGACGATGAGTCCGCCTTCATTCCCTACACGGCGGCGTCGGACCTGTGGGATGCGCGTTACGCCAGCGTCATGTTATTTGAGCCGATAGCCCCGAATTTTGAAGCCAATGCCATGCAGCAGGTTCGCGCTGCAGTGGCTAGCCGGCAACGCTTTTCCGCGGGTGACAAGCGCGCCATTCAAATGTTTGGTCGCATGGAATTCAAACCAATCTATGACGGGATCACCATTGGGATTCAGGCGCTACTTTTCTTCGTAGGCGCGTTGACGCTAGGCATTGGCGGCATCGGGGTGATGAACATCATGCTGGTGTCCGTGGAGGAACGCGTCAAAGAGATTGGTTTGCGGCGCGCGCTGGGAGCGAAAAAGTCCCACATTCGCGGCCAGTTTTTGCTGGAAGCGCTGGTGATGACTTTGGTGGCCGGCGTGGTCGGCATGCTGCTTTCAGAAGTCATTACGGCGGCAATCGGCACGTTGCCATTTCTGGGACCGGCGTACGAAGACGATTCCGGCAAAGTCGATATTCATCTGACTTTATCGGTGGTCACCATGATGTTGTCGACGGGAATTTTGATTGTCGTGGGAGTGATCAGTGGGTGGTTGCCAGCGATGCAAGCAGCCAAGCTCGATCCAGTGGAAGCGCTGCGCTACGAGTAAGTCATGGTCCCAGGGGCCACAACGAAGGATGAAAATGGAATCGAGATGGCGTAGCGTTTGCGCAGCCGCGTTGGCGACCGAGGCTGACTTACTCTGGTGCTGTAGAGCCCCCTTACGAGTAACTTTCAAACCGTTAAAAAACTAACTTTTAAGTCTGTCCCAGTAGGGCGTCGAAGTAGGCCAGCATTTCGGCGCTGTCCCATTGCTGTTCGCCGATGAATTTGCGGGCGATTTTGCCGTGGCGATCGATAATGTACGTTTCGGGGAATATCGAGGTACCGTAGTCCGACGCGGATTTTTTAGTGGCGTCGCGGTAGGTAGGAAACAGCACCGATTGATCCTTCAGGAATTTCTCATACGCCGCACCATTTTCGTCCACGCTCACGCCTAAAACCATTCCACCACGCGAATCGATATATTTTTCCAGTCGATTGAGCGCGGGCGTCTCGTCGACACAGGGCGGGCACCACGTGGCCCAGAAGTTGAGCACTACAACTTTTCCCTTCAAATCGGACAGACGCTCGGATTTGCCGGCGAGCGTGAAGGGAAAGTCCACAGCGGGTTTTCCCGCGATGGACGCTTCACCCTGGCGGTAGCTGGGCATGGCGAAAAGGACCAGGATGCCTGCGGCCAGCGCCACAGCTGTCCAGGCAGCGATTCGTCGCACAAGAGGCATGATCGTTATAATAGCCTATCTTCGGACGGTAATGGACTGCGTCCGGCCACCCACCAATGCCCATTGAACGCGATATGTCATCGAATTTGGCCGCGCGAGCGAGCGGGGAGAGCCTCGCGGTGCCCTCCGTCGCGACCCCCAACGCCAGTAGCGGAATCACTGCCATAGTGCCGGCACGCGACGAAGAGGCGGTGATTGCCGCGTGTGTGCAGTCACTGGCAAAGCAAAGTGATATTACGGAAATTGTGGTGGTGGATGATCAGTCCTCGGACAAGACCGCTGCGATTGTCCGCGACCTAGCGACACGAAACGCCAAGTTGCGATTGCTTGAAGCGCAGGAGCCGCCGGCTGGTTGGATGGGCAAAAATAATGCGTTGGCGATTGGCGCGCGTAACGCCACGAGTTACTGGCTGTTGTTTACCGACGCGGATGTGGAACTTGAAGAAGGTGCTACGAAGCGTGCGTTACAGATTGCCCGGGAAACTCACGCAGCATTGGTTTCCTTCTCGCCGCGGCAAATCACGGAAAGGTGGTACGAAAAAGCGCTGATTCCGTTTGTATATTGCAGACTCGCGCGGCGATTTTCCTATGCCGCAGTGAATGATCCGAAGTCGGCCGCAGCCGCAGCCAATGGGCAATTCCTCCTGATAAAACGCGAGGTTTACGAAGCGATTGGCGGTCACGCACGATTTGCCTCAGACGTTTTGGAAGATGTGGCGCTGGCCACGTCGGTAAAGGCCGCCGGTCACCGCTTGTGGTTTGGCCCGGGGAAGGGAATTGTACGCGCGCGAATGTACCGCACGTTTAGCGCCATGGCCGAGGGTTGGACTAAAAATCTCTACCGCTTGATGGGCGGAACCAGGTGGAAGGTGTTTCGCGAAGGCGAGTCGGCATTTCCCTGGATACCGCTAGTGATAATTTTGCTGGGGATCAAATTTCCGATCGCCATGTTCGCAGGAGTCCTGCTATTGGTTTTGCGCCAGATGAACTACGGGTCGGAGCTGGTTCGTAACCAATACCCGTTCGTTTTCATCATCTACTATATTCCTGCGGCATTTCTATATGCGGGAGTACTGGCGGCGTCTTATCGCAGCCACGCCCGGGGCAAGGTACAGTGGAAGGGACGCGAGTACAGCACGGAAACCCGCGAGGCACAGAAATAACAAAAAAAAGACAAATTATGGTCCTGATTACACGCAGAATCGAATTTTCGGCTTCGCACGTCTATCATAATGCGCTGCTTTCGCCGGAGGAGAATCGCCGCATTTTTGGGAAATGCAATAATCCGCACGGGCACGGACATAACTACACGCTGGAAGTTACCGTGTCGGGCGAACCGGATCCGGTTACCGGGATGGTGCTGGACTTGAAGGAGCTGAAAGAGATTCTGGAGCGCGAAGTGATGCAGCGGATGGACCACCGGCATTTAAATCACGAAGTTCCTGAATTGGCCGGGCAGATTCCGACTTGCGAAAACATCGCGCGGGTGATCTGGAACTTACTGGAACCAAAGATAAAAAAAGGCGCGTTGCACCACGTGCGATTGTATGAGTCGCCGGATTTGTTCGCGGACTGCTTTCGGAATGGAACCGCGGGCCGGGGAAATGTGTGATGAGCGCGAGTGCTAATTCGGCGGAACTGAAGATTGAACTGGGGCGGCGCTACCACTTTTCGGCGTCCCATCGGTTGCATAGCGAGCATATAAGCGAAGAGGAGAATTACCGGGTCTTCGGGAAGTGCAATAACCCGTTTGGGCACGGGCATAATTATGTGCTGGAAGTGAGCGTTTCAGGGAAAGTTGATCCCGCGACGGGAATGATTGCCAACTTGGGCGATCTTGATGGTTTTGTGGAGCGCGCGGTGCTTCAAGTTTTCGATCATAAGTCGTTAAACGAAGATGTGGCGGCTTTTCAGGAAAAAGTGCCGACCACGGAAAATTTGTGCATCGACATTTATGAGCGGCTGAAGAGTTTCCCGCACGCCAAGCTGGAACGCGTGCGCATCGAAGAGACCCGCAACAATAGTTTTGGGTATGCAGGCGAAGAGTTTGCGCGAGTCCCCGTCGCGAGTGGTGCGGAAAAGGAGCGAAGGTGAGCGAACCTGGCGAAGAGCTGTTGCTGCACGAACCGAAATCGAAAGAAGAAAATATTGCGGCGCTGGTGCGCAAGATGATCTGCATCATTGGAGAAGATCCGAACCGCGAGGGACTGCGCAAGACTCCGGAGCGCTTTGAGAAGGCGCTGAAATTTCTGACCAGCGGCTATCACCAGAATGTGGAGCACATTTTAAACGGCGCCACCTTCAGCGTGGCCTACGACCAGATGGTGATCGTGAAGGACATCGAATTTTTTAGTTTGTGCGAGCACCATTTGCTCCCTTTTTTTGGGAAATGCCACGTGGCATATTTGCCGAATAAAAAGGTCATTGGGTTGAGCAAAGTGGCGCGGCTCGTTAATATGTTCGCGCGTAGATTACAGATCCAAGAGCGGCTGACCAGCCAGATCGCGCACGCCATTGAAGAAAAAATAAGCCCCGAAGGCGTGGGCGTCATTGTCGAAGCGCGTCACTTGTGCATGCAGATGCGCGGCGTCGAGAAGCAACACGGGCAGGCGGTGACGAGCGCGATGCTGGGTTGCTTCCGCCACAATAAAGAGACACGCGATGAGTTTTTGTCGCTGACGCGAAAGCGCACCTAAAATTCCATCTACGCCCGAAGAATTTTCGGCTGCTTACCTTACTTCTTGATTCTCTAACGGCGGGAGCCTGACGCTTATTTTATTAGCCGCCTGCGAGTGGCTTCTCTTTTGCCCGAGCGCGGCGCACCCGATCGCGATTGCCGCAGGTACGGTCATTGCACCAGCGGCGCGTGTTGGCTTTGGTCCGATCGTAGAATATCCACTTACACCCCTTGTTAGGGCAATACTTCAGGCGATCCGGACGATTCAGCTTGAGCATTTCCGCGAACGACCCGGCGATGCGGGAAAGTATCCAGGGCCAGCCCGGACGCAGTGGAACAATTTCGGAGTGCACTCCATTTTGGTGCTGGAACAGCTTTACCCGCACAGGTACGTTCAAATAGGAATTAAGAGCGCTCAGGTCGCGCTCGTCGAGGGTCTCGCCGGCGACGAGTTTTTCGGCCATACGCCGCAGGAGCGCGCGCAAAGCGATGAGTCGAGCAACAGGGACGGGGCGAGGGAGAGTGGAGGCCAGATTCCAATGTTTAACGATGTGGGCAGCCCACGCGAGGTCCTGCAAGTGGTCGGTGAGCTTGCCATAGCCGTTCCATTCAAGAGAGTTGGCCAAATCCAGCCAGGCGTACTCTTTACCGAAGCCCACCGCGGAATATTTGTCAACTTGGGGTCTCATGATCTTCTTATGGTAATGCCTTAAATTAATTTGACCCGTTACACATAATCGGTTAGTGTGGTGTATGTAATGAGTGTAACACGATTAGGGCGTTACACGAATCTTGATAAGGCAGCCCAGGTGAAATGACATGAGTGCCCCGACGATGTCTGCGACGATCGTAAAACCCACGATATTGGCCAAGCCCGGTGAGTCCGACAAAACCGCGGCTTCTAACCGATTGCTGATCATCTTTTGCTTTTTCGCGATTTACACCATCTGGGGTTCCACGTATTTGGCCATCCGCTACGCAGTGGAAACGATACCGCCGCTGTATGCAGCGGGCATTCGACACCTGATCTCTGGGACGATTTTGCTGCTATGGTGCTTTGCGAAAAAAGTGCGGCCGACCGCGTCGCAAATTCACTCTGGCCTTGTCATTGGGATTTTATTTTTTCTGCTAGGGCATGGACCACTGCATTGGGCGGAGACCCGGGTGCCTTCAGGACTTGCGTCCCTGCTGGTGGCCACCGAGCCCATCTTTGTTTTCTTCCTCGCGGCCCTAGCTGCAAAACGCTGGCAATTTAGCTGGAAGATATTCGCCGGCGTGTTCATGGGACTGGCGGGCGTCGGACTACTTGTAGGGCGAACCACACTTACATCCAGCTCCGCAATGCTGGTGGCATCGCTGGCTATTTTGCTTGGCGCGTTTTCTTGGTCGGCGGGAATTGTCTACACACGCAAGTCCGACCTGGCGGGCCATCCATTGCTGCTAACGGCGCTGTCGTCATTTTCAGGGGGAATTCTGCTACTCACTAGCGCAACCATCTTTGGTGAGTGGCGGGGCTTTTCGTTTAGTTCGGTGACGGCGCGTTCCTGGGAAGCATTGGCGTACTTGGTTGTTTTTGGGTCGCTCGTGGCCTTCAGTGCTTACAACTGGTTGTTGGAACGCTACTCGCCAACGCTGGTCGCTACGCACACGTACGTCAATCCGGTGGTTGCGGTGCTGTTGGGATGGATGCTTGCGGGTGAGAAAGTCACCCTCAACGTTGGCGTTGCGGCCACGATGGTGATTGGCGCGGTGATGCTGGTAGACCGCGGTACCGCGCCAAATCCTGAAGGGCGAAAGCGAATCGAGCGAGAACAATAAGACCAAGACCCACGTTCATACCTCAAAGGAACCTGGCCACCCTCCGTGCGTCTTTAAACAGTGCGTGTCTTTGACAAATTGCTACTTGGTAATATCCACCGAGGCGCGAGTTTTCTCCCATTCGACGCGCATGGTGCAGCCCGATCCGGTCTTGTCAAAAGTAATCGTGAAGTTCTCCATAGGTGCCGGTAGCGTGGAAACTTTCATGGGCACGCGTGCGAGATCTGAATCGGGCCCGGCATATTTGGTGCCCCACTCGCCGGTTTTTTTGCTGATGATCAGCGTCCACTTATCCGCGTTGGGCACGGCGAAAAGAGTGTAGCTGCCGCCGGGGACTTTAGTGCCTCCAACGTTGACGTCTGAAGTGTTAACAAACGTGGTGGCTTCGTTGGCGCCAAGTCGCCAGACTTCGCCATAGGGAACGAGCCCGCCGAAAATTTTGCGGCCCTTGCCGCGCGGGCTTGAATAGTCTACGGTAACGGTCGCGCCATCGCCCAGGGAGCACGTAGCTTTGGCTGGAGGACTGGGCCTCGCGGCCTTATCCTGAGTGCCCGGGCTCGCGGGTTTATCTTGCGCGAAACCAAGCGAAGCAAAAATTAGCAGACTGAAACAAGTTCGAGTGATGAGTAGTTTCATTTTTCTCCCCCGATATGCCGATTAGACGGACTGAAGTTGCGAAAAGCATTGAACCTAATTTAGGGCCTGGAAGCAAGCAGATGTCGCGGAGACGCGCATTAGCGCACCCAGCCTTTTTCTTGGGAGCCTCAGAAATTCAGGTTCGACCCAAACCCAACTCGTTCGCTTTGGGTGAAGTTCGACGTATCCGTATTCGTCAAAGCCTTTGACGGTATAGACCTTTCCAAGACTCAGGCGAAGAAAATTACCCGCGAGGCGTTTCGACGGATTGCGCCCTATGGATCATGCGCTTCACTTCAGAATTTGCATGGATAGCATGGATTTCTATTTCCGGATGGCTTTGGTGGAATACGCGAAAAATCTCATCAGCAAAAGCTTGCCCTATGGTATCTAAACCCGTGAAGTCAAACAAAACAACCTTAAAAAGGTCGACTCTCTCAAGCACTCTCTTGACCTGTGACCGGGAAATGAGCTTATCGTTGCCATACTGGGCGAGACGTACTGGGACCACTATCTTGTTGAATCCATAATCATCACCCGAGGTGTATTGATCAAAAATCTTCCTAGCGGTTCTAGACGTTATTTCCACAACCATTTGCAAATCTGGGTCCATAACCACATTCATGTCTCGGGGTCTCCTTTCAAACTGACCCACTACCGAATATTACCAATTCTTTACAGTTTTATAAGTATTGTGTTAGCCTGATTAAGTTGAAGAGAAGAGGAAATTTTTCAGGGGACTGACGGAGAGAGGCACTTGAGCGAGCTTAAGGCAGTGTTGATCGAGCAATATCGCACTCACATTAAGGACACAGGATCACCGGAAGTGCAAATTGCGCTGCTGAGCGAGCGGATCAACTATCTGACGACGCATCTCAAGTCGCACGTCAAAGACCACGCATCACGTCGCGGTTTGATTATGATGGTGAACAAACGCCGGCGGCTGCTGGACTATCTCAACCGCCGCGACCCGGATCGGTACCGCGAGATTGTTGAACGTCTTAGCCTGCGCAAGTAGCCGCCCTGGTAATGCGGGCAATTTGGGGCGGAATCCGCAACGCAATCGCGAAGTGACAAATTCCACAGCCGGTAGTGTGAGCTCCGGCTCGAGTACGCGCGATTCGCGTTTGGCGAATGGCGCAGACCATAGGGCCGCAATTTAGGCGTTTTTCGTGGTGTTATCCGTTGAAGTTTTGCAGGTCCCACAAAGCGTTCGACCACCTCTTGTCTTCTTTACCGGCGGCCTCGACCGCCGGCCAACTGCCAGCAGAGAAAGTTTTACGCGCAGCCGTGCAACGGCTGACGCTTTTTGCAATGCTTTGCGTGAACGCGAAGCTAAAGGAAAGAATAAATGTCTGAACAATCACACACTCCTGCACCGCACCAGATAACGGTTGAAGTCGGTGGGCGTCCGCTGATCCTGGAAACCGGCAAAGTAGCCAAGCAAGCGAATGGCGCGATTGTGGCGCGCTACGGCGACACCATCGTATTGACCACTGCTTGCATGGCGCCCACCGCGAATGATCGCGACTTTCTGCCATTGACTGTGGATTACCGCGAAAACACCTACTCTGCAGGAAAAATTCCTGGAGGATTTTTTAAGCGCGAAGGGCGCCCATCGGAAAAAGAGATTTTGACGTCGCGATTGATCGACCGTCCGATGCGTCCGCTCTTCCCCGATTCATGGCGCAACGAAACGCAGATTGTCAGCATGGTGTTGTCGGCGGACAGTGACAACGATCCCGATGTGATCGCGGTAACGGGAGCTTCCGCAGCTTGCTATTGCTCGGATCTACCGTTTGAGAAGCCCATCGCCGCCGTGCGCGTGGGGTTGCTGGATGGCCAACTCGTTGCCAACCCTACCGTAGCGGATCAGAAAAAAAGTTTGATGAACATTGTGATCGCGGGAACGGAAGACGCCCTCGTGATGGTGGAATCCGGCGCTTTGGAAGTTTCCGAAGAAGCGGTGGTAGATGCGCTCGAATTTGGCCACGCGCAAATCAAAAAGATCGTGGGAGCCATCAAGGAGCTGCACGCGCAACTGAAGATCAAAAAGGTCACCGTGCCGCCGCTCCCGTTCGATGAATCGCTCTACAAAGAAATCGAAAAGAAATACGGCGCAAGACTGCATGACGCGGTGAACACCGAGAAGCACCCCAAGAAAGAAAGCTACCTGTTGATCGACGCCATCAAGGATGAATTGAAAGAATCGATCCCGGAAGAAGAGGAAGAGAAGCGAGTCTTAGCCAAGAGGGCCTTCGAGCGTTTGCGCGAGAATATTTTCCGCGATGACGTACTGAATAAGCGCCGTCGTCCGGATGGGCGCGCCTTCGACCAGATCCGTCACATTTCGTGCGAAGTGGGTTTGCTGCCACGCGTGCACGGCTCCGCATTGTTTACTCGAGGTGAGACGCAAGCGCTGGCTACGCTGACGTTGGGCACTAAGGAAGATATGCAGCGCCAGGACCTGCTTTTCGCGCAGGACCAGTTCAAGCGCTTCATGCTGCACTACAATTTTCCACCGTTCAGCGTGGGCGAAGTTAAGTTTTTGCGCGGGCCGGGACGCCGTGAAATAGGTCACGGTGCGTTAGCAGAACGCGCGCTGATG
>DATHMG010000007.1:0-19699 GCA_035487275.1 Candidatus Acidiferrum sp. | reverse complement strand
ACTTCGAGGCCCGCTCTGCTTCAATCCGCCGGCTGCCCGCTCCATTCTGCCGATGACGTATAAAAGAACGGAGATGGTATTGGCCGGTCAATCCAAAGCTCAGATCATCGAGGGCATCAAGACATTCATAAAGCAAAAGCTGCCGCCTCTGGAGCCTGGAGCCATGAGCTACATGATGTCGAAAGAACAGTACCTTACGGATGACGGCCAACACAACTGGATAGCTCACCTGATGATTTACACTCCGCTCATGGACAGTGCCGTTTGGGGTGCAGATCTGCCCCACTCTCCCGTCATGATGAATCCACAGTTCCGTGGCGATCCGGAACCAATCGATGTATTCATGATTCCCGCGGGCAGATGGTCGGATGGAACGGCAGCCCCAGTCAAGTATTAGCAATTGAGCCACAAAACTGATTAGCTAAGAGCAGGCGAGGCGAACTCCCACTTTGAGACTCAGATCCTCGATCTGGCTATCGGAAAAGTGCAAGCCCTCGATTCGGCGACATGCACAGCTCTTCTGAGGATTCACTGCAAATTTAAAACATCATTGTTGGATTTAAGAAACACTACTAATGCTTGACGGGATGATGATCCCTTCCTGTCCCAGAAGGCACTCGACAAGTCTTGGCTAGCTCTTTTGGAAGTCTCTTCGTGGTGAGTAACCGTAAAGATTATCCTATTACTCCTCGACTAACTCACCGCGTTCATTTAATGAAATATGTGGTACCGGGCGCAAAGGCACGCTCAATTTGTACCGCGCGTGCCGCCGTTCACCTTCCCTAATCAGTGCGCCTTTCTCGATGAGATCAGCCAAGTCGCGCGTGGTCGTTGCGGGTGATGCTCCGGTAATGGAGCTGTACTGACCAGCACTGAGCCCCCCTTTGAAGCCATCTGGGCCTTCTCTGAACATGCGCAGCAATGCCTTCCGCTGCCTGTCATTGAGCTGGCCACTCACGCGGTCGAGCAGCTTGGTTTTGTCGATTATGAATTCGAGAAGCGCAATGGTCTGCCGTTGCGCCTCGATGCTGATTCCGCCAAACCAGGTGAGCCATTCGGTGATCTCGTTCTTTTTATTGGCCGCTTCCAGCGCAGCGTAATACCGCGCGCGCCGGGCAAGGATCGTTGCAGCGAGCGCAATTAGCGGCGCCTGACCCAGGCTTTGCGCGAGTGACTTCTCGGCAAGCGCGCGCCCGATGCGTCCGTTGCCATCCTCAAAAGGGTGAATCGATTCGAAGTAGAGATGTACGACCCCTGCCCTGGTGAGGGCAGGCAGTAGCTCGGCACCACTCGGAGCTGATCGGTTGAACCAGTCAATGAACCGCGCCATCTCTGAAGGGACTCTGTTCGACGGCAGTGCCTCAAAGTGGATGTTGGGAGAACCGATGACCCCGGAAACCACTTGCATTGGCTCTGAGCTGGTGCGATAGCTACCAACGTCCGCTAGATCCCGCCTCCCGCCCATCAGCATTCGGTGCCATTCAAATAACATCGTGCCGGAGAGCGGTTCAGAAAAGGTTTTGTAGAGTGCCACCATCATCTCCGAAACTCCGCGCTCCGCTGGCGCAATCCATTGGTTATTGGACGTCAATCCCAACTGCCTTTGGATAGAGGACTGAACGCTGCTGCGATCCAGTATCTCGCCTTCGATTTCCGAGGTCGTGAGGGCTTCCGTGCTCATCACTTCGACCGCCAGCTGATTGCGCCCTTCTTCGCCAAGATGCTTAATTGCACCAACGAAGATTCCACCACCAACGAGGAAATGCTCTTCCGCCACGGAGAGCCGATGCTGGTTCCAGGTGAATTCCGGCCAGTCGGGTTGTTGCCAATTCCATGACATGATCGATAGGCACGCTTTCTATCGCTCACAATATGCCAGGCTCATGAGCGATAGTAAATAGTTCTATCCCTCACCCTGTCATCATAATGTAAGTCATTTTTTATCATCTATTTAGAAATGTTGCGCGGACTGCCGAACAGTCAAGAGCCACTCGAGGGCGACCGTTATCCGGTCCTGGAGCGCGGGCAATCCGGGGGCTAGTTCAAAGTGCTGCCCGTCGAATGATGGCAGATGCATTTCTGGGGTTGATCCGAATCCCGAATATGAGTAGGGGTATAACGACAAACGTGAAATTAGCCTCGGGCGGGCGAGAAAAGCTGGGAGCACTATGGGAACAACTCGACCCAAATATGAGCTAGAGCTATGCACTTAGACACGGTAACAGGCTAGAAGAACCAACAACTTAGATGATTTTTGTTAAACTCTGAATCTGGCTATCCTGGTTCGAGTCCAGGCCTCCCAGCCAAATCTTCTAGACCTTAAGACACCAAAATTTGTAGCTCCTTACGTGAGAAACCACTACTAGCTGACCAAAATCTCACCATAACACCAGCCTCAATAACTCCCTTTGTGGAAAACCCCCGGAATGCGCATATAATCTTGCCCTTCCACATACTCCGCGACGAAAAGCATGTCAAACGCACGATATCCGTGGCAAATCTTAGCAATCGCCGCCATCAGCGTTGTTGGAAATTTTTATCTCGGATACTACCTGCTGTTCGGCTTAGCAGGGGATGGTGTCGATGTAGCGGATAAGGGCGGGCGCGTGATGGTGACCTCAATCTGGGCTCCGCCGGCTGAGCGTGCAGGACTGGTTGTGGGCGACGTGTTGTCGGAAGTCAACGGGCAACACATCGGCACCGAGGTCGACTGGTTGGCGCAACGCATGAATTTCGAACCCGACAAGCCCATCGCAATTCGCGTGGAGCGTGTTGGACAGCCTTTTGACCTGAAGATGATCGTGCACGGAACAATCTGGGACGAACTCGACCGTTCGGCCAAGACTTCGCAAATTATTTTTCTCGCGAATAAGTTCATCACACTAGTAATTGGCCTCTTCGTACTATTCAGTCGTCCGAAGGACCTGGTATCGCGAATAGGCGGATGGGTGTTGGTGGCCATGGCCACGGTATACGAACCGTTTCCAGCGGGACTGGCAGCCTCGGTGCGTGCGTTGCCATTTGTGGTGGCAATAGCGGTAATGCTAGTGCACGTGAGCGCTGCGATTCGCACGCCCCTCTTGGCGGGATTTTTCTGCTTGTTTCCAAAAACTCTCTTTACGAAACGATGGATATGGATTGCGTTTGTCGCAGGGCCATTGTTAGCCGCCGTGTACTCGCTGGATCTGCTGGCTCGGACCGTATACGACCCGCAACATTTGAGGGGCCTCGCGCCCAAGTGGGTATTAGCTGCGATTGGGCTGCAAAGTCTCGTATATCTGCTGATTGCCGTAGTCGTCGTACCGGTGAATTACTGGCGGCTGGAATTGGTGACCGATCGCCGGCGATTTCGAGTGGTCTCCTACGGAGCGCTTTTAGGAATGGTTTTCTATCTGCCTAGGGTGATCGAGTCGGCCGGATTTCAGACGAATTCGGTGCTGACTCAATTCTTGAAGTCCCCGACCGCCACTCTAGTGTGCAACCTGGGAGCACTGATTTTTCCATTTTCTTTTGCATATGCGATCTTGCGGCAGCGTTTGTTCGATGTGCGCGTCATCGTCCGCAGAGGATTGCAGTATGCCATGGCCCGACGTTTTCTCCTGGCGATACCGGTGATGGCGGCAGCATTGTTGGCGGTGGATCTAATATTTCATGGAAATCAGCCGCTGTTTGGAGTCTTAAAGGCACGTGGGGCAGTATACGTCGCGGTTTTTGCTGTGGCTGGCTTGGCATTCGCGCAACGAAATGCGTGGCTATCGGAGTTGGATCGCAGATTCTTTCGCGACAAATATGATGCGCAAACGCTGTTTAGACAAGTCTTGGATGACATTCGTCATGCCGCAAATGTCGAGGAAGTATCATCCAGTGTCGTGACTCGCGTGGTGGAGGCGCTCCACGCAGAGTTTTGCGCCTTGCTGGTGCGCAAGCCCGAGGAACCGTTGTATCGCGTGGTGGCCGCATCACCCTCCAGTTCGCTGACACCTAATTTGCCGGCCACAAACAAATTGATTCCACTGGTGCGCATGCTGGACCGCTCGGTGCCGATTATGCTGGCCGAGAGCGGCTGGCTAGGACAACAGTTGCCGCAAGTGGATAAAGACTTTCTGCGCAGTGCGCGCATCGATTTGTTGGTGCCTGTGGCGCTGGCGGAAGGGACCACCGAAGCACTAATTGTGGTGGGTGCGAAGCGATCCGAGGAACCCTACAGCACTGAAGACACTGGCCTATTGGAAAATGTAGCGAGTGCGGTCGCGCTGTTGCTGATACGCAGCACCTCCACGATGCTCGGACGTGCGCTTGAGGAGTGTCCATCGTGCGGGATTTGCTACGACACCGGAACTACAAAATGCGAAAAAGATGAATCGTTACTTACCCTCGTGCCTACCCCACGAATTCTCGCGCAGCGATACCGCTTGGAGAAGCGGCTTGGTCAGGGCGGAATGGGGAAAGTGTACCGCGCCACGGACGTCTCTTTGAATAGGACGGTCGCGGTAAAGATGATTCGCGACGAACTCTTCGCGAACCAAAACGCTATGGAAAAGTTCCGGCAGGAATCGCGAGTGACTGCGAGCCTTGCGCACCCGAATGTAGTGACCGTCCACGATTTCGGAGTAGACACAAACCAGCGAGTATTTCTGGTCATGGAACTGTTGGAAGGGATTACGCTGCGCGAGGAGTTTCGTCAGAATACGCGATTGACGGCCGAGCGAACGCTGGAATTGTTTAAAGGCATTTGTGCCGGAATCGGAGCGGCGCATGCCCGGGGCCTGGTGCATCGCGACCTGAAGCCAGAGAATATATTTCTATCGAGGCCCAACGTATTCGAACTCGTGAAGATCACCGACTTTGGAATTGCGAAGACCTTGGCCGAATTCAATAATGACACTGGTGCTACGGCCACGGGAGTGCTGGTCGGGACGATGCGGTATATGTCGCCCGAGCAACTTCAAGGCAAATCGATTTCCGCACGCTGGGACATCTGGGCGCTGGGGGTCGTTGCGTATGAAGCATTGTGCGGTACCGCGCCGTTTGTAGGAACGGACTACTCGACGCTGCGCGGCGCTATCCTAGGAGCGAGCTTTCCAAGGGTAGCAATGCTGGTCCCGGGAGCTCCTGATAGGTGGCAGGAGTTTTTTGTGCGCACCTTTGCGCCTTTGGAGGAGCGAAGGCCGCCAAGCGTCGAGATATTTTGGCAGGAGCTGAAAGACTGCTTGGGATAAAAGCAGAGGTTTTCCGTAGGTACTCCTTAGGATGGGCGAACTGTATGACTGAATACCCTAGTTTTGATTTGGCCGGCCAAGTTGCGCTCGTGACCGGAGCGGCTCGCGGGTTGGGCCGCGCGATTTCTCTCGCGCTTGCGCACGCAGGCGCTGATGTTGCTCTGGGGTTCCGCGAAAAGGCCACGGGAGTTGAGTTGGCGGCACAAATTGAATCGATGGGGCGCCGCGCGCTTCCCTTGCAAATGGACGTCATGCGGCTCGATCAAATTTTCCGCGCTGTGGAGCAGACCGAAGCGTTTTTTGGGAAAATCGACATTCTCGTGAACAATGCCGGCGGTGGATTTACGAATCTCGCTGCCGATGTGTCTGAATCCGAATTTGATGCCACTCTTACGCTAAATGTAAAGTCGACGTTTTTTGCGAGCCAGACCGCCGCCAAAATTATGGCCCGCTACGGCGGCGGCAAAATTATCAATATGAGTTCGCAAGCGGCTTTCGCTGCATTGCCTACGGAATCAGTGTATTGCGCGAGCAAAGCCGCAATTTCGCAATTGACTAAATGTTTAGCGGTCGAGTGGGGTCCGCAAAACATCACTGTCAACGCCGTCGCACCCACCTTCATCGCCACTCCAGGAACCGAGGAACAACTTTCGGATCCGGCCTTTCGTGCTGATGTGATCGAACGCATCGCGGGGTTGCATCGTATTGGTGAGCCCATGGATGTCGCCGGAGCGGTTATATTTCTGGCCTCGCCCGCGGCCGCGCTCATTACCGGTCATACCATCCTCATTGACGGCGGCTGGACCGCCAGATAAATCTTCACTATTGGGGTTTCCAATCTCAACATCCTCTAGCGGCTCATAATGGCGATCATGGGAAAATTCAATTGTGGAAAGCCGCTTGTCCAACCGCTTTTATAAACGGTTAGATCATTTCTTTGATGCCAGATTTTTTCTTATCTTTCGTCCCCTCCACGCTTTGGAATTCTGCTAAGAAAAAGAACCCAAGCGGCGGCGTGCATGACCATCTTTTGAATTTTGCATTTGACAAAACCTCAGCCGCTGCACTATAAAGCGCAGCAATGCACAATACACCTCGAACAAATAACCGGTTAGAACGGTTATCGCTATAACTGCTGGCCTGCGACCAGCGCCAAGTTTCTATGCGGGCTTTCTCGGAAGGTTTTCGATCGTCTCTTGGCTTGGAAGCGCTTAACGCTCTGTACATCCGGAGGAACAATGCAATCACTGCGATCCGCAAAATGCTTTGGGCCTTTGCTTTTCGCGATTGTTCTTTTATTTTCGGCAGCGCACGTTTTTGCCGATGTGACCGCCAGTATCTCGGGAACCGTAACGGACCCGAGTGGCGCAGTCGTCGAAGGCGCCACTGTAACGGCAACCAATGTGGGTACCCAAGTGGTCGCCGAACAAGCGACAAACGGTCAGGGCTTCTATTCCTTCCAGTCGCTTCCGCTGGGCAAGTACACCATCGAAGTGCGTAAAGACGGATTCAAGACCTTCGTTCAGACCGACATCATCCTCGACGTGAACGACAAACAAGTCAGTGACGTAACTCTGCGAGTCGGCCAGGCCAGCGAAAAAATTGAAGTTTCCAGTAGCGCGCTGCACGTGGAAACCGCCAACACACAAATGGGTGAGGTCATTGAAGGCAAGGAGATGACGGATGTTCCGTTGGTGTCGCGGAGTTATACTGACTTGTTGGCTTTGCAGCCCGGAGTAGTGTCCACCGCATCGGGCATGACCGGTGCATACGCCGGCGCCTTCATTTCCGCTGGATTCGCCATGCCATCGGTTTCGGGTGACGAAAATTCCGGTGGTCTCTCCGTGAACGGAATGCGCGAAGCGGCAAACGGCTTCATCCTGAATGGAATCATCACTCAAGAAATCGGCTACTCCGGATCAGGCGCAATTCCCAATCTCGATTCCATCGCGGAATTTCGCATCCTGACGAATAACTTTGACGCCGAATACGGAAATTATAGTGGCGGTCAGATTAACGTAATCACCAAGTCGGGGCAGAATCAGTGGCACGGAAATGTTTTTGAATTCCTGCGAAACACAAATCTGGATGCCGCAAATTATTTTGCTGCCGGCCAGCGCGGCAGTTATCACCAGAACCAATTCGGCGGCACCTTTGGTGGCCCCATTAAGCGCGACAAAATATTTTTCTTCGCTGACTATCAGGGAAATCGCAGAGTGCAGGGCATCACCCAGGTAGTCAACGGCGCCCCAACTGCCGCCACTGAGCAAGGTAACTTGACAGATATCGTGTCCAGCCTCACCGGAAGGGTAACCGGCGCGGCCTGGGCCCAGCAGTTATCGCAGCAGCTCGGACAACCGGTAACAGCTGGCGAGCCGTATTACACGCCGGGTTGCCTCAGCGCGGCGCAATGCGTCTTTCCCAATGCCACGTTGTCAACTTCCAGCTTCAATCCCATTTCAGCAAAGTTGCTGCCATTCATTCTTCCAGCTACGCCGGGTACCGTTAATGCCGCCACTGGAACCGGCACGTTCTCGACCAGCTCCGGAAAGGTAAATCTCACCGATAACAAATACAGCGGCCGCATCGACGCCAATTCCCATTTCGGTTTGCTCACGGCCTACTACTATGGTGATAAGTACAACCGCATTGATCCTTACTGGCCTTCCAATGCGCCGCTGTACCCCGGCTTTAGCGTTGACGGCACGGGGCACACGCACAACGTTAATTTGGGCGATACCAAGACAATTGGTCCAACGGCGGTAAACGAATTTCGTCTTGGGTACTTTCGGCTGGATGTTACCTTCAATCAGCCACTCGGCGGTAAAGGTACGACTTTATCCAGTCTGGGTTTCGCCCCTGGCGCAAGCGGTGCTCCCGGGGTATTCATCGGCACACCCGCCGTACAAGGCATCCCGGAGATTGACTTTAATAATTTTGTGATCGGTGTTCCCAGCCGCCCCCTTCGAATCACCGAGAACATTTATCAAGTCCTGGACAATTTCAGCAAAGTTATCGGCACGCACACTATCAAGTTCGGCGGACAATATCATTTCAACCAGCTGGAAGAAAATCTTTCTAACGTCGCCAACGGCAACTTTTTCTTCGGCAGCAGCTTCACCGGCCAGCCCAGCGAAACGGGTAGCGACTTCGTAGATTTTCTCCTGGGAGCCCCCAGTCAATTTGTGCAAGGGCAGTCCTATCCTTCCTATGGCCGAAATTATTATTTCGGCCTCTACGGACAAGACAGCTGGCGCATAAAACCCAATTTAACTATCAACTACGGTTTGCGCTACGACGTGAGCCCCCCTTGGCGTGAAAAATATAACGAAATTCAGACCATGATCCTCGGTGAGCAATCGGTAGTGTTTCCGGGTTCGCCCATTGGTTGGGTCTATCCCGGTGACCCCGGCGTTCCCAGAAGCTTGGCGCCGACACGTTGGAACAACTTTGCTCCTCGACTCGGACTGGCCTATTCGTTCGGCGATCATCAGGGCATGTGGGGCAAAGTGCTCGGTAAGAGTGGCACCACCAGCATTCGTGTTGGTTGGGGAATGTTCTACACCGCGTTTGAAGGTGCCACGGACTTCAACGAAATCGGTGATGCTCCTTTTGGAAACTACACAGGTCAGAATGAGTCCACCTTTGCCGCGCCTTTCACGAATCGCGCTACTGGAACGTCAATTACCAATCTTTTCCCAGTTGCACCCCCACCGAAAAATTTTTCAGCCGCGCACCCGGGGACAGGTTTTCCATATGACAATTTGACGGAGTTTTTTGGCGCTTTTGGGACCATCGGCAGCTCCCCGGCTTTTAATAATAAAAACAGACTGCCGTATGCGGAGAACTACGAATTATCCATTCAACGCCAGCTCACATCTGCAGACCTGTTAACGGTCAGCTACGTTGGAACCCAGGGCCACCGGCTGCTCTCCTCGATTTCCGCTAATCCAGGAATTCCTTCTCTGTGTCTGTCTCTTGCGGCAGCGAGTTGTGGACCGGGAGGCGAAAATAACGTTTATACCGCGGCGGACGGCACCGTAACAGCCGGAACTCGCGGACCATTCAGCGCGCCTTATCGAAACACCCCGGTCAACGGGGTGTTCATCGTGCCGTTCGGAAACGACTCCTATTTCGCCACCATCGGCACCTCCGCTTACAACTCCGCACAAATCGAGTGGCGGCACACGAGCGGGCGTCTGCAAACTCTCGTCGGTTATACGTTCAGCAAATCTTTGGACGATTCCTCGGGCTACGGCGAACAAATCAATCCAGTCAATGCGCGACTGAGTCGCGGACTTTCCGCTTTCGACTCCACCCACAATTTTGTGATTAGCTACAGTTACACGCTTCCGTTCGACAGGTTGGGAGGACCAAAAAAGCTGACGAACGGGTGGCAGATTAGTGGCATCACCCGTTTTGCGACGGGTTTGCCCGTAACCATCGTGGAAACGGACGACCACTCGCTGCTCGGAACCGCCTTTGGCGGACCGATCACTCTCCCGGTCGATACTCCAAACCTGGTTGGACCCCTGAATATTACCGATCCGCGCAAAACCGCCGGACAATATTTCAGCCCCACCGCATTTGCTTCCACTGCGTTGGGATTGGAAGGAACCGCCAATCGTCGTTTCTTTCACGGACCTGGAATCAATAATTTTGATTTCGCCCTGCTCAAGGATACTTACCTGACCGAGCGTATGGACCTGCAATTTCGCGTGGAGTTTTATAACATTTTCAATCACGCGCAGTTCTTGACCCCCAGTGGCATCATGCCCGCTGCTTCCTTCGGGCAGGTGCCCGGCGCCCGAGACCCGCGTATTGGACAGCTGTCCTTAAAGTTGAATTTTTGACAAACGAATCATGCACGCCAGAAAAGAGCCGGCAGGGAAAGGGAATCGAGTCCTTAAGAGTTGTGCGGGGCTGCACCCCGCTTGAGCGTGTCCGGCGTTTGAATTGTTGAGCACTTCCACAGAGTAAACAGGAATCCGCGAGAGTACTTAGTTATGTCTGCCCAAACCGTGCTTGCCGCGACGTTGGTCGAACCTGGCCGTTACGAGTTGCGCGAATACCCTTTGCCCGAGCCTGCTCCAGGCTGCGTACTCGTGAAAATGCTCATGTCCGGCATTTGCGGCACTGACAAACACACTTTCCAAGGCTATACCACGCAATACGGCGACCGCCGCGTGGAATTTCCAATCATTCAGGGTCATGAAAATGTCGGAATCGTTGAGGCCATTGGCGGTGACGGAGCTTACACCGATTTCGAGGGCATTCCGCTACGTCCTGGCGATCGTGTAGTGGTTGGCGCCAACGTTGCATGCGGGGAATGTTATTACTGCCGTCACGATTTCCCGTATTACTGCTGTGAAAAAATGGCCGACTACGGCAATAACCTCAGCGCCAAAAACGCACCTCATCTTTTTGGCGGTTGGTCGCAATACATGTATATCGTGCCCGGCAGTTTCCTTGTAAAAGTTCCGGACGATTTGCCTTCTGAGATTGCCGTGCTCACGGAAATTTTCGCCGTCTCTGTGGGACTGGATCGCGCCAAGCAGATGTCGGCGTTTCCCAGCGAATCGTTCCGTTTTGATGACTCCGTCGTGGTGCTTGGTGTTGGGCCGTTGGGAATGTGTTTCCTGATGAAGGCACGAATGTTGGGCGCAGGGACGATTGTGGCCGTGGATTTGTCGGATTACCGTTTGAAGTTTGCTAAAAGTCTGGGTGCTGATCACGCCATAAATGCAACCTTGACCTCCAAGTCTGAGCGCTTGCAAATGATCAAGGACTTGACTCATGGACGCGGCGCCGATGTAGTCATTGAGTGCGCCGGCGTGCCGGCCGCTGTGCCGGAAGCGCTCGAGATGTTGCGAATCAGCGGGTTGATGGTGGAGGCGGGAAATTTTTCAGACCTAGGAGAGGTTTCCTTCAGTCCCCACCGGCACTTGTGCGCGAAGAACGCCCGAATCCTCTCCGTCGGTGGTGAAGAGCCAGCAGCTTATGGCCCGGGCATGCGTCAGATGGCCCGCTACCAAAAACAGTATCCGCTCGGGGAATTTGTTTCGCATCGATATAAATTGCGTGATGTGGGTGCCGCAGTCCAGAAATCAATCGAGCCCACATCTATGAAGGTCGTTTTGGAGCCGTGGAGCTAACCGCCCGAGCATAACCTTTTTGTTGTAAATGGGTTTGTGAAAGGAAATGAAATTGATGAGTGGTCTGAACGACAGATTCTTATTCGCCTCTGCTCCCGACAGCTGGGGCGTGCTTGATTATCCTGGCCCGTCGTGGAAGCAATCCTACGAACAAATGTTAGATGATATGGTGTCGGCCGGATACACCGGCACGGAATTAGGCCCGTATGGATTCTTCCCGACGGACGCAAAAGTTCTCCAACCTCAACTGGACAAAAGGAAGCTAAAGCTGCTGGCATCCTTCGTACCGGTGAAAATGACCGATCCCGCCGCAGGCGCGGCGTGCATAGAACGAATCCGCAAAGTTGGCGGCTTGCTCGCGGCGTTGAAAGCCCCGTTCCTGGTGATGGCTGATGACCAATCGCCAGAGCGAAATGCATTTTCCGGAAGGGCCTACGACAAAGATTGCCCCACTTTAACTGCGGAACAATGGAAGCATGTAGGCAAAATCGTTGCCGACGCGGAAAAGGTCGCTAATGAGTTCGGCCTTGATCTGGTGTTTCATCCTCACGTGGCCACCTACGTTGAGACTCCTGAGGAATGCGAACTCTTTTACGACGCCACCTCGCATACTAACGTTGGACTATGCCTGGATACCGGACATTGTGTCTACGGCTACGGAGATTCGGTGAAGGAAGCGGAAAAATACAAGGATAAGCTGCGCTTCGTACACATCAAGGACTGCCACACGCGTGTTCTGGAAGAAGCACGCCGCAATAAATGGACATTTGAGGAAGCCATCGAGCACAAAGTCTTTACCATCATTGGGCATGGCAATATTGATTTTCCTGCCTTCTTCCGGATGCTCGTAAAAAATGGTTATTCGGGATGGTCAGTGGTAGAGCAGGACGTAAAGTTTGGTGCCACACCGATTCCTCCCGTAGAAAGCGTATCGGCTAGTTTGAAATACTTGCGCGGCGTGGTGAGTGGGCTCGGGACAGAACGCGCCGCTCACTAAATTGCGCTGACGATGGCCACTTACGATTTTCGGGAGCGTTGCAAATGCAGAAATTAGGAGTTGGCGTCCTGGGCGTCGGAGAAATGGGCAAGCGCCACGCCGAAAATCTACGCCGCCTGGTACCGGATGCGCGCCTCGTTGCCGTAGCCGACCCTTTTCCGGATCGAGCCAGGCAAACCGCCAGCGAATTAGAGATTGAAAAATATTTCACCAGCCTGGAGGCCATGCTCGCGTGCAAGGAAGTGGACACTGTCGTAATCAGCACTCCAGATAAGTTTCATGCCAGCGCCATCACCGCCACAGCACGAGCGCGCAAGAATATCTTCTGCGAAAAGCCCATCGCATTAACCATGGCTGATGCTGAGGCTGCTGTGGCTGAAGTGACAAAAGCTGGCGTGCGCATGCAGATTGGCTTTATGCGCCGTTACGATCCTGGATACGCCGCGGCCATGAAGCGCATTGAAGGTGGGGAAATCGGCGAGCCGGTAATTTTCAAATCCGTCGGGCGCGACAAAGATGCTCCGCCGATGTCCGCCTTCCAATCCGGCATTAACGGGATGCTCTTCTACACTAACACCATCCACGATTTCGATTTGGCGCGCTGGCTGATGCGTGACGAAGTCACCGAGGTACACGCCCACACCACCTGCGCAATTCGTCCGGAAATTGCTGAATATGGCGATGTCGTCGCCAGCGTGGTGAACCTGAAGTTCGAGCGCGGCGCCATCGGCAATGTCGAATCGTACCAACAAGCCATTTACGGCTACGACGTGCGCACCGAAATTGTCGGATCCAAAGGAGCAATCTTCGTGGGCACCCTGCAACAGACACCAGCCGTATTTCTCAGCGTCAACGGCGGTCTACAAAACCTGGCGGACCATTTCTTGACGACATTTGCCGAAGCGTACGTGCTTGAAATGCGCGACTTCGTGCACAACATTCTGCATGACAAACCGCTGCGTGTTTCCGGCAACGACGGAATAAAAGCGTTGGCTATTGCAGCGGCCGCGGAAGGGTCTCACTTGCAAAAAAGACCCGTCAAAATCGCTGCCCAACATGCCACAGCGTGATTCGAGGACGCAGGATTTTAGTTCGTAGCGAGGGCGTATGACTGAGACAACCGCAATATCCTACAAAAGCCCGCTGCACAAGATGACCCAGACCACCTCTACGAGCCTCTGGAACGACTCGGCATCCCTCGAGGAGTTGTCTTATTCCATCGACCATGGCGCCGTCGGAGCAACATGCAATCCGGTCATCGTGGTAGGCGTTCTAAAAAAAGAAATGGCGCGCTGGGCTCCGCGTATCCGCCAATTGATCGAGGCAATGCCTCACGCCACCGAAGATCAGCTGGGGTGGCGAGTAGTTCGCGAAATTTCCGCCGAGAGTGCCGCGCTGCTGAAACCGATTTTCGATGCGCATCAAGGCCGGAACGGAAGGCTCTCGATTCAAACAGATCCGCGACTTTATCGTGATGCACGCGCTATTGTCGAACAGGCCGTGGAGTTCAACCAGCTTGCTCCTAACATGATTGTCAAAATCCCGGTCACCAGAGAGGGCATTCCCGCTATTGAAGAAGCTACCTATCGCGGCATCAGCATTAATGCCACCGTCTGTTTTACTTTGCCGCAATGTGTTGCGGTTGCAGAGGCCATGGAGCGCGGATTAAAACGCCGTGAGCGCGAGGGCCAAGACATAAAAATGATGGGGCCAGTCTGCACCATCATGGTTGGGCGCCTGGACGACTGGCTGAAAGTTTTGCTGGAAAGAGAAAATATTTCGGTGGACCCCGGTTATCTGGAATGGGCTGGCGTGGCGGTGTTCAAAAAAACCTATAACCTTTTTCGTCAGCGCGGTTACCGCATTCGCTTGCTGTCCGCGGCATTTCGCAATCATATGCATTGGAGCGAATTCATCGGCGGCGAGGTGGTTATTTCGCCTCCGCACGCATGGCAGAAGCGCTTCAATGCCAGCCACATTGAAGTAACTCCTCGCATCAATCAAGAAGTGCCATCGCAAATTGTTGAAGGTCTGACCAAACATTTCGCAGACTTCCGGCGTGCCTACATGGAAGATGGGCTCTCGATTTCCGAGTTCGATTCATTCGGCCCGACACGACGAACATTACGGCAATTCATCGCGGCGTGCAGTGATCTCAATGCCATCGTGCGAGACGTTTTGTTGCCGAATCCTGACACGGCATAGATTACGAATTCATCTGGAGGCTCGCAGGATGGGAAAACTCGCAATTACCGGCGGCGATGCCGTTCGAACTTCTCCTTTTCCAGTTTGGCCGCTCGGAAAAGAGGAAGAGGCACTCGCACTTCAAGATGTACTGGAGAGCTCCAGATGGGGTGGCCAGCCTTTCCCCGGTAAGTATGCGTCCGCCTTCGCAAAGAAATTCGCCGCCGTACACACGGCGAAATACGGACAATGCGTTAACACCGGAACGGTAGCAATTCAGGCGGCGTTGAAAGCCATCGATATTCGTCCGGGTGATGAAGTGATCGTTCCCGCGTACACTTGGGAAGGCACCGTAGGGCCGGTCCTGCTGATGAATGCTGTTCCTGTATTTGTGGACATTGACCCTGAAACCTACTGCCTGGACGCAAGACAGATCGAACGAGCCATAACCTCAAAAACCAAAGCCCTCCTACCCGTTCACCTGGGGATGCGTTTTGCGGACATGGATGAGATTTTGCGCATCGCGAAAAAACACAATCTGAAGGTTGTGGAAGATTGCGCGCACGCTCATGGCGGAAAGTGGAACGGCAAAGGCGCTGGCTCCATGGGCGACCTCGGGGCCTTCAGTTTCCAATCCAGCAAATTGATTACCTCCGGCGAAGGCGGCGCGGTAATCACCAATAACCTCGAATATTTGGAACGCGTTCAGAGCTACATAAACGCCGGCCGCGCAAGCCCCACGGACCAATATCATCACAGAATCATCGGCTTCAATTACCGTCTCGGCGAATTTCAAGCGGCAGTTCTGTGTGCTCAACTCGAACGCTTGCCGGAACAAGCCGCGCTGCGCAAAAAAAACATGCTGCATTTTGAAAGCCTCCTGCACCATACCACTGCCCTCGGTCTACTTAAACCTGAGCCAAGAATTACCGCGCAGGCGCCCTATGGTTACGTGCTCAAATATTTTCAGCATCAAGCAAAAGACATTCCGCGCGCGGAATTTGTAGGTGCGTTGCAAATGGAAGGCATTCCGTGCGATGGCCTGTTTTATGAACCGGTTTACAAAAGCTCGCTCTTCCCGCTGGACCCCGCCGATTTTCCAGCGCTAAGCTGGGGGCGCGAAAAGCCCCTCGATCTCAGGAATATGTATTCATGCCCGGAAGCTGACCGCGCCGCTTATCACGAGGCAGTGTGGTTCCCGCACCAGCTGTTCCTCGGCACCATTCAAGACGTCCACGCCATTGCTGTGGCAATCCACAAGGTTTTGTCCAATATCGAAGAGTTGCGAGGCCTCGATCACAAAGCAATTCGTAACCAAAGGCTGGGCCGCGCGGACCGCGAAAGTTAACTGCTCATGCCTCGCGTACAATAAAGTGGAATTGGATTTAAAAACCATCGGCCAACAGGTATGAATGAAAAAGACCAGAACTAATAAAGGCAAAGCCGCCAGCATCTACGATGTGGCTCGCGAATCCGCTGTCTCGGTGTTTACCGTATCCGAGGTGGTCAATAAGAAGAGCCACGTCAGCAAGAAGCTTCGCGATCGCGTGGAAGAAACCATCCGAAAACTGAATTATCGCCCAAATCTGATCGCGCGTAGCCTGGCCAAACAAAAAACCCACACCATCGGCATGATCGTGCCGGATATTGCAAATCCTTTTTTCCCCATGGTAGTTCGCGGCGCGGAAGATGCCGCGCAAAAAGACGGTTACAACCTTTTACTCTGCAATAGCGACGACTCCCTGGAGAAGGAAGAGCGCGCCATCGAACTGCTGCTCTCCAAGAGAGTCGATGGTATTCTGCTCACTAAAGCGGCTGAAGATTTTCGCGCGCCCCTGCGGCAAATGATTAAAGAGGTCAAAGTTCCGTTTGTGCTGGTGATGCGCACTTACCCCAAATTAACCGCGGACGCCGTCATCACCGACGATTATCAAGGCGCGTACGACGCTGTGTCTCATTTAGCGCGATCAGGACGGCAGCGTATCGGGCTCATTAGTGGCCCGTTAAAAGTCAGCAATGCTGTCGCTCGCTGGCAAGGTTTTCACGATTCCTTGAAGGCCATGGGTCTGCCTTTTGACAAGGAACTCATCATCGAAGGAGATTACCGCATCGAGTCCGGCTACCGGGCCGGACACGCGCTGCTCTCGCACCGTCCAGACGGGATTTATGTGGCCAATCATTTGATGACCGTTGGTTTGCTTAAGGCTGCGGAAGAAATCGGAATGCGTTGCCCGGAAGATTTTGGGTTGGTCAGCTTCGACGATTATCCGTGGCTTGGAATTTTTCGCCCGCGATTAACCACGGTGGAACTGCCAAAACATCAACTGGGCAGTGAAGCCGCCGAATTGCTCATCAAACGTATCTCCGGAGATCGCGGCAAGTCGGTTTTACGAAAACTACAACCTGAATTGCGTATCCGAGAATCCTGCGGGTTCGCCCTCCATGTTTCGCGGGCGGCTAACGGTGATGCCTCGCAAGGCCAGAGCGTACTCCTCGAAAAGGTAAAGTAGATCCAGATGACCGTTAGGATTCGCTGAAGTCGATTAATTTGGGGCGTAACGTAAAAAATCGCGTTTTGTACATCGCATAAATAAATCCCCCCGCTAGCCAAGCTAATCCCGCGAACTTTGTCCATGTCTGCAGGCTGATCAGCAACACAAAGCAGAATAGGAAGCCGAAGCTGGGCACGACCGCATCGACAAAAAAGTTTCTTCGTCCGGCCGCCGCCGGTGAGAACCAAAAATGCATTAACGACACAAGATTTACACCCATAAACGCCAGCAATGCTCCAAACGTAACAATTTCCGCCGAACGTTCCCATGGGATTGTCAGCACCGCGAGGTAGGCAAGCAATCCTACAATCCATATGTTGTACGTAGGGTTGCCTTTCTTAGGATTGAGATGGCCAAAAACTTTTTTAGGCAGCACGTCGTCGCGACCCATTCCGTAAAGTATGCGTGCCGCCCCCACATGCCCTGCAAGACCGCACGCTATGCTCGAAACCAGCAGCATCACCCCGTAAGCCGTGAATAGCAGAGGCCCGCTGGCCCTCCGTGCCACGTCCATGAACGCTGTCTCCGGATTGAGAAGCGTGGTGTGATCTGGCCACACCCGTTGTGCTAGATATACCTGCAGTCCACTGAAAAGCCCGGTGAACACACACACCAGCACGGAAGCCAACAAAACATTGCGCCTTGGATTTTTTACTTCTTCCGCGAGAATCGAGACCCCATCAAAGCCGATAAACACCAGTGCCGCCAGCGAAGTACCAGCAGCGACAGCGCGAACGTTAAAGGTGGCTGGATTGTAAATTGGTTGAAGCGAGAAAATGCCGGTGAAGTGTTGGTGTAGCACAATGTACCGGAAAGCCTCGACAAGAAACGCGGCGGTAACCACTATCATGAAGCCCAGTAACAACTGATTTGTGCGCGCCGTAAACTTGATGCCCTGTGCAGTCATGATCGTAATAAACAGCACGGTAATCGCCGCGAGAAACCAGAATGGTATACGTGGTTCCATGCGCTGAATCGCTAACACGGCGTACAGCGCGTTTTGCACCGGTTGAAAAAGGTATTCGAGAAACATTGCCCAGCCCACGATGAAACCAATATGCGGATTCATTCCCCGGCTGATGTAGGTATAAACCGACCCCGCGGACGGATATACCGTGGCCATGCGCCCGAAACTCACCGCCGTCACCGACATCGCCACCATCGCCAACAGCATCGTCAACGCGGTGTGTCCACGCGATAGAACTTGCGCCTCTCCAAAAAGAGGAACCGCCGCAATCGGTGATGTGAGGATGACCCCGAAATAGATCAGGTCCCACAGGGTCAGCACGCGTTTCAGGTGAGGCTTCGACGAAGCTTCCGAGAGGAGTTGCCCGGTTTGATCCACCCAGCCTCTTTCTGCTAATTCGCCTTTATACGCGAGGGTCCGGATACTTTATACCTGGGCTGCACGTTCCCTATTCAGAAGAGCAACCGTTCCTTCTTGCGCGCTTTCTCGTATGCCGTGCGTGCGCTCTTGACTGAGTCGCTTTCCGAAACCTCGGCGATAGGCACATCCCACCAGGATTCGTAACCCGGCACGCGATCTTCATAAGAAGTTTCCACCACCACCACGGAGGTCCGTGTCTGTTTCTTCCCCTCGCATAAAGCATTTCTTAATTCTTGCGAAGTACGCGCCCGAACCGCCCAGGCCCCCAAGCTTGACGCATTGGCCTGAAAATCAACCGGCAACAGGTCTCCGTCATAGCGCTCACCTTTTCGATAGCGATAGTTCGTGCCCATCCCTTCGTTTCCGCAGCTGCGGCTCAGTCCACCGATACTCGAGAATCCATGGTTATCCAGCAAAATGATATTCAGCTTGTAGCCTTCCTGCACCGAAGTGACAATTTCCTGCGCCATCATTAGATAAGATCCGTCGCCCACCATCACGTAGACATCGCGCTCGGGATTAGCCATTTTTATTCCCAGCCCGCCCGCGATTTCGTAGCCCATGCAGGAATAGCCATATTCCATGTGGTAGTCGCCCGGCCGCCGGGTGCGCCACAGTTTATGCAAATCGCCAGGCAAGCTTCCCGCCGCACACACCATGACGTCATCTGCTTTGCAGATTTCGTTTACGATGCCGATGACTTCCCCTTGCGTGATAGGCGGGTCCTTTCGTACGCCGTAAATGCGGTCAACTTCCTTTTCCCAGTCGCCGCGAAATTTGTCAATTCCCGCCTGGTAGGTTGAATGCACTCGCACGCCGGCCAACGCCTCGCGCAGCTCTTCCAGCGTTACGCGAGCATCTGCGGTGAGCGGCAGCGCCCGATGTTTATAGCTGTCAAATTCCGCTACGTTAATGTTTATGAAGCGCACCTCCGGACTTTGAAACGCTGTCTTGGAGGCAGTCGTAAAGTCGCTGTAACGAGTTCCGATCCCGATAATCAAATCGGCTTCTCGCGCTATGATATTCGCGCCAGGAGTTCCCGTGACTCCAATTGCGCCCAACTGCTGCGGATGATCGTAAGGCAACGACCCTTTACCCGCCTGAGTCTCACACACAGGAATGCCGGTCTGTTGCGCAAATTTCGCAAGCGCTTCCCACGCTCCCGAATAAAGCACTCCACCGCCCGCCACTATCAGGGGCTTTTT
>DATHMG010000006.1:0-40939 GCA_035487275.1 Candidatus Acidiferrum sp. | reverse complement strand
ACCTCCGCGCGCCAGCAAAGACGCAGCATCTCGAGATCATCGAGGTCGAGTACGCGCCGATTCCGATAGATCCTTTCCGCGAACCGCTAGGAGCTCAGTCGACGCCCAAGGTCGAACGCTCCTAGACCAAGCCGCCCGACTCTGAGCGTTCCGCCGATCTTTTTCATTTTTTCACATTTGTGTCGTCCGGAGCTGGACAGCGAAACGCTTACGACAGTTGCGGGCACTTCGTCGGATCAGTACAGACAAACGCCCTTGTATTGACTGGTTTGACTAGTAACCCTTGATCTCGCGCCGCCTACGCTGCGAATCGGATCAGTTCCAACCTAAAAAGCAGCACTAAACAATTCGGATGGTTGCAGGCCTCTGCAATCAATTGTTCTTTCCTGGGGCGGCGAAGGATCAACCAGGGCACTTCACTGATCGAAGCTAGTCGCCGTGGCCTCCGGTGATTGCTGCTTTCGCTAAGCGTTCGACGAACGTCGAGACGTGTGCTACAATGAGCACTAGCGCGTGCTACAGAATAGCAATGCTAGGAGAACAGGATGAAACGTGCTGCTCAAGCTGGCAGTTCGAGAATAGGAAAAAGCACCAGCATTAGCGGCCCTGGTAAGCTCCGTGAGGTGATGGTCATCGCCGAAGAGCAAGGCCTGTTGCGCGGGGAAAGGGACCAAGTGGTCCGGGGCAGAATGCCTAAGGCCCTGGTGGCACAAGCAAAGAAGCGCACCGGAGTTGTTTCTGATACCGATCTCATCGAGCTGGCGCTGGCTAACATTGCGGTCGCTGACGACTACGCTGAGTGGCTGATTGCTCGCCGTGGCACCATCGACCGAAAGACTGACCTTGAATTCTGAATTTCAGGGCACCCTTAGACGCCTTAAGCCCGAAAAGCACAAAACACCGCTCAAACCGCGTCCCGAATCGGAACTCGACTTCATCGAGTCCACCGGCAGTTGGACCACCAAGCTGTTGTACGACACCACGGTTTATATCGACATTCTCCAGAACCGTTTTCCGCGAAGGGGAGACGTCATGCTCCGGGCGGCCGAGGCGTGGCATTCGCCAGTAACCGAAGCGGAACTAACGGCAACCTGCGGTCTACTTGACCCCGCACCTGCCCAGACACGCCGGATCGTGGAAGAGATTGTTGCGGTGATCGAACGGCGGCCAAGTCATCGCACCCTCGCAACTGATTCCGAAATATGGCGTGAAGCGGGAATTCTGTCAGGTACACTCGCCCGGCTGCAAGGATACAAGAGCGACCAGCGGCGCCGGGTGTTGAACGATGCCTTGCTATTCGCCACAGCTAGAAAGCATGGCTGCTCTGTGCTGACCCGCAATGTTCTTGATTTTGATTTCTTGCAACAACTCGATCCTTCCGGGAAAGTTCTGTTTTACAGATAAGCGCTTGTGTGTAAGCCCTCCCAACCGATCCTCTCCGCCCCTTCGCCAGGTTCGGCGTGCTGAAAAGAACTGTGCCGCAAATCCGCTCGTGCTCGGCGTTGCTAAAACGTAAATCGAATCTGCGCCTCCAGCCTCCTGTTGTTCGCAGTTTCAAAGAACCCTTCGCCGTTAGGCCCACCTGCGATCCGGTTCGCGGAACCAAACAAAGGCGAAGTGATATCGCCAGTGATCGGTCCCGGATTCGTATGATTCAACAAATTCTGAACGGACATCGAGATGATCAGGTTATAGCGGCGACCAGATTTCGGATTGCCAATAATCCCTCCGAGCCCTCTGCCGGAAGCGGCCTGCGTTGCCATGGCTCCTCCCGCGCCGGCAGCCGGACGCTGCTCGGCAAAGCCTTTATCTTTGGTCTCTGACCCGAATCCGATAGCCTTAGAGACTCGCAGATTGACCCGGACCTGTCCTGGGCCACGCCCGTAATTCCGCCCGAGAATGTGTTCGTCTGGCGAAGGGTTCGGGTCCAACAGACCGTACGACGTTGGGATCAGGCCAGGTTTGCTGGGATCGGTAGCAATACCGGGACGTGAGTTGAACAATGTGGTGCCATAGAGGTCGCTGCCAGTGGTTATGTCAAAGGGTGCGCCAGACTGAACAATCACAAACGGGCTGACGCGCACATTCCACTTCGTGTTGATGGATCCACCAAACGTCACGCGATGACGGACGTCTGTTGCTGCCGGGCCGTACTCTGCGGCGAAGTTATACGGATTTGCCGGGACAGTATCTATGCCATCGGTACTGCTCATCGCGTAATTAAGCACGTAGAAACCGAAGAGTGAAACTCCCCGATTCAACCTCGTGCTGACGTTGGCTACGATCTGGTTCTGATTATAAATCCCAGTGGACTCCATGCGAAACACGGGCCCCGCATGTCCGAGCGGAAAGGTGCCGCTGCCCGGCACGTTCGGATTGTAGGTGCCCGGCAGAGGTGCGTTGATGTCCGTCGAACGGAACAGGTGGACTCCATGGGAATTCGTGTAAGTCAACGCGAATGCAGTGCTCGCCGACAACTGGCGTTCCACAGTCACAGCGGATTGCATGTAGTACGGGGCGCGCAGGCGAGGACTCACCGCCTCCGTAGACTGGTATCCCAGCGTGGCGAGTGCCGTGGTGGAAGGGATCGTCGAGAAGAAATTTGGATTAGTGACAACATACTGTTGCTGAACAATTCCGTTGTAACGTTCTGCCGTCACGATGTCGGATAGGGGGAAGCGATCGTAGAACATGCCGAATCCAGCTCGCAGCACAGTCTTGGCGCGCGAGCCGCCGCCTCCCGGAGCCCAGGAAATTGCTACCCGGGGCGCGAAATCGTGCCAGTCATGAATAAAATTCTGGGCTTCGTATCTCAGTCCGAGATCCACAGTTATGTTGGGACGCACCAGCCATTCGTCCCCGGCGAACACTCCCAGGTCCATCTGCCGGGCAGAGAGATTCGGATTACCCGTATCGATAGTAAACTGGGTTGCGCCGCCGCCTAACGCTTGAATCTGTGCAGGTGAATCGCCCATTTGTTGGAACAAAAGCGTACGACGATATCGCTCGATGGACTTGATGCTGGTGAGCACCTGATTTCCAGAACCATCGAGTACCGGTTGGTTGTTCGAGTCGAACTCCGGTGCGAGCCCGCCACCAAAAGTAAACGTGCCGTTGAAATTTTGCGGCGCGACACTGTCTTCCCACACTCCCCGCAAACGAATACCGAACCGCCAGGTGTGACGGCTTCCGACAATCGAAGTATAGTTCTGCAGCTCGAAGCTATTTTGCGTATCGAAGGCTTGGCCGTTCTGTGAGCCGCCGCCAATGAAGGATCCCAGTACCCGGATCTCAGGGATTAGATCATTGGACATCATCTGCATGGCGGTGCGGTAATACTGGAAACGCGTCTCGTTGATATTCTTTCCAATCACTGCGGTTTCCGTCAGTTGCAGGGTCTGATCGGTGTATCTCACCCGATAGCCCTGAGAGATCAGGTTGAAGGCGCCAATACCAGCGTTCCGGATGTCTGAGCGCGTAAAGTCATAGGCCACCGTCAGAGTGTTATTCTGATTGAGCTGATAATCTATGCGTGGATTGATTCGTGTAAAGCGCTGGGGTGTTGTGAGGACGGATGTGAAGGGCACTGGAGCGAGGGTCTGCGGGTCCAGCGTGACGACATTCGTAATGGAGCCATTATCGACCATATTGCGCTGCCATTCGACAGCGAACGACGCGCGCTTGCCTAAGGGACCACCTAGGTTGCCTTCAATTTCGTTGAGCAGGAACGGTGCCTTCTGGGTGGAATATGGGTTGCGAGAATTCCAGAAGTCGTCCCCAAAGCTGTACCTCATCGTGCCATGGTACTTTTCAGAACCCGGCTTCGTTAAAATCTCTATACGACCATAGCCGAGCTTGTCGTATTCGGGCGAAAAAGGATTCTGATTGATCCGAATCTCGCGAATCGATTCTTTCGCGGGCAGACTTCCCCCGCTGAATCCGTTTACATACATGGCCCCGCCGTTGGGGCCTGCCGAGGGGCCGGCGAGCGCCTGCAGGTCTGCCTCAAGGTCCGTTGGATCATCGGATAGCGCCTGCAAGTCATCGCCCTGTAGCGTCACCGCGCTAGCATTGTTCGAGGAACTTAGGCTAACGATGGGGGCCCCTTCCTCCTTTACCGTGACCTCCTGCTGCTCCATCACGACTTCCAAGCGAATGTTGACAACCTGGGGTTGGCCGCGAACGATTACTATGCCCGGCTTCTCAACGTCAGCAAATCCTTTTACATGGACGCGCAGCGTATAGGTGCCCGCGGGCAGATCACGGAAAACGTAACGACCCTCTGGCTCCTCGGTTGTAACCTCTCGCACAACATCGCCCGGCCCGATGAGCGTCACCGGGATGTGCGGGACGACCGCGCCAGATTGGTCCGTCACCTGGCCGCGCAGACCAACCTCACCCCACTGAGCAAGCATCACCGCGGGGAAAAAAGATGAAACCAGCACGAGATGCACAACGCGTCTCAGGAATTCATGCAAGCTGATCATCCGTGCTCCCCTTAGCAAAGTTGCGGCAGTTTCTGTTCGACTGCGCCTCGCCGATCAATTTTCTTTATCTCGTTCTGGCCTTGGGCGGACATACGAGCCTTTGAACCAACGGACGCGCAATACCCGCCTGGTACCACGCATCTTATGATGTAGGCGAACCTTAGATGCTGAAGTTTTGCTTAAAATTTAGTCAGAATCGTTCAATGCATTTGTGTCTTCCCGCCTCCGCGTAGACACCCAGTGTTTCGCCCGCGCGTGGCAGCTGTATCGCCGTCATCTCGAGGAGATGGTCGCCCAACGGACCAAGCAGCTCCAAGCCGCTCTTACGGAGGTCGAGCGTAGCTACGCAGAGACCCTTCAAGCGCTGGGAGAAACTATCGACCTCCGCGATAGTCAAACAGCAGATCACTTGCGGCGCGTGGCACTGTACTCAATCAAGATTCTGACGGTAATGGGAGGTAACCAGTTCCAACTGCGTAGCGTTGCAATGGGGGTCTGAGTTCACGATATCGGCCGCGTTCGACGCAGGAACTAAACACTCGATTGCTAATAGCCTATGGTTACCCATGGCTTTCGCATCAAACTTTACTAATTTATGGTAGCGTGCCAGAATTCCTCGCCTGTTTAGCTAAAAAGTCTTCCAGAACGAGGTCTTCGTGAGTTCTTCCGCAGCGCAATTCGATAACGCGATTGCCGCTCTTCCGCCGCTAAAACTTTTTTTGGGCGGGCAATGGGTTGACTCGGACTCCAACGAGCGGATCGATGTCGTCAATCCTGCCACCGGCAAGATACTCGCCTCAATTCCACATGCGTCTGCGCGCGACGTGAACCGTGCTGTCGAATCTGCTCGCAAAGCCTGGGATGGCTGGCGCCTCACGCCACCTTTCGAGCGGGCTGCAACTTGCCATCGCATTGCCGACCGTATTCTCGCGCGTAAGGAGCAAATTGCCACCGTCATTTCCCTGGAGCAGGGCAAGCCCTACCTCGCAGAAGCTCTGCCAGAAGTAGAAGAGACTGCTGAAAATTTTCGGATAGCTGCGGAAGATGTGAAGCGCCTGGAGACACCGATTATTCCGGCGCGTGACCCCAACAAACGCCTCTTCACGTTCAAGGTGGCCATCGGCACCTGGGGAATCATTACGCCGTGGAATTTTCCCACGGTGATCCCGTCCGAATACTTTGGACCAGGGCTGGCTGCCGGCAACACGATCGTCTTCAAACCGGCGGAACAAACGCCGCTTGCCGGGTTTCTCCTGACCCAATGCATCGCCGAGGCAGGACTGCCGCCCGGAGTGTTCAATCTTATTTCCGGAGCTGGACCGACTACCGGAGACGCTTTGGTGGCGCATCCTGGCATCGACGGAATTGGGCTTACGGGAGAGACCACCACCGGCGATAGCATTCAGCGACGTGCTGGAGTTAAGAAGCTCTTAATGGAGCTCGGCGGCAATGGTCCACAGATTGTTCTTGAGGATGCCGACCTGCCGCGCGCAGCCAAAGCTGCGGCATTTGGGGCCTATTTCAATGCGGGTCAGGTCTGCTGTGCGACGGAGCGCGTCCTCGTGGACCGTCGTGTACACAGTGATTTCCTCGACCTTCTGATTGAGGAGGCGAAGAAGGTTCGCCTTGGGGACCCCTTCCATCCCGATGTCAAAATGGGACCGATGAACAACGACTCTGTGCTGGAGAAAACAGAACGTCACCTTTCCGATGCATTGAAGAAAGGGGCTCGCGTCGTTGTTGGCGGCAATCGAGCGGCCGGACATCAAACGAATATGTTTTTCGAGCCAACCGTGATCGACAACGTAACTGCCGACACGTTGCTGAATAAGGAAGAGACATTTGGACCAGTGGTTCCGGTGATTACGGTAGACCGATACGATCAAGCGATTGAACTTGCCAACGGCACCGGATACGGGCTGCAGATGGCAGTCTTCACCAGAGACATCGATAAAGCGTTCTATTTCGCGGAACGGCTGCGCGCTGGCAACGTAGTGATCAACGATACGACCGACTATTGGGAAGCGCATGAGCCTTTCGGCGGGGGTGGCGGAACGCGCAGCGGCTACGGTCGCCTCGGTGGCCGATTCACTTTCGATGACATGACCCACCTGAAGACTGTCGCGCTGCATATCAATAATCTGAAATAACAGCACATCCAGAAGCTCTCACAGAGTTATCGGTGCGGTTCTGCTGCGCGTCGGAGAATAACATTAATGAAATTTGCCGTATTGGGTGCTGGAATGATGGGCTGCGCGGCAGTGTATGACCTCGCACAGTCCAAGACCGTCAACCAAATTTTGGTCGCAGATTTTGATTTTCCCCGTGCTAAAGCAGTGGCCGAGCAGTTCGGCGCCGGCAAAGCCAAGGCCATCCGTGCAGACGTTCGCAATACGACCGCTCTCGCGAAGCTTCTGGCCGGTTACGACGCTGCTTTAAATTGTACGCAGTACTACTGGAATTTACAGGTGATGAAGGCTGCGATCGCGGCCCGTGTCCACTACTTGGATTTGGGCGGCCTCTTCTACACCACGCGCAAACAACTGAAACTCGACAGTGCGTTTCGGCGTATCGGTAAACTGGCGATTGTGGGTATCGGCAGCGCACCGGGCATAGCGAACGTTATGGCTCGATTCCTCGTTGACCAGCTCGATGGTGTGCAATTCGTTCGCGTCTATAACGGAAGCCGTGATTTTCAATCCTATTCCGATCCGTTGGCATTTGGATTCTCGATCGCCACCATTCTTGATGAACTCACGATTCCGCCAGTTCATTTCGTCAAAGGCCGATTTGAATCTCGCGAGCGCTTCTCTGGAGCGGAGCCAATAACATTTCCGAAACCGATCGGCAAATTAACCATGCGCCATTCCATTCATTCCGAAGTCGCCACGCTTCCAGTTAGCTTCAAGTCCAAAGGTATCCGGGAGGCCTTTTTTAAAATTAATTACGATTCTAAGCTCATCGAGGTGACTGAACTCTTGGCGCGCATCGGTTTGCTGGAGCAGAAATCCGTAACCGTTGGAGGTCAGAAAGTCTCTCCCCGCGCGCTCTTGGAGCACTTGTTAAAGCTTCGTCCGCAATCCAACAAAATTCCGAAAGACATTGAAACCATTCGCGTGGTAGTGCGAGGCTGGAAGGATGGCCGTGCGCGAACTATTTCGATGGACGCCACTACGCGTTACACAAACACTCCGGCTTTGAGCGCGGTGGCGCGAGACACCGGCTATCCCATTTCCGTCGCAGCGCACATGATTTCTGCGGGAGAAACGACTGCCATCGGTGTGCACCCGCCTGAGGCTGCGATTCCTCCGCGTGAGTTTTTGGCCCGGCTTCATCAACGCGGCATTCGTATTTCTGGATCTGGATGGCGATAGACTTTCGTTTGCTAAAGATACCGGGTTCAAACACAAATCTGTCTCTTCGTTTCTATTCCGCCAGCAAGACGCTCGCAATCAATGCCGCAACAATCCCGATTCCTTGCCGCATGCTCAATTTCTCATGCAAAAACCCTATGCTCATCAAAATGGTTACCAGCGGATATAAAGCGGAGAGGGTCACTACTGTGGAAGCCTTCCCCTGGTCCAAAGCGGCAAAAAAAGTCAAAAAACCAGCAAAGGCCAGGAACCCTCCCAGTGCGGCCCAGCCAAATCCCGCGGCGTTCCATTCGATCTTGAATTTTTCAAGAGCAAGAACTAACAGTGCGAACGCCAAAATCCCAACGGTTTGAAATAAAAGCGCCTGCCGTGGCTTCGCATAAGTGGCGGCAATTTTGCTGCACACACCCCACAAGCCCCAGGTCACCACCGTCAACACCGCGTATACATACCAGACTTTCAAAGTTCCCTCTCTTTCGCAAACACGTGGAGAAAGCGATCATTGTAGTAGCACCGACAGCGAGGTGCGAGCCGAAGTTGCGGGCTGGCCCTTGCTGTTTTCCTCAGGTCTTCATTCGCGAAGCGTACAAAAATCGCTTACTATTACAGCCGACAAATAATGAGTAAGAGCTTCATTGCTGTCGGCAGCACGCGCGGTCCGAAGTTGGATGCCGTGGACGACGCGCTGAAGTTGTGCGGGGAATATCTCAATCCCGATGCGCAATTTGACGTGTCAGGTTTTGCCGTCGACAGCGGAGTGGGACACACGCCGTTGTCTTCAGCGGAATCCATGCGAGGTGCCCGCCAACGCACAGAAGCTTTGATCCAAATGGCTTCCGCGAAGGGCCAAGTTTTTCAATACTTCGTAGGCCTTGAAGGCGGACTCGAAGTTATGGAAAGCCGCGAAACCCATGTAGTCCACGGGAAAGAAACAGACTTGGGTGGAAGCGGCGGTCGTCGTGTTTTTCTGGAGAGCTGGGCATATATAAGCGACGGTTCGCGCGGACACTTTGGGCGTAGTGGAGGAATTGAGTTGCCGCCCGCGCTGGCTCATGAAGTGTTGCATAAAGGCGTCGACTTGGCTTCGGCCATCGATAAGTTTGCGGGCATGGCCGGCATTCGAGATAAGCAGGGCGCGTGGGGCGTGCTTTCCAACAATTTAATTACCCGCCGCGAAGCATTTCGCGTAGCTTTAGTCGCAGCATTCGCGCCGTTTTACAATGTGAATTTGTTTCGTGTCGCGCGTGCTGCCAGTTGAGCGTCGGTAATTAAATCTTATCAAACGGTTTCGGTGAGATAATCAGGTCCAGAGCTGAACGAAAGGATTAACTGGCGTGGACATCGTCAAAGGCAACATGGGTTGGATTGAAGTAGTGGTGGGCCCGATGTTTTCGGGCAAGAGTGAAGAACTGATTCGCCGTTTGCGCCGCGCGGAATTTGCGCGCCAACGCGTGCAGATTTTCAAGCCCGCCATCGACCAGCGGTACGCAGCCAATGAAATTGTGTCGCATTCAGGGCTGGGCATTGCGTCGGACAACGTCACCAGAGCATCGGAAATCATGGAGAAGGTGCAGCCGCGCACCGAAGTCATCGGCATCGACGAGGCGCAGTTTCTGGGAGAAGAAGTCGTCGACGTTTGCACCAAGCTCGCGAATCTCGGTAAGCGTGTGATCGTCGCGGGTCTGGACACCGATTATCTTGGCCGCCCGTTTGAGCCCATGCCACGACTCCTGGCAATCGCCGAAGAGATCACCAAGTTGTTGGCCATTTGCGTTCGTTGCGGCAATCCCGCGGTGCACACGCAACGGCTGGTGGAAAGCGAAGAACTGGTGGTGGTGGGGGCCAGTGGTTTCTACGAAGCCCGTTGCCGGCGATGCTTCGAGCCCAATGTCGCTCTCGCGCACGAAAAGAAAGATGGGCCGCAACTGATGTTCCGTGCCCGCAACATTTCAGGCACAAAGTAATTCACGTCACACTCGCCGATATAACTCTGGGCTGACAACTCGCCGCAACGTTAAGATAGCCAGTCGTCTTTATTCCCGAAGGAAAACCATGATTATTGAGTCCAAGGCGCCAACCCGCGTCGACCTGGCTGGGGCTACTCTTGATATTTGGCCCTTGTACTTGTTTCATCCCGGAGCGCTCACCGTGAACGCAGCGATTTCGCTCTACGCCTCCTGCGTAATCGAAACTAACGGTCCCGGCAGTGAACAAATCAAGCTGGTGTCCCGCGACACCAAGCGCGAAGAAAGTTTCAGCTCTCTTGCGGAACTCGCAAAAGCCGGGCGCTACCGGCTCCCACTTCTCGCCGAAATCGTGAAGTTCTTTCGGCCGCCCGGAGGGTTCACTCTCACCACCGACTCCGAAGCGCCGGCTGGCGCGGGCATTGGTGGCTCCAGCGCCATGGCTGTGGCGATATGCGCCGCACTGGATCGCTTTACCGGAGCAGGCAAGAGTAAAGAAGACTGGATTCATATCAGCCGCGACGCGGAAGCTGTAGTCATCTGCGTGCCCACTGGAACGCAGGACCATTATCCACCAGCGTTTGGCGGCGCGGCGGCTATCGAACTGCCCGCGGGAGGAGAACATCGCGTGGAGCTGCGCCTGAATCTGGATGAACTGGAACGCCGCATTGTGGTGTGCTACACGGGCAAGCCTCGGCAGCACGGCATCAACAATTGGGAAGTTTTTAAAGCGCACATTAACGGCAAGCTCGCGGTACAAAACAGCATGGAGAAAATCTCTAAAGTCGCGCAATTGTTGCGTGTGGCGCTGGAGGCCGCCGACTGGGACCAAGCCGGCCGGCTAATGCGTGAAGAATGGTTCTTTCGCAAAAGAAATTTGCCCACCATATCCACAAAATTGGTTGACCGCGTAATTGAAGGAGCCCGCAAGAAGGGCGCGCTGGCCGGCAAAGTCTGCGGCGCCGGCGGTGGCGGATGCGTGGTCCTTCTCATTGAACCGGACGCTCGACAGCGAGTGGAGGCCAGCATCCGAGACGCGGGAGCAGAAGTCCTCCCAGTGAAAATCGATCGCCAGGGCGTTCAAGTAGTGTCCCGTTAACAGATTGGCGCATGCCTAGACTCCCATGCTGCGGCTCTCGGGGTTTAGCCCTGTCTTCGGGGAGGCAAGCTTGCCTAGGCAAGTAGGCTTAAGTTCAGCGTGCTTCAGGTGCCCACGTGCCCACAATAGAGCCTAGAGAGCTTCGGCGCCCCCCTAGTGCGCGACAAGCAGGAACCTGTGTCTATCGAGCAGGGAATAGCCCTTAGGGACAGTTAAGCGAAAGGATATAACTGGCCCTGCGTGCGTCTGTTCACCGAGTTTCTCGCATCATAGAATAAGAGTTAAGGTAGACTGGCCCGGGATTGCCCCGCCAGTCGGAACCCTTACGGATGACGACTACAGCGCTAGTTTTGACGTTCCTGCTATTTGCAGACGCGGATGTGCCGCAGGTGAATAGTCTGCGCCCGCCTGCAAGTACGAAAGCGGTATCATTTCCCACCGGCGACGAAATTCCTCTGTTCGGAAATGAAGCCTCCGAAACCGACCAGCAGAATCCAACGAGCGCGCAGGAGAAACCCCAAAACGGCGGCAAAGGCACGACGCTGCAGGATAGTTCGAGACTAGACCTAATCCGCTACGTATCCGGCGAATTCGCCAGAGCCCTGAAGCCTTTGCCTGCCGGCAAAGAAGGTTTCATCGTACACGTTGGCCAGCCTGTGGACGCCAACATGCTTGACCGCCAGGTGGCTACTCATGGCGCCGCGGTTAGTACCGGCGATCACGTTCAGATTACCAAGCTCGAATTTCACGAGCGCCAAATCGTCGTGGATTTAAACGGCGGCGGCCGAGGGAAGAAGCGCCTGCGCGATCGCATTCATCTGGAAATGGGCGGCATTCCGACCGCTCGAACAACCTCTACGCAACAGGACCAGGGCCCGCCAGGATTGCAGCCCGGGTTGGGAAGCACGCTGTATCTTGAATTCGGCAAGCCGCTGCCGGATTTGTCTCCCGACGATCTGAAGAAGCTGCTCTCGCCGTTTCTCGATTTTACGAAACAACGATCCGCGTCGGTGCAATGGTTTGACACTCTTCCCATCGAAATGCGGAAGGCGATACAGGAACGCACCGCAGTCGTGGGCATGGACCGCGAAGAGGTTGTAGCCGCGATCGGCAAGCCGGAGCATAAGGTCCGCGAGCGTGACGCAGAGGGCAACGACATCGAGGACTGGATTTACGGCCAGCCCCCATCAAGAACCGTGTTTGTGCGTTTCACCGGCCAACGCGTAACCAGCGTCAAACAATACCCGCAATAGTTCTCAGCCGGGTCCACATCTCTAAGTTCAATTCAGAAAAATGCCGTGAGCCTTCAGAGGCTAAAGTCCCGTTGTTTGCTGATTCGTTGAGGTCGCGACTAAAGCCGCGACCTAGGAAACCCGCGACCCACAACCCTCCACCATGTCCGACATGCCGAGCGATATGTTTAGCTTCCCCCACCCCCGGTGTTTTTAGCCAAAGAGTTCACAAATATTGAAAACAAAAGGTCGAGCTGAAAAAAGAGCCCAACAATTCCGCAAGAGTTTGGAAGTAATATTGAGAATGTCGCAGATTGCGGCTATAGGTACGATTTACCGGCGATTTTAGTAACTGATGAGTAACTAACCCCGAAATAGCCAGGATTTTCCGCTGTCGGTCTTCTCGTAACCCGTCTATCGCTGCGCAAGAAACTTAGGCGCGTAGTTATCCACGCATTAACTAGAGGACAGAAATGAAGAATTGAGAATAGCTGCTCTCTCTGAAGGAAGTTGAGGATACGCGGCAAAAGCATGCCCGGCTCAACGCCAACTCTGGTAGACAATCGCAACCGTGAATATTTGGGCACAGAATTCCTTGAGTTATAATCGCGCCGCTTATGGGAATTGCTGCCGGCAGCAAGCTGGGACAGTACGAAATTTGCGGAGATCTAGGCGCGGGCGGAATGGGAGAGGTGTACCGCGCCCGCGATCTGCGTCTGGGGCGCGAGGTGGCGCTGAAAGTCCTTCCCGAGGCGTTTGCCGCTGACGCGCAGCGCATAGGGCGGTTCGAGCGCGAAGCGAAAGTGTTGGCGTCCCTGAATCATCCGAACATTGGCTCGATCTATGGATTCGAGGATTCCTCCGGTGTGCACACGCTGGTGATGGAGCTGGTGGAAGGCTCCACACTCGCCGCTCGCATCGCGCAAGGAAAAATTCCCCTGGAAGAGGCGTTGCCGATCGCAAAGCAAATTGCCGAAGGGCTGGAATACGCGCACGAGCGCGGCATTGTCCATCGCGATTTGAAACCGGCGAACGTGAAGATCACGCCCGAAGGCACGGCTAAGATTCTTGATTTCGGGCTGGCCAAGGCTGTCGAAGGCGATCCGGATGCGGTGGACATTTCTACTTCGCCGACGATGAGCCGCATGGCCACACGAGCCGGAATGATCCTGGGAACGGCGGCGTACATGTCGCCGGAGCAAGCCAAAGGGAAGACGGTCGACCGGCGGACGGACATCTGGGCGTTCGGCTGCGTGTTCTTCGAAGTGCTCACGGGCAAGAAGCCTTTCGACGGCGAAACTGTCACCGACGTGCTGGCTGCGGTGGTGCGCGGCGAGCCAGACTGGCCTGTGTTGCCGGCGAATACGCCGCCCGCGATGCGGAATTTGCTGCAACGATGCTTGAAAAAAGAAGTGAAGCAACGGCTTCAAGCAATCGGGGACGCCAGGATCGCGATTGAAGAAACGATGAGCGGGGGCCTCTCACCGTTTGCCCCTCACGAAGAAGGTAGCGCTCAGGGCGGGGTGGAAGCGGCACCGCTGCGGCGCTTCCTTCCGTGGGCCGCCGCACTAGTTTTCGCCATGCTCGCGGCCGTCTTTGCGGTGGGGTATTTCACGCGTGCCCGGCAGCAAGTCTCATGGCATTTCAGCACGGTAACGAACTTTGACGGGATCCAAGCGCAGCCGGCCCTTTCACCCGACGGCCGCTCGGTCGCGTTCGTCTCCAACCGCGACGGGCACTTCAACATCTATGTCGGGTTAATTAGCGGTGGCAGGTTGGTGCAGGTCACGAACGATCCAAATCTCAAAGTGCGGCCGGCGTGGTCACCCGACGGAACCACTATCGTTTACGGGCGCGTGAATCAATCTGGCATCTGGGACATTTGGGAAGTAGCGGCGTTGGGTGGAACGCCTCGAAGGTTGATCTTGAATGCTACCGAGCCTGCCTGGTCTCCCGACGGTCATTCGCTGGCCTACGAGAACGTTGCTAATGGCGCGGTGTGGATTTCTGGAGTCACCGGTGAGAACGCGCACCAAGTGGCGACGCCGTTAGGCGGAAGAGGGCGCGCAACCGAGCCGCGCTTTTCCCCTGATGGTAGGCAAATTGCATTCATCAGCCGCGCCAATGGGCCCTACGGCGAACTGGATGTCGCCGATCTTAATTCGGGGAAAGTACGCCGATTAACGGACGATGGGGCGCTGGCGTTGTCGCCAGCCTGGTCGCCGGACGGCCGCTACATTTACTTTGCCTCGGGTCGCAGCGGCACAATGAACTTGTGGAAAATTGCGGCGACCGGAGGCCGCGCCGAACAAATAACCGCCGGGGAAGGCGATGATGCGCAACTCGATGTTTCTTCCGACGGAAAAAAGATCGTCTTCTCGAATTGGCGGCTAAGCACGAATATCGCTCGATTGGACCTTGCGGAAAAAGCCGGGCAGCAGACCGCGAAGGTGTTGACAACCGATCCCGGCCGCAATCAGGTTGCTCCAGTGTACTCGCCGGATGGAAAACAACTCGCGTATTTCTCGAACCTTAAAGGCGCCGAAAATGAAAGCATTTGGGTCTCAAACGCGGATGGCTCGGACGGGGTGCAACTGGTGCGCGATAACTGGGTCAACGTGTTTCCAAATTGGAGTCCGGATAGCCACCATGTGATCTATCATGCCGAAGCCGGTGTTCTAACCGACGATGAATATCGAAGCGCGCCGCTCTCCGGGGGAGCACCGGAAACCATCCTCAAGAATGTGATCGACCGCTTCTTCGACGTCGGAGACGATGGGCGGCTGCTCTTTCGAACTCCAGAAGACGTCATCGTGGCCTTTGACCCGCGCGACAACAAGAGCGAGCCGCTAGGGACGGTGCACGAGACGGTAAAGATGGCGCCTGTGCGTTGGTCACCCGATGAGCGGTCGGTAGCCTACGTTGTTGCAGCGAAGCAGGAAAACGATCCGGCTGCGGGCCTGTGGGTGAACGATTTCAAGAATCCGCCGCACCAAATCTTTCGCGGCTGGACGGATTGGTGGCTGGTGCGCGGCCCGGGGAATGACATTTACTTTCTGGAAGGCAAGCCGGATTTGCATGGAGTGCTCTGCAAGATTGGATGGAATGGCGCGGGCCTCACGCGCACGTCTACAACCATCCCTATGATTCATTCTTACTGGGTCGACCCCGGACGGAATTCGCAGGATCATTTCACGGTGTCGCCCGACGGACGCTATGTGGCGTATCAGGCGCAGACCGTGATGGGAGCCAATATCGGCTTGATCGAAAACGTCCGCTAGCTGCAGGGAACTGGGTTGGTCATGAGGCGCGCGCTTTGGATCATGTCTCCACGTTTCTGGCGAGAAATTCCCTCATGGCGTTGGCAATTTCTTCGACGTCGGTTTCTAATGCGAAGTGGCCGGTGTCCAGGAGTTGGACGGTGGCGTTTGGGTTGTCACGCAGGTAGGCTTGTGCGCCTGGCGGGATGAAGAACGCATCATGTTTACCCCAGATGGCGAGCAACGGGGGCTTGGACTTGCGGAAATATTCCTGGAAGGCGGGGTACAGCTTCACGTTGTTGGCATAGTCGAGAAACAGGTCTAACTGAATGTCCATGTTGCCGGGCCGCTGAATCAATGCGGCGTCGAGTGTGTAACCCTCAGGCGCAATTTTACCCGGATTCCGGGCGCCGTCTGTGTATTGAGAGCGAATGGCTTCGGGGCTCAAGGCGCCTCGGAGGACTTCTCGATTCTCTGAAGTCGGCTCTCGCCAATAGCGTTGAATGGGCGCCCAGGCGTCGCCGAGTCCTTCCTCGTAAGCGTTTCCGTTTTGCGAAACGATTGTGGTGATGCGCTCGGGGTGGGACATCGCTAAACGCAGGCCGGTGGGGGCGCCATAGTCGAAAATATAGAGGGCGTAGCGTGTGAGGCGCAGCGCGTTAGTGAAGGCAAGAATGGTGTTGGCCAGGGCGTCAAAGGTGTATTTGTAATTACGCGCAGGGGGAACTTCGGTGAAGCCGAAGCCGGGAAGATCAGGCGCGATCACTCTGTAGGTATCAGCGAGGCGGGGAATTAATTCGCGATATTGAAATGAGGACGTTGGGAAACCGTGCAGGAGGAGCACCACGGGTGCATCCGCAGGGCCCGCTTCGCGGTAAAGGACCGTTATGCCATCGGCCTGGATGCGATGTATGGTGGTGAGCGGAATGTTTGCGTGTTGGACCACAGAAGTTCTTTCCTTTCTTTGGCTTTCTTTATCGGCCTGTTCGGCGGTTCGGGTAGGACGCGGTGTAGCACCGAATCTAAGAATGCCAGCGCTTCCTGCGAGAAAGCTTCGCCGATTCATGGATGCTCCAGAAGAGATGTGACAGCGAGCAAAATGTTTCGGACTTTTTAGGGGCTTCGTCGGTCTCTGGTGCCCCCTTTCTTCGACCGAAGTACTTTCGCGCTCTGCAGCTTGAGTTTTTTCTTTTTGGCTGGGGCTTTGCTGATTTTGTTCGTCGCTTTGTAGCCGGCGCGTTCGAAGGCGCGCCACATGTACCAACTTGCTAGGGTGCGGTAGGGGCGCCAGCGCTCGCCGAAGGCTAGTAGTTCTTTCGGTTTGGGCATGCGCCTTTTGCCGTAAGTGACCGACCAGCCTTTTTTTACTCCAAGATCGTGGATGGGCAAGACGTCCGGGCGACCCAGGCGGAAAATCAAAAACATTTCGACGGTCCAGGCGCCGACGCCGCGGACCGAGACGAGGCGTTCGACAAGCTCTTCGTCGGACATTTTCTGCGCTTGTTCCAAGGTGGGGACAATGCCATCGATGGTTTTTTGCGCGAGGTCTTTCATGGCCAAAACTTTTGCGCCAGAGAGGCCGGCTTTGCGCAATTTTTGTGGGCGGAGTTTCAGCATTTCCTGTGGGGTAGGAGCGCGACCATTGGTGCCGAGGGCTTTGATGCGCGCGAAAATTGTGGCGGCGGCTTTGCCCGAAATGGATTGATAGGCGATGGATTCCATCAGCGCCTCGTACGGGCTGTCCATCGATTCCATTTCAATCTGAAATTCGACGGTTTCTTCGATGAGGCGAGCGAGGCGCTCGTCTTTGGAGGCGAGGGCGGCTTTGGCGATGCGTAAATCGAATGGGAGCATAGGAGCTGTGGTGGTCATAAATAAATTGTTTGCGGCCTTAAAGATTTTAGCGAGAAAGGCGGCACGAATTTGTTAGCACATAAGCTTTGCGGCGTCTATCCGGCGGCGTTCGCCGAAGCAATTCTGACGCTGTGCTAACATATCGCGTTTATGCAAACAGGAATTATCGGCCTGCCGCAGGTCGGAAAAACCACGCTGTTCAGAATCCTCACCAAAGCCAGTGTCGAGGGCAAACCTGGTGCGCAAGGCACGCATGTGGGCGTTGCTAAGGTTCCGGAGCCGCGGCTCGTGGAGTTGGCGAAGCTTTATAGTCCAAAAAAAATTACCTATGCCACGGTGCAGTACGTGGACGTCGGCGGAATGCAGAAAGACCGCAACCGCGACGCGCTTGCGCCGTTGCGCGAAGTGGACACCGTTGCGCACGTCATTCGGGTGTTCGACGATCCATCAGTGCCGCATGCGGCGGGAAGCATTGATCCGTTGCGCGATGTTACCAATCTGGAGTTGGAATTGATCCTGGCCGATCACGATCAAATCACCCGGCGGCTTGAGCGGCTCGAGAAAGACTTAAAGAAAAAGAAAGATCCGGTTCTGGAGGCTGAGAAGGCGGTACTCGATAAGTGCAAAGCGCATCTGGAATCCGAAAAGCCCTTGCGCGAACTGGAACTGACCGCCGAAGAGAGCAAGCCCATCGGGGGATTTTTATTTTTGTCGCAGCGCCCCATGCTGTATGTGCTGAATCTCGGGGATGACGAAGCGGCGGAGCTTTCGACTGCCGTGGAGCGGCATAAACTGAGCGCTCTAGAAGGGCGGCCCAATACCGCGGTGGTGGCGATTTGCGGACGCCTCGAAGCTGAGCTGGCGCAGATGGAAGAAAAAGAAGCTGCGGAATTGCTTGAATCGTACGGGCTGAAAGAGCCAGGCTTGAATCGCTTGATCCGTGCTACGTATCAGCTGATGGGCTTGATTCCTTATTTCACCGCTGGGGAGCCGGAAGTACGCGCGTGGACGATTCGAAAAGGCGCCACGGCAGTGAAAGCGGCGGGTGAAATTCATAGCGACATTGAAAAGGGTTTCATTCGCGCGGAAGTGGTGCGCTGGAACGATCTGCTAGCCGCGGGCAGCGTCGCCGCCGCCCGCGAAAAAGCCCAGGTTCGCCTCGAAGGGCGAGACTACGTCGTGCAGGAAGGTGATGTAATCCTCTTCCGCCACAGCGGTTAACGCGGCCTTTCTTTGGACTAGGAAAAATGCCGCATCCCGACTCAACTCGCATAGCTTTGGCAGCTGTTCTAGGGCTTGTCGCTGCTGGCGGCAACCTGCTGGGCGGCTACTTCGTGGTGTACCGCCACTGGCAGCGGCGTAACCTGCAATATTTTGTGGCCTTGGGCGCGGGCTACATGCTGGCTGTGGCGTTCCTGGACGTGATCCCCGAGTCGGTTCGGCTGGCGGGCGACAGCGCGTTCCTGGTGATCCTTATCGGCTATTTCCTGATCCATCTGTTCGAACACACCATCGCACCGCACCTTCATTTTGGGGAAGAGACGCACCATGAAGTGGTCAGCCATCACCACGTGCGTACCACCATGCTGCTGGGGCTGGTGATCCACACCTTTTTTGATGGCGTGGCAATCGCCTCCGGCTTCCTGGTATCGAATTGGCTCGGAGTGGTGATTTTCGTGGCTATTTTTCTGCATAAGCTTCCCGAAGGTTTCACGGTTGCGTCCGTAGTTCTCGCCAGCGGGCAAAGCCGGCGCAACGCTATCCTGTCTTCCGGGTTACTAGGTGCAGCTACTTTGTTGGGAGTGCTGCTTACTACGCTGTTGCAAAGCCAGCTCAAATACGCTCTGCCGCTTTCCGGGGGTGTGACGCTGTATGTGGCGGCTACTGACCTTCTGCCAGAAGTGAACCGCGAGCCTAACTGGCGTATGGCCTTGCTGGTGTTCGTTGGGGTAGCCAGCCTGCTGATAATGCGGCGTTTGTTCCATGTATAAAGTAGCCAGCGACCCGCCGGTTTTACCTCCACGATTTGCAACTTTCTGACAATACACGGGTTTGATACAGTGTGTCGGCAATGGCCAGGACCGACGTCCAACTGATGCTGGACGTGAAGGCGGGCGACGAACAGTCGTTCGCGCTTCTCTTGCATCGCTACCGGACGCCACTGGTTAACTTCCTCTACCGCATGGTTCGGAATCGGGAGCAGGCAGAGGACCTGGCACAAGAGGTTTTCATCCGGGTGTATCGGGCGCGGGCGGATTACGTGCCGAGCGCGAAGTTCACTACCTGGTTGTTCCGGATCGCCACGAATCTGGCGCTGAATTCGCTCCGGGACACGCGTCATCAGCGCATGGAAGTCTCACTGGACGCTCCGGTCATCGTGGACTCAGAAGAAGGCGATGAGCGTCCGCTCGATGTAGCGGAGAAGAATGCCAACATCGAGGAGCACCTGGTCCAGGAGGTGCAGCGAGACATGATCCGGCACGCCATAGACAAGCTTCCGGAAAAGCAGCGCGCCGCGGTCTTGCTGCACAAATATCAGGATCTGGATTATGGCGAGATCTCGAAGATTTTGTCGTGCTCGGAGAGCGCGCTTAAATCGCTGCTGTTTCGGGCGTATGAAACGTTGCGAGTTGAACTAGCCCCACTCGTGGCGTTGCGAGCAAAAAGCTGAGGGCACGAAGGGAAGGCAGTCATGAGTTGCACTCGAATGGAAACCCGGCTTCTCGGATATATCGATGGCCGGTTGAAAGAAAAGGAACAGCGCGAGATGGAGAAGCATCTTGCCGCATGCCCGGCGTGCACTGTGCGCGTGAACGAGTTTCGCTCCGTCAACAGTTTGTTGGATGAATTGCCGCAGATTGAGCCCTCCGCCGCATTTGACGTTCGCGTGCGTGCGCGCATTGCCGCTGAGCCTGTGAAGCAAGACTGGTGGTCATGGCTGGGCGCCGCGCCGCGCGTGCTGGTCGCGGCTTCGATGTTACTGCTGGCCACTGTGTGGGTAGGCCACCGTCCGGCGGATAGCACGAACATGGCAAGTTCCGGTGGCGAGGAAAGCCAGATTATGCAGGATCAAGATTTGCCGGTGCTTGAAAACTACGATGTGCTGGCGAACTTCGAACCGTTAACGGAATTACCCCAACCCGTTTCGGCTGATGAACCAACTGAACAGGAAATGTAAGGCGGATGACGCTCAGGTCAAAATTCGAAGGCTGGCTGCTCGCGCTTGTTCTCGGCGCGAGCTTGGCGTCTTCGAGTCTTGCGCAGCGTCCGGATCCTAGCAACAGGCCGCCACAGCCATCGACACCTGCGCCTGCTCCGCATCAGGGGAGCGCACCACCGCCCAGGCAGCAGCCAAGCAACTCACCGCGCGGCGATCAGGCGCCCGTATCTCGCGACCACCGGCTTCCAGCTCGCTCTGGGGATGCAAATCCCTCGGCGCGAAATTCAGTTCATCAGACCGTGGATCCTAATCGACCTCCGGTCAATCATCAGGCGCATCAGGCGCTAGATCCCAATCGCCCGCCAAGCAGTCAATATCCCCGGGACGGCCAATATTCGCGAGATGGGCAATATTCACGAGGCGCGCAAAACAACTACAATAGCTATAGAAATAACCAGCAACGCCTTAGCCCCGAAGAGCGCCAGCGGGTGCTTCAGAATCAGCAACGCTTTCGGCAATTGTCTCCACAACAGCAGCAGGACATGCGCGACCGCCAGCGGGTGTGGCAGCAGATGACGCCCCAACAACGCGATCACATTAAATATGAAGTGCTGCCGAACTGGCGCAACTTGCCGCCACAACGAAAGAAAGCCATCGAGCAGCGGTTGGGGGTACTCCAGAACATGCCTGAGTTTGCACGCAACCAGCATCTTAACGACCCTAACTTTACTCGCGGAATGAGTCCAGAAGACCGCGCCACGCTGCGCGATTTGAGCCATCTGCACGTAGGCGGCGCCCCTGATCCGCCAACGAATAATCCCTAGTACCGCAAGCATTGAGCACGTCACACCAACTAGCCACCCACCTCTAGCACCTAAATTTGTCAAATAAATTGGTCACATAAGTTCGCCAGGCAACTTCGCCACGCAAATTTTTCACGCAAGCTCTCCTCACACCACTTTGCGATTTGCTCCTCCGGTGGCCGTCTGTCCGTTTACAATATTTAGTGGCGCGTTGCATGCCGCGCTGTCGACTCAGGCATCGAACTGGAGAGGGATCTTCCGCTAGTGTCTACGCGCTTCCGCGCTTTGCAGCACCGCAATTTTCAACTCTTCATCGGCGGCCAGCTCGTTTCGCTCATCGGCACGTGGATGCAGTCCACCGCCCAATTGTGGCTGGTCTATAAATTGACGGGCTCGGCGGCGTTACTGGGCGTCTTTGGATTCGCGAATCAGGTGCCGATTCTATTTCTCGCCTCTATCGGCGGTTATGTCGGCGATCGCTATGACCGTCACTATGGAGTCATTGTCACGCAGGCGGTATCGATGCTGCTGGCTTTCGTTCTTGCGGTTTTGACGTTTGCCCAGGCCATTAAAGTATGGGAGCTGATTCTTATCGCTTTTCTTGTGGGCGTTGTGAATGCTTTTGACGTGCCCATTCGCCAGTCATTCCTGGTGCAAATGGTAGTGAAAGAGGATTTGCCGAATGCCATCGCCTTGAATTCTTCGATCTTCAATGGCGCTCGGGTGGTGGGTCCCGCGATTGCAGGCTTTGCACTGGCCTGGAAGGGACCGGCGTGGTGTTTCCTGCTGAATGGAATCAGCTTCCTCGCAGTGCTCGCCGCGCTGCTGGCCATGCGCATACCGAAAATGCCGGTGAAGCGTGCGGAAGGTTCGCCATTCCAGAATTTCATCCAGGGCTTCCGCTTTGCGATGAGCGATATGCCGGTGCGTTCGGCTTTGTTGCTACTTAGTCTGTTGAGTCTTCTGGGCCTGCAATACGCTGTTTTCCTGCCGATCTTTGCGAGCGACATTCTCCATCGCGGCGCGAAAGGATTTGGATTGTTGATGAGCACTGCGGGAGTTGGCGCCGTCCTGGGAGCGTTATATTTTGCGGGGCGGACGAATTACAAGGGCTTGGCACGCTGGATCGCCGGCACCTCGATGATATGTGGTGTGTGCCTGATTCTTTTTTCCCAATCGACGGAATTCTGGTTCTCTGCCACGGTTTTACTCATCGTGGGGTTCGCTGCCACGGTTCAGATGGCCGCCACCAACACCATCGTGCAAAGCCGGGTGCCTGATGAACTGCGCGGCCGGGTTATGGCGGTCTACGCCACCATGTTCATGGGCGTACAGCCGATTGGATCGCTCATCGCCGGCCTGGTGGCCAAACATATCGGCGCGCCAAACACGCTGACGATCTTTGGCACGCTGGTCCTGGTCGGCAGCCTGATTTTTCTGTTTCGCATTGTGTTACGTCTGCCGGCACACGCCGCTCGGACTTCGGCAAATCCAACCGGATAACGACGGGTACGGGACTCCCGGAACGGTCCCAAAAGTGCACACCAGTACCCTGACCTTGCCCGGTTCAAATACGGAATTTTTCCGGGGAAAGCGACCACCAGGGATGAAAGTACAATTTGAATTGAAAATAGTACTCGGCACGGTCTTCCTGTTAATGCTCGGCAGCACGGCATTGGCAGACAGCGTCTGGACCTACCAAGGCAATGCCATCAACGATTCAAGAGGCATTAACTTCGGTCCGGGCGGTTTCGCTCCCGGAAATGGCTGGGATCAAGGCATCAACCCCTGCAATTGCACCGCGGACGGCACTGTGGTGGTTAATGATTTTCGAAAGGCCACCGGCTGGAAGTTTACTGCCGGATCGTATACCTTGACATTTCCCGCGGCGGAGCCGGCAACGGGTCTGTTTTTGGGTTTAGGATTGGCGGTCGTTGGTCTGATGCGGCGTCGTAGAAAAAAACCGTTCCAAAACACCGTGTGGGAGAATCTGGGCTAAAGTTCCATCTCTGGCGGTTCCCGAAGTCCTACGGCCATCGGCGGTGGCGGGAATTATTTTTACCATTCTGAGTACACAAAGTTCCAATCTTTAGCATCGCTTCCCAATCTTAGGTCGGATTCTGCCGGTAGACCCACTCCGGTTTATCCGGTGTTACCGCTTGGGCAAAGGAATCGGCAACCAGGCCTAGTACTACATCCACTTTGTTTCTATTCGGTGACAACGAGCACACCGGATCAGTCGCTGCAGCATCATTCACCAGCAAAAGGGCCTGGCACCGGCAGCCGCCAAAATCGACTTCGCGCCGGTCACAACTCCGGCACGGTTCCTGCATCCACTCTTCGCCGCGAAATTTTTGAAATGCGGCGGAGGATTCCCAGATTTCACGCAGACTGCGGTCTTTTACATTTTCAAACGTAAGGCCCGGAATCACGCGCGCGGCATGACAAGGCAATACATCGCCGTTGGGGACAACCAGCATCAATTTGCGCCCCCATCCGCCCATGCACGCCTTCGGAAATTTTGCGTAGTAGTCGGGCACCACGTACTCGATGCGCATCTTGCCGCGCAGCCGCTCCTGGGCCTTCTTTAATATTTCCAGCGAGGAATCCAGTTGCTCGCGCGTTGGCAGCAGATTTTCCCGGTTGGCAAACGCCCATCCGTAATATTGCACGTTGGCAAACTCAACTCGCGTTGCGCAAGAAGCCTCCGCAATGGCCAGCATTTCCGGGAGTTGCCCCATGTTGCGGCGATGCATCACAAAATTCAGCGTCACTGCCACGCGGTGGCCGCGAAGCCACTCAAGCACGCGCAATTTTTGGGCATGAGAGGTGGTTCCGGAAATTTCCCCGGCGATTTCAGGCCTCGCGCCCTGAAAGCTGAGCTGGAAATGGTCCAATCCCGCCGCGACCAATTTTTCCAGCCGTGCTTCGTCGAGTGGCAATCCTGAGGTAATGAGGTTGACGTAGAGGCCGGCAGCGCGCGCCGAGCTTACCAGCTCCACAATATCCGGACGCGCCAGCGGTTCCCCGCCAGTGAAGTCCGCCTGTAATACGCGCAGTTCGGCGGCCTGGATAAAAACTTTACGCCACGCTTCGGTGGAAAGCTCATTGGTCCGCGCATTCAGCTCCAGGGGATTCGAACAGTAGACGCAGTGCAGCGGGCACCGGTGCGTAAGCTCGGCGATTAAAGCGAGAGGCTTAGAAACGGGGCTATTCATCTTTATGTTTAAATGATATCTGATTGAGCTGCCCGACGTGTTAAGGGACGTAAAGCCGGGCTGCAGCGGCTAAAACCGATTTTTTGATTGAGCTTTATGGGGGAGCGGAAGTCCGCGAAATCGGAAACAAGGTGTAACGCAGCTATTAAATCGCACGCTAGCCTGCGCCGCCGCCCGCAGAACCATCTCCATCCACAAAATCCAACGCCCGCTGATCATTGAGCAACGACAAATATCCAAGGATGTCGCTCTCAACTCTTTGAGGCTCGGCCCTGTCGTAAATCTTCCGCAATTCCGTAATTATCTGGCGCACGGTGTGTCGTCCATCGCAGCGTTCCACAATTTCCAGGCTGGGCCCGTTCAATCGCAGCGCTTTTTCCGGCATCAACAAAACGCGTGGCTGCTGCCTGGCATCGTTCAGCCGGCATCCCGCCGCCAAACGCGGGCGGCTATTTAAATCGGGGGCCATAAAATGGTCTTTGGCGACGTAATCATTACTCGCTCGGCTTAAAAGCTCCCGGTGGCGGCCAGCCAGGTTCGACGTAGGCAAAATACAAGGCATCGAGCTGGGCCCACAGAATGTCGCACTTGGTGCGCAGCGCGGCGTAGGCGTTTTGCTGTTCCTCAGGCGTTCGCGCGTTCTTCACTACCCACGCCAGGGCAAACTGCGCATCTTCGGGAGCCTGCGTCAAACGCGCGTTGAAATAATCAAGTCCGCCGGTCAGCCACGGATAATGCTGGCGCAAGCGGTCCACTCGCAAGGTAATCAACTTGTGCGAGAAAAGTTCGGTCAGCGAAGAGGCCACCGCTTCGAGCATGGAATGGGTGCTCACAAAATTTACATAGGCCTGCACCGCGAACCGTGTGGCCGGCAAGATGCCATCGCCGTGCAGCGCTTGCTGGCGAGGCAATCCGGTGGCCTCCACCAATCGCAGCCACTTTTCGATGCCGCCGGGATTGTTTCCGTCCCCGTCATGATCGATAACCCGCTTACGCCACGTCTGACGGAACGCTGGATCCTGGCTGCGTGCCAAAATAGCCGCATCTTTCAGCGGTATATGGCTTTGGTAGTAGTAGCGGTTCAGTGCCCAGGCTTGCAGTTGCCCGCGCGTCAGTTTTCCTTCGTGCATCAATAAATGAAAGGGATGCTGGTGGTGATAGCGCTTTTCGCCAATGGCGTGAAATCCGGCGATGAATTCCTGTTCCGGCAGCATCTTTTTTCCTACTATGGGGCTAGCAGGCGCGTTCATAACTCCAGCTCCATCCCATCGTAGGCCATTTCAAAACCTGCATCCAGCACTGCGCGATGCTGCGGGCTGTCCTCGTCGAGGATTGGATTCGTGTTGTTGATATGGATCAAAATTTTTCGCCCCTTAATGTTTTTAGGGTACTGCTCGAGCATTCCGCCGGGCCCGGAGAGCGGCACGTGACCGATCTGGCGAGCGGTCTTCTTGCTGCGCCCGGTTTTAATTAATTCGTCGTCGCTCCAGAAAGTTCCGTCCACGAAGGAAGCGTCGCTATTTTCGATCCAGGAACTCCACGCACCGGCGTGCCCGTTAGCAGGTTTCGTCTCCGCGGGAATTGCCGGGGCATAAAATATTTTCTTGTCACCTTTATGAATTACAAAAGCTGACGTAGCCTCTTCGGCGATGAGGGTACGCCGCAGTTCGTCGCTTACATAATCGGGATAACATCCGCCCATCGGAACGGTGGTGCACAGAAACTCCGGCGCGGAGCCCGACACCTCCTCCAGATGACAGCCCAAGCGGCCTTTGCTGGATAGTCGTACCCACTTTACCGGCGGGTCCGCGCGATCGAGGACGCGAAACACGCGATTCTCTTTTTGTAACGCGGACTGCACGGAGGGTGTGGCAAAAACAAAAAACGACTGGAATTCCCGCAAATGGAGAAGGCCAGCCACGGAGTCTACGTCGGCGCTTGGTAAAAACACTCCCCCGATAGGGGACTCGACTGCGGCAGGCACAGTCGCCGTGGGCAAGCCCATGCGAGCCGATGCGCTCGAGGCACGATTGGGACACAATTCAGGCGTGGCAATGAGTTGCGTTCTCAGGTCTGGAGAAGCGCTAAGGAGAAACCAAACTTTTGAGTTGGTGGTAAAAGCCAGCTGGGTCTGGCTTCGCGCGCGGCCGTGAAATTTCCCAGCTCTTACCCTTTGGCAATTGGCACAAGCACAATTCCATTGGGGAAAACCACCCCCGGCTGCTGAGCCGAGGACTTTTACGCGCATTCGATCAGGATCCGAGCAGACCGCGAAGCGGTCATCGAACTACAGCTCAGCGTTGGCGTATGAGCTGATTTCGCAGTTCAGGTCGATCTCTTCGTGTTGCGGTGTGGTCCATTCCATGGCAAGGCTCCTTAAATGAAAATCAAGATATTGATTGCACGAAAAGAATAACACGCACTCACTAGGAATGGAACACGGTCTTCGAGATCGGCGTTAGCGGCCGTCCATTTCGAGAATGGGCACCCGTTCGCCGAGGATTTGAACAGAGGATTAAGGATTTCTTAATCTACCATGAATGGTAGCCCTGAATCGGACCTCAAAAATTAGACTACCAAGTATGGTTATCGCTGCCGTTTTGAACCACCACGGGTGGTAGCGAAAAATGGGAGTTAGTCTCGTGTGTTATTCCACAACTTTTTTCACAACTTTTTACGTTTCCACTTGACATGCAATAAATCACGCATATGATGTGGTCAAATGTGGAGTGAAGTGGGGAACAGTAGAAGCGAGTGGGGCGAAGTATAGCGTTGTGGGCATCACCGGGACTTGAACAAGAAAGACCCATTAATTGAATCGTTTCTAGGCGTTTTGGGGGCTTTTTGCGCATCCAAGACTTCCTTTTAGTGTGTGGTTGTGTGGCCGTCAAGACTAAAAACGGCTATCACATCGTGAATCCGAGTGGGGCGCATGAATCTGCGGGGAAACTATCCGGCGAAGGTCGACGAGAAGGGCCGGTTGAAGATTCCCGCCTTGTTCTTGGAAGGGCTGAAGGAGTACGGCAATCAGTTTTACATCACCAGTCCAACCGGCGAATCGGCTCGCATTTACCCGATGAAAGTCTGGATGGGCATTGAGGACAAGCTTGCCGCAGTGTCCTCGCAGAACCGGGCGAAACGGAAATTTCTGATGCGAACGAGTTATTACGGCCAAACGGTTGAACTCGATGCACAGGGAAGAGTGCTGCTCCCGGCGGTGCTGCGCGAATCGGCGCAAACCAAAGGGGAAGTGGACGTGTTCGGCAACCTCGATTATCTCGAGGTGATGAACCACACCCGGGTTCTGGATGAGCTGAAGAATTCGCCGTACACCGACGAAGATTACAAGGCCTTGGAAGACTTGGGAATTTAGACCACCGGCTGTAAGAACGGCGAGTGAGCAGTGAGCAGAACTGAGTCGCACACGCCGGTTTTAGTTGAAGAGGTGTTGCAATGGCTGGAAGTAAAACCAGGCGGTATCTACGTAGACGCCACGCTGGGAGCCGGGGGCCACTCGGCGGCTATCGCAGAAAGATTGGTGTCGGGCAGATTGATCAGCCTGGACCGGGACGAACGGGCGTTAGAGTTGGCGCGCGAGAATTTGAAGCCGTGGAAGGATCGCGTGACGCTCGTGAAGTCAGCGTTCTCGAGGATTGCGGAGGTCGCGCAAGAGTTGGGGATTCCGAAGGTGGACGGGGTCTTGGCCGACTTGGGGGTTTCCTCGATGCAGCTTGATCAGTCGGCGCGCGGGTTTTCGTTTCGCGAAGCTGGCCCGCTGGATATGCGCATGGATGCCGAAGGTGAACTTACGGCAGACGAAATTGTGAATCAATGGTCGGAAAAAGAAATTGCCGACCTGCTCTATCACGAAGCGGATGAGCATGATTCCAGAAGAATCGCCAAGGCGATCGTACGAGCGCGACCCTTACGGGATACCGCGCACTTGGCAACGACTGTGGCAGGGGCCCGAAAGCAATGGGGAAGGCAGAAACTGCATCCCGCAACAAAAACGTTTCTGGCGCTGCGGATCGCGGTGAATCGAGAGATGGAGGAACTCGGGCAGTTTCTTTCTCGGACCCCGGCCACAATAAATCCAGGAGGGCGCTGGGTCGTGCTTAGCTACCACTCCCGCGAAGATCGACTGGTGAAGCGCGCATTTCAGGAAGGTGAGCGTGCGGGCCCGCTGCGCGTGCTTACCAGACACGTCATTCAGCCTAGCGAAGCAGAGCTGGCGAATAATCCGCGGTCGCGAAGCGCGAAACTGCGGTGTGCAGAGATAATGGCGGCCGCTTAAGGCGCCAGTAAAAGGTACAGCTATGACGCGGAAGAAGAAGAGCCGGGCATCGACTGAATTTCATACTGTAAAGCGGCTGGATAATACTCGCCTGGTTCGCAACGTGGAGCCGATAAAGATGCGCAATCTCTATCGCACCGTGGCGTTGGGCGGCATTATCGCGGCGTTCTTTCTTCTATACATCTACCAGCATTTTAGATGCATCGACTTAAGCTTTCAGCTCGAAGCCGCGCGCACCGAGCGAGTGGAAGCCGCAGCTTTAAATTCATCTTTGCGGCTCGAGATAGCAGGTCTCAGCAATCCTAAACGCATCGACATGATCGCGCGCCGCCAGCTAGGCCTGACGGAAACGTTGCCCTCTCAAGTGCGTGAATACCAGCCTGTGGCGGGAGCCGAAGTGGCGGATGCACAGTTAATTCGCGTGAACCACGAGCAGTAGTCCAGACAGCATGAGGACCCGGGCGCCTAAAGTCAGCAAACCCTTCCTCTCCTTCTCAGTCATCTACCACAATTTCTCTTTTGAGTTGAGCGTCCAACGGGAGGGCGTACCGGCGTAATTCTTACATGCAACAATCTCGAGCTCACGTCCGTTTGCTGATCGTCGTTGGCGTGGCTCTGTTGTGGGCCACCGCGGTTTTTGGCCGGCTGGGCTATCTTCAACTGTACCGGCATCGCGATTACCTGCTTCGCGCGCAACACCAACAACAACGCATCATTGAAATCTCTCCCAAGCGCGGCGCGATTTACGACCGCAACATGCACGCGCTGGCCATGAGCATTAAGGTTGATTCGGCGTTTGCAATTCCCAACGAGATCAAAGACAAGGCTCTGGCCGCCCAGCTATTGTCCGGCGTGCTGGGCATTCCAGCAGACCTGGTGGAATCACGCCTAGAGTCTTCGCAAAATTTTGTGTGGATCGAACGAAAGCTGACTCCCGAAAAATCCGAGGCTGTCACTGCGCTGAATCTGAAAGGCGTTTATACCCAGGCTGAAAACAAGCGTTTCTATCCCAAGGCAGATCTGGCATCCCACGTCGTGGGTTTCGTGGACGTCGATGAAAAAGGGCTGGGGGGCATCGAGTACTCGCTCGACAATCAGATTCGCGGTAAAAGCGAAAAAATTGTGATGATGGCGGATGCGCATCAAAAATGGTTCGATGGCGGGGAAGCTCGGCGCGATCGCGGCGCCAACGTGGTGCTGACGCTGGACGAAAAGATTCAGTACATCGCCGAGCGGGAATTAGCTGCGGCGATAAACAAGACTCACGCGCTGGCCGGCACCGTGGTGGTCATGAATCCCAACAACGGGGAATTGCTGGCGGTAGCCAACTGGCCGACTTTTAATGCTAACGCGGCATCCGCCGGAACGCCTGCTGAATTCCGGATGAATCGCGCGGTCAGCGCACTGTATGAGCCGGGCTCTACTTTTAAACTGATTACCCTGGCGGCGGCTTTCGATCAGGGCGTTACCAACCCCGACGAAGTTTTCGATTGCGAAAATGGCGCGACCTACGTAGCCGGCCACAAAATTCATGACCATAAGCGCTTTGGCTTACTGACTGTTGCAGACATTCTCGCGCAATCGAGCGATGTGGGCGCCATCAAGATTGCGGAGCGGCTGGGCGCGCCAAAATTTTACGATTACATTCATTCATTCGGATTTGGCACGCCCACAGGGGTGGACCTGCCAGGGGAGAGCCGCGGACTTTTGCGGCCGTTGGTGAACTGGTCGCCCATTTCCATTGGGGCAATTTCCATGGGGCAGGAGGTCGGCGTGACACCAATGCAGTTGATCTCCGCAGTATCCGCGATCGCCAATGGCGGCATGCTTTACAAACCGCACATTGTGGCGGAAGTTCGCCGCGGCGAAACGGTATTGCCTCGTGAAGGGTTGCTGGCCGCCAGCGAGCCCCGCCGCGTCATTCAACCGGAGACGGCGGCCACGCTGCGCCGCCTGATGGAAGGCGTGATTCTGAATGGTACGGGCAAACTCGCGCGACTCGATGGGTGGACTTCGGCGGGCAAAACCGGCTCGGCGCAAAAAATCGATCCCGACACCGGACGCTACTCGCGCACGCAATTAATTGCATCCTTCACGGGATTCGCGCCTATCAATAATCCGGCAGTTGCGATCCTCGTTTCTCTCGATTCTCCAATTGGATTGCACGAAGGCGGTATGGTCGCTGCGCCTGTATTCAAGCGCGTGGCCGAACAAGTTTTGCCGTATCTGGATGTATTGCCAGACGTGCCGGTCAATCAACAGTTGGTGCAAGCCGCATACAAAAAACAAGCGCAGAGTGACGCCGAAAACCTAGAGGACTTCACGCCGTCGGATTTGTTGTTGTTGCCGGAACAACCCGAGGCCGTCTCCTCCAGCGCTGAAACTCACGTGAGCAGCGATTCCAGTGCAACTTCACACCTTACCTTGGCGGTTACCGCGGACGAAGATACGGAAATTTCCATTCCCGATTTTTCCGGGAAAAACATGCGCGATGTTACGGAGATGTGTTTGCGGCTGGGCCTCGATCCGGTTCTCGTTGGAACTAGCCTTGCTACAGAACAAACACCGGCCGCAGGTTCGCAGGTCAGGCGTGGATCGCGCATTACGGTTCAATTCGGAACGCCAGCGATGAAATCGACGGCTACGGCAAATGCGGTCAAACCCGCAAAACCGTTGAAAGGCGCGCAGCCCTCGAAAGTTGCGAAGAAACGCTTGAGGCACAGATATTGAGAAAACCGGCGAAAATGGGGTTGAGCGTTTGCCATCACATACGAACTTGAGCCAGCTAGACAAAGAAGTCCGCGATGTTTCAGGCCATTCAAATGACGAAGCCCCGTCATCAAACGGGAAGCCGCGCAGAGTTCGGGCGAAAAATCTAACGGAGACCCTTCACGGCGTCGAAACGCTCACCTCTTTGCCGAGCACTTTGGAAATCCGCCAAATCGTTCGTGATTCGCGCAAAGTACAGCCTGGCGCAATTTTCTTCGCGTTGCGCGGAGCGAAAGAGAGTGGCCAAGCTTTCATAGCGGACGCCATTCAACGCGGCGCGGTCGCAGTGGTGAGCGATGAGCCCGTCACTGGCGTGATTCCGCCCAGCGTTATCGCCGTTCGAGTTCGTGAAGCTCGCAAAGCTCTCGCTATTGCCTCAGCCAATTTTTACGATCATCCCGGCAACAGCTTGCGACTCGTGGCCGTCACCGGGACCAACGGTAAAACCACCACCACTTCCGTGATTGACTCGATCATTAAAGCTTCCAAATCCAAAACCGGGCTCTTCGGCACAATCGCGTACGAAACGCCCGCTGGCAAATATCCGGCGCCCAACACCACTCCCGAATCAGTTGACCTGCAAGGCTTCCTGGCAGAAATACGCGACGCTGGCGGAGAATTTGCCGTGCTGGAGGCCAGCTCGCATTCGTTGACGATGGATCGCTTGTGGGGACTGCATTTCTCAGCCGCCGTTTTCACCAATCTCACTCGCGAGCACATGGATTACCACAAAACCTTCGAAGACTATTTCGCTGCGAAGAAAACCCTGTTCACTGGAACCGGAGCGGGTGTTCCCTACACCGCAATCATTAACATCGACGATGACTACGGCAAAAAGCTTCTCGGCCTGGCCACAAAAACCGTCAGCTACGGGCTCGAAAGCGGCGGTGACATCACCACGAAAAAATTCCAACTGAGTTTCAATGGACTGGGCTTCACCGCGCAAACACCCAACGGCAAAATCCAGATCACTTCCAGCCTGGTGGGGCGCATCAACGTGTACAACATTCTTGCCGCCATAGGCGCCGCGCAAGCGCTGGGCCTTTCCAATGAAGTCATCGAGGCGGGTATCCGGAATCTCGAAAGTGTGTCCGGCAGATTTCAGCGCATCGATCAAGGCCAACCGTACCTGGTCATTGTCGATTACGCGCACACTGATGACGCGCTCGAAAGCCTGATTCGCACCGCGCGCGAACTGAACCCCAAGGGCCGCATCATCACGCTCTTTGGCTGTGGCGGCTCCAAGGACCGCACCAAGCGGCCGGTAATGGGCGAAGTCACCGGGCGGCTCAGCGATCTCACCATTCTTTCCAGTGACAATCCTCGCCAGGAAGATCCGCTGAAAATTATCAGCGACATTATTGTCGGAGTGCAAAAGACCAGCGGCAAATATGTCATTGAGCCGGACCGCGAAAAGGCGATCGGGCTGGCCATGGACGAAGCGCGCGCGGGCGACATCGTTCTTCTGGCCGGAAAAGGCCACGAGAATTATCAGATTCTTGCCGACCGCACGTTGGAGTTTGACGATCGCGAAATGGCTCGAGCCGCGTTGATCCAGCGCGGGTATAAGGTCTCAGCGCGCAACCGGAACGTCGAATAAGAGTGGGAGCGAGGACAGGTAATTTGGCACGCCGCTCGCTCTAGTTGTTTGCGTGAGCCAAGCGGGAACGTACAGGAATAGCACGACACGCAGGCCGCGATTTTTTGCACAGTCCGAAACGTTGGGGTGCCAGAATGGCAAGTACGTCGCAATCCCTGGCTTCTGTACACAAACTAAATCCGCTGAGGACTTTATGCTCTGGACAATTGCACAAATGGCTGCAGCGGTGGGTTCCAAGCCAGGCGGGGCGCTTGACCCCCTGGCCCGGCTGGCCGGCGTCTCGATTGATTCTCGCACGGTACGTCCCGGAGAATTGTTCATCGCCATACACGGACCGCGTCACGATGGACACGATCATGTTCCAGCCGCACTGGAGCGCGGCGCGGTGGCGGCGGTGGTGGCCGAAGGGTTGGTATCGCGCTACCCCGGCTGGGTCGCTGACCGCTGTATCCAGGTGGCCGACACTTTCGAGGCCCTCAAACAACTCGCGCAAGCGGTACGCGAAGCATGGGGCGGGAAAATTGCCGGCGTCACTGGCTCGGTGGGCAAGACCACAACCAAAGAGATTCTCGCGGCATTGCTGGGCGCGAAACTACGCGTGCTGAAATCGGAAGGCAATTTCAATAATGAGTATGGTCTCCCGCTCACGTTATTTGGGCTGGACGAAAGTCATCAGGCGGCGGTGCTGGAAATGGGCATGTCGCGGCCTGGCGAATTGAAAAGGCTGGCGGCGGTTGCGCGCCCTGACGTTGGAGTAGTTACGCGCGTTTCGCCCGCGCACCTGGAATTTTTCATTTCCGTGGACGAGATCGCGCTTGCCAAACGCGAATTGATTGAAGGATTGAACGGCAAGAATTCTGTGGCGGTCTTGAATGCGGATGATGCTCGTGTGGTCGCGTTTGCTGCTTACGCACCGGGAAAAGTTTTGACCTATGGAATCGATTCGCCGGCCGATTTTCGCGCAGAAAAACTGGAAAATCGTGGCGCATTGGGCTCCGCATTTACGCTGGTGACGAACGAAGGGCGCGTGCGCTTGGAGATTGCGCTGGCGGGCAGGCACGTGATCGCTAACGCGCTGGCTGCTTTGGCTGCCGCCAGTGTGTGGGGCATTGGAGCGGAGGAAGCTCACGGCGTTTTCGCCAATCTCAGGGCGCCATTTATGCGTGGCGAGGTGGTGGCGCTTACAAACGGAGCTGCGCTGATCAACGATAGCTACAACTCCAGTCCCGCCGCGCTGCAGGCGATGACCGCTGTTTTGGCAGCCACTCCCGAGTATCACCGCCGCATTCTCGCCGCCGGAGAGATGCGTGAGTTGGGGCGCACTTCCGCCGAACTGCACCGCGAAGCGGGGCAATTCGCGGCTAGCACTGGAAAAGTCGATTGGATTATCGGAGTTGCGGGAGATGCGAAGCAAATCATCGAAGGGGCTGTGGCCGCGGGTCTATCGCGCGCGCGCACCAAATTTTTTCCTACTTCGGAAGAAGCCGCAGAATTTTTGGCTGGTTTCGTGGAATCAGGCGACGTGATGCTCGTGAAAGGCTCTCGCGGCGTCAAAATGGAGCGCATCGTTGACGCACTACTCACGCGCTATCCAGCAAAGGCGGACGCCGCACGGGAAGAGGCGCGGCACTAAATGCTTTATTACCTCCTCTACCACACGCTGCAAAAATATTTCAGTCCCCTGAATGTGTTTCGCTACATCACCGTTCGCACCGTGTACGCCAGCCTGACCGGAATGTTTCTGGCGTTTGTATTCGGGCCGTGGTTGATACGGCAGTTGCGCGAACTGCAGATTGGCCAGTACATTCGCGAAGAGGGTCCGCAAGATCACAAGAAAAAAGCAGGCACGCCCACCATGGGCGGAGTTTTGATTGTGTTGTCGACAGCCGTGCCTACGCTGCTGTGGGCCGATCTGGGCAACGCGTTCGTGTGGCTGGCGCTTTTTTCGTTGTTGGGTTTCGCGGCGATCGGATTTGTGGACGATTACGCGAAAGTTTCCAAGCAGCGCAATCTCGGCCTCACCAGCGCAAAAAAATTCTCGTTGCAAGTTCTGGTCAGTTTGGTCTGCGGCATTGGCTTGCTGGTGCTGGCGACCTGGAGCAAATATTCCACGCAGCTAGTTTTTCCTTTTTTCAAGCGCGTACACCCCGATTTAGTCATTCATTCGTTGATGAGGTCGCCGCACATTTGGCCGCTGGCGTTCCTGCCATTTTTGTTTTTCGTTTCGCTGGTGATTGCTGGAGCATCGAACGCTGTGAATCTCACAGACGGGCTTGACGGCCTGGCCATTGGATGTACAGTCATCGCTGCCGGGGCGCTCACGGTGCTCACCTATGTGAGCAGTAATTTTCGTTGGGCCGCGTATCTTGAAATTCAATATATTCCCGGAGTCGGGGAACTTACCGTTTTTTGTGGCGCGCTGGTAGGCGCTTCGCTTGGTTTTCTTTGGTACAACGCGCATCCCGCGGAAGTTTTCATGGGCGATGTGGGCTCGCTTTCCCTTGGGGGCGCGCTTGGGCTGATCGCGGTGATCATCAAGCAGGAAATTTTGCTGTTTTTTATCGGCGGAATTTTTGTGGTGGAAGCGCTCTCGGTTATTTTGCAGGTGGGGTCTTTCAAGCTGCGCGGCAAACGTGTGTTTCGTATGGCGCCGATACATCATCATTTTGAGCTTTTAGGCTGGAGCGAGTCCAAAGTGATTGTGCGTTTCTGGATTCTCGCGCTGGTGTTCGCGTTGTTTGCGTTGACGACGCTTAAATTGCGGTAGCGAGCGAAGTTTTGGGAACGCTGAAGGCTGAAAGTAGCACGGAAATGTTTCGAGCTAGGTTATGACAGGCGGATTCGAGCTGCGCGGCAAGCACGTTCTGGTCATCGGACTGGCGCGTACCGGTATCGCTACGGCGCGCTTTTGCGCTGACCATGGCGCGACGGTCACGGCCACCGACACGCACTCTGAAAGCGAGCTTGGCGCGGAGGCCCTCAGTTTGCGCGAAGAAGGCGTCACATTGGAACTTGGCGCGCATCCGGAAACCGCGTTGCCCCATCAGGACCTGGTAATCCCGAGTCCGGGCGTTCCAGCGGACGCGCCACTGCTGCGCTCGGCGCGCGAAAAAAATATTACGGTATGGAGCGAAATCGAACTTGCGGATCGCTTTCTCGACGGCCGGTTGATTGGGATCACCGGTTCGAACGGCAAGACCACCACCACGTCATTGGTGCATCACATTTTGCACGTCGCGGGTTTTTCCACCATGGTGGCCGGTAACATCGGGACGCCGCTGATCTCTCGGGTGGCGCTCTCGAGCGACGATACCATCACGGTCGCGGAGCTCAGCAGTTTTCAGCTGGAGCTGATTGAAACGTTTCACGCAGATATCGCGGTGCTGCTGAATCTCACTCCCGATCATCTGGACCGCCACAAGACCATGGAAGCTTATGCGGCGGCTAAGAGCCGCCTGTTTGAAAATCAAACCAAACTGGATTACGCGGTTTTAAACGCAGATGATCCTGCGGCGACGCGCCTGGCGCCGAAACGGCCGCAGCTCTATTGGTTCAGTCGCAAACGAGAAGTGTTGCAAGGCGCCTATTTAAGGGGTGAGGAAATTGTTTTTCGTACCACCAAGCAAGTAGAAGTGTTGTTGAAACGGGAAGAAATTTCGCTGCCCGGCGCTCACAATCTAGAAAACGTTTTGGCCGCCGTTACGGCTGCGCGCCTGGAAGGGGCGCCGGCTTCAGCCGTCCGTGAAGCGGTACGCACGTTCCCGGGCGTAGAGCATCGCCTGGAATTTGTGGCGGAAATCGCGGGGGTTCGCTATTACAACGATTCGAAAGCAACGAATGTCGACGCCGCCTTGAAGGCGTTGGAATCGTTTCCTGGGCGAGTGCTGATCATCCTGGGCGGTAAAGATAAGGACAGCGATTATTCCCTGCTTCAGCCCGCGCTGCGCGAACGAAGCGTCCTGGCTTTACTAATCGGCGCAGCGGCGGAAAAAATTGAACAGCAAATCACCGGCAGCGTCGCCTTGGAGCGCGCCGGCACGCTGGAACGCGCCGTGGAAATCGCCTCGCAAGTCGCGCGGCGAGGCGACGTAGTGCTGCTCGCGCCGGCTTGTGCAAGCTTCGACCAGTTTGAAAATTATGAGCATCGCGGGCGTGTGTTTAAGGAATTGATCAAGCAACGTGAACAGAAATCTGCTTCGTTGAACGACGTATTGAAATCAGATGGGAAGGCGAACAAGAGTGCCGAGACGGCTTGAAAACGATCGCTGGTTGTTCGGGGTAACCCTGGCACTCTGCCTGCTCGGTGCGGTAATGGTGTTTTCGGCTTCGGCAGTCACTGCCGAACAGCACTACGGACGCTCTTATATTTTTCTATTGCGCCAGGCGGCTTGGCTGGTAATTGGCCTCTTTGGAATGTTTGCGCTGATGCGCGTGGACTACCGGCGTCTGCGCGAGCCAAAAGTTGTGTATACCGCTCTCGGTGCGGTGCTGTTGATGCTGGTGGGGGCATTCTTTCTGGACAAATCGCATGCCACGCACCGGTGGATAAAGTTCGGCCCGGTGGGGATTCAGCCGTCCGAGTTAGCGAAGCTGGCAGTGATTTTGTACCTCGCATGGTTTCTGGACCGCAAGCGCCGCAGTGCCTCGAAGATGGAATTTTGCAAACATGATTTTGTGCAGACGATTTTGCCTGCGCTGGGGCCGATTCTTTTGTGCGTCGGTATCATTCTGATGCAGCCGGACCTGGGCACCGCGGTTGATATCGTGGTGATCGCCACGGCCATTTTGTTCGTCGCCGGACTTTCCTGGAAGTGGATTGCTTGCGGCTTGGTGGGTGCGCTTCCGATCCTTTATTTGCTGATCACGCACGTATCTTATCGTCAGGCGCGGCTCATGGCATTTCTTAATCCAGCATCCGACCCGCAAGGCTCCGGATTTCAGTTGTTACAATCTTTAATAGCCGTGGGTTCGGGCGGATTCAGCGGCGTGGGGCTGATGGAGAGCAAGCAAAAATTATTTTATCTACCGGAAGCGCATACCGATTTTATTTACGCGGTGATTTGCGAAGAACTTGGATTCATCGGCGCCATGTTGGTGATCGGGCTGTTTGTCGTCTACGGCTGGCGCGGGTTGCGCGCCGCCTTCACCGCACCGGATGGATTTGGGCGGCTGCTGGCGCTGGGAATCACCGCCATGGTCATCAGCCAGGCGCTGATTAATTTCGCAGTGGTGTTGGGGATGGTGCCCACCAAGGGAATTCCGTTGCCGTTTGTGAGTTATGGCGGATCGAGTTTGCTGGTGATGCTGCTGGCAACTGGCGTGCTCCTCAATATCAGTCAGCAGGCCACCGAGCAGTGAGTCACAGAGCAGTGAGGCTGATGCGCGTGAAGATTTTTGAGTGACGTAGACTTGTCTGACATGGGCGTAAAGCTACTAATCGCGGGCGGTGGGACCGGCGGGCATGTTTTTCCGGCGATGGCTATTGCGAGGGAGTGGTTGTCACGCGGGAGTGAAAGGGAAGTAGTGCTGGTAGGAACAAAACGCGGAATCGAAATGAAGCTGGTGCCGCAAGCCGGGCTGCCGCTGGAAACGTTGCGGGTGGCGGGACTAAAAGGCAAAGGCGGAAGCACGCTGCTGAAAAATCTTTTCAAGCTGGCACCCGCCATGCTGGACGCTGCGCGAGTAGCTAAAAAACACAAACCCATTGCGGCGTTTGGCGTGGGCGGATATGCTGCGGGACCAATGTTGCTTACCACCTGGATGCGCGGAATTCCCAATGTGATCTTTGAGCCCAACGCGGAGCCGGGGTTTACCAACAAATCGTTGGCGCGCATTTCCAAGCGCATCGCCACCGGATATGAAATATCTGCGAGGACCTGGGGAGCGAAAGCGGTGGTCACGGGCTGCCCAGTGCGGCCGGAATTTCTAACCATCCCGCAACGAATTCCTCAAAAACCATTGCGAGTGCTGATTACCGGAGGCAGCCAAGGCGCGTTGCCGGTGAATCGCGCGTTTGTCGACGCTATGAATTTTCTGGTCACCAGAAAAAACGAAATGAGCATCGTGCACCAAACCGGTGAGCGTGACTATGACGCGGTGCGCACCGCTTACGCGCGGCACGAAATCCTTGCTGAGGTGGTGCCTTTCCTTGACAACATGCCGGAACGCTTCGAATGGGCGGACCTCATCGTGTGCCGCGCGGGCGCTATCACCGCCGCGGAAGTCTCCGCCGCCGGGCGCGCCGCCATCTTCATTCCATTTGGCCGCGCCACGGACAGCCACCAATTGCGCAACGCGCAGGAAATGGCCAAGCAGGGAGCGGGCCGCGTCATCACCGAAGCGGAACTCACTGGGGAGCGTTTGAGCAAAGAAATTTTCGCGCTACTCGATAGCCCGCAACAAATCGAACGTATCTCGATGGCTGCTCGCAGCCTCTCGTGGCCCAACGCAGCGCGCGACATCGTGAATCTGATCGAACAAGCCGCCGGAATCGCTCCTTCATCAGAGAAAGTTCAACCCGCGGCAGGCAGCTCGACCGTTTCGCTCCGAACGGTTTCCACGCAGGACAGGGAGAAGGTCGCGCCATAATGGTCAGCTTCCGGAATTTTCAGCGCATTCATCTGGTGGGCATCGGTGGCATCGGCATGAGCGGCATTGCCGAAGTACTGCTAACGCTGGGCTATTCCGTTTCCGGGTCCGACAGCAAACCCTCGCCCATCACAGAGCGACTGGCCAAGCTTGGCGCCACAATTTTCGATGCGCATGAAGCCGTCAACGTGGATGGCGCGCACGTGGTGGTGACCTCTTCCGCCATCATTCCCAGCAATCCCGAAATCATCGAAGCGCACAAAATGAAAATTCCGGTGATTCCGCGCGCGGAGATGCTTGCCGAGCTGATGCGGCTCAAATATGGCATCGCGGTCGCCGGAGCCCACGGAAAAACCACCACCACCTCCATGGTCGCATCCGTGTTGGCCGCGGCGCATCTGGATCCCACCTTCGTTATCGGTGGCCGTGTGAATCAGGCGGGCACCACCGCCAAGTTGGGCAAAGGGGACTATTTCGTAGTGGAAGCGGACGAGAGCGACCGCAGCTTTCTCTTGCTTGCGCCGGTGGTCGCGGTAGTCACCACCATCGACCGCGAGCACCTCGATCACTACACCTCGCTAGAGGACATTCAGGACGCCTTCATCCAATTTGTGAATCGCGTGCCGTTTTACGGCGCGGCCATACTGTGTCTCGACGAGGTCAATGTGCAGGCCATCGTGCCGCACATCAAGCGCCCCATCATTACCTACGGCACGTCCAGCCAAGCCGATCTGGTGATCAGCGACATAAAACTAGAAGGCTTGGTCAGCGAGTTCAAACTCACTTTTAAAGGCGAAGCGCTCGGCAGCTTCCGCTTGGCGCACCCGCCCGGCATTCACAATGTGCGCAACGCCGCCGCCGCCGCCGCGGTAGCGCTGTATCTCAGCGTGCCAGTCGAGTTGATCCGCGACGGCCTGGCAAAATTTTCCGGCGTTGGCCGCCGCTTCGACATCAAAGGCGTAGCCAACGACATCACCGTGATTGACGACTACGGCCATCACCCCGTGGAAATTCGCGCCACGCTCGAAGCCGCCAAAATTTGCAAGTTTGATCGCTTGCTGGTGCTTTTCCAGCCGCATCGCTTTTCGCGCACGCAGCATCTCTGGAATGAATTCTGCAGCGCTTTCAACCTAGCCGACGTTCTGGTGCTTACCGATATTTACCCCGCCAGCGAAGCGCCCATCGACGGCATCACCAGCGAAGCGCTGGGCGACGCCATTCGCAAATCCGGTCACAA
>DATHMG010000005.1:0-38143 GCA_035487275.1 Candidatus Acidiferrum sp. | reverse complement strand
TCTGTTTCTTGATCCGCTTGGCCTTGATCTCCGCTGGATCGCCAATCCACAGTTCGAAACCTAGTTCTGCTAGCAGTCGCTCGAACCAGCGTGAATATCCGGTAGCCTCCATGCCTACCCGCACGCAGATTCCTCGCTGCTGCAGGTCTCGATAGAATTTCTCTGCTTGCCCATCACTGTGCTTCAGTTCCTGTTCACCACACTCACCAGTCTCATCCATTAAAAATGCAATGGTCTGAAAGCTCGGGTGGTAATCTACGCCTATAATCATCATGTTCGGCTCCTTTCTCCCGAGCCTGCGGTCGTCGATAAACCACAGGGTACTCGGGTCGAGGAGCCGACATTGTTATGCAATCAACTGGAATATAAGCAGGCTTCGGGTTCCGGTTTCCCGAGTGTTCGTTAAATAGCGCCAGGGTCACTGCGCGCAGAACAGGCAACACGTAGTGCTCGATCTCACTTCGGTGCGTCAAAAATTGCCAGGCTTATCCCGCCCAGTCGCCTGCCGGACAAAATCTTTTTCCCATCGGGCGACCATCGTGGATTTGTAAATTCACCGGCAGCATCTGTGAGCTGACGAACGCCGCTGCCGTCCCGATTCATGACAAAAATCTGAAATCCGTTTTCTCCGTGCCGTGAAAATGCAATCCGTTTGCCATCGGGAGACCAGGAAGGCCAGCCGTCAGTGGATGAAGCTCCGGAAAGATTGTGGTCGCCTGAACCGTCTGCATTCATGAGAAAAATCTGCGACACTTCGCCTTGCTGCCGCCGATGCAGAATGAACATTCCGTCGGGCGAGAACGACGCGTACGTATATCCGCCACCGCGAGTAATTCGTTGCAGACCGCTTCCGTCAGGCCGGATTGTGGCTAGATCAATAAAGTCATCCCGCTTCTCTCCGATAACCCGTTTCCCGTCGGAGGTCTTGTCCTCATTCTGGGGGTGCTCGGCAAAGTATGTCGTATTGAACAGAATTCGGGAACCGTCTGTCGACCAAATAGGATGGATATTCTGACCCAGTTCACGCGTCACCTGACGCACATTACTTCCGTCCACGTTCATGACGAAGATGTCCGAGACGTCGCTATGGACGGAAACGAAGGCAATCTGACGGCCGTCTGGGGACCACGCAGGTGAATCGTCTTCATTCGAGCCATGCGTAATCTGCCGCATGTCGCTGCCGCTGCCTTCGCTGCTCGCATCCAGGGTGTGGACTTTCATACCTCCGTGCCGGTTGGAGATCAGCACAATCTGGCGGCCATCCGGAGACCACGATGCCTCATAGTCCACGAGATAGGTGAGCTGGGGAACTCGCTTGAGCGGGAAGTCTTCCACGGTTGCGAGAACCGGTACGGCGTAAAGCAAGAATGCAATGGCCATAAACTTCGAAATCTTATGCATGCTATTTTCAACTTTCCGAACCGGATTCGCTTAGCAAAATAAGGTAGTGTGAAAGCTGTTTCACGCCAAGTGATTCTTGCGAAAGCACGTGTGCGGACACATTTGCGTTTTCATCATAGTGGAGCCCCCCTACCCGTGGTGCTGGTTCCCATAGAGATATACAGCGCTCACCGGACATCTCTAACAAATCTCGGCCCTCTCAAATCCTTTTTGAGCACACTGCGCCGTTCACTCCGATGAGTGGTCTTCTTTGTTCTTCTTTGACCTCTGCTTCGACGACCACGGCTCGCTCGTAATCTTTCGATCGGCTCAGTCCGACCTAGACATCTCTTCGATCAATACTTCGACGATGATTACTTCTTCAAACTCCCTCTGCAGGGAGCGGGATGCCCCATCATGTGCACGGTGTTTTACTTCGCGCCATGTCCGGTACCGAGCTGTCCCGCGTACAAGGGACAGTCTACTCGGGTCGAGGAGCCGACATTGTTATGGTGCAGCAACGCAAGTTGTCACCTCCAATGGGTGAGAGTCCCATCGACAGAACGGTTCGCACGGAAGGCCGTGTCTGATAGACCGGCCTTGAAGCCGTACTGGGGAAAACCCGCCGTACGGAATTTTAGGGAGGGCAAGCATAATATTGCCGATTTACTGAATGACGGTGATGCTCCTCACCGGACGAACATCAGGAAACCGGCGTATGTTGGGATACCTCACGCAGCCTTAAGGCAAATTCAGCTATGGAGTGACTTGCGAGCGGGTTGTGTGTGTGGACCAGGTTGTATCGTAGTTGGCGAATTGTTGGTTGCGAGGCGTTGGGCGGATAAATAAAGTTCGTGATGGAACGAAAGTACGCAAGGATTTCACCTCGTTCGTAGATGCGGTCAATCGCGAGGAGTTCGCTATTGTGCTCGCGAAGCGGTTTCTCCACGCTATAAAAACCTGTTACCGGAGAGGGATCGAAGGCGTAAACCTTCTTCACACGAGGGACACCAGCAATTCGTGGTAAAGAATAGGCAAACTGCTGAGCCAGACCTCCACCCAAGGAGTGCCCTGTAGAAAAGAGTTCAACATCTCTTGGCACGTCACATTCTGGGCCGCTCGTACGCTTTTGATATGCGTCGACGAATGCGTCGCCAAATGTTTTGACAATCACTGTATATTCGTCCTGCTTGTTGGGGATGAACCAGCGCAGATCGGACTTCCAGTCTTTGAGATTTCTTAGAACGGTCCCGCCAAAGGCGACTGCGAGTTTCTTACTGGAGGAATTTGACCACACTTCGACGCGAAGATGTACGTAGTCAACTTTCTTCTTAACATCGCCTTCAGGAAATTTCTCCCATCGGCACCAGCCCATTGATGTGAGGGTAACATCCGGGTCAAGGCTCTTGCCTGCCTCGACCTGCATGGCGTCCGCAGTCCTTTGGTAAGCAGCTTGGCTTAGCAAAGCAAACTCTAGATCTTCACGTGCGTCTGCGGCGGCGTCCTTGGGTGCTCCGAGAGTGCGATTGCCCGGTTCCCGAATTACAACCTGGTCAGAATTCTGTCGGTATGCGGGGCTACTAACAACACGAATAAAGGTTGAAATGACAATCACAGTGCTGATGGCGAGGAGCGGATAAATTAATAAGTGAACATTCATCTAACGGAGCCTTTGTTGCTTCAATCAGGCATGAAGATTTCTGCCGGGACAATAACTAAGATTGTTTTCGTGTCCACTCCCTGAACGGTATTCTTACGACAACTGCTATCGTGCTATCGCTGTTACTTGGATTTGGTCAAAACTATAGTTGGTGACAGGGTAGCCGCGGCCATCGCCCTCAGTTATCTAAAATTCTATTCTTATTTCTAAGGAAATTTAATGCCGACAAACGTTTATCAGTGGGTCGAACTGGCTGCGTGCCTCGTCATCGTTTATATTTTCTTTCGTCCACTCGTGAACCTTCTGGATAAAATCTTCAACGGTACTTAGTCCTGTTCACTTAACTCGAATAGGGTCGAATCTCACTGGCGCACCGCCTAAGTGCCGCGCGAGTCCAACGCGGCCGCACTTTCGACCAACTTGTGGAGGACCTCTGCGGCGCCGCGGATTTATCGGGAACGCGACGTATTCTGCTGAAGGAGAACTTCCGACTGCTCCGCGGCCTCCTTCACTAAAAAGCCCATCTTGGGGTGGGAAGCCTCGAGATCGATGGATAGGCCGTAACTCCGCAGAACTTGGGACGTAGTGGGTCCAATCGAAGCCTTTACAACATTCTCTAAGCCGGCCTTGAGCGCGTCCTTCTTTCCAATCTGTTCGGCAATCTGGAAGAGATGAGTGACTTGGATGCTCGTGGTGAAGAGGACCACATCGATACCGCGCGCGATTATGGAGTTCACCGCGGCCCGCAGTGGAGCTTTATCCTCCGGCAAATCCCACTGGTACACTGGCACAGGTGTAACGCGGGCCCCTTGCTCGCGCAAGCCTTCGAGAAGATCCGGGTTGGAAACGCCGTATTCCTGTATAGCGACTTGTTTGTCGCGCAAATCCAATTTGCTAGCGTCAATCGCCCGGAGCACCTCGCGCCACGTATGAGGTTCCGGCGCGGCTATCGCGACCGGCACGTTCCATTCGCGCAGGACAGCTACCGGCTTCGGCCCGCGCGCGACAACAGAGACCTTTCGCAACGCCTCAAAAAACTTCTCCGTGGGATGTACGCTTTCCAGAACTTTTGAAAGCGCCCGCGCTCCGACCCCAGTTAAAAAGATCACTACATCGAGTTTTCCTTTCAGCAATGCGTCAGCGAATTTCAACGCTTCTAGATTAGAGGAAAGCGGCACCTCGCGCATCGATGGCGCATGAAATGGCTTGCCGCCGTACGTTTCAATCAGACGGCTCATTTCCTGACCGCGCCGACTCTCCAGCGTCAGGACGGTCCGTCCTTGAAAATTAGTCACACGCATTTGCAGGTTCCCCTATTTTACGATACCTATGACGCGGCACAAATGGGAGCGGTGAGCGTTTGAGGAACATTGCGGCTTTAGCGAGCGAGCAAGGTGATTTGTTTTCAAGCGGCGCTGGGCCGATGGCGCGCAGGAGCCACCAGACGCCATGAGGCGAGTCCCACTGTTGCAGCGGCGGTGAAAAGAGGATCATTGGCGGACGCTTGCTGAGTGTATTCGCATTCAGCACGGGACGACTGGATGACATTTGCAATCACATCCGGAAGCGATTCATCGCAGGCCACGGTTGCCAGAATCTCCTTGCCAGCAACCGCGAGGGGGCCCGTCCGACCTCCTGTGTACACTGCCACCGCATCGACGAGCTTTCCATCGATTTTTGTTTTGAACCCGCGAAGACCAATATCCGCAACTTCATGGTTGCCACATCCAGCGGGGCAGCCGGACCAATGAATTGTGAGGGGCCTTGTGGCTGGACCCATTTTTTCGAGGAGGGCCTGGGAAAGCGCGACAGCACGGCTCTTCGTTTCGATGAGGGCCAGATTGCAATAATCGGTGCCGACGCAAGCAACCAGACCACGCATAAAGGAAGAGGGGCGAGGGGAAAATTGCCTGAGCAGAGGTTCGCTGAAAAGCTTCGTGACCCGATCGGCTGGAACATTGGGAATAATTGCATTTTGTCCTGTAGTCAGGCGAATCGCGCCGTTGCCATACTTGTCAGCGAGACGCGCGAGTTCGTCAAGCTGCTCAGGATTGGCTCTGCCGGTGGGAACGCAGAGACCAACGGCCACAAGCCCGGGCTGTTTTTGCGAGGTTAGCCCAATGTGATCGGCGTGATGGGAACTCCGCACGTCCCTTCCCTGAAATGCGAGTTCATACCCCATGCGCGAGGTAATTTCTGCTCGCAATCTGGGGATTCCCCATTTTTCGATCAGGAAGGCGAACCGGCATTTGGAGCGAGCTTCGCGCGGGCCGTTATCGCGAAAAATTTTGATCAGCTTCTCCACAATCGCAGCCGCCTGGTAGATTTCGACAAAAACATTCAGGTGCGAAGCGATGGTGAATCCTCCGGAGCCCATCTTTCCACCTACGAGAACGTTAAACCCCAGTCGCCCGCCCTTGTTTGCGGGAACGAGCGCGATATCCTGCGACTCACTATGCGTACAGTTGTCCAGACAGCCGGTGACAGCGATGTTGAACTTGCGCGGCAAGTTCGTGAACTCTGGGTTGCCCTTGCTCCCGACGATGATGCAATCCAAGTCATGCACGACAGGAGAGGCATCGAACAACTCATGGGGCGTCAATCCGGCCAGAGCGCACCCATTGATATTTCGGACGTTGTCAATGCCGGTTTGCAGAGTGCGCAGGTCTACGCCCTGAAGCTTTTCCCAGATCGCGGGTATGCTGTCGAGCGTGAATCCGCGCAGCTCAATTTGCTGCCGGGTCGTAATGTCCAGGACGCTGTTGCCAAGGCGCCGCGAAAGCTCGGCGATGGTGCGCAATTGATCGCTCCGCACAACTCCGTTGGGCATGCGGATGCGCATCATGAACTTGCCGGGGGTCGGCCGACGGTAGAAGACGCCGAGCCACTTCAATAATTCCTTTTCTGCCGGTGTCAGGGATTCCGCTCCTCGCTGGATGATCTCCGGCAGGTGGTCAAGAATGCGCAGGCCGTCACCGTCCATGGAGGCCTTATAACCTTCCACGGCGTTGGCAGCGGGACTGATCTGGCTGGCTTCGATGCGCGCAGCCGTGACCGCGGGGGTCTGAGAATCTCGCGTCATGATGGCTCCAGGGGAGATCGCCAATAAGCGCTGTTTAGGCGAAAGTTTCGTAGTGCTTGGGAGATCAGCGCAGTTATGGATTCAACGAGGAGCTTTACCATCCGGTCCTCTTTCGCGAAGAGTTTTGAGGAATTTCTAGTTGGCCTCGGCTGCTTGTCGTGGCGCCGCGCCAACAGTCTCGTCAGCGTGCAAAGGAATTATCATGGCCGCGGTTTTCTTGGGCATGTTGGTGACATACAGCGCGAGTCCGGTGAGCAAAGCGCCGGAGACCAAGTTGCCCAATGTGACCGGAATCTGGTTCCAGATCCACCACTGGGTGACCGAGATAGGGGCACCGAAGAACATGGCCGTGGGGATCAAGAACATGTTCACGATGGAATGCTCATAGCCGTGTGCGAAAAACGTCATGATCGGCAGCCACATCGCGGCGACTTTGCCAATCGTCGAGCGTGAAGCCATGGCCAGCACCGCGCCCAGTGTCACCATCCAGTTGCATAAGACCCCTTTGATGAAGGCGGTTTCCCATCCGCGCAGGCCGATGGCCATGTATGCGATGGTCTTTTTCTGCGCCGCGGATTTCATCAATTCGCCGACGGCGCCACTGCCACCGGTGCCGCAATTTGTCACCGCCAAGTAGAACAGGGAGCCGTAAAACAAACATCCCGCCAAGTTCCCCAGATAGACCCAGCCCAGATTACGGAGCACTCCGAGGAAGGAAACTTCGCCGGCCGCCCATCCCATGGGCAATAGGGCAAAATTCCCGGTGGCCAGTTCAAGCCCAAGCAACACCAGGATGACAAATCCCACTGGGAAAAGAATTGCTCCCACAATGGGAACGACGTTTTGTGAGAGCACAATAAATACAAGCGAAGTGGCATAGGCGAGCAGGCCACCCGCAAGAAAACTTCGGATTAAGAGATCGCGAACGGAGAGAGACGCTTTTCTCGACGCAGCCTTTGTTGCATCATTCAAAAGATCCGTTGGCTGAACGTAGTCCAAAAACCACCTCCGCTGGCTACATCGCAGGAGACACCGCCAGCACCCACGTCAATAGTGGCAACATCTTGGGTCCTCGGGAGGCTAGCTGCAAACGCATCTTTTTCATTGGCCGCATTGAAAATTGTCATGGAGAACGATTTCCTACAACCGAGCTTCTGGGAATCCTTGAGATTTCCAGTTGTCCGGTAACCTTCAGTGGGGAATATGAGTGCAGTCGATGGAAATCCTGCGTCACCGTAGCCTTCGGGATCGCAAAGGTAGCGCAGACGCGTCGAGTCTTCTTCCGTTATGGTCAGCTTGCCTCGCACGGCTCGCCACCAGGGAAACTTCATGCTCCGAGAGCCATCCGATTCCTGGAACTCTGAAAAGGCGCAGCGGCCGCGCGCGACAATAAAATCGCGTATCCTTGACATGTAATTTTGAAGTGTAGGCTTCTGTCAGGATCGCTGAGCCGGTAGACGAAGTTGGCACCACTTACCGCAGTGAATCTGTTGGATCAATCGCTAGAGTCTCTATGATTATCGCTTGCCCATGACGCACATACTTTTGACTAATGATGACGGGTACGAAGCGCCGGGATTGCGCGCGCTGGTTGCGGCGTTTGAGGGCTTCGCTACCGTCAGCATCGTAGCGCCCAGCCGCGAACAAAGCGGCGCGGCGCAATCGCTGACACTGCGCCAACCGATCGTTTGCCACTCCATTGCGGAACGAGAATGGGCTGTCGACGGCACGCCTGCTGACTGCGTTATCGTGGCGCTGCATAAACTTTTGCCGGAGCGGCCGGACATGGTTATTTCCGGAATAAATTTCGGCGCGAATCTGGGCGAGAATGTGTATTACTCGGGAACCGTGGGTGCCGCGCGAGAGGCGGCGTTGCATCACCTGCCCGCGGTGGCTATGTCGCTCTGCTCCAAAGTTCCTAAAGTGAGTTTCGAAAATGCGGCGCGCGTAGCCAGGTCGGCGGCGGAGATTGTTTTGAAAGAAGGCTTGCCGGACCAGGTGCTGTTGAACGTCAATGTGCCGGAGCCGTGGACCGGGGGCGTTTGCTTCACGCGACAATCGAAGAAGATTACAAGGAATCAGCTGAGTGAAGGCAAAGATCCCCGCGGGCGTTCTTATTTTTGGTTATTCGAGCAGAAAATCGATCGGGATGTAGAACCGCAGACGGATTACGCCGCGATTTTTTCAGGCAACGTGTCGATCACACCGTTGCACCTGGATCCCACGCATACCGAGTCGTTGAATCATTTGTCGCATTGGGCCGAACCGATTGCTGCGGCATTCGAGCGGAAGTTAAAGTAGCCGAGTCTATTCAATCAATAAAACCCAACACTATTCTTCGATCAGCGGCAAACTCGGACGCGGACGACGTGCGTCAAACCCGAACTTTTTATGACTAGATTGTTTTCATTTACTGGCTTCCGGTGCGGCGGAGATTAGGGCGATGCCGTTTTTGCGCATAGCCTCGTTGATGGCGGGAACGTCGGTGGAAAGCAGCTCGTGCCATTTGGCGAGTTGCGCGTCCAGTTTTTGATTCAGTTCCGTGAATACAGCCAGCTCTCCTTCTGTGGGCGCAGTGTCGGCGCTATCTACTGCAGCTTGCAAATAACCGAGCCAGCTATTCATCTTGGTTGGATAGTTGAGTTCGTCTTCGCTGGCCTTGGAGTTCACCTGGATCATTTCATCTTCGACGGCGCCAATTTTTTTGCGCAATTCCTTGGACTCGTCGACGACGGCTTTAGCGTTATCTTTGGAGCCCCAGCGCTTTTCGACCAGGTTGAGTTGCACGCGCAGATCGCGAATAGCCAGAATCGACCGGTTCATTTCTTCCTGGCGGTCGCGTAGCTTCAGCATCAGATCGAATTGTTTCTGCAGGTCGTCCAGGGATGTTTTCAAACGGGGATCTATCGTTACTTCGATAGCGGCTGTGGAAGTTTTTCCTGCGACACGAAGTCGCGCCTCATATTTTCCTGGCATGACCAGCGGGCCAACCGGGTCGCCTTCGTCATATATGGCCGAGGGGATTTTCACCGGGGGCTCGTAGCGCAAATCCCAGACGAATAGATTTGGTCCGGCCTTTGCGGGGATGTGCTCCGGCTCCGCATCTTTATCGCCTTCCTCCGGAGCTTCTTCGGTCTTTTTTTCTTCGCTGGTATAACTGCGAATTACTTTTCCCTGGCTATCTAGAATTTCCAGTTTGGCCGGAGTTTTAGGTTCCTCTTTCAGGTAATAATACAGCGACGCGCCGGCTGCGGGATTTTCTCCGATGGAGTCCCGGCGCCGGTTACTGTGACCGACGCGCGAGCGCGTCACCGTGGAGGGGGCGAACAAGCGGGCATCTTCGTTCGCAACGCTAGCGTTCATTTGGCGCAACGGATCGATGTTATCGAGGGACCAGAACGCGCGGCCGTGCGTGGCGACTAAGAGGTCGTCGTTATGAATGATGAGGTCATGGATTGGCGTGGTGGGAAGATTCAGTTGCAAGGTTTGCCAGTGCGCGCCATCGTCGAAAGAAACAAAGATGCTGGTCTCTGTTCCGGCGTAGAGCATGCCTTTGTGCTTAGGATCTTCGCGCACAGCATGCACGTAGGAAGTATCCGGTAATCCATTGGTGAGCAGCGTCCAGGACTTGCCAAAATCTGCAGTCTTAAAAATATAGGGTTTAAAATTGTCCAGTTTGTGTGCATCCACCGCAGCGTAAGCGGTGCCGGCGTCGAATGGGGAGGCTTCAATCAAGCTCACCATGGCCCATTCCGGCAGGCCTTTTGGCGTGACGTTGCTCCAAGTCTTGCCATCATCGCGGGTAATTTGAATTAATCCGTCGTCGGTGCCGGCCCAGATCACGCCTTTTTGTTTCGGCGATTCCGCGACGGCAAAAATCAAATCGTAAAACTCAATGCTGGCCTGATCCTTGGTGATGGGGCCGCCAGAATCCTGCTGCTTGGTTTTGTCGTTGCGGCTCAGGTCCGGACTGATGGTTTGCCACGAGTGTCCCCCATCGGTAGAACGAAACAAAAACTGCGAAGTGTGATACAGCTCATTGGGATCGTGCGGAGAAAAAACAATCGGCATGGTCCAAGTGTAGCGGTACTTCTGCACCGCGGCGTTGTAGCCGTCGGGATCGAGCGGCCACTCCTGAATGTTTTGCACCTGGTGGGTGCGCCTGTCGAAGCGCGAAATTTCTCCGAAATAGGAGCCGGCGTAGACAATGTTCGAGTCGCGGGGATCCACGGCGACGTAGCCGCTTTCTCCTCCGCCCACGGATTCCCAATCGGAGCGACTGATGAAGCCGTGATCGCTGGCGGTGGCGATGCCTACGGAGCTGTTGTCCTGTTGCGTGCCGTAAATGCGATACGGGAAATCGTTGTCCGCAGTGATGTGGTAGAACTGCGCAGTTGGCTGGTTATTTTGGGTAGACCAATTCTTACCGCCATCGACGGTAATGGTGGCACCGCCGTCGTTTCCGTTGATCATACGATTCGGATTATTGGGATCGATCCACAGACCATGATGGTCGCCGTGAGGAGCGGGGATGCGTTCGAATGATTTACCTCCATCGACGGAACGATAGAGCCCGGTGTTGGCGATGTAGACTTTGTTGGAATCTTTTGGATCGGCCCACAGGTGCGTGAAATACCAGGCGCGTTGGCGGAAGCGATGATCTTCATTGATAAGCGCCCAGTTTTCGCCGCCGTCACCGCTGCGATACAAGCCGCCCTTCTTCGCTTCAATCAGCGCGTAGACAACATTGGAATCTTCGCCGGATACGCCCACACCGATTCGGCCAAGCGGGCCCTCGGGCATGCCATGGCCTTCCACGCGCTTCCAGGTGCTGCCATCGTCATTCGAACGGTACAGGCCATCTTTGTCGCCGCCGCTATTGAGCATCCACGGAGTGCGGTAGCCTTCCCACATGGCGGCGAAAAGCACGTGCGGGTTGTGCGGATCGAAAACAATGTCGATGCCCCCGGTGCGATCATCGAGATATAAAACTTTTTCCCAATTTTTGCCGCCGTCGCGAGTGCGAAAAATTCCGCGCTCGGTGTTCGCGCCATAGGCATGTCCCAGGGCGGCCACAAAAACGGTGTCCGGATTTGTGGGATGTACAATCACTTTGCCGATGTGGCGCGAATCTTTCAGGCCGATATTTGTCCAGGTCTTGCCGCCATCATTCGAGCGGTAAACGCCATCGCCAAAGGAAATATTTCCGCGAATGCAGGCTTCGCCCGTGCCCGCGTAAATCACATTGGGATCGGAATCGGAAACGGCGATGGCGCCAATGGAGGATACGGACTGCTTGTCAAATAGTGGATCCCAGGACACGCCTCCATCGGTCGTCTTCCAAACTCCGCCCGAGACAGCGCCCATGTAATAGGTATTGGGTTGGTTCGTGACGCCGGTAACCGCGAGGACTCGCCCACCGCGAAATGGGCCGATAAGGCGCCATTTCATCGCCCCGTAAAGCTTAGGATCGATAGTTGTATTGCTCGAAGTGGCGGCGCGATCTTTCTGTTCGCGATCTTTCTCTTTCTGTTGCGCGTAGGTGCCGAGAGCAAATGTGGCAACAACAACAATTGCGAATGCTGAAGAAATTACTTGTTTCCAAACTGCGTGCACGCAAACCTCCTGGAAAAAGGCAAGCTGGGCATCGTACAGCGGCTGGCGCTTCGACGGAAGTGTTTTCCGCATAAGAGGCAATGCGTTACGATGCTGGACCTGCCTGTGTTGGACTTTACGGCGGCCATTTTTGTAACCGGTACAACTGAAAAACGTGTCAAAGCACAAAACATACGATGTGCTCGTTGTGGGCGCCGGCGTGTTCGGCGCGTGGACAGCTCTGCAGCTGGCACGCCGTGGGCAGAGTGTGTTGCTCATCGATGCTTATGGTCCGGGCAATTCTCGTGCCAGCTCTGGCGGCGAATCGCGGATCATCAGGATGGGTTACGGCGCTGATGAGTTGTACACCCGATGGGCGACGCGTTCGCTGGTGCGTTGGAAAGAACTCTTAGCAGAAACGATGGGATCGCCGGTGTTATTTTACAAAACTGGCGTTCTGTGGCTCGGGAGCAAAGAGTACCCGCGACTTAAGGAGATGACCGCGGTGTTGACGCGCTGCAAAGTACCGTTCGAATCGCTGAGCAGCAGCGCAATTGCGCAGCGTTATCCGCAATTCAGTTCGCGCGACCTGAATTCTGGAATCCTTGAAACTGAGAGCGGCGTGTTGATGGCACGCCGCGCCGTGTGGGAGGTGGCGGAATGCGCTGTAAGCTTAGGCGTGGATTATCGCCAGGCGCAGGTTACGCCACCCTTTGAGGGCCAGACACGAGGCGGCAGTATTGCTGCTATTTCGACGAGCGGCGGCGAGCGAATTTCGGCGGGCCAGTTTGTTTTTGCCTGTGGCGCGTGGCTTGGGAAAATATTCCCTGAAATTCTTGGCCCACGAATATTTCCGAGCCGCCAGGAGGTGTTTTTTTTTGGCGTGCCGCCTGGAAACAACCAATTTTCCGCGCAGGCGCTTCCTACTTGGCTGATTCAGGCGGACGAAGTGTACGGCATGCCGGACCTTGAAGCGCGTGGCTTCAAAATCGCATTCGACAGTCACGGCCAACGCGTTGATCCCGACATGCAGACGCGGGTGGTTTCGGCAGAATCCATCGAGCGCGTGCGCGCCTACGTGGCAAAACGCTTCCCGGTCTTGGCAAACTCGCCAATCGTTGAAACGCGCGTGTGCCAATACGAAAATACTTCGAACGGCGATTTTTTAATCGACCGGCACCCGCAGATGAATAACGTGTGGTTTGCAGGCGGAGGTTCGGGGCACGGTTTCAAACATGGGCCCGCGTTTGGAGAATACGTCGCGCAACAAATATTGGATGGCGGCCCGGCCGAACCGCGTTTTGCGCTGGCGAACAAAGCGATGGAACAAAAGCGTGCAGTATACTAACGCGTTGCCATATAAACAGTGTCCCGCTGCTGAAACTTTTGCATTTCCAATCCGTCTGTAGTGGTGACGGCCCAGGGGCGGTCCATGGTTCTGAGATGAAATTGCGTTTATTGCTATTCGTAACACGACGAAGACGCCCGCAATGCGGCAAGTAGTGCAGTAAATAATGCACGGAGGAAAAATGTTTTTGACGACAAAGCGGGCGGTACGAGCGCTCGCGGTAGTTATGGCAACGATACTCGCGGGTTTGGCGCCAACTAGCGCGCTTCCGGGGAGCGCGCCTGAGTTTAAAGTTCCGGTGGAGTACTACAAACTCCCCAACGGGCTGCGCGTGGTGCTTTCGCCGGATCACACGTCACCGATAATTTGTGTTGGCGTTTACTACCACATTGGATTTCGCATCGAACCACGCGACCGCACCGGCTTTGCGCATCTGTTCGAGCACATGATGTTTCAGGGTTCGCAAAACCTGGGGAAGATGGAGTTCGTCAAGTTGGTACAACAAAACGGCGGGATCCTGAATGGCTCGACGCGCTTTGACTTCACCAATTATTTCGAGACGCTGCCGGCCAACAAGCTGGAAACGGCATTGTGGGCCGAGGCCGACCGCATGGGCGGACTTGCGGTGAACGAAGATAATTTAAAGAATCAGCAAGGGGTAGTCGGGAACGAAGTAAAAGTTAACGTGTTGAACAGTCCGTACGGGGGCTTTCCGTGGCTGGACATGCCACAATACGCCAACACGAATTGGTACAATGCGCACAATTTTTATGGTGACTTGAAGGACATTGAGGGCGCGACGCTTCCCGAGGTGCAATCGTTTTTCAAAACTTACTACGCGCCGAATAATGCCGCGCTTGCGATTGTTGGCGATTTCGACTCCGCCCAAGCCAAGCAATTCGTGGAGAAATATTTCGGCGGTTTAAAATCGGTACAATTGCCACCGCAGCCCGACCTTACCGAGCCGCGTCAGGAAAAAGAAAAACAGGCGATTAAGAAAGATCCGTTAGCCACAAAGCCTGCGCTCGCACTTGGCTATCACATGCCGGAGCGCAACACTCCGGAGTATTACGCCATGGGCCTGATCGATGAAATGCTGATCGAGGGCGATGACAGCGTGCTGCATCAGGAGCTGGTGCAAAAAAAGGGTTACACCGGAGCGGTAAGCGGCGGCATCAATCTGCTGGGCACCCCGTGGAATTACAACGGACCGATGCTATTCATCACCAACATGATTCACGATCCGGCGACCACACCAGAAACCATCGTGAAAACTATCGATAGTTCCATCGAGCCACTACGCACCAAACCCCTGGATCAAAAAATGCTTGATCGCGCCCTGGTGAAGCTGCGCTCCGACCTGTACGACACTATCGGCGGCCAAGGCGGATTTGGATTGGTGGACCTGCTGGCCAGTTTTGCCTTGTTTGACGACAATCCCGCGCGCGTGAATTCGCTAGTCGCTGAATATGAAAAAGTGACCCCTGCACTCATCCAAAAAACTGCGCAGGAATATTTGCGGCCTGAAAATCGCACCGTGCTCCTTATTCAACCCGCAGCGCAAGCGGCGCCGGGCGCACCAGCTAAACCCGCTGGCGCTGGCGAGAAGAAACAGCGAGGGAGCGAACGATGACGGCGACACGCACGATGAAGTTATTTCTAACCAGCGCAATATGCGTTCTCGCTGCCAGCCATGCGTCGGCGCAAGCTCCAGCTGGGGCGCCTTCGCAAAAACAAACGCCTCCGGCGGGCGGCGCTCCGAAACCCTTCAATGTTCCCGAGCATGAATCCTACACGCTGCCAAACGGCATGCGCGTGACATTGGTGCCGTACGGAAATATTCCCAAGGTTGCGGTCAGCCTGGCTATCCGCGCGGGCAATTTGAACGAGCCGCAAGACGTGCTGGGCGTTGCGGACATCACCGGCGAATTACTGAAGGAAGGCACTAAAACGCTGAGCGCCCAGGCGCTCGCGGAAGCCGCGGCACAAATGGGCAGCAGCTTGAGCGTTGCGGTGGGCGCGGACGAGACCGCAATCGATGTGGATGTGCTGTCGGAATACGGTGGCCGAGCTGTAAGCCTGTTGTCCGAGGTGGTGATGCATCCTTTGCTGCCGGATTCGGAATTGGCACGTTTGAAGGCCAATCTGCTGCGGCAAGTGTTGGTCGCAAGATCCCGTCCCAGCCAGATTGCATTGGCGCGTTTCCGCAAACTGCTGTACGGCGATCATCCGTACGGGGAAATTTTGCCGACGGAAGCCAGCCTGAATAAGATAACCAGCGACGATGCGCGAAAGTTTTATGCCGCGAACTACGGGGCGGAGCGTGCGCATCTCTACGTAGCTGGAAAATTCGATGTCGGGGAAGTGAAGAAAGCCATTGTCGCGGGATTCTCGGATTGGAGCAAAGGTTCAGCTCCTGTTTTGAATGTTCCGCATCCCAAGACGGTGCGGCTGCTCGATGTGACGGACCGTCCTGGCGCGCCGCAGTCTACGCTTTATGTGGGATTGCCGGTCATTGATCCCACTAACCCTGACAATATTCCGCTGACCGTGACGAACGCTCTCCTGGGCGGTTCGTTTAGTTCGCGCATCACTTCAAATATCCGCGAGCAGAAGGGTTACACGTACTCGCCCACCAGCCAGCTTTCGCGGCGATATCATGATGCGTACTGGGCGGAAATTGCCGATGTGACCACCGCGGCTACTGGACCTTCGCTCAAGGAAATTTTCGGGGAGATCGATCGCTTGCAAAAAGAAGCACCCGGCACCGCGGAATTGAAAGGAATTCAGAGCTATATGTCCGGACTCTTCGTGATTCAAAACTCCACGCGGCAAGCCCTTATTGGGCAATTGCGCAATGTCGACCTGCAGGGGCTCGGCGAAGATTACTTGAAAAACTATGTTCAGAGGGTGAATGCCGTTACGCCCGACGATGTGCAACACATGACCGCCAGATACATTAAGCCGGAGCAGATGACCATCGTAGTGGTGGGCGATAAATCAAAAATCACCGACCAACTCGCGCCCTACGCCGGCCCGCCCGAGGCAACCAAGTAAACAGAATCGATCGAGATCACTTGTCCGCGCTAGTGTCGCTCAGTGTGTGTGTGTGCGGCGCCGGGGGCGTTTTGTTCCGTCAATTAAACTTCGCGTGCGAAATACTTGCCGCGTACACCGTTTTTTAATGTGGGAAGTCATACTCCGGACGTAAATCGTCGGCCGCTTTTTGCCTCTTAGGCTTTTTCGTTATAGTGGTTTCGTTTAGCCCCGCTAGCTAGCCGGAGGTTTTAGCGGCGGCGCGTTTCTGGCGGCTCGATTTGTGCCGGTATAGATCCTTGTCGGCTTCGGACAACAACTTTTCTATTCTGCCGCTCTCGCCACGATAAGTGGAAACTCCGATGCTGGCGGAGACTGAGGGTTCTTCCGGATCATTGCGCATGACCTCATGAATGCGCAAGGCCACCTTGTGGGCATCGTGTTCTCGTGCTTCGGGGAGCACCAGCACAAATTCGTCTCCGCCGTAACGCGCGGCAGTGTCGACAGCTCGGATATTCATTCGCAAGGTATCCGCGAGGCGGCAAATTGCGCGGCTGCCCACCAGATGACCGTAGGTATCGTTAATTTTTTTCAAGCCGTCGACGTCGAGCAGCAAAATCGAGAAGGGTCTACCGCTGCGATTGCTGCGTTCGGTTTCTTTCTCGAGTACGTCGAGCAGCCGGCGGTAGTTCGCCAGACCCGTCAGGGGATCGCTGACTGCAAGGTGACGCACCTGCTCAAAGAGACGCGCATTATCCAGCAAAGCGCCGCCGAGGGCCACGATGTAACTCATCACCGTCAAGCCTTGCGCCAGAGCGAAGGGCGCGTCCAGCAGGTGTTCGGATTGAGATGCCGCGCATTGCGCGGCCAGATTAAGCGCCGCGGTAGCGTAGATGGCTCGGTCGAAAGCACTCGCGTCGTTCGTCAAACGGCGCCGGTACCAGATGACGCTGGCCAGAAAAATCGCGCCTGGGAGAAGTTGTTGTGGACTGGGAAATAGCGCGAATGGGTGCGGTGAAACTTCCGGCGGCAATCGCCTGAGCGTGGCAGTGATCAAATAGGAAGCAGAAATTACGGTGACGAGTGCGCCCACCAGTTCCCGACGTGGATGGTGTGAGTGCGGCAAGAAGCGCTCCACAAGAAGGGCCACAATCAACAGTAGCGCGAACACCATGCGGCTTTCCCACCACGCTACTGGGGCCCACAGAAATTCCAGCCGAGCATCGCGAAGTTGAAAAAAAAGAACGCTGGTAGCCGTGAGCACTGCTCCAGAGACCATGAAACCCACGCCGAGAATCAGCGAGATGCGATCCTGCGTGCCCTGAAAGCGCACTAGCGTTACGGCCGCGAAAACAAACGCCAGCAAGCCGGTGATGACCTGTAAGTATCCTTGCAGTACCGCATCAGGCTGCAGCGATTTGCCACGCAACCAGTAGGCAGTGACCAATACCCCGGCAAATGCCAGGGTGTGAAGAAGCACGGTAGTCGCTGGTTTGCGACTCTTCCATAAGAATGTAAAAGGCATGAAATTGTCGGCGGCTTTATTCTTTTGCCGTCACTTCATTAGACTATGCAGCGGCACAGAGTAGATTCGCGGTTGTCAACAGAAGTAAATTAAACGATACCGTACTGTTGAACCTGCCGAGGTACAGCAAGCCTGTTCGTGTGTACCTGCACCAAATTTGCGCTGCAGAAGATTTGGGATTTTTTCTGCCTCAGGGGAAACTTTGCGCTTGCGCAGCCTGCGGACTTCTTGCAGAGTTACTAGCATTGAAACGATTCAATAGAGTCGAATCGTCGCAGCGTTTCTCTCGGCGCTTACGTATCACGGGCCAACGCGAGCGCCGTTCCGTACCGCGCAGGGGAGGAATCTTTTGAGCAGTGAAGCCGGTGTCACCGGCGCACCGCGATTGCGGCGTGCCCTCACACTCTGGAACCTGGTGATCATCGGCATGGTAATCGTGCAGCCCATTGCGCCGATGGGTATCTACGGAGTGATCAGCAATAAAGCCGGCGGTCATGTGGTCACCACCATCTTGATCGCCATGGTGGCGATGTTATTTACAGCCATCAGCTATGGAAAAATGGCGCGTGCTTATCCGAGCGCAGGCTCCGCCTATACCTATGTGGGCAGGGAAATTCATCACGGGTTCGGTTATTTAACCGGCTGGGCCATGGTGATGGATTACATTTTGAATCCACTGATTTGTACTATCATCTGCAGCAAACTTACGCAAAACATTCTTCCGGGCATGCCTTACTGGGTGTTGGCAATTTTTTATTCCGGATTTTTTACCTTTCTCAATTTACGTGGAGTTAAAACTTCGGCGCGCATCAATGACGTGCTAGCTGCGGGAATGTCGGTGGTGGTAGTGGTGTTTTTCGTCTTCATTGTTCGCTTTTTATGGGGTTTGCATGAGTACGGGGCGAGATTTTTTACCCAGCCTTTCTATAACCCGGCCACCTTCAGCTTCTCGGGAGTTTTTCAAGGCACCTCCATTGCGGTGCTGACGTACATCGGGTTTGATGCCATCTCGACATTTTCGGAGGAAGTGGAAAATCCGCGGCGCAATATTTTGTTGGCTACCGTTCTGGTTTGCGTGATTACCGGCGTACTATCGTCGCTGGAAGTTTATGCCGCGCAGCTGGTGTGGGGTTCTGCCCCGTTTCCCAGCGACAAAGTAGAATCCGCTTTTCCGATTGTGGCCCAGCAGGTGGGAGGATTTTTTCTTTTTCAGTTGTTGAATTTTACGATTCTAATCGCCAACATCGGCTCGGGCATCGGGTCGCAACTGGCGGCCGCGCGCTTGCTATATGGAATGGGGCGTAACGATGCGCTGCCCAAAGGATTTTTTGGAAAGATTACCGCCAGCCGGCGCATTCCCCAGAACAACGTGTTGTTGATCGGCGCGCTTGCTCTGCTGGGAGCATTCCTCATCACCTATGAACGCGGCGCGGAATTATTGAATTTTGGAGCATTCATCGCGTTCATGGGAGTGAATGCGGCGTCGTTTGTGCGGTATTTTGTTCGCGCGAAGGAAAAGAAAATCAGCAACTTAGTGGTGCCTGCGCTGGGGTTTCTGATTTGTGGATTCATCTGGTGGAATTTGAGCCCACCGGCAAAGATTGTTGGAACCATTTGGCTGGCGCTGGGAATTGCGTACGGGGCGTGGAAGACTTCGTGGTTCCGCAACGAAATGTCGTTCGACGCTGCGCCAGAGCAACAGGTTGAGTAACGGTTTGCTTAGTGAATTGCATAACGAACGTGCAGCGAAATAACGGTGTTTACCTCACGATGCAAAAATGTTTTTCTGGCGGCCGGGAGGGCGAGTGAAACGGCAAGGTAACAAAGACGCCACGGTTACCATGCGGGATGTGGCCGAAACCAGCGGCTTTTCGCCTGCTACCGTTTCGATCGTGCTGAATAACGCTCCGTTGGCTCGCTACATCGCACCAGCCACGAAAAAACGCATCGAGGACACCGCCAAAAAATTAGGCTACCGCCCCAACGCCATGGCGCGATTCCTGCGCAGCAACCGCAGCCACAGCGTGGGAGTAATGATTTTCGATATTACCGATCCGTATTGCACGCCGGTCATGCGCGGCATCGAAAATGCCCTTTATCAATGTTCTTATGTCCCCATTTTTACGGACGCGCACAATCAGCGGAATCGCTTCGAGCGTTATCTGGAAATGTTGCTCGACCGTCATATCGAAGCACTGATTGTGGTGGCCAATTGGCTTTTCGTGGACATTCATCTGCTCGCGGATATCAGCAAACGCAATATTCCGGCGGCGACCATCGGTTGCGAACTGCCTGGCGACACCGTCAGCTCCATTGTTGTGGATAACGAAGCGGGTGGGCGCCTGGCACTTGAGCATCTCTATCAACTTGGCCATCGCAAGATCGCTTTCATTCGCGGGCCAAAGATGCTGTTCGACACCGCGCCGCGCTGGCGGGGCATTCAGAAATTTGCGCAGGGTGCCGGGCTGGAGATCGATAATGCCCTGGTCGCGCAGCTCCCGGACTCCCTCGATCCCAATTCGGGTTTCGAAAACGGTCAGCGTTGTACCGACGAATTGCTGCAGAAAAAAAAGCGTTTTACAGCTTTGCTGGCATTCGATGATCTCACCGCGTTTGGAGCTATCCGTGCGTTAACCAAGGCTGGTTTGAAAGTTCCGGAACAATGCTCGGTGATCGGCTTCGACGATGTGCCGTTGTCGTTGCTCGCGACTCCTCCATTGACCACGGTGCGCCAGCCGATGGAGGGGATGGGCAGCCTGGCGGTGAACGTGATTATGGAAGGCATAAACGCAAATCTGGAGAAGCGTGAGGTAAGCATTGCGCGGCACAGAGCGAATCCGGAGCTGGTTATTCGAGAGTCGACTCGCGCGGCCGCGCGTTCGGGTGCTGATGATTAGGCGGATGTAAACCTCGGGCGAACGTATCCGAGCTGTTAAGTGAGGGTTAAAATATAAAAGGCGCGTGCAAAAACTCGCGCCTTTTTTTCGTTCGTGGATTACTGGATTATTCCTTCGGCAGAAAAACTCCGGAAGGGGCCATAAACTCCACTCCCGGAATTTCAGTGACCACCCGAATACGTTCGAATCGTCCTCTTTTCCCGCCGCTACTTTCAAAAGTGAGCAGGTACTGATTGTTGAGATGGTTGGAAATCTCGTCGAAATAGCTTTTCAGCGTAACCGGAGGCCCGAAACCCAGGAAATAAGATTCCGCGCCAGTTTCCTCGGACACTTCGCTTAATTCCGATTGCGCGTTATTCACGCGGAAAAATCCACGGCCACCATGGCCGGCGTCGGGAGCATATATCGTCCAGATATTGATATTGGCTTTCTGCGCGTTTTCGATGGTCGGATCTACGTCAGGACTGATAGGACCGAAATTCCCGCGAAAGTAATCGATGCCCGAAGAAATCAGCATGATAGAGCGCCGTTCACCTGCGCCCGGCAACCGTTTGATCAAGTCCTGCAACTCCAGATAAGGACTGGAGAAAGCGCCAAATCCACCATAGGGAATACGCAAAGCTTTAGCCGCGACGGCGTGGTCCTGGGTGAAGTCCTGCGCAACCGCTGCCTCACCGTTGCGTCCGTAAAACACACCGATATAGGTGGTTGGCGGTTGAGCCATCATGAATGCTTTCAGGTCGTTCCATTGCGAGGCGATTGTCTGGTCCAGCGAATCATCGATCAGCACGGCGAGAAAAAGAGTCTCGCCCTTTCGCCAGTCGGCGACCTGCAAGCGTTCCTTGCCTTTGTACACCTCCACGTCATCCTTTTTTATTGGCGGTGGTTGCGTGTTTTTCTTGCCTACCGCGGTGACCGTGGTGGTCACCGATTCGGCAGCATCAACGGCGGTAGCCCCAAAGCCGGCGACCGCTAGTGCGGCAGCCAGCAAAACAGTAGTTCCCTGCTTCTGCATCGTTTTCATTTTCTCGCTCTTTCTTCCGTCTACCCATTAGATGCACGAAGTGAGCGATTTGACATCTACCTCTTGTGTCAAAAGGAGGCCACGAGAACGTGCAAGACTCTTACATAAATAACCGCGACGGGCTAGCAAAATTGCACTTCTCGCTCGCCAGGCATATATACTTTCTCCATGGCGTTCGGAAAGGCAATATTTTTCAACGAGGTGCGTCACTCGATGTGGGCTAATCGGCAATTGCTGGACGGCTGCGCGGCTATAAGTGCCGGTGAGCTTGAGCCTGACCTCCGCATTTCGCACAACACTGTTCTCGGCACCCTCAACCATATCTACGACGGCGAAAGGGTTTGGCTTCTCTGCTTGCGGACTACCGCGGACTTAGGAACTTGGCGGCTGCCGCAGGATCCGTCATCGCAACTGGCTCTGGATGCGCTCGCTGAAATGCCCCCGCCAACACGCCTGCCTGGGAGCCGTTCACTTGAAAAGCTATATTGGCGCGATTGATCAGGGCACCAGCAGCACGCGCTTTATGGTGTTCGACAAAAGCGCTCGCGTGGTCGCGTTAGCGCAGGCGGAACACGAACAGATTTTTCCGCGGCCGGGTTGGGTTGAGCACGATGCGCTGGAGATTTTGCGCCGCACGCGCGAAGTGATCGCCGAAGGACTGGCGCAGCGCGGCCTGCAGGCTCTGGACCTGGCCGCCATCGGCATAACCAATCAGCGTGAGACGACGGTCGTGTGGGACCGCAAAACTGGCGAGCCCATTGCCAACGCGATTGTCTGGCAGGACACCCGGGTGTCCGAGGATGTGGCGCGATTCGCCTCGGAGGGTGGGCAGGATCGGTTTCGCGCGCGAACCGGCTTGCCCCTGAGCACCTACTTCAGCGCGCTGAAGCTTAGGTGGCTGCTGGCAAATGTGCCGGGCACACGCGACCGGGCTGCTGCCGGCAATTTGCTCTTCGGCAACATTGACGCGTTTTTGGTCTGGAATCTTACCGGCGGCCCCGCAGGCGGGTTCCACGTCACCGATGTAACCAACGCAAGCCGCACGCAACTTTTCAATTTGCAATTACTGGATTGGGATCAAGAGTTACTTACCGCGTTTGATATTCCTCGCGCGATGCTGCCGCGAGTTTGTTCCAGCAGCGAAATTTACGGCGAGGCCACCGGCAGCGAAATTAAAGGCGTGCCGATCGCTGGGATTCTGGGCGATCAGCAAGCGGCATTGGTCGGACAAGCTTGTTTCCAACCGGGCGAAGCGAAAAATACTTACGGCACTGGTTGTTTTCTTTTAATGAACACCGGCGAACGGATGGTGCCGAGCAAATGCGGCCTGCTCACCACCGTAGCCTATAAATTAGGCAGCCATCCTGCGCATTACGCGCTGGAAGGTAGCGTGGCCATTGCTGGCGCGCTAGTGCAATGGTTGCGCGACAACCTCGGCTTGATCCAGCGCAGCGAAGAAGTGGAAACACTGGCGCGCACCGTGACTGACAATGGCGGCGTTTATTTTGTGCCCGCTTTTTCGGGATTGTACGCGCCGCATTGGAAGGAGAATGCACGGGGCGTCATTGCGGGCCTTACGCGTTACGCCAACAAAGGGCACCTGGCGCGTGCCGTGTTGGAAGCCACCGCGTATCAAACCCGCGAAGTGGTGGAAGCCATGGAAGAAGACGCCGGAATTTCGATCGCCAATCTGCGGGTCGATGGCGGCATGGTCGTCGATGAATTGTTAATGCAGTTCCAGGCCGACATTTTGCGCCGCGAGGTTTTGCGTCCGTTGATTCAGGAGACGACCGCACTGGGTGCTGCTTACGCCGCTGGATTAGCGGTAAGGTTTTTTTCCGGGCTTGAAGAGTTGCGCACCAACTGGGCCGTGGCGCGTACCTGGAAACCAAGGTTAGAGGAAGCGAGTCGCGAACAGCTTTACCGGCAATGGAAGAAAGCAGTGGTCCGTTCACTGGATTGGGCCGATTCGTAGATTTCAAAGGGACAAGGAGATTCGATGACCATGCCATCGCCACTATTGGGCGAGTTTCTTGGCACGCTGATTATGATTTTGCTGGGCGATGGTGTGGTCGCCGCGGTCCTTCTGAAGCGTTCGAAAGCGGAGAGCAGCGGCTGGATGGTTATAACCGCGGGCTGGGCCTTTGCGGTAATGGCCGGGGTGTTCGTGGCTCTTGCTTGCGGCGGCGAAGCAAATTTGAATCCCGCGGTGACGTTGGGCCTGGCGGTGCGCACGGGAGTCTACAGCAAGTTCCTACCTTTTGTTGCTGTGCAACTACTTGGCGGAATCGCGGGTGCTGTGCTGGTTTGGCTGCAATATCTTCCGCACTGGCGCGAGACGCCGGACCCCTCCGCCAAACTCGCGTGCTTTTGCACCTCTCCGGCGATCCGCAGTTTTTTGCCAAACCTGCTGAGCGAAATCCTTGCCACATTTGTTTTGATATTTGTGATTGGCGCGATTTATTCGAAGTTCGTGTTTGCCAAAGGCCCGGCGCCGGGATTTTTCGCGGTATACGTGGTTTCCAGCCTGGTGTGGGGAGTGGGACTTTCGCTGGGCGGATCCACGGGCTATGCCATCAATCCTGCGCGTGATTTGGGGCCGCGGATCACACATGCAATTTTGCCGATCCCCGGCAAAGGCGGGTCCGATTGGAGCTATGCTCCGGTGCCCATCATTGGGCCACTAATTGGTGGAGCGTTGGCGGGACTGTCGCTGCGGCTTCTCAATATTTGAAATATTATTTGAAGTTGTGAAATGAATCCTGCCCGCTCCATCTTGCTGGCTGCTTCGCAGAATGCCTGGCTGCGCGATCACGCGGCTAAGCACAGATTTGTGCGCCGCACTGTTTCGCGATTCATGCCTGGAGAAGAACTGAGCGATGCTCTGGCCGCGGCGCAACGCCTGCAGACCAAACATATTGGATCAATCTTCACGCATCTGGGGGAGAACATAACGGACAAAGCCGAAGCGCGTGGGGTTACCGCGCATTACCTGGAAGTTTTGCGGAGCGTGCGGGAATGGCAGCTAGATGCCGAAATATCAGTAAAAGCCACGCAATTGGGGCTCGATCTGTCTCCCGAACTTTGCTACAGCAATTTGAAAACTATCATTGAGCAGGAAGATCCACGGTGCGTGGTGTGGGTCGACATGGAAGCCAGCAATTATGTGGATGCTACGTTGCAACTTTACCGGCGCGCGCTCAGAGAGTTTCCCAACGTGGGTGTGTGCCTGCAATCTTACTTACATCGCACGAAGAACGATTTGGCAAACTTGCTGCCCTTGCGACCATCCATTCGCCTGGTAAAAGGGGCCTACAGCGAGCCTGCTGAAATTGCATTTCCGGAAAAGTCGCGCGTGGATGAAAATTATTTCCTGCTCGCCAAAGAAATGCTTCTCGCAAAAAAGTTCGAGCCGAAAATCCGCGCGGCGTTTGGAACTCACGACGTGGCACTGTTGCGGCGCATTTCAGATTTTGCGGCGACTACCGGGCTTCCGAAGGCTAACGTGGAAGTGCAGATGCTTTATGGGATTAAGAGCAGCGAACAGGAACGCCTGGCGCGTGAGGGCTATAGTACAAAAGTGCTGGTGGCCTATGGGAGTCATTGGTATGCGTGGTTTATCCGGCGATTGGCGGAACGGCCAGCGAATTTGTGGTTTGTGGCGCGCAATCTTTTTCATTTTCGCTGAAGATTTTACGCACCGTCGGTTATTGAGTTTTGCGGCGGGTGCTGGAAAATAAATATGGCTACCGGCAAGTCAAAACCACCGGGCGAAGTCATGCCATCAGTCTCGGCTGCGGCGGTGATGAGTTTTCTCAAAGACACGCGAGGGCTTCTGACCTGGACGACCCGCGACCTGGCTGAAACGCTCGACATTCCGGTGAGCGAAGCCGCCAAAGTGATCCCTATTATGGAAATGCAAGGGTACGTCAAAGCTCCGCAAGGCGCTCGTGAATGGTTTACCACTCCTGCTGGGCAAACCGTTTCAGGATCGAAGCAGCCACACTTTACGCGCGAGCGCGTGGAAGCGGCATTAGCTGTTTTGAAGGAACGTATTGCGGCGGCTCGCAAAGACTTTAAATCGCCATTTAAAATCTCAGCAGCGGTGGCATTTGGCGATTTTCTCAGCGATCGTCCGCGCGTACAGGCCCCCGACGTGGGCATCGAACTTGTAAAGCGCAAGTCCGACGCAGGGGCAAGGACTTCAGCAACTGAGGCCAGAGCGGGCTTGGCATTCCTCAAACAATTGCGCGGCAAAAATACTCCGCTCAATGTTCAGCCCTACCAGGAGTGGATGAGCAAGCGCTCACATCAGAAACTGTTGCGGCCTTAATACACTTCTAAAAACCGTGAAATGAGGCAAAGGGAAAAAAGGGCCTGAATTGGGGCTATTGGACGGCACTAAGCATGGGGCCAAATGCAATGCGATCCCGAACGGGACTATGCAATTTGGCCACTACCCGAGCGCAAATGCTGTTTTAAGCCACAAAAAAAGCATGCTAACATACCGTGCAGTTCGGAACAGCCCGAGGCCAAATGACCAAAAAACCGAAGACCACCAAACCTGGAGTTGTACAAAAAATCATCCAACCCCTCGTTCCGCATGAACCGGAAATGGCCGAAATCGCCATTGAAGGCGCTGATCATCTTTATCGCGAAATTCGTATCGAGAATGCGCTGGAAGATGAGAAGGGCAAGGTAGTTAAGCTAAAGCCCGGAGCCCAAGTAGAAGTCACCGTGGAAGCTGACCCGAAGGAAACCGCACCAGCAGCGTGAACCGCGGACTCTAGTCACGAAGGGTGTGGAATCTCTCTTACTGTTGTAACTCATTTCGACAAGTAATTTATTTCCAAAGCGCATGCGACTGCCCGAGCGTTTACGCTGAGGCTCGACTTGCCTTGTTGTCGGCCTGTCCCTGCTGGTCCGGAACGTTTGGCGCTTTTTCACCTTTTAACTTCGCGTCTGGCTCTCCCTCTTTGGCAGCAGCGTCTTCTATAACTGAGTTAATTTCCGCGCCGAATAATAGTGAAGCCCCCAACACATAAAACCACAGCAAAAGAACAATGACTGCCCCGAGCGATCCGTAGGTCGCGCTGTAGCTGTCAAAGAAGTGCAGATAGATTTTCAATCCAAAGGACGCGGCTAACCATAAAGCGACTCCAATGACAGCGCCAGGCGTTATCCAATGCCACTTTTGCTCCTTTACGTCAGGAGCAAAAAAATAAACTAAAGCAAAACCAAGTAACACCAGAGCAATGGCAACCGGCCACTCCGCTATTTTGATGACCATCTTCACGATCCCGCCCGAAAACGCTTCGGCGGTCGGCCCGCCGGCCAACACGATGGCCACGGCCACGATAATCAGAATCGCGACTGCCAGAGTGAGTCCGAGGGCGATGGCATTCCTTTTAATAAAGGATCGATGCTCGTGAACTTCGTATGCCGCGTTCAAAGTGTCCATAATCGCAGACATACCTGCCGAAGCTGACCACAGCGACAAAATGAGCCCGATTGACAATTTTGAAGTGGCATGAGCCTGGTCCACTTCGGTGAGGGTTTTCTGTATTAACGTGGAGGCCGAACCGGGAAGGATTGCCAGAAAGTTGAATACCGCGTCTTGAACGTGCGCGTCTTTGCCGGCCAAGACTCCCAATATCGTGACGACACAAATTAAAAGGGGAAACAAAGCTAGAAAGAAATAATAAGCCAACTGCGCAGAACGCCCGAATACATCATCTTTGTCAGTTTCTTTCCAGGTGCGTCTGAACACTTCGGTCCAACTGACAGAGTGAGGTTTAACGATGGCCGGCATAGTAACGTCGTATCCTGCAGCCGCGCTACCGGCAGATAATTTTAAGCTCGGGGTAGACAACACTAGGCTCCCATTTACCCAAGCTGAATACCTGGATCATCCGCTAAGCCCCCGGCACTATCCATCATGGATTGCACGTAATGTTCGATTTGAACGCCTGTAGATGGCAGCGAAATTCCGCCGATTCCAGAGAAGAAGCTCACGTACGCACACTTCAGCTACCACTTCGACGATGCTGCGACCGTTTATGTGCAAGACAATCCGGATCCGAGCTCGCCATCCGTCCGCACCCTTGAGCAAGCCATGGCCATCCTCAACCCTGTCAATCCGGAGATTTGGCTTGGCGGAAAACATACTGGGGCAACCATCTCGGCGCGAGTTTGCAACGGGCGATTGTTGATAAAGTAGGTCAGAAGCTTCTGCATATGAGTTTCGCGTCGGACTCGAATCGCGACCCAACCTTTACCTTTTTCGGTGATCCGAACTTTTTCTTCACGTCCAGCAAATTTCCTACCCGTTTATTGGCACAGGTTTCGCGTGGAATTACGGTGACATTCAGCCCGAGATCGCCACTACTTTCATCGGTATGGTTGGCCCCGGCGTGCGACGGATCGGCGTGACCCAACTCACTGATTTCTTCACGGACCACACCGATGTCCGCCCAACGATGATGTATCTGCTCGGTCTGACGGATGATTATCAGCATGACGGCCGCGTCGCCCTTGAAATGCTCGATCCGAACGCTCTTTCCCACAGTTTGAGCCTTCATTCCCTCAACCCTGCTCGAACTTGGCCAGATCTACAAACAGATTAACGCGCCCTTCGGATCACTTGCGGAAAGCACGCTGACGGTCTCAACGTGCGCGATCCTGAGCAACTCCGAAGACGACGAAATTTATCGCAACCTCGAAAAGCACATCGCCTGCTGGACTGCTCAACGCGATAGGCCGGCTGGTAAGATGAAACAATTGCTGACAGGAGCGCAGTTCAGCAACATGGCTATCAACGATCCTCACGCCAAAGAACTGATTGATTCGGTCTCCTAGAGGAAGCCAGGGCGTGCGCCTCTTACCCATTCGACTGCGCTGACTAAAACTCAGGATGGTGCTCCGCTATCGGGGCGATGAGATAAGCAGTCTTTGGAGAGCGAGGGAGTTTTTCACAACTCTTTGCTCTCCTCTTTTTTGCTGTAATCGTCGGCAGAGTGACAGGCTCATGCCATATTCTGAACGGCTTACTGCTTACGCCGACGACAAGAAGTTGGATGTGTGAACAATTGGTCGGGACGACTGGATTCGAACCAGCGACCTCACCCACCCCAAGGGTGCGCGATACCAGGCTTCGCTACGTCCCGACCGGTTGGAAATGATTTGTCGTAGCCTGGGAGATCAAGGCTATCATCGGCCTTCGAGAAGCGTCAAGAAAGCGCGCAGCGTGTCGCGAAGATCCAACAACATTTTTCGGCTGAGAATTTGCGGCGTGTCTTCAGCAGGCGGAAAGCCGCCGCCCGCCCCACTATCCATTCCCGCTTGTTCGCGCAGGTGCCGTCGCGCGCCTTCGGTGGTGAAGCCTTCGTCATAGAGCAGACGCTTGATCTTGAAGACCATGTCCAGATCTTCCTGCCGATACAGCCGGTGCCCGCTGGGACTCTTCACCGGATCGAGCATGGGAAATTCGCTCTCCCAGTAACGCAGCACGAATGGCTTTACATCCGTAAGTCGGCTGACCTCACCGATGCGGTAGTAGCCTTCTTCGGAATTTTCTGAAGCACTTTGCGCAGCTGTGCCGTTGGTGGACATCGCTAGTTCATCCAAACAAGTGTGCGAATCAAGGGCGGTAACTCCTAATCCTAAGCCAAATTACGGACTTGTCAACGATTCCTCAGTTCGGGTACAGGGTCAGTTTCCGATAACGTTAATCGGGAGTTGACGCACAAGCTGTTCTCTTCGTTGACTTGCTTTCTGGCGCAACCTAAGCCACCTTGTATCAATGCGGTTTGAAGGTCTTCCCGGTCTCAAGCAGCGTCTTCAGGCGGGAAAGAATACGTGGCCATCCATCGGCGCAGGCAGCGTAAGTGGGGTCATCCTCGGCCCACTCGTCATGCGTCACCGTTACTTTTGTGGCTTCGGTCTCGGGCACCAGTTCGATAGTTGCGCGTGACGCCTTATCATTTTGGCCCATTGCGAAGGTGTACTGAAAGACTTTTGGCGGCTCAAACCGAAGGACCTTCCCTCGGACGTAGGTCATGGGCTCACCATCGGGTCCCGCGCCTACCCATGCGAGCAAGCCACCGGGCTTAAAGTCCGTTTGAAGCTCAGCGCCCGCGAAGATGATGCGGTTCGACTCCCGCGACACAAAGCCTTCCCACACCTTCTCCGGGGTGGCAGCAATGTAGAAAATATATTTAAGTGGTGCGTGATGGGCCATGATTGCTCCTGACTTTCCTGCGCCATCTTATATCCACAGGCAAAAACCCAACAAAGCAATAGTGCCAGTGGTTCTCCCTGGTTGTCTCTTGATTTTCCGATGACGTTAGTCAGGAGTTGGGGCGACTCCCGCATGAATCTACCGCGAGCACATCCACCTTCACCGCCCAATCGTTGTGGCACTATACCCTTGAATCCATCCCGTTGTATAAGGCTCCGTGCATGCTTTGCGATTCGCCCGGTAAAGGAATTTTACTGACGATTCGGTTCTCCCGCATCGTGACACACCTGCGTGAACGTGTTTGAAAACAAATGACCGTATCAACGCCTAATTCGAACCTCGGCCGTCACGTCTTTGGAGTAGCGGCTTTGGCCTTTGGCCTCATCACGCTGGCCTGGCACGACTACAACGACGGGCATCAACAGCGTTACATTGTCTACGCCGCAGCCGCCGCACTGATCTTCGGTGGCGCTACGATTCAGCTCCGTCGCACCGCGAAAGCGGGCGCAGCCGTCCTTGGTGCGGCTTATCTTGTCTTCGTCCTACTGTGCGTACCAGGCATCGTCGCCGCGCCGCAGATCTTCAATAGCTGGGGCAACTTCTTCGAGCAGTTCTCTCTCTTGACCGGAACGGCGATCGTTTATGCGCGCTTGTCATCAGCATGGTCGCCGGAAACGGTTAATCAGATCGGCCGCATTCTCTTGGGTGTCTGTGCCGCTTCCTTTACCCTCGAACAAGCGATGTATCTTGACGCAACCGCCAAGCTTGTTCCGAAGTGGGTTCCGCCAACGCAGATGTTTTGGGCGGTAACAACGACTGTTTTGTTCGCGCTCGCGGCTGTAGCTCTTCTTGCGAATCGCTTGGCACTTCTCGCTAGTCGCCTGCTGACAATGATGGTCGTGAGCTTTGGGCTGCTCGTGTGGGTACCGTTGGTTCTTTCGAATCCCCATAATCATACGAATTGGAGCGAGAACGCCGAGACCTTCGAGATTGCCGGAGCAGTATGGATTCTCGCTGATCTCCTCGGCGAGTATCGGCTTAATGACCGTCGCCGGGCGATGACGTGAGGCGTGCTGGCTCACGTGAGGGTATTCCGTTCAAAACTATATCCGCCGGATTGATCGCTCATTGACGGGTCATTGAACAACCTCAACTCCTCGTAGCGCGCAACCGGACATCTGGTTTTGGCTTGTTTGCCCGGCTACTGGAATTGGGTCAGCAGGCAAACCGCGTCACGCGATGTTTTTAGTCGTTGGGGATTTGCTCGACGATGACCTTTGCAAATTCTCTAACCTTATTTAAATCATTTGCGGCTATCTTACTTACAATCTTTCCTCTTCTAAACTGAATCTCGAATCGATTCCCATCTTTGTATTCCGCCAGATATCCTTCGTCGCCGATACGATAAATACTTGTATGCCAACCAGGCGCCACTTGCGCGATACGAAGGGGCTTCAACCAAGCCGCTGCTTGTTCAGCGTTCTCGACTCCATAAATTGAGGCATCCACCTGTTCTGATATGCGGCTCGACTTTGGTCTTATCCACACGGTAACCAGAATCGTTTTTTCACTGGCGACGAGAGGAAGCCGATTTTGGATAGTCGCAATAGGCTTCCGGTCCGGTTCCTTCGCTCGGAGTGCCCCGGTGACCCGCGAGGATAGAGAAGATTCATTTTTGCGCTCTCGCAGCCATTGAATAGCAAAGAGTAAAAACCAAAACGAAACGTAAGATTTCGAGGCGCTTCATTCATGCTCCAGCCTAACGGCGATATGACCATAGCACGGTAGAACTTACAGCGACCGCCCCATCGTGTTTCTGCACAAGTTTCGCATTTGCGTCAAGTTTCAATTACCGTATTAACGAGGCATGCACCTTCGATTCGGTGGCGGTTCCTAACTGTTCGATTGACGCTTTTCCACCGAATATCTGGCGAGTCAACATCGTGCACAGCTCAGTGTGAATCCGCAGCCTTTAGTAGGGCGGCAGTGATGGGGGCGTGGTCCGAGGCAATCAATGCACTACCGGATCTATCGATGTGAAAGTCATGAAATTTCAGGTCACTGCTGATGTACACGCGATCGAGATACAGGATAGGGGAAAATGCAGTCCATGATCTTCCGGTGGCGCATTGGAAACTCGCGAGTGTCTGGTTCACGATACCGTTTCGCGATTTCTCGTTAAAGTCTCCCAAGAGTACGCGTGGCGCATTGTGGAACGAAGGGTTTTCGAGAATGGAGTTCGACGCAAGGCGTTCCGCTTGTTGCCGCCTTTCCATCTCATTCTGACCAAGATGAACACTAAACACGTGGATCGCGCTAGCGTCGCCCGGCCAAGCAATTTCCGCGTGCAGGCACACGCGTTGCTCGTGGTGGGGCACACCGAGCGGATAAACATCAGACCTTCGAATGGGAAAGCGGCTCAAAATGGCGTTGCCAAATTCGTAGCCGCCCACGTGATCAGCCCTTGCGAATAAGACATGGAAGCCCAGAATACGTGCAATCTCCTCCTCCTGGCCTGCGCGCACCTCCTGTAGAGCAATGACATCGGCGTGAGTGCGACTGAGAATTGCAGCAATGCGATCACACCTGACGCGAAGGTCGAGGCCCTCACATGAGTGGATGTTGTAGGAAGTGACAGTCAGTTGTGCGGTTTGCGAAGGTTCAACCAGTTCTATGGGGCCGATCAATGTATGGACGCTATTGAATCCCACCGGCAATTCTAAAAAATTGGAAATGGCAAATGATGTGAAGTCAAACGGGATGAAATTTACAAAGACAGAAAAGGATACTGTCAAAAGACGAATCGTAGCGAATCTAAACTTCGTTACATACGGCATAGGCAACTGAGTATTCTCATTCCAAAGTTCAGTGAGAACGGCCGCGCGCCGGTTATTATTTCATACAGAACCGCACCCAACGCAAACAGGTCTGATTTCGCATTCGCTTCTTTGCCTTGAATCTGCTCTGGAGACATGTACTGGATCGTTCCGATCATGGTGCCGGCGGTCATCAGAGCAGAGAAAGGACTGACTTCGCTCACCGTCTGGGCTGCGGACAAAAGAGGTGCGCTCGATGGTCCCGCGGTCAAATCGGCACCGACGGACTTCGCCAGACCAAAATCCATCAGCTTTGCGCCGCCTCTCGTCAGCATGATGTTCCCTGGCTTCAAATCACGGTGCACAAATTTCCTGGCCCGGGCCTCGCGTTCCATGCGCTGCTTCAGTTCCGGCGAAGAAGGAAGAAAGATGAGAAGCGAGAACCTTGATTGCTACCGTGTGATCCAGGCGGACGTCCCTGGCGCGATATGCCTCGCTCATCCCGCCCGCGCGCAGGGGGAGACTGGATCTCGTATGGACCGAGTTTCGTACCAGACGCGAGGGCCATGGGTGGGTCATTATATGGCATTGGTGATGGCTCGCCAGCCCGATCTGATCTCGGATGAATTGTCGGAGCCGCGCCGTTCGACGATAAGTTCGAAGTGGAGTCCTGGTAAGTTTGAATGTATGCGTCGATGGAGGGCCCTTGGTTGAAGAAGCGAAACTCGCCAGCCTCACTGACTTAGAATCGATTTTCAACTTGATGCAACGCATGCAGCTCGATGAACCTTGGTCCGAGTCGTTCGATGAATCCGAAGTTCGATTCAATCTCGGCGAAATTCTTCAAAACCCTGTATACGGCCTCATTTATTTTGTACAGGTCGCCAATCGCGCCATCGCCTACCTGGTCATTTGTTTTGACTATAGCCTTGAATATCGAGGCAAAGGAGCTTGGGTCGATGAGCTCTTCGTCGAACCCGATCATCGCCAACGGGGAATTGGCGGGTACCTTCTCGATTTAGCCGAATCGGCTTCCCGCGAAAATGGTGCGCAATATCTTCATCTTGAAGTCAGCCACGGAAATCGCGCCATCGAACTTTATCGCCGTCGAGGTTTCGTCGACCATAACCGCTACCTCTTGACGAAACGGCTGCAGCCTCGTGAATAGGCAGACGAAAATGAAGAACACTACGTACCTATTGCCATCTCAAACTCTTCTCAATGATGGCTAGGTGAGTGAATCTGTCAGGCTCCGGCAAATTGACGTTAGTCGAGTAAATCTGGCTCGTCACGGATGATGCGCGCGAGAAGTGGCTGAAACTGGAACCATCCCGCGAGATGATTTCCCACTTGCTGCCTCGTAGCGATCGCATGGGAATGATCGATCTTCACAGGAACTCCGGCGGCCTCGGCGAGCAACTGGGCCTGGCAACTTCTGTCCATGGTGATGAACCACCAGGTTGCCTCCTCGACGGTTTCGCCTACTGTGACCAAGCCGTGATTCTGCAGGATCGCCGCCTTGTGTGGACCAAGTGCCTTAGCTATACGCTCGCCCTCAGATGTTTCGTACACGACACCGGTGAAGTCTGAGAACAATCCATGATCCTCGTAAAACGCGCAGGCGTCTTGCGTGATGGGATCGAGCAGCCGCCCGAGCGCCGCCCACGATTTCCCGTACATCGAATGCGCGTGAGCAGCAGCAACCACGTCAGGGCGTGCGGCGTGAATTTGCGAGTGAATGGCAAACGCCGCTCCATTTACCGCATGTTTGCCCTCGACGACTTGGCCATGATGGTTCACTAAAATCAGGTCCGACGCGCGGATTTGGCCGAAGTGCATCCCGAACGGGTTCACCCAGAAATGGTCTAGTCGTTCCGGATCACGCGCCGTGATGTGACCGGCTACTCCTTCATCGAATCCGAAACGCGAAAACAAGCGAAATGCAGCGGCAAGCATGCGCCGGCGATGCAAACGCTCTTCGGCCGCCGTGGCAAATTTAGGTGGTTGCGGAACATCTGGTACGGTTGTGGGCGATATAATTGTGGGTGAGCCTGACATTTTTCCCTCCGATGCGTAGAAACTAACAGTTTACTTAACTTCCGCCAAATCCGGTGTGTTTGCTCGTCCAAGAATCGCCTTTGTCCACACAACCGGGACGCCATCGCTTAGTCCGCTCCGTGCGGTGGCGGCTGCAGCTAGCTCGCAGCGTTCATCAGGAGGTAGGCCATTTCAGTCGACAGACTGTTGCCCGAACGTCTGGCTCTTTAGCGTGGAAGAGAGGCGGGCACCGTTCCGGTGAGTTTCTGGTATTCGGTCTTGGCTTGCCGGAGTATGGGGATATCCGGGTCTGCGTCTCTCCAGGTGGTGAAGAAATCTTCATAGGCTTTACGGCTGTGCTCGCGGTCCGCTTGCATGGTATAAGCTCGCGCGAGACCGAGTTGCGCCAGCGGAGAAAACACTTCCCACTCGTGCCATCCGCGATGACCGACGAGCTTCTCGAATTCGACGGCAGCCTTGGTATACTCTCCTGCAGCTAGGTAGGCTTTGGCGCGGTGATAAAGAACTTCTAGTGAGTCTTGTTCGTATTGCGTGACTGGAGCGAGCAAATCCACCGCCATAGCGGCGTTCTCTCGCTTGCGCTCGATGACAGAACGCATGAGCGGCAGACATCCTTGTATCCTCAGGAAGCAGCCGATCCTTTTTCGCTGCCAACACTTCCGCCTGCGTTGCATCGCCGGCATCTCCTAATGCATAGGTACAATATTCTTCAGGACAAGATACGCCTCCAACTGACTGGCATGACGGACCCTTACCCTAGGATGACGGCGCATTGAGTGGTCAAGACGAACGCAGTGCGGGTTCTGGATCGACTAGGGATCAAGTACGAGTTGCGCGAGTACGAGGTGGATCCCGACGATTTGTCCGCTGGAACGGTGGCGGCAAAGATCGGCATACCGCCACAGCAGCTCTTCAAGACTCTTGCGGTGCAGGGGGACCGCAACGGAATCTATTTAGCGGTAATTCCCGCGACCGAAGAGCTGGCCTTCAAGGCGCTCGCACGTCAGACAGGGGATCGGAAGGTGGAAATGCTTCCTTTGAAAGAAGTGCAAGCTACAACCGGTTACATTCGCGGCGGAGTTACCGCGCTGGCCTGCAAGAAAGACTATCCGGTATATATCGACGAGCTTGCTGAAATCTGCGATGTAATCTCGGTGTCTGCAGGGATAAGGGGGCTGCAAATCTTGCTGGCTCCCGAAGACTACATTCGTGCCGTCAAGGCTAGGGTCGTAGCTATTACAAAAGGCGACGTAAGCTCCCGTTAATTGATTTGTAGTTGCGCTGCTCGGACGGATTGCGTGACCGCGATTCCTGGCTGTTGACGTACTATCTAATCAGAGAAGTTCTGTACTGCAGGCACCCAGTCGGGTCTTCGCAAACTGTTGGTCTCCTCGGTGCATGCTGACAATGACGAGCGACATATCGTCGGCGAGAGGGCCGTTTCGGAACGCGGCCACGCGATCGAGAATGTGCTGCTTCATTTCGGTCGTGGTGTTATCGAACCAAGTTTTTCGGGCGGCGGCTTGTTAACGCGGTGAATAGACCGAGTCCAATGTAAATGCCACCCGCCAGCTTGTGACCGAAGTCACCTAACGCCTGCCCTTTTGCAACCCATGGCTTTAGACTTCCGGCGGCCACAGCATAGACGCTGTCGGTTGTTGCGGCGATCAGAACAAAGATGGCGCCGAACACTAGCGTTTGGGCCATCGGCGCCTTGGAAATGGGCAGGAACTGAGGCAGATACGCAGCGAAGAACAACGCCGTTTTTGGATTCAGTAAGGCTACGGTGAAACCATCCCGAAAAACTCGGAAAGAACTAGTGGAACGCGGTATTTCTAAGTTAACGGGTACAGCATGGCTTGAACGTAGGGTCTTCATACCGAGGTAAATCAGGTAGGCAGCGCCAGAATATCTTGCGACCGCAAAAGCAAAAGAAGAAGCAGCGAACAATGCGGCAAGGCCAAGTGCAGCTCCAACAGCATTACCGAGATTACCCAAAGCCACGCCAACGACCGAGACGAGCCCTGACACACGCCCCTGAGTCATACTTCTGGTCACAATGTATAAAACTCCAGGTCCGGGCACTATTGCCAACACTAGACTAGCCAAAAGAAATGCCAGAAATGATGACGAAAATGGAAGTAAGGGTGCCAAAGGCAAATCTCCTCAGCCGTGTCTAACGCGCTGTCGATTCGTGACATACTACCCAGCGCTACTCCTGAATAGACGCGGGAAATAGAAATTTGTCATCGCTAAAGTTCGCTGCGCGGGTTAGCTCCTAGTTAGCGGGTTACCAGGTTAGCCGCCACTGACGCAGCTCTTCAGTTCTCGGTGTCGCTGTTTTTGTCCCGGCGTGTGCGGAGGCGTTGGATAAAGCGGATGGGGGTGCCCACGAAATCAAATTTCCCACGTATTTGATTTTCCAGGAAGCGTTCGTAGCTGAAATGCAGAGGGTTTTTCTGGTTGGTGAACATCAGGAATGTCGGCGGAGCGATTTTGGCTTGTGTCATGTAATAGATGCGCACCGGCCGAGCCTTCGGAGTAGTGCCGCGCTGCAGATCCACTTCCTCTTTGAGCCAACGATTCAACTCCGGCGTGGAGATCTTCCGGCGGCGCGCATTCCAGCATTGATTGATGAGCGGCCACAATTTCTCCACCCGCTCGCCGGTGCTGGCCGAAAGAAAAACGATGGGCGCGTAGCTGAGAAATTTTAATTTGCCGCGAATCATTTTCTCGTACTCGAATAGCAATCGGCCAATCTCGAAGTCCTCAGGCTTGTGTTGCTCGCCCGGCGCTCTGCGGGATTTGCCTTTAGCGCTCGCGGCATCGCGCGCTTCCGCGTTGCGGGCCGCTTTCACCGCCAAGTCCCACTTGTTTATTACGATCACCACCGAGCGGTTGGATCGCTCCGCATAATTGGCAATCTGTGCGTCGCCCTGAGTGACGCCTTGTTCACCATCGACCACCAGAAGCGCCACGTCGCAGCGCTCCAATCCGCGCCGCGCCATCACCACGCTAAGTTTTTCCGCCACCAGCGTAGTTTTACCTTTTCGCCGAATGCCCGCGGTATCCACGAAGCGGTAGGTGTGATCGTCACGGACCACTTCGGTATCCACATTGTCCATCGTCGTTCCCGGAATCGGCGACACGATGGAGCGCTCCTCGCCCGCCAGCCGATTCAGCAATGTGGATTTGCCCACGTTCGGCCTTCCAATAATCGCGACTTCAATTACGTTCGGGCGCTTTTCTTCTTCAATGGACTCGACTACTTCCACTTGCGTCAGCGCGGCGTCGAGCAAATCGTCAATTCCGGTGCCGTGCTCCGCCGCGATAGGAAACACCGGCACGCCCATGGAATGAAAGTTCGCAATATTTGCTTCCTGCGAACGCGCGTCCACTTTGTTGGCGGCAATCACGAATGGTTTGCCGGTAGTGCGCAGCAGCCGCGCAAGCTCCTGGTCCAGCGGCGTAATTCCCGCATGC
>DATHMG010000004.1:0-28763 GCA_035487275.1 Candidatus Acidiferrum sp. | reverse complement strand
CAATGTGCGGAGCCTGCAGAGTTCCATCGGGGGCGGGCACGCGGCCAGGCTTAATGGTCTTGAACCGGAACGATCCATCAGCCTGCGTGGGAACACGGCCGAATCCCCGAAATGCGCGCCCCTCTTGCTGCGCCTGCGTGTGCTCCGTCGGCTGGTGGTCATTTTTCGAAATACTTTCCTGCTCCTGCGAAGGTTCCGGATGCGCGTATTTCCCCTGCGCATCGGCTTGCCAGATTTCGATGATGCCATCCGGCACAGGCTGACCATCGCCGTCGAAAATGCGCCCTTCGATTTCGACTACTTCTCCAGAGACAAAGGGGCCTGTTAAGTCGTCAATATAAAATTTGGCCAGACCAATCTGGAAATATGGCCCCACCGTTTGAGAAGTTGTCGCTTGCAAGCTCATTATTTTTCCCACGGCGTGGAATCGCGCCCGCTAAGAATAATGTCGAACCTGTAGCCCAGCGCTTGCTCACACACGGTGGTGTCCCAATCGAAGAGCGAAATCAAATGATTGCGAGCCTTTTCGTCGGCGGTGCAGTTAAAGATAGGATCGAACGGCAGCAGCGCGTCTCCAGGAAAGTACATCTGGGTAATTAATCGCGTGGCAAACGCCGGACCAAATACCGAAAAGTGAATGTGCGCCGGGCGCCATGCGTTATAGTGATTTCTCCACGGATAAGCGCCCGGCCGGATAGTAATGAATCTGAAGTTGCCGTGCTCATCGGTGAGGCTATGGCCACTGCCTTCGAAATTGGGATCCAGCGGAGCATTGTGCTGATCCACATTGTGCCGGTAGCGTCCCGCGGCATTAGCTTGCCAGACTTCGATCAGCGTGTGCGCAGCCGGCCGTCCATCCTCATCCAGCACGCGCCCGCTGACGATAATGCGCTCGCCCAGCGGTTCCCCATGGTGCCGTCGAGTGAGGTCACTGGCCCTCGCATCAATTGTGAATGAATCGAAACTCGGCCCGGTCACTTCCGAAAGAGTATGGGGCAGGCATACGAGCGGTTTCGAAGGCGCCCGCTTGATGGACGAGACGTATGAAGGATGCAGGTGATTCGGTTGCGTACCAGGATCAGCCCTGCGATAGCCTCGGAAATTCGACATAGATTGCATCATGGCGCGACAGGGAATTCACTCCACACACGGGTCACGGCGTTGCTCCGCCGCCCGCAAGCACCGGAAGCAAAAGCGCCGAGGGATGTTCGGCGTCGTGCAGGATCGTGTTCATAGCGGAGATAAAATCCCGGCTCGTGGCCTGCTCCGCTCCGGTGTTCAGGTTGCGGTCGAAACGCGGGAAATTGCTGCTGGAAACCTCCAGCCGCAGCACGTGACCCTTCTTAAAAACATTGCTGGTAGCCCACAAATCCACCGAAATTTTGTAAATTTGCCCCGGATTCATCAATGTGGGCTTCTCCTGCGAATCCCGGTAGCGCATACGCAGAATTCCGTCGGTCAGATTCATAGCGAACCCGTCCGGTGAGACGTCCACAAGTTTTGCCGTAAAGTCAGTGTCCACCGCCGAAGATTTAGCCCACAGTTCGAGCGTCACCGGCCCGGTAACTTCCATATCTTCACCGACTGGCTTGGTAGAATAAACCAGCACGTCGTTGCGATTTTCATCAGCGCGCTGGTCGCGCGGTCCGGGCTCGTAGTGTTCAGCATCGCAGCACAGTGAGCCGCCGATAGTTGTCACAGGATTTGCCGGATCGTACGTAAATCTGTCGGGCATTTCTTTTTTTGGCGGCGTCGTGGAAAGTCCGCCATCGCCACTTAGCGAATTGGCCGAACCTCCCGAGTGCAGGAAATAGCGAGTGGTTTTCGCCTGTGGCGGAGGCCAATCCGATTCTTCCTGATACTTGTTCGCGCCCATCACAAAAATGTGTACTGGCTTGCCCGCCCCGGATCCTTCGGTCGAAAACTCGTTCTGAACACCCTTGAACAGGTAGTCGTACCAGTCCAGCACCACTTGCGTGGAAGAAAACTTGAGCGCTTCATCGCCAAATTCTACATCGCCGATGCGTCGTCCAAAACCGGCGTGCCCTCCGATTTGTATCAGTAGCCGCTGGCCGTTACGCGCCTCTTCCGTTCCGCCATGCGCCTTGATTCCCAGGTAATTCCGCAGCGTGCCAGTTAAAAAAATGTCATACCACCCGCCGATGTGCAGCGCCGGTACTCGAATATCAGAAAAATGTTCCTCGATCGACCACTGCTTCCAATATTCGTCATAGGACGGGTGCGCGAGCCAATCCAGATAATACGGAGCAATTTGCGCCGTGGCATCAGCGCCCGCCGGAAGCGCGGCGTAATTGAACACTGGATAGTGCGTGAGCGGCAGCACCGGCACACCCTGCAGCGCATTCGTATTTTTCGCTATCAATCGCCACATCGTGTTGGTGGCCAACTGCGTGGACCAATTTTGATCGAACCACTGTTCGAGCGCCCCGCTCTGATACGTCCAACCGTCGTGATAGTTGCTCGCCGTGACCACCGGACAAATTCCCGCAAGATGCGGAGGATGTGCAATGGCAGATAGCATCTGCGTTGCGCCCACGTAAGAACCGCCCGTCATGCCCACTTTGCCGTTCGAGAACGGAAGCGCCGCAGCCCACTCGATCGTGTCATAGCCATCTTCCGACTCGTGTCGAAACGGGTACCACTCGCCCTCCGAGGTGTACCGCCCGCGCACATCTTGCACGATGACCACGTACCCATGGGTGGCCATCTCGTATGCGGGAGCAACGGCCCAACCCGTGCTTTTATCGTACGGCGTGCGCATCAGAATGACCGGAAATTTTCCGTCAGCTTTAGGCCGGTAAATGTCCGCATAAAGTTTCACGCCGTCACGCGTTTTCATCGCCACGCCATCCTGCGTGATCACCGCATAATTCTGCTGCGCGTGAACGCCCCAAGGCGCCGATAAACCAACCGCGCATATCGCGAGCATTACCTGTACGATTTTTCGCCGGGACAAGACCGCCTCCTCGCGTGAAGTGGGGCACCGCTTCAGGGAAATTATTGCCAATACTTTGCCATTAACGACACGCTGCAAAAAAGCTTATTTATCGGCACTCCCGCCCAGATAAATTACTGCACCCCTAATTCCTCTAAAGTGTGGCCAGGTTTTCAGTTCGTAACTCTGCCCATCGGCGTATTGCCCGGAAACCGGATGCGGCGTTACATCCGCGTCAACCAACCCCATGGCCCATTTGATGGCTCCCACATACATCTGTTGCAACCTCGAGTCATCCCAATTTTGCTTTAGGTGTCCCAACGTCGACTAATACACGCGTCCCTTTCCATACATTTTTGCCCAAGCCACCGGAAAATCGAGATCCTTGCGGTGTACCTGCGGATTTTTTAGGTCGACCTTGCCGCTATCCAGCGTCATTAACCCGTACGCTTCGTCGCGACCAATCTTTTATCTGGTAAATCTCGTCCTTCAACACAAATTCTTTAGGCCACTGCTGCATTCTCGGGAAGCTCGCGTCTTCCACCACAATAGGCGCATCAAAAGTCACCCAAGGGTGTTCATCGTAAAATCCGCCGATCATCTCGCGGTACTCAGGCCAGTCCGCAAAAGTAATCGCCGCACTGTGCACACCGATAAAACCCTTGCCGTCGTCGTGCACAAACGACAGCAGCGCGGCCTTTGGTTCGGCGTTCATTTCCAGCTCGCCGCCGGTGTAAAAGAGCACCGCGTCACAACCGTTAAGGTTCTTGGCGTTATACTCCAGTTTTTTCTTTGTCAGCGCCTCCGTGTCCGTGCGGGTCGTAGTACTCCACAAACCCGATTCGCGGCCCAGTCGCTCGAGCGTCGCCGCCGCGTGGGAAACGGCCTCGTGCCGCTAGCCTTTTTCCTCCCCGATAATCAGCAAGTGTTTCACCGCTGGAGCGCCGGACTGCGCAACGCATCGGCCACTGCACGCCACACACAGAATCAGCGGCACCATCCGAAACTTCAGCACCGGTGGTCCTCCTAAGTTTCCCGCGGACCGGCGATTTCGCTCGTCGTCCTTTAGCCTGAAATTACTTCCATTTATCCTCTCCTTCAACGAGCGTAATGTAGCGATTCACCGGAGGATTTACGAACCGCTGCGTGCGCCCGCTCGGCATCGGCCACGTCACTTCTACCCAATCCATCTTTTCGCGGCCACCCAATCCCAAAACCATCCGCGGATCGTGAGACGAAAGATAACTGCCGCCCGCCACCTTCATGCGACTGCGTTTCAAATCGCCGGCCTGATAAGTAACCTTGGCTCCCACCGCATCCGCATTGCATTTTTTTCCGACCAGATGAATTCCCAGCCAGTGATTATGTCTGCCGGCATTATTGCGCAGCAACAGCGGAGCTCCATTATTCACCGAGATCAGCACATCTACAGCTCCATCATTATTAAAATCCCCGAGCGCCAGCCCGCGCGAGGACATCGGTGTGGCAAAAAGCGCCCCGCTTTCTGCGCTCACGTTTTCTAAGGATTTCCCAGTTCCGTGAAACAACATCAGCGGCTCTTCATAAGCGCTCTCCCCGTGCAGCGCCTTAATGAGGTCGTCGGGATTGCCATTGGCAAGCAACAGATCCAAATCTCCGTCATTGTCGTAATCAAAAAATTTCAAGCCCCACCCGCTCATCGCGCGCGTGGCTTTGGCAATGCCCGTCGGGATAGCCAGGTCGTCGAACGTACCGTCGCGATTGTTGCGATAAATCGCAAAATCTTCGCGATCAAGGTTGGCCACAAATAAATCCTGCCAACCATCATTGTTGAAATCTGCCGCGTCCACGCCCATCCCGGAGCGCGGTTTCCCGTTGGCGCTGTAGGCCACGCCAGCCTCAGTCCCCGTCTCCGTGAATTTCCCTTTCCCATCATTCATAAACAGGAAATTGGCAACCGTGTCGTTAGCGACGAAAAGATCAGTCCAGCCATCATTATTCACGTCCGCAGCCACCACGCCCCAGGCTTTCCCAAGATGCGAAGAAATTCCAGAACTTTTCGAAACGTCAGTGAACGTTCCGTCTCCATTATTCCGGAACAGCCAACTAGGCATCGGCTGATAAATTTTCGGAATGCAATAATGGCGCTTGCCGTCATCATGGACTCCGCACGGCTTGTTCTTCTCCTTGCTGAAATCCACAAACTGGCACACAAACAAATCCAACCGTCCGTCATTGTCGTAATCGAACCACACCGCGCTGGACGCCCACCCGGGAGCGCCCACCCCGGCCTTTTCGGTTACATCCGAAAACGTGCCATCTCCGTTGTTGTGAAACAAAATACTCCGTCCGTACTGGGTGACGTAAAGATCCGGGTATCCGTCCCCGTCGTAATCTCCCACCGCCACCCCTTGTCCAAATCCCCCGGCCCCCACCCCCGTTTGTTGCGTAACATCGCTAAAGGTTCCGTCGCGGTTGTTGCGATACAACGCGTTGCGCAGCGGAGGATCAGGCGTGACGAAGTCACACTTCCCACTGTTAACCAGATAAATGTCCATCCATCCGTCATTGTCATAATCCAGAAATGCGCAACCCGCCCCGGTCGTTTCTGGCAAATATTTCTCCGCCGATTTTTCGTTGGAATGCCGCCAGGAAATCCCGCTGGCAGAAGCAGCAACTTGTTCGAAAGGGAATTCGCCCGGCGGAAACGTCGCCCTCGCCGCCCGCGGGCAAGCCCCAGCCAGCGTCCACGCAGCAATGCCTCTAAGCAAATCGCGCCGCGTTGGATACCGATTGCCCAGCCATTTGGGGATTTCTGCCAAAAAAATGCTCCGCAGTCCTATTCCTGCTTCGCTTCACCCGGCGGGGAGTTCTGTGTCAACTGGCGCTGAATCGCAAATTCTTTCTCTGCTTGCTCTTTTTTGCCGGTACGGCTCAACGCCACCGCCAAGTTGTAATGCGCAGCGGGATTGCCTTGCTGAATACGCACCGCGGCTTCCAGCGGCGGAATGGCTTCTTCGTAACGCTGCAGCGCGACAAGGCAAGCTCCCCAACCCAGGTAGGCTTCCCCGAAATTGCCGTCGAGTTTTGCGGCTTGCGAAAATCGAGGGATAGCCTCATCGCATTTCTCGTCGCGCCTGGCAAGTTCCCCGAGAATATATTGCGCACCAGCATTCTTCGGGTCGATCTCTACTTCCTTCAGGAATTCTTGTTTCGCGCGTTCCGCAGCGCCCGGACCTGCATCTGGCTTCGAGAGCAGCAATCTGCCAAGCAAAAAATGAATGCCCGGTGCATGGGGTTCCTTTTCGAGTATGCCTTCGTATTCCAGCTGAGCCGGTTCCCACCGCCCCTGCATTTCGAGTGCTTCCGCGTTCAGCTTGTGAGCAGCAATAGATTGCGGCGCGGTGCGGCCGAGATCTTGCGCGGTTCGCGTGGATAAATCGGAGTAGGCATGGACAAGGACAAAGAGTACGTCAGGGTCATGGGAAAACTGTTTACTAAGCAAGCGGATAAACTCGGCCGCAGAGTCGCGGTCGTCCAAAGTCAAGGAACAGCGGATCCCCACTATGCCCGCCCTTTTTCTGGTTTCCGCCGAGACTTGGCCAGTCATAGCGTGCTTGAGGGTAGAAATGCTTTCTTGACAGCGACCTTGTTCCGCCAAAGTCACGGCCTTTTCTGCGGATAACCCAGCCCCGCCGCCAGCGGCGGGGACTTTCACTTGCTGAGCTACACTGGCTGAATCGAACCACAAATAGCTAATTGACAGGACAACCAGCGCGGCCTTACCTGGGTATCTAGACATTTCGCATTGGTGCTTCTGTTTTCGACTGTGCCACTCTCAAGACTCTCCACAAAAAGAAAATGAGGCAGACGGAGTGTTCGCCTGCCTCATTGTACGTTGTTTGTGTTTAGTAATAGAGCTTAAGCGCAAACTGAATGTTCCTTGGTGGCTGGGCACTCGTAATCTGTCCCATTGTAGATCCAAGGTTCATGTCTGGTGCGTTTAGTTGAACGTGGTTGAACGCATTGATGAAGTCCGTCCGAAATTGCAGTCTGAACCGCTCAGTGAGTAGGAAATTCTTATGCAGACTCAAGTCTACATCGGTGAAATGCGGCCCTCGGAGTCCTCCAAGCTGTGGAGCACAATTACCAAACGTTCCGACCGCTGGTGTGGTGAAGTTCCCATTGTTAGTAAACCACTGGACGCCGCCTGTCGTCCCTCCGATCGGCGTTTTCATAATTGCTGGGAGCCCGTTGCAATCCGCCCGCGAACCACGAGAAAACGTGCCGGACTCATCACTGGCGTTGTAAACGGGCAGGGGGAAACCCGTACGGAAGGAGACGATCGGACTGACCTCCCAGCCTCCGATGATCTCGTTCACTACCTTATTATCGCCACCGAATCTCTTGCCTTTGCCAAAGGGTAGCTCATAAATCGCATAGGCTGACAGGACGTGGGTAGCGTCGTAATAGCACGGCGCCCATTCTGACTTGGCATCGTAAACGTTCTGCCAATATGCAGACGCACTGAGAGCATTGTTCCAGGCTCCGTAGTAACCCGTGCTATCGGACATGCACTTGGAGAACGTATACGACACCTGATATTGCAACCCGTTTTTCATCGTCTTCTGGAGTACCGCCTGTAGCGAGTTGTACCCCATAGTGCCGTTCGACTGCGTGCCCGAGACGGTGGCGCCCTCGCCGTTCTGGGCAGGATTGCCCAGCACGTTATAGAGCGTTGGGTTCTTGGCAAAGAATGGGCTCGGAGCGGTGCACGGTGGAGTTCCGCAAGATGAATTAGGAAGTAGTAACCTCTGGGCGTAGTCGAATGGCACCATCAAGTGGGTGCCCCTCTGCCCCACATATCCAATTTGGAAAGTAGTATCTCCCCAAAATTGATGTTGAATGGTTAGGTTCCACTGATCGGCAATCGCCGGCTGCACGTTGGGATCCCAAACGCGTAGAAAGGCTTGGGCATAGCAAGCATACGCAGGCGCGGCGCAGGAAGCCCCACCCGCGGAGCCCACGATACCGTCTGAGCTATTCGTCGCCGGCAAAGCAGCGTTGTTATAGACAGCGTTGATTTCAGCAGGTGTAAAAGGTGAATTCAACGTTAGTCGCAGGTTCGTGCCTGTGCCTTCCAGATAGGAAGAGATTGTAAACGCCCCGCGCACCACGGTGTGGCCGCCTAGCGCTTCGGGAGTCCACGCGAATCCGACGCGTGGTTGGAAGTCTTTACCCCCATAGAAACCATTATAGAGTCCCCGGCTGGCGCCGTTCTGGCCAGCTAGATCGACGTTGCCAGTCGCCATGTTGTAATTAGCTTGGCGATTGTTGGTTTCCACCCAAGGTGTGTGCGCTTCGTAGCGCAGACCGAGATTTAGCGTTAGCCGTTCCGATAAGCGCCACGTATCTTGCGCGTAGACACCAATGATGTTGCTGGACTGTTCCCAAGTCTGACCGGTGCTCACTCCTCGGCCATATTGAAAGGGCAGACCCAAGACGAAGTCCGCGCCGCCATCGCCGGTACCTGTGACTGGGGAGGTAAAGGACGCGTTCGTGAATCTCCCGTCGAAATCCATAAGCCCGAGCTGGCCATTGTTACCGGCATAGAAGGTCTTGATAATCTGGCGCCAGAATTGCCCGCCGATTTTTAAATTGTGCCGGCCATGCGTCCAGGTTACCGCGTCTTCGAACTGCCAGACGTGGTCGTCGAAGCTCTGGGTTTGTTCCGGGCTTCCCAAAGTAGTCAAAGGTGAGTTGGTAAACTTGAGTTGCAACAGCCCATCGACATTTGCCGGGTTGCCATTTCCGATGCCGAGTGTGTTGCCAAATTGTCCCACGCTCGGAGCAAAAGCATCGCCGCTGTTCAGCGTGATATGGCTCCATCCCATGCGGAAATCATTCACGAGATTGCTGCCGATCAGTCGGGTCCAATCGCCAACGGTGTTGAATATGGGCGATGTCGCATAAGAGTTTGGCAGCAGCACCTGAGAATTCGACGATGGATTATTCTGATAAGCCCTCGTAAAGCGGCCCGAGATGTTGTCTTTATCTGTGGCCTTGAAATCTACCTTTATGTCGCCTTGGTTTACATTGAAGGCCGAAGATTTAGTATTCACAGCATTTTGTTGCAGGCTGGTGTTGATGGGGCTCGGATAAAGGGGAGAAGCAAACAACGCCGCCGCTACCGGACTAATCATCGCGGCGGGGATCTGATTAAACGGGAAGGGACTGCGAACCGTCGCGGCCGGAGAACTGGGAGTACACACGGCAGTAAAGGACACGCACGGGTTATATAACTGACCCGTGCCTTTGCAGACTCCGTTAACGTCAAACCCGGCCGCACAGACGGCGCCAAAGTTCCCGGTGCGCTCAGCGGCGGTAAACATGGTGTTTGCACTCGATGAGGCCGGGATATCAAAGCGCTGTCCCTGGTAGTCAACGAAAAAGAAAAGTCTGTTCTTGAGCACTGGACCACCCAACGTACCCCCGAACATATTCCAGCGTAGTTTATCCGTGGGAAGCCCGCTGAATTTATTCGACCAGCTGTCGGCGTTCAATTTGTCGTTGCGGAAAAACTCCCATACGTCGCCGTGGAAACTGTTGGTTCCGGACTTGATTGTGGCGTTGACTACCCCACCCTCGAAATTGCCGAATTCAGCGGGAGCGTTGTTGGTGATGAGGTTAAACTCCTGAATCGCATCCGGGGCTGGTGTGTAACCCAGCAGGTTGTCCGATACCTGGTTGTTATCCATCCCGTCGAGCAAAAAGTCGTTGGCCTGCTCCCGGTTGCCGTTGATCAGCGGGCGCCCCCCATAGCCACCGGTGTTGTTGCCGTTGTTGAAACTGCTAGGATCGGTTGATACCGTACCGGGCGCAAGTAGCGTCAGTTGCACGTAATTCCGCGAAGCCAACGGGAGATTGTCGTTGGTTGCGGCATTAATAACAGTATCGACCTGGGCCGTTTCTGTTTTCAACACCGGCGCCGCTCCCGTCACTTCGATGGTCTGGCTCACCTGCCCGACTTTCATTTCAACATCAATCCGCGCAACTTGGTTCAATGAGAGCGCGAAAGCCGGATACTCCACCGAAGAGAACCCGGGCTTTTCGACTCTGACTTCATAGTGGCCGACCGGCAGTTGCGAGACGTGGTATAGACCACTGTCGTTGGTCGTCGCGGTATACACCACTCCTCGTTCCACTGATTTGACGGTAACTACCGCCCCGGCAACCGCTGCTCCACTCGAATCTGTAACCGTCCCGGTCACCGTAGCCGTGACTTCCTGCGCCAACAGTTCCTGCCTTCCGCACAAAGTGAGCGCCAAAATTGCAGTTACCCAACAAAGCAGTCGCAGTCTGTTCATACAATCTCCCCAAGAGTTTGCGGCCATTGGCTAGCACACTCTTTTCCCGAAATTTGGTTGGATCCCAGCAAAAACCAAAACACCCCCGAATTACGGATAGCTATATAGCGGACCGTTACGCTTGTCAACAAAAAAATATCGCTTTATAAGAGTAAAAGATTGTTTTATAACCATCTCATTGCTGTGCCCTATAGCAGGCTAGGATCGCCGCCATATAGCACTTTCGGTTTGGGTTTTTGGTGCTTCCATCTATGGGCGTGGATTCCCGTTAGCGGAGACCCGCATTGCCTGTAACAAGTTCGTAAATTGCGTGGGGCCGCGGCTAACGTCTGAACTTTTATGCCGTCTCTCTCGTTTGAATTTGTGACCTTTGTATTTCAGTCAGGAATATGTCGAGGGAATTGAAGAATGCTAGCCAAGAAAACAAATGGAATTCCTGCGTATAAAAGGATCCAGGCTGAGATTCGAACCGGCATTGACGCTGGCCAGCTACGCGCTGGAGACGGCGTGCCTTCCGAGAGAGAACTCGCAAGAACTCATGATGTCAGCCTGATGACCGCTCGCCACGCTCTCGCCTCGCTCGAACGCGAGGGCTTGGTGGAGCGGCGCCGCGGGGTGGGCACCTTTGTCGCTGCTCCAAAAATTCATTTCAATAAATTGATGAGTTATACCGAACAAATGGGCAGCCGCGGTTTGACTCCCATTTCGAAGGTTCTGTTTACAAAAATTATCGACAATGAAGAGGAGGCTACCGCGCGATTAGCCCTTCCTCCGAGAAGCCGCGTCTTTAAATTGGAGCGCCTTAGGCATGCGGCTGGCGGCGAGCCTTTCGCCCTGGAGACTTGCTATCTTTCCGCTGAACAATTTTTCGGCTTGCAATCCGCCCCGCTGCACAAAGAATCCTTATTCTCCACCTTGCAGCGTGATTATCACGTAGAGCTAAGCTATTCCGACGAAGAGGTGGATGCCACCGCCGCCGACCCGCGAACCGCCGAGCTTCTCAATTTGCCAAAACGTGCCCCGCTGTTGCGCATCCGCCAGGTCATTTATTCAACGAAGGGCGTTGTTATTCTCTACGTTCTAGGACTTTATCGTTCCGATCGACACAACCTCGTCATCCGAAGATATCGTTAAGCCGAATTCGTTCGCTCCTGCTTCAATCATTTCCCACTTCTCAGTTCAGCTTGCCGCAGGCCTTCAATTTAAACTCCGTTGCAGCTCCTGTCGCAGCGACTCCTTTATTTGCTCCGTCAATTTCTTGCCGCGCGATGTCAGGTAAAACACGTCAATCGCCTTTTGCCCTTCGGTATCGATGAGCGCCACTTCAATGTTGCATTCTTGCTTGGCCATCGACGAGCCCATCTCATAAAGCAATCCCGGCCTGTCCTGCGTCACAATTTCCAACAACGTGCTGTGCAACGACGACGAATCGTCAAACGTAATTCGCGTATCCACCGCGATCTTCGGAGCCTTGGCCCTCATCGCGCTGTCCCTACTTTGCAGTAGCGGCTCGAGCGCTGCTTTTCCATTCACCACATCCGCCAAATTTCTGCGGAAGCGCTCGATTTCGCCAGGATTCAATTCCAGCGTCCGATGCAGGTCCACAAATTGAAATGTATCCAGCACCACGCCCGCCGCGTTGGCAAACGCGTCCGCCTTTACAATATTCATGCCCCAACCCGCCAGCACCCCGGCAATCTTGGCAAACAGCGCCGGCCGGTCCGCGGTAATCACCGAAAGCGAGAATCCGTGCCGCGTCCTCTTCACCTCCGTTTGCATCGGCTCGCCCTTCAACTTCTGGTACAGCGCAAAGTGTTCCGCAATTTCCGCCGCCGAGTGCACCGCCAGATACCGCCGCGGGAAACCCTCCAGGAACCGCTCGATTTCGCCTTCCTTCGCGCCCCGCGTTTGTGAACGCACCTGCGCCAGCAGGGACACTTCGGTAGAAGCGTGCAGCCGGTCGCGGTCCAGCGTGCGGCTGAAGTGATTCGAAGTTGCCGCGAACAATTGCCACAACATTTCCGCTTTCCAGGGAGTTAAAGCCTCGGGGTTCACTGCGTGAATGTCCGCATACGTAAGCAAGGTCAGCCGCTGCAATCTTTCCTGCGTTCCAACTGTCCTGGCAAACATCGTTACCGTGCCCGCATCGAAAATGTCCCGCCGTTGCATCGTCTCGGACATGTCCAGATGGTGCGCGATCAAAAAGTGCACCTCCGCCTTTTCTTCCGCCGTCAGTCCCAGCCTGGTTGCCGCACTCTCTAACGCCTCCAGGCTTCCCGTCACATGATTTTGCACCGCCATGCCCTTGCCCACATCATGCAGCAACATCGCCAGTATCAGCAGGTCACGTCGCTCTGGCGTTTTCCATAGCGGCGCAAAGTTTTTGCCCAGCGCGTCGCTGCCGTCCCCCAATTCCTGCAGGTGTTCAATCGTCCGCAGTGAATGCTCATCCACCGTGTAACGATGATAGTAATCGCGCACCACTAGCGAGTCGATGTGTCCAAATTCCGGCAACACTTCCGGCAACAATCCCAATCGCTGCATCGGCCGCAGCGCCACGCCCGGATAATCCGCGCTCAGAATTTCGCGCAGTGTGGCCCAGGATATCTCCGTATTCTGCGCCGGCACCTCCGGATGCGTTTGGATATACGCGATGGTGCGTTCCGCCTCCCGGCTTAGCGGCACACCCGTACTCGCAGCCGCCAAAAACAGCGAAAAGGTAATCGCTCGATCCGATAGCGCGCCAGGAGCTACGATTTCAAGAAGTCCATCGCGTTCGATGAACGGCCTTATCGTGCTGGTTTCCAATTTCGGCACACGCGCGGCGTTGAAAATACGTTCCCGCAGAGACAATGTGGTGAGTTGCGTTTTTTGTTCCATGTGCCGCAGCAATCGCCGGTTCAGTGTCCGCGCTTGCCGGAAATACAGGCGCATCCATTCCGCTGGGTCATGTTCCGCGGAGCCTCTTCCTGCAACTTCGGCTTCTCTATTCCTGGCCGCAGTACCTGAATTGACCCCTGAAATAACCCCCGAAATTCCCAACGAACGCGCCGCTGCCGCCGCTTGTAGCTCGTACGTCAGGGTGTTGTCGTTCCGCCCATTGCTGTAATGCAAAAAACAGCGAATCTCGCTCATGAAATCAACCGCTTTTCGCACCAGGTCGTCTTCCGCAGTTAGCGTCGGCCGTGCGTCTTTTTTCTCGCCGCTGATTTGTTGCATCCATACCGTGGCTTGATAATCCCGCAACCCACCAGGCGACTCCTTCACGTTAGGCTCAAGATGAAAAATGGTATTCCCGTAGCGCGTCAGCCTGTCCCTCGTCAATTTTTGGAGTTGCGCCATCAAAAATGGCCGCGCTTGCTTCTCCGAACCAGGCAGCACCTTGCTGTCCAGCTTCTCAAACAGTGTCCTGTCCCCCGCCAGAAATCGCCGGTCTAGCAAAGCCAGATGAAATTCTGCGTTATCTTCTTCTATGCGCTTGCATTCATCGATGGTGCGCCCCGCGGAGCTCACCCGAAAGCCAATGTCCCACAGCACCCGCGAAAATTCGCTGATTAACGGCCGGTATTCCGCTTCCGCTTTTTCGTTGCCGAATAAAAACAAAATATCCAGATCGGAATAAGGAAAAAGCAACCGCCGTCCGAATCCCCCTAGCGCCAGCAGACTGAGTCCCTGCGCGTCGTCCCCATGGACGCGCAACACCTCGCCAAAAATGCGCTGTATATTTCGGTCCGCCAGTTCGCACAACGCCGCCAGCGTTTCTCGCGCACCCGCACCCGCTTCGAATTTCTCGCGTATTCGTTGCCGCTCGTCGTCCGCTTCAGGTCCGAGCGTGGAAAGAGGAGTTATGGATCCTTGCATCGATTTTTTAGCTTGGCCGATCACTTCTTGATATGAACTATAGCGGGCAATTTTGCATCTGTAGAGCTTGTTTTCTTCCCGCTGTTCGTTCCCTCACTAGGACGACGCTTCTGGCATTTCTTCGTCGGCAGATTTAAGATTTTGTTACGAGGGCAGCACAAACGCTCTCTAAATAAATCCCTTTTTACAGCGCGCTCTCCCCGCGCTCATCGTTCCGGATTCGGATAGCCTCATCGATCTTCGATAGGAAAATCTTCCCATCGCCGATCATTCCGGTTTTCGCCGTCTTCATAATTGCCGCCAGCGCCTTCTCCACCAGCGCTTCCGGCAGTACCATCTCTACTTTCATTTTTGGCAGCAGGTCCACCGTATATTCCCGCCCGCGATAAATTTCCGTGTGCCCTTTTTGCCGCCCGTGCCCGCGCACTTCCGTCACCGTCATCCCTTCAATCCCAATTTCGTGCAGCGCTTCTTTCACGGAAACAAAGCGCGACGGTTGAATGATCGCTTCAATTTTCATCATGGAGGTAATTTCCTATACTCCGCAATGCGTCTCTATGCGCGTGCGTTGCATAATAAAACCGCGTATCACGCTTCCAGGTTATAGGCCTCTTCTCCGTGTTGCGTAATATCCAGCCCTGCCTCTTCTTCTGCCGTGGTCACCCGCAGACCCGTAATCATATCGACGATCTTCAGTAGCACAATCGTCCCCACCAGCGCGATTCCCCACGCGATCAGCACGCCCACCAGTTGGTTTCCAACTTGCGCCCAATGCCCATCTAGTCCGCCAACCGGTTTTCCCGCGCCGAAAATCGGATTAATCGCCTGCTGCGCAAACACTCCGGTAAGCAATGCGCCAATCGTTCCTCCTGCCCCGTGAACGCCAAATGCATCCAAGGCATCATCATACTTAAAAATTGCCTTAACCTTCGTCACCATCCAGTAGCAAAACGCGCCCGCGCAAATGCCGATGACCAGTGCCGGCATCGGTCCGACAAATCCAGCCGCCGGCGTGATCGCCACCAGTCCCGCAACCGCTCCCGAAATCCCACCCAACGCGCTCGCTCGTCCATTCTTGAACCACTCCGCCGCGCACCACGCCAGAGCTGCGCTGGCCGCCGCGAAATGTGTAGCTACAAACGCGCTCGACGCCAATCCGTTTGAAGCCAGCGCGCTCCCGGCATTAAATCCAAACCATCCCACCCACAACAAACAAGCTCCAATAAAACTCAGTACCAAACTATGCGGCGGCATCGGCTGCTGCGGGTAGCCGGTGCGCCTCCGTAAATAAAGCGCGCACACCAATGCCGATACTCCCGATGAAATGTGCACCACCGTTCCGCCCGCGAAGTCCAGCGTCGGAAATCTTCCCCCCAGTGAGGCATTAAGAAAACCACCTTTACCCCACACCATGTGCGCTAGCGGCGCGTACACAAAAACAAACCACAGCACCATAAACAACACCGATCCGCTGAATTTCATCCGCTCCGCGGTCGCCCCCGTAATCAACGCCGGCGTGATAATTGCAAACATCAACTGGTACACCATGAAAGTGGTCTGCGGTATCGTCCCCGAATAATCGGGATTTGGATCCGCTCCCACACCGCGCAAAAATGCGTGCTCGAACCCTCCTAGCAGCGGCCCATTTCCGCCAAAGCACAAGCTGTAGCCTACCAGCGCCCACATCACCGTAATCAAAGCCATCAGCGCGAAACTTTGCATCATAATGGCCAGCGTATTTTTGCGTCGCACCAACCCGCCATAAAAAAGCGCCAGCCCTGGCCCGGTCATCATCAGCACCAGCGCCGCACTCACCAGCATCCACGCGTTGTCCGCGGAAGACTGCGCCGCCGACACCCGCTGGTCAAGCTGCGCAAACTTCTCGCTGGTAGTAGCCTTGGAAAAATCCGGGGGAGCCGCTGCCTGTGCGAACGCGCTTGAGGCGCCCCACAACATCATCCCCAGCAGCAAACTCGTTCGCCATGTCCCACGCCCGCGGTCAGGCGCTCTCTTGCAATAAATTTGAGACAAATGTCGGAACTTCGGAATGGTCATCAGTAATAAAAAATTCAAAAAAGCTGCCGTCTGCCCCGTTCACAGCCCCCAAACCGGGCTTTAGACGCGCCCGATTATATGCACCAGCTTCTCCCTTGTCATATAAATAGAATTGATTCATCCCACAAAAAAATTGACTAGTACGCCGTCCAAACCCCCAAAACTCAATATCACGCGGAGGGTGCCCGACCTCGATTCTTAGGGTGGTCCTTTCGTTGAGGTTAGGTTTCGATTTTGAAGTTGAGGTCTGCTTTTGAATTAAACGTTGGGTCCGGCGGTTGAGAGCAAATCTTGAGCGAGCCGCCGCTTGGAGTTCTTACAATCTAGGCCGAAAGCCCGCCGTCCGTATTGGACCCATAAATTCCACCCCGCCAATCGCTTGTCATCTTCCTTCGTCGTATAATGCACCCAAACGGAAAGCTGCTCGTAAGCGTATTCACCGGACGGAGAATCACCGAGATGGCCGATCACGCCCCCATGGAAATAAAGGTTCGTGCCAGCGGGCCGGTGTCCGTTTTAGACGTCCGCGGTCGCCTTACGATTGGCGAATCCAGCGAGCAACTTCACGAAGCGCTGCAATCTGTAATCGACCAGGGCGCGCGCAAAGTCGTGGTCATTCTCAACGGCGTCCCCCAAATCGACAGCTCCGGCATCTCCACCCTGGTGCGCATTTCCATCCAATTAGCTCGCGAAGGCGGCATCCTTCGCTTGGTCTGCGGCCCCGGCCGCGTCCGCGACGCCCTGACCGTCACCCGCCTCATCGAAGCCATTCCCGCCTTCGAAACCGAATCCGCCGCCCTAGCCGATTTCGCCTGATCGCAGTTCCAGCCTCAATTCGCGCAAATTGCGAAAACAAGATGCCCGGAGGTTCACGGTTGAGTTATGAACCTGGTCTGGCGGTTGAATTGTCTAAGGAAGAATTTTGGTGAGATTACGGCTGGTGCGAATTTCTTTTCTGCCTTCTCAAATCAAAGCTAGGACAGAACAAATACAGACTGCGCTCCGAACCTAATACACAAGGCGCGATTTTAATTTTCTCTATCCACAAACTAACCGTTCTTCTTCAACTCCGCCAAAACTAATTTCGCCACTTCTTTCAAAGTCTCAAACACACCCTGCCCATTCACGGCCACTCCCTCAACGACCGGCTCGCCTTTTTTCTGCAATTGCTTTGTCAGATCCCCCACGCTCATCACATTAGGTAAATCCCGCTTATTCAATTGCAGCACATACGGAATCGTATCGAATTTAAGGTTGTGCTCTTTCAAATGCTCCTGCAAGTTCTCCATCGTTTCAAAATTCGCATCCAGCCGCTCTTCCTGCGAATCCGCCACAAACACCACGCCGTCCGCGCCTTTAAGAATCAGCTTGCGGCTAGCCTCATAAAACACCTGCCCTGGCACGGTATATAGATGAAAGCGCGTTTTAAATCCGCGCACCGTCCCCAGATCCAGCGGCAGAAAATCAAAAAACAGCGTGCGGTCGGTCTCCGTGGCCAGTGACACCATCTTGCCTTTCTGATTCTGCCCGGTATGGTCGTACACCCATTGCAGGTTGGCGGTTTTTCCGCCCAGACCTGGACCGTAATACACCAGCTTGCAGTTGATTTCGCGCGCAGGAAAATTAATAAACGGCACTAGTCGTCAATTCGAATCCGGCTAAAATCTCACTGCACACACTATACCCAGCCAGTATTCGCCCCCATCTTTGTTAAATTCTATTCCGTACCTCAGTTTGATTCGTATAGGCTACATTCATCTTAGCCGTTTTTACGCGATGTGGTACCAGGACTTCGAACCTGCTACCTTATTCCCTCGAATCGAACCTCGAATCTCCAAATACAGTGTCCGCGAATTCCCCTGAATTCCCACATTCTATTTTCTACCCATGCCTCCGGTAGGTAACGTCACCGATAAGAGTCGCGGCGAAATTATTGCTCAACAGCATTTGTCTCCGTCCATTCAAGCAATTCCTACCACCCATAGAAAAGCTGAAATATTAGTTATCAGTAATATATATAAACGGTGACATAACGCATGTTCACTTCAGCCCTCACCCCGTTCGATTGGGCAAATCATATCTCTGACGACGGCGGTCGATAGAAGGGTGCGGCGTTTATTATGTTAACTTCTTATTCCTTTGTTTTACGAGTTGGTGGACTTGTTTCCACTTTTCGGTTCTCTTTTCGCAACGTCGATCCCTTGTTTTCATCATCTTACAATCTCTTTGGCAAAAAACCTGGGGGGTTTACCACCGGCCAAAATTCTCATAACATCAGCCGTCGGGCACCAGCAAAACGTCGGTTGGCTGCCAGGAACCTGCTATTCCCCGCTTTTGTGTATGGCACGAACATTGACGCGCCATATCACCTCTGTTAGCATGCGCTTCATGGCAAAAGTCCGTAAGCCAACTCGGGCACCTTCCTCTCGCGTCAAAAGCGCGTCCCATTCTCGTGCTAAATCACAGAAGAAAAAGAACTTACCCCCAGCGCCTCCCGCACAACGTGGCGGAGTAGAACTTGTCGATCCGCGCGTTCAAGCTCAGTTAAAGGTCTACGACGAGGCCCTGTCATTATTTCGGCAGCAGAAATTTGCGCGTGCCAAGCAGGAACTTGAAAAAGTTGTCGAAGGTCCCAGCAAAGAACTCGCCGACCGCGCACGCATGCACGTAAAAATTGCCGAGCAGCGCATGAAACCGCTTCACGATCAAAATCCGCGCACCGCCGACGAACATTATCAACGCGGCGTGGCCATGATGAACGTCGGCCGCTGGGATGACGCGCGCGAAAGTCTCGATAAAGCCCGCCGCGCCGCGCCCAAGGCCGATCATATTCATTACGCCCTCGCAGCACTTGATTGCCTGACCGGCGAAGCGGACTCCGCGATGGCCAATCTGAAAGTAGCCATTCAGCTCAAATCCGAAAATCGTTATCACGCGCGTAACGACGAAGACTTCGCTTTCCTCCAGGAAGATCCGCGCTTCACCGAACTGCTGTATCCTGAGAAAGACGGCACCGCCGGCTGATCGTTTAAAAAAACCTGCCCGCTATTTGATCGAAGAATTGATTTGCCACGCCCGCACGTGAAAAAAAACACCGCCAACCCAAAAAATTCCTCGCGCGGTTTTCGCATCGTCGCTCTCGGCGGCGGGACCGGTTTATCCGCACTTCTTCGGGGACTCAAACAACATGTCCTCCGTGGCGGCGACAAGAATCCTAACGCCGAGCGCCCCATTTCCGATCTTGCTGCCATCGTCACCGTGACTGACGACGGCGGCAGCTCCGGGCGCCTGCGGCGCGAAAATCGCATCCTGCCACCGGGCGATATTCGCAACTGCATGGTCGCGCTGTCCAAGGACGAAGCGTTGCTCGGCCGTCTTTTCCAATACCGTTTTCATGCCGGCCGCGGACTGATCGGCCACAATTTTGGTAATCTTTTTCTCGCCGCACTCACCCACATCACCGGAGACTTCACCGAAGCAATCCGCGAAAGCAGCAAAGTTCTCGCCATTCGCGGCCGAATTTTTCCATCCACGCTAGCGAACGTGCATCTCGTCGCCACCCTAACTAATGGCCGCCGCGTACGCGGTGAAACACGCATCACCGCCAGTCACGTGCCCATAAAAAAATTGGAACTCTCCCCAAAAAACGTCCGCCCGCTACCTCTCGCGATTGAAGCCATTCGCGACGCGGATCTGATTCTTCTCGGTCCCGGCTCGCTATACACCAGTGTCCTGCCCAACCTCTTAATTCCTGAAGTGGCCTCCGCCATCGCGAGCTCCAAGTCCCCGCGCGTATACATCGCTAATCTCATGACCCAGCCGGGTGAAACCGCCGGATATGCGCTGGCCGACCACCTTCGTGCCATTCAAATGCACGGCTCGCGTAAGTTGGTCGACTACGTGGTTGCCAATCGCCAACCGGTCTCTCCGGAAGTCGCCCGGCGCTATCGTGCGCAAGGCGCCGAACCTGTAGTCATCGATTTGCCGGAGATTCAGAAATTGGGCTGTCGCATCATTCTCGATAATTTACTGGATGAGCGCGACGTCATTCGTCACAATCACAAACGGCTGGCCAGGTTGCTGCTCGAAAAATTTTGCTGCTCCACTCGCAAGCGTTCCTCGCGCGTCATTTCCCGCCGTGCCGCTTCCAAGTTTTAAATTTCCTAGCGTTCCTGTTAACGTTTTACTCGCTCATTTGTTGAATATTCTCTGGAGAAATCATGGCCACCTTCGCACTGATCGAATACCAAGATGCCAGCCCGGAAGTTCGCGCCGTTTACGATGACATCATGGCCACCCGGAAGATCGACTGGATCAATAATTTCTGGAAAGCCATCGCGCACGACCCCACCACGTTGAAGCGTACCTGGGAATCGATTAAGCAAATTATGGCCCCCGGCGCTCTGGACTCCCTGACAAAAGAATTGCTATACGTCGCCGTCAGCATAACTAACAATTGTCATTACTGCATCGCGTCGCACACCGCCTCGGCGCGCAAAAAGGGTATGACCGACCAGATGTTCCATGAGTTGCAAGCGGTCATCGGCATGGCCAATGAAACCAATAAAATGGTTACCGGCTACCAAGTGGAACTCGACGAACAATTCAAAGGTACCCTGCCACCTGTCCAGTAGTACAGGTACTTTTTGCCCGCGGCCGGGGTGTCGATCTGTACAAAATTTTCCCACATAGTACCTCAGTACTATAGCTAGCCCTCTACGCGGCTTAGACCATAGGGTGATTCCGCGCGAACACCTGTTTGTGTATGCCGGAGCAACCTGTTCTCGCGAGTGTGCCCATGTCCCCTGCTGCAAAGGAAAACGAAATATTAACGTCCATTCCAGAAAGCGCCACGGCCCGCCCCCAGCCGGTGGCGCTGGAAGTTGCCGTCACGGTGAATGGAGCGCGAGCGATTGCGGGTAGCGAGAAGCGCGAGCCTTTTTCTGAATCTACGAAGACGGTTTTGATATTCGGGCACGGCGCGGTGGTGCGTTTGTCTTCCGCGGTAGTTCCCGGCCAATTGCTGTTCCTGACCAACGAAAAAACAAAGAAAGAAGTTGTATGCCAGGTTGTAAATTCAAAAAGTTATAGCAGCATGAGCGGCTATGTGGAGTTGGAGTTTACCGAGCCAGTCTCGGGCTTCTGGGGAATGCGCTTCCCCACAGCGCCTCTGGGTCAAAGTTCAGAAACCCTACCAACCTCTTCAACGGCGCGGAATTTCGCCGGTGGCCCGGGCGTTGAATCGAAGGCTCCAGTCACGACTGCGGCGCTTCAGCCGGAAACGAAATCTGCGATTCCAAGTTCCCCGCGCGGCCCCCAATCTGTCCCCTTAGGTTCAACTGTTTCTCCGAATCCGCCGTCAGCACCTAAATCGAGTCCGCCAAATTCCTCGCCGGCTGCGCTCAACACCACCCCATCCTCTTCGTCGAGCGTACCAACTCACGGCACTCTTGAGACCGCAAAACCAATAAAGACAACCACGGCTGCGCCCCAAGTCGCGCCAAAACCTTCGATCCCGCAGTCGAACTCCATCCTGGATTCAGACGAAATCAAAATACCTTCCTGGCTCGAGCCGTTAGCGCGCAACGCGGCAGCCGCTTCCTCGGCATTGCCTGCTATCGGCGGACATGAAGCGTCCGAAGACTTCGGAGATATTCCGGTCGTGGACGATCTTGCGGTTACCGAAATTACAGATACGCCCGACAACGCCAATCGAGGCTTGCCTGCCTCGTCTTTTGGCACCCACTTTCTGGCGGATGAGCATGACGGCCTGTCAGAAGAAGCTGCCACTTCAAATAAATCCAGCAAGAAGTTCTTGATCGGCGCGATCGCAGCGGGGGTTCTATTGCTGGTGGGCGCTGGCGGCTGGTATCTGCGCCAATCCTCGGACGAAGTAGCACCGAACAATTCAGCATCCAATATTGCGGCGGTTAGCACGCCAACCAGCGCCGCCAATAACAGCAGCAACGAGCCTACGCCATCACAGCTGCAGGTGCGAGGCGCGACTCCGGAGAAGCCCCCGGCTAAATTCACAGCCGTTTCCACGCCGGCATCGGGCGCTCCGGATGCACCTTCCGGGTCGCATTCGACTAAATTCGCGGATGCCAGCAGGGCAAACCTGGACGCCAACAAAAACATCGCCACGGTGGATTCCGCGGAAGATGTCCCTGCAAGCGCTGATATAGCCGCGCCTCCTCAGGCCAAAAAGCAAAGCCTGGGATCCGTTAAGTTGTCAGCTCCGATCCTGAACGCACCGGCCGGGCCGGTTCCCACTGAAGAAGCTTTGAATCTTGAGCCAAGCCAGCCAGCGGCGGGATTGGCACCGGGTCTCGTGGGCTCCACATCTAAACAGCCGGTTGCTCCTAGCAGCGGGCCAGAGATAAAATCCGCAACCTTAATTTCTTCGGTCGCTCCCGTATATCCGGCGATTGCAAAAAATCAACGAATAACGGGCGCAGTGACGATTGACGCCCTGATTGATGCAAGTGGACACGTTACGAGCATGGCCATTGTTTCCGGCCCCATACTCTTGCGGGAGGCTGCAAAAGACGCCCTGCGTCACTGGAAGTACGAACCGGCGCGATTGCATGGCAAACCCGTGCCAATGCACATGACCGTGACGATTCAATTCAAGCTGCAGTAATTTTTATTTCTAACCGCCCTCGCAAAGCGGTCCGGTAGATCACGAAACGACTCAAATTGCTCGCGTGGCACCGCTGTATCATTTCCTTCAATTTTTGGGGCGTTCGCCTTTCGTCGGCGAGATTTCAAATAGTTTCAACGGAAGAAGTTTGTCGCAAGGTGGGAATTTCTATGTGGCAGCGCGGGCGGAGAATTTCTAGCCGACATACCGGTAAAAATGAACGCGGCGGCCGAAGTGCTAAGGCTTAGGCACTGGCCGCCGCGAGGGGTTTACACGCGATGGCGTCCCCGGAAGCGCTTTTGCTCCGGCATCGTATGTATACCACCAACATCTGCAAGAAAGTTATCCGCTCTCCGCTCCGCCGTCTGTTCAAAATTGGACATTTGTGCGTCTATATTTTTGTTGTTTTCCACAACTTCCCTTCGCCGTTTCGCCACTTAAACTCAAGCGAACCAGCCAGTTCCAAAACCGGATTCTGTGCGATCGTCCAAGGGCATAGCAGCTCCAGTGAGGTGCCGCTTGCGAGCTAGTCTAAGGGTTCGTATACTGACGCCCGGCCACCAAAAAGGCGGGAGGGTAGCCCGCTATTTCCTACTTTCGTTGGCCCTCAATTCAGTTGCGAAAACCGCGCTACTCGTGTCCAGTTGCGACTAAGCCGGCTGCGGTTCGGATGGCAAGGAGAGTTTTGCAATGGCGCACGGTCCCGTACCGGAAGAAATGAATGTGTACCAGAACGCGGAAGCGCGTTTTGAAGTTGCGGCCAACAAACTAGGTCTCGAGCAGGGCCTGTACCGCTACCTGAAATATCCCAGCAAAGAAATCACTCTTTACATTCCAGTTGGCATGGATAACGGCCAGCTGGAAGTGTTTACCGGCTATCGCGTTTTGCACTCCACGGTGAGGGGGCCCGGCAAGGGCGGCATTCGCTACGCGCCCGACGTTTCCCTGGATGAAGTGCGAGCGTTGGCGACCTGGATGACCTGGAAATGCGCGGTGGTAAATATTCCATTTGGCGGCGCGAAGGGTGGCATCATTTGCGATCCGAGGAAAATGTCGCGCGGCGAATTGGAGCGCATGACCCGCAGATACACAGCAGAGCTGGCCAATTGGCTGGGTCCTGAAAAGGATGTGCCCGCGCCGGATGTAGGCACCGGCGAACAGACCATGGCATGGGTAATGGACACCTACGCGATGCATCTTGGTCAGGCCACCACCGCAGTGGTCACCGGCAAACCTATCGAATTAGGAGGGTCCGCAGGTAGGCGCGAAGCGACCGGGCGCGGGGTGATGATCTGCTGTGACAAAGCACTGGCAAAAACCGGCATTAAGAAACCAGGCTGCCGCGTGGTAATTCAAGGATTTGGAAATGTCGGCTCGCTGGCGGCGGACTTGATGCAGAAGGCAGGCTACAAAATTGTGGGCCTCGCGGATATCGGCGGCGGCCTTTACAACGAAAATGGCTTTGATATTCCCAAAGTGATTGAGTGGGTGTACATACAGAAAAAGGCGCTGCAGGATTTTCCTGGCGGTGGAACAAAAATGAGCGCCCGCGATGTGCTGTTCCAGCCGTGCGAGATTGCTATTCCCGCGGCCATCGAAAATCAAATTACCGAAGAAAATGCGCATCGGGTACAGGCCAGGGTTTTATGCGAAGGCGCTAACGGACCCACTACCTGGCAAGCCGATTCCATCGTCGATGCTAAGGGTATCTTCACCGTGCCGGATATTCTGGGCAATGCCGGGGGTGTCACGGTCAGTTATTTCGAGTGGGTGCAAGACCGACAAGGTTTTTTCTGGCGCGAGAGCGAAGTGAACGAACGGCTTCTCGACGTCATGGAACACGCTTTCGACGAGGTAGTCCGTTATGCCGAAGCCCACAGGGTAAATAACCGCATTGCTGCTTACATGCTGGCCATCGACCGGGTCGCCAGCGCTTTAAAGCTTCGCGGAATTTACGCCTAGCATCTTGCCGGGACTTGTATTAGGTTCTTCCCACCACTTCCGTGCGTCCATGGGGAAAAGAACCTTCCACGCTTTTGCGGCGGAAGTTTCTAGTAAATCGTTTGGCGCGCCACCATAGGACGCGAGGAAAGGGACAGGCCAATGACGGACACACTCCTGCCGGGTTCCGCAAAAAGTGAAGAGCAACACAGGCGCGAGATTTGTATCGCGGGTCGCTGGCTATACGAGCACGGCTATATCGTAGCCTGCGAAGGAAATCTCTCCGTTCGCCTGGACGAGAACAGCATACTGAATACGCCCACGTGCATGAACAAGGGCACGCTGTCGCCAGAAGATTTAGTGATTACCGATCTGAACGGCACCCACATTTCTGGCAAGCGCAAAGTGTCATCGGAAGTGGCTATGCATCTGTTGTTTTATCGCATGCGCCCAGACGTGCAGGCCATTTGCCATGCACACCCGCCCACCGCAACGGGTTTTGCCGTGGCCGGCCGCGCGCTCGACCAAGCGCTGATACCCGAAGTAATTATCGGCCTGGGGCAAATTCCCCTGGTGCGTTATGCAACTCCGGGAACTCCGGAATTGAGCGCCGCCATTGAGCCGTTCGTTCCGCATTATGACGCGCTGCTGCTTGCAAATCACGGAGCGGTCACCTGCGGGCCCGATTTGCTGACGGCTTTCTTCCGCATGGAAACCATCGAGCACTCCGCGAAGATTACGCTGGCAGCGGAGATGGCCGGTGAGCCACAGCTGCTTTCCAGCCGGGAAGTAGCCAAGCTGATGGCCTCGCGCTCCAGATATTTTGTCGCGCCGCCACCCGGCGGAGGAGCGGACCTGCCGATAACGAGTGACGGCGGAGACTCCGCGGGCGAACATGTGTCGCTAACGCGCAGCGAACTTGGCGCCCTCATCGACGAAGCCGTACGAAAGGATCGCACCCGCCGCTGATTCTTTAATCAAATGGCGTAGCTACGCGGGCACTCCGCGCAGATTCCCTTCCAAATCAAAAGCAGATCCAAATTCGGTGAATAAGCGCCAGCTAATAAATCGTGGATGCTCGCGTTAAAGCGCTAGCCGGCCGAATGTTGCCGCGTAACCACCAGCTGCTTCATCCTGCGCGCCAATCTTCATGCTCAGCAAAGTGGAACACATCATGAACATCGCCAATGCAGCCACCCTTAAGCTGCTCGGTTCTCAACCTGTGTTCTGAATCGCATTATCACCCTCCGTTTCGGCGTGCCCCCGGCGGTGCACACGATTTAAACACCACCCCGCTGGCTGTCGAAGTTGCGGATTGTACGCGCACCGCCAAATCGCCAACGCCTACTTTTATACAGCGTTAAGGTTCGAGGAGTTTGTCGCGAAGGCTGGCCAAATCGGAATCAGAGAATTTTAGGCCGTGACGCAGATAATTGTCGAAGGAACCGTAGGTCTTGTTGATGTTGTCGAAGGTGGCTTGAAGCGTTTCCGGCTTGGTGGTTATGATCGCTTTTACCGTGGCGGCGTCCGGAGGTTCCGAGAGACCAAAGATTTTCTGCAGGTCCGCAGTTGTTCTATCAATGCTGTCTGGAGCGAGCATGTACTGAGTCGTAAGAAGGTAATCCTGAACTACTGTTTCGCGAGGAACACCCAGCGCGGTCAGAAGAATCGCGCTGAAGACTCCCGTTCGGTCCTTGCCGGAAGTGCAATGTTCAACCGCAGGTAAATAGCCCGCTGCAATTCGATGAAGAATCTTTCCATACTGCGAAGCGTCGGTGATCGCGTAATCGTATCCTCGAATCGAATCTTTAGTTTCGGCGTTTATTTTCGCCACTCGCTTTTTAAGGTCTTCTGCCAAGAGCGTTCCATCACGATTAGGTCCTATCGGAACGGACAGAACTTCAGGTGCGTTTCCGGTCCACTGGGCAGGATCGGGGGCACGCATGCGCTCACCATCGGCGCGCACATCGCACACCAGACGAATTCCGAGAGTATTGAGATACGCGGAATCCTTAGGCGTCAGATTGACGAGATAACCCGATCTGTACACCAAACCCCATCGAACATAATGGCCGTCCGTCGTGCGATAACCTCCGAGGTCGCGAAAATTGTTCGCGCCCTCCAGCGGAAGCCTCCTGACAGAAACGACCCTAGTGGCACCATTCAATGACTTCAGATGGAAGTAGATACGGCCCGCACGTTCGGGGACAGAGATATTCCCACCAGCGTTGCGAAGGACGCCCACGGGCTTTTCGGAATCGATGCGATCTGGCCGGGAGCTGGCGAACACCTCGACGGCTCCCGAGTTCGCTGTTGGCTGAAATTCAATCCGGTACGCATGGGGGCCGATTTGCTCGCAGGTGGCGTTCTCGACGCCGCTGGCGACCACCGACGCTCGGCCTTGTATTTCGAGTCCTGCTATCGCGAGCAGGACTGCCACAAACAGTAGGTAAATACGCAATCTCGTAGCGCACCTCACGGCAATCGAAATTACAGTTTAACGCAAGGCCTTGTGGCCAGTGGCTTTGAGTTCATTTGGCGAATGAAGGAGTCCAGCGCATCCCGAAGGAGTAGGTGGTTCCATAGTATTCGCGCTGGATAGGATAAATTTCGCTGCCCTGATAAAAACCAAAAACTTCATTGGTTAGATTGAGAAAGGAGGCGATCAAGTGGAAATCGCGGTAGCGGCCGGGCAAACGGTACATCGCTTGGGCGTCTACCTGGGTGTGCGGATACAGATAGACGTCCCCATTCGGCCCCCTTATGCCGCCGGGAGCGCCGTCCGAAAAGTTGTACGCGAAAATATTGGCATCATTGTGCGAAAGTCCCATGCGCGCTGAGATTGGGCCCTTGTCATAAGTGACGTCAAAGTTCCAGTTGTTCGGTGCCTGCCGCAAAAGATGGGGGTGATCTGTTCGTCCAAAGGTGGCAGGGAAGCTGGCTTGCGAAGTCGTATAGCTGTAATTTGCCGATACGCCTATGCCACCCAACAAGCCTGGCAGAGACCTCAGGTGTTGCTGCCAATTCATCTCAACGCCGGTGATGTGCCCGCCCGGTCCGTTGATTTTCTGAGTCACTTTGAACCCCGTGAACGGCCCGGTCGTGGGGGTCGACTGCACAGTGTAGATAGGATCCGTCAAATCCTTATAAAACCAACCGACCTGGATTATTCCTACAGTTTTCAAGTAGTGTTCAAACAAGAGATCGTAGTCGTTGGCATGCGTCGGTTTTAGATTTGGATTCCCCGTAAATACTCTCGTAGTTCCCCCAATACCACCTTGATCCAGGGTAGCGAACGGAGGAAGGTCCCCGAAGTTGGGCCGGGCGATACCGCGCCCATAGGCTGCGCGAATGTCCGTGGAGCTGTTGATGTTGTATTGGAGTTGCGCACTCGGCAAGACGTCCAGATAGGATTGTTCGCCAGGCACTCGAGAGTCGAAGAGGAAATTTCCGTTGGGATCGAAATTCGCTTGAGTGCCTAGGAAAGAGCCTTGCGTTCCCTCAAAGCGCAGACCAGTCTGCAAGCGGAACCGTCCGATGGTGATGGTATTCATGACGTAGCCTGCATAAACGCGTTCGGAGAGGGAGAAGTTGTTGGAATCCCCGGCTCGGTGGCTCCTGTTCGAGTCCAGGGTGAAGAGGGTGGAACTATTGGCGAGGTAAAAAGAGTTGATTTTGTTCCAATCGGTTGTTGGCCCAACCTGATAGGCCCCGAAGTAGTAATCCGAGTTGACATAGCTTTGCAAGAACTGGCTCACCGTCGCGCAGCTATTGCAGTTGAAGTACAACTCCGTGTCCTTCTGCCTCTTTTGAGCGTCCCGCACTTTGAAGCCCGTCTCGAATGTACCGAAATGCGTGCCGATCCTGTATTGGTGCGTCAACCAGATGTTCCCGGTGAAGTCCTGCTCGGAAGTGGGCTTGCTGTTGTACTGGACTTGAGAGAGGGTGTAGATACTTGGGT
>DATHMG010000003.1:0-62444 GCA_035487275.1 Candidatus Acidiferrum sp. | reverse complement strand
TCGGAAAAAACTCTGCTCAGTTCGGATTGCAGTCTGCAACTCGACTGCATGAAGCCGGAATCGCTAGTAATGGCGTATCAGATCGACGCCGTGAATACGTTCCCGGGCCTTGTACACACCGCCCGTCACATCACGAAAGTGGGTTGTACTAGAAGTCGCTGCGCTAACCGCAAGGAGGCAAGCGCCCAAGGTATGACTCATGATTGGGGTGAAGTCGTAACAAGGTAGCCGTAGGAGAACCTGCGGCTGGATCACCTCCTTTCTAAAGTAGTAGTGGCTCAACCCGCTATGGTGTGCGGATCATGCCACTCATATGTAGTCGGCCCTTCTCACGAAGGGTCTGGACTACACGTTTTCATCCCGTTAGGGATGACCCTGAGTGAAGTACCGAAGGGCCGGCTTAAAGCCGACCCGACTGTTTCGCCAAGGGCGATGAACTCACTTATTTGGACGGATTCTGTCAGATCGTATCGTTTACCCTGAGACCTCTGGTCGAAGGGATCGTCAAGGCGCAAGCACGCACAACACATTGTATCGAGCAGTAAAGAAGGCGGCTATAACTGGCCCGCCTTTTTTTATTTCCCCACTACGTTCTGACGTATTGAGCTCACGGTCTCCATGCGCCGTTGGTCGTCCGAAGACCAGCTCGGCAAGAGCAACCGATCCCGTATCTCGTTTCGGGACCTGTCAGATGCAGTCTCTGTAGCTTTTGACAGCAGTCGCCAGCTTCGTTGACTTAGCTGGCCCCTCCACCTATGTGAACCGCGAATGGCAAACTCCCAGTCACTGATTGGCCAGGCGATATCCTATTATCGTATCCGTATGTCAGAAAAACTTGGCGGCGGTGGGATGGGGGTGGTTTACAAAGCGGAAGACACCGCCTGCACCGCTTCGTGGCCTTCAAATTTCTCCCTGAGGACGTAGCCAAAGATTCAGCAGAGCCTGGTGCGTTTCCGGCGTGAAGCGCAAGCCGCTTCGGCGTTAAACCACCCCAACATCTGCGCCATACACGACATCGGTGAAGATGCCGGCAACGCCTTCATCGCCATGGTTCTTATCAAGCAAATACGAACTCTTTGCCAAAGAACGGGGGGTGGGGTACCCGGGGTACCCCTGCCAGCAATTTTTGCTGCGAGTGTCGCGGCGGGTTATTATTTCTCCCGGATTGTGGACCGAGAATTCGAATGCTGCACGGTTCGAAGAGGAGAAATGGGGCATGTCCTTGTCCAGCTTTGTGGATACGCCAAAATTTGAGGAATACAAGAAACGATTTGCGGAGCATTACAAACTGACGCGGCGCCCAGATGGCGTGATTTTGGCCGAGGCGCATACCTTGGGCCGCTCAACACAATTGAGCGTGGAAAATCATCGTTCTGTGGGGCAACTGTTCAAGACGATTGGAGCGGATCCGGAGAATGAAGTAATGATCTTCAGCGGCACGGGCGAAGACTTCATGATGCAGGCCGATCCCGAAGGATTTAAGTTGGAACAGGAAGATCTGCAGCACTGGGCGTATGAGTATGCTTACAAAGATGGAAGGATCAATGTCAGTTCGCTGGTGAACGACCTGGAAATTCCCACGATCGGGGTGCTGAATGGACCGGGCTTTCACACCGAAATTTGTTTGATGTGCGACATTACCATCTGCAGCGAGGACGCGATCATTTTCGACCTGCACTATGATATCGGCTCAGTGCCGGGAGACGGCATTCACAGCTGCTTCCTGGAATTGCTGGGAGTGAAACGCGGGGCTTACGCGTTGCTTACGGGGCAGGCCATCGACGCCAAAACCGCGTTGGAATATGGATTGGTGAACGAAGTGGTACCGAGACATAAGCTGCTTGACCGCGCGTGGCAACTGGCCGACCACATCATGACGCAACCGCGCATCACCCGGCGCATCACGACACAAATCGTGAGGCGGCCATGGAAGAAGCGAATTACGGATGACCTGGACGGAGGATTTGGGATGCAGATGTTTGCACACCTGGCGAAGAAGAAGTCCATCCACAGCAGGAAGCACATCGATGAATCGGTGGCGTACGTGAAGCAAGGGAAAAGGAATAATTTCGAGTGACGGTTTTAAATGGGCCGCAAGTTGGCTGGCGGGAGCTTCGATACCGGACGCCATCGTCGAGAAGGTGTTCGAATGACAAAGTATGTAGCGTTGCTGCGCGCGGTAAACGTAGGTGGCACCGGGAAACTTCCGATGACGGAGCTGAAATCCATGTGTGCATCGGCGGGATTTTTGAATCCACGCACTTACATTGCGAGTGGCAATGTGGTGTTTGAAAGCAAATTGTCGGAATCGGCAGTGAAGGCTAAGTTGGAGCATTGCATGGCGAACTACGCGGGCAAGCCCGTGGAGGTATTGGTGCGAACCGGTCCGGAAATGGCCGCAGTGCTAGCCAAGAATCCGTTCAAGTCGCGCGCACCAAACCAGACTGTAGCGATCTTTCTTGACGAGAAGCCGCCAAAAGACACGCTTAAGACGATAAGTGGGCAGGGCGAGGAAGAAGTTGCGCTTGGGGCTCGGGAAATTTACGTGCATTACGGAGACGGAATGGGCCGCTCCAAACTAAAAATCCCTGCCGCAATAGGGGGCACTGCGCGCAACATGAACACCGTCGCGAAGCTTGCCGAGTGGGCCAGCGAATAGCAGAGAATTTTCTCAGTACGGATGGCGGCCAAAAAATAGCCGCGACGTTGATTGCAACGCCAGTCGTTGTCACGACCGCTGCAAGCCGGTGTAAAGCAATATCGGGTGTTCTGTAGAGCATCACCCAGCTGCGCTTAGCGTATTGAGCAGGTACTGCGATGGAGTAGAATAGCGGTCTCATGGTTAACCCCTGTCGCACTAACCGGGAGATCAAAAATGCGCTCGTTCGCTTCTATGCTGGTGGCAACGTTTGTCGCTGCTAACGTTCATGTATTCACAAAACGATAAAGCGATACTGATGCGGTGGCAGGTCGCCAAGGTGCGTTCGGACTGGCGTGTATTGGCGCACCCGGGGCTGCGAGATGATGTTCCGCCGGAAGACAAAGCGATTCAGACGGAATACTACGCAGCGCGCGATGCATTGAAACACTTTGAGGATAGCGAACTGGTGGCGTTGGCGGAGCAAGCGCATCCTCCGGTGCCGGACGTAAATCTGAACACGACCGAGGGATACCGGCGCTGGTGCCAGGTGCAGCAGAACATCATGGAAGCAGAATTGAAACTTCTAGCGATCAGCCGCGAGATTGAAGATGCATTTCCGCATTTGAGAATGCGGTCGCAGTAGATTTTTTCCGCCAGCAGCCGTTGAGAGCAGCGACCAAACATTCGCGGTAGCAGATGCAAAATTAAAATGGCAATTGGACTCCCGCCTTCAAATAAATCCGGCATCGTCGAATAATACTCAAGCTCTTCAGCAGGAGTTTAAGGCAAGTGCGAGCTGCTTCTTGTTATTCACTTTCGCTGCACGAGGAATGGTCCAATCACCGGGGCGTCCAGCGCGGTACGGAGAAAGGTGCGAACCGTATCGGTGGGGCGAACAAACTATTGGTTTGTCGGCGTCGTTTAAAGAAGTGTTGAGTAATTGGAGCTGGCGGTGAATTTTTCAAATTCGCGCAGGAGCGCGTGAAACAACGAGGTCTTCTCGCTGATCCACGGTTTGGGCACGGCAAGTGCCGAAGTGAACGACCGCCGGAATGCGATTCTCCGCTTCTTTTTTGACTGGCACGACAAACTGCATATAGCGCGAGGGGCGGTCCAGCTCAAAATAATCGCTGACGTTCTCGAGTGGCACGGCGCCGGCAAATGGGCGGAAGCGCTCGTGGTGCTTGATGCGATCATTCACTACATCCTTCATCTCTTTAGATAGCGGACTGGCGAGGATGCTTCGGTGGCCGAGAGCGCGGGGACCATATTCCATGCGGCCCTGGAACCATCCAGAATTTCACCTGACGCCAAGCGGCGAGCAGCTTAGATATCAGATGCCGGAGGATAGCCAGCTGAGCTAAAATACTTTTTCTGAGAGATCAGGAAAAATAAAATTACAACGATGATTGGAATTGAGCTTAGCATTCCAATCCACATCGGAAACATGGACACCGAATGATACATCCGGCCGTTTGTTGAAAACCTGATGGTATCCATGACTTGCTGAAATCGAAAACGGTTGGCGGGAATGGCGACCATCATAACCATATTCAAGAGCGCCACGCATTGCAGGGCGATGGTCGCCATCAGGCCCCAGCGTTTTAATTTCAGCAATCCCATCGCCGCGACAACCTGGAGAGTCATCCACACCGTGAGCAACAGGTACGTGCTCGGCCCGGAAAAGAAAAATCCCAAGAAAAAAAAGGGCAGTTTTAACCCAGAAAAAAGAGCGTTGGTGAATACAATGGATAGCGGGGCGAGCGCGGAGGCAATGATGAGGTACCATCCGATGATGGTTATGGTCAACGGTCTGGCTCGCTGATCCGGGCCGAATCTGACACTTGTCATTTCTGAAGGCGAACCCGTCACTTCCGCTTGCATTACTTCCGTCAAGGGCTGCCGCTCTCGAAATTGGGCCTTCACCTTTTGAGTATTGAAAAAATATAGCCAGTAGCCGCCCAGAGCCGCGAACATTGCGTATAGGAGAGTTCCGCCTACGCGCACCAGGAGGATAATATTGAACGGGCGATTCGGGTCATCGGTGCTGGGAGTATTGGGAAGCGGAACGATTGCCATGGCCACGGCCGAGGGAACGCAAAGGAAAACCAGAATCGCGGCGTATACCAATGTCGAAATCCTTGCCCACTCTTTCGTGTTGATGAGGCCGATGCCGGCAGCCAGGCCCCAAGCGCCGAAGCCGAAAGAGACAATCGCCTCGATGACTAAAATATAACGCAAGTTCACCGGCGCGTCGGCAGCACGGCTGGAATTTAGAACCAGGACGGACCCGAGCAGGATCATCGCGCCGCACAAAACGGTAAACGCGCTACCGATGATTATGACTGCTGCTGAAACGGTAATCCCCGTGGAGCGAGCCATCGGGCACCTTCGTAAGACTCTGCGTGCTTACATATCACCCGGCGTTTCAACTCGCAAGGGATTCCGCGATGTATCCGGCTGTTATTTAGCGGTGATGAGGGTACTGGTGGTTACCACGCATTGCCAGGTTCCGTTGACCTTGATCCAGGTATCCACGAAGCGCTCACGGCGCACATAGGGCTTACCTTTTTCCCTACCCTTCACTCGAAAGATGCCCACCACTACCGCCGTGTCCCCGTAGACCTGCACTGTGGATTGCTCCGTTATTGCCTGAGAGGGTTGATAGTCGGATGCCTTGATACTGGCGAGGAATTCACTCCTGGAGGAGATGCTTCCGTCGATGTCGATGGAGACCATGGTATTGGCGAGAAGCATGTCCAAAGCTTTGGTGTTTTTTTCCTCGAGCGCGAGATTCCAGGCTTTTTCGAGAGCAAGCACGCGGCCGCCCTCATCGCTAATGTTCTGCTGCTGGGGAGCTGCCTGGACGCTAAAAAACAGCAGGGCCAGGAAAGCCAACACGATTTTTCTCATCGTTATCATCTCCGGGTTACGATGGCAGCATGGCCGATCGCTCGGGTCTTGCTGGATTAAGAATACCGCCGTGGAGTGATTGCGTTGCGCTAAGTTTCCCTCGGCGCACATCACGGATTTAGTTCTTGCGGGTGACTGAGGTTTAGTGGAGAGCGCTTCGCTGACCCGGCGTGCTTTTTCATTTCCGGGCACTAGGGCGCAAGGTATATTGGAGGCCTTAAGGAAACTGATGACGAGGCTTGTATTTTCTGTACGTTGGCAGAGAAAAACGCAGTGGCGAATTGGCTTGATAGTCGCCAGCGGTGTTTGCGGCACTGCGGGATTTTGTCATGCGCAACAGGCAAACAGTGCCAAGCCATCCGTTCAGAAAGACAGCGCTATTCGCAAGCTGCAACCTGCGGATGTTGCGGGGCTGCCGCCTGAGTTCGTCGACAAGCTGAATGCGCGCGGTTGTGCAATTCCTCAATTCGGTGAGGTTGGGCACGCCGGTGACACGACCAGCGATCCGACAAATGTTATTCACGGCGAGTTTGTGCGGCACGGACAGGAAGATTGGGCGGTGCTGTGCTCTCAAGGGGGAAGCTCGACGATCCTAATTTTTTGGGGGAAGACTACGGGGTGTCCAGCTTCGCTCGCGAGGCTTGAGGATGCGCATTACTTGAAACGTGGAAAAGACAAAAAGGTACGGTATTCGCGATCGATTCGAGCGTTGGGAGAGAATGACCTGGGTGCTCGCGGAGGTATCGCAGGACTGAAGCCCTTCTCGCATCAAGGGATTGATGATCGCTTCGTGGGTAAGTCGTCGGCGTTTTTTTACTGCAGCGAAGGTAAATGGAAAATTTTTCCAGCCAAGGATTCAAGTAGCGAATGACTACGCAACTGCAATTCAATCTCATGCCCGAGCGGCGCGTCTGGTCGGTTACAGAACTGACGGTGCGCATCCGGGACCTGCTGGCGAGGAATTTCACTGACATTCTGGTGGAAGGCGAAATCTCCAATTGCCGCGAGGCTAGTTCCGGGCACATCTATTGCACGTTGAAAGATGAGCGCACGCAGATTCGCTGCATCTGTTTCAAAACGCAGCTGCGGACCATGAAGTTTCGGCCTGAGGATGGATTGCGCGTGACGGTGCGCGGCTCGATCAGCGTGTATGAAGCGCGGGGCGATTATCAGATTTATGTTGAGAGCTTCGAGCCCGTGGGCCTGGGCGCTTTGCAGCTGGCCTTTGAACAGTTGAAGAAACGTTTGGAAGCAGAAGGGTTGTTTTCGCAGGAACGGAAAAAGCCTTTGCCAGTGCTGCCGCGCTGCATCGGGTTGATCACCTCGCCGAGTGGGGCGGCAGTGCGCGACGTGGTGCGGATCTTGCGGCGGCGATTTCCTAATGTGCAGCTCACGTTGTATCCGGTTCGCGTACAGGGCGAAGGCGCGGCTGGGGAGATTGTGCGCGCGTTGCAATTTTTTAACCGGCGGCAAAGCGTGGATGTAGTGATTCTGACGCGCGGCGGCGGGTCGATGGAAGATTTGTGGAGCTTCAACGAGGAAAGTGTGGCGCGGGCCATTGCGGCGTCGACCATCGCCATCATCTCCGGCGTGGGACACGAGACGGATTTCACGATTGCTGATTTTGTCGCGGATGTGCGGGCTTCGACTCCTTCGGCGGCCGCGGAACTGGTGGTGCAGACGCGGCGGGAATTCGACAAGCACATTTCCGAGTTGCGCGACAGCTTGACCAGTCTGATTCGCTACCGGTTGAGTAATTCATCACGGCGCGTGCATGAACTGTCGGGTCGGCGCGGATTTCGCCGGCCGGTGGATTTGTTGCGGCAGCAACGGCAGCGGTCGGATGAAATGACCTCGCGGCTGGCGCTGGGACTGCGGGCGCGGTTGGAACAGTCGCGCAAACGGTTCAATGTAACGCACCTGCGCATAGTGTCTTTCGATTTTCGCCGCAAGGTGGCCGTATTTCGTTTGCTGCTGGAGCGGCGCCAAACGGAACTGGCCAAGCGCGGTGAACGCGTATTACGCGCGAAGCGGGAGAATCTGGAACGCCTGCGCTTGCAGTTGGAGGAGCGCAGCCCTTTGCGCGTGCTAGAACGTGGTTACGCTATCGCGACGGATTCGGCAGGCAACGTACTACGCGCGAGCGACCAGGTGAACTTGGGCGACACGGTAAACGTCCAACTGCATCGCGGCCGCCTCGGCGCCGAAGTGAAGACCAAAGAAAATACATAAAGTCACTCGCGAGGTTTGGGCTGTGGTTGCGCCGATTGCGGGGCTCCCTTGGCTTTGTTTTCCTTAACCCTTTCGACCAGATCATCCCCCATATTGATTAGTGCCTCGCGGTCAGATTGATTGTCCGCAGCGTCAGCCTTGCGCAGGTAAAGCAAATTTAGGTACAGCATAGCGTCGTCATAATCGGGACGGAGGGATAGAGCCTTTTTCAAAGAATTGATGCCTTCCCCGATGGTCTCGCCATACTCGATCGAATATTTTTCGCGAGCGGCGGGTGAGTGGAGTCCGACTTCCGGTTCGTGGTGACTGGCGCGGAGCTCGCGGTCGGCGCGAAAAGCCAAAGTCCAATCGATCACCCCAATCCAATAGTACGGTTCAGGATCCGCGGGCTTTAGCGATATATGCTTTTGAAAATTGCTCTTCGATTCCAGAAAGAGTTCGCGATTGAATGGTGAGCCAGCCATCTGAAATTCAAGTGAGCCAAGGGCATCCATGGCAGCAAGATTTTCCGCATCAAGGGCCAAGACATTGCGAAATTCAGCGACAGCCAGTTCGCCGTTCTCGCGGTTTTCGTCAGAGGGCCCGCCCGGTATGTATTCAGATGCGTAGACGGTGCCGAGATACAAACGGGCATTGAGAAGATCCGGATCGAAGCGCTTGGCATCTTTAAAATTGTCGATTGCCTTTTCGTACTGGCCGTTGCGGAACTGTTCCACACCAGCATGAAGTGCTTCCAATGCCGCTGACTGCGCGGGCGTCTTCTCGGGTGAAGCCCTGGATTGCTTGTCGGTTGGCGTAGCGTTTTGTGGCGCAGTACTCTGGGCGGCGTGGAACGTCAGCAACAGCAGAGTGCGCAAACAACGACCTGCGTTCATCGTCGCACCGCCTGGCAAGGAATCGAGGCGGGTCGATTGTACTACTCGTCGTCGGAGGAGGAGGCCACTTTCAGGACGGCGAGGAAGGCTTCTTGGGGAATGTCGACCTGGCCGACGCGCTTCATGCGCTTTTTGCCTTCTTTTTGTTTTTCGAGGAGTTTGCGTTTGCGGGAGATGTCTCCGCCGTAGCATTTGGCGAGAACGTTTTTGCGAATGGCGGCCACGGTTTCACGCGCAATGACGCGGCTGCCGATGGCGGCTTGTATGGGCACTTCGAACATCTGGCGGGGAATGAGTTTTCGCAAACGAGTGACGAGATCACGGCCGCGATCGTAAGCCAGGTCGCGGTGAATAATGAGCGCGAGAGCGTCCACGGGCTCGCCGCCGACTAACACATCCAATTTGATCAAGTCGGATTCGCTATAGCCGGCGAGGTGGTAATCGAGCGAAGCGTAGCCGCGCGAAACGCTTTTGAGGCGGTCGTAGAAATCGAGCACGATTTCGTTGAGTGGCAGCTCGTAAGTGAGCATGACGCGTGTGGGAGAGAGGTATTCGAAGTTTTTCTGCGTGCCGCGTTTGTCCTGACAGAGTTGCAAGATGCCGCCAACGGAATCTTCGTTGGTGATGATCATGGCCTTGATGATGGGCTCTTCGATTTTTGCAATATCGCCGGGATTGGGAAATTTGGCGGGGCTGTCGACTTCCGTGACCTCACCGGTGACCCGGGTGATGCGGTATCGCACGCTGGGAGCGGTGGTGATGAGATTCAAGCCGAATTCACGCTCGAGCCGTTCCTGCACGATTTCCATGTGCAGCAGACCGAGGAAGCCGCAGCGAAAACCAAAACCCAAGGCGACCGAATTTTCCGGCTCGTAAAAAAATGCCGCGTCGTTCAATTGCAATTTACCGAGGGCATCGCGCAGGGGTTCATACTCGTCGGCCAGCACGGGGAACATACCCGCGAACACCATGGGCTTAATGGCTTCAAAGCCGGGCAACGCGGGCGCGGGGCGTGAGGCGTCGGTCACGGTGTCGCCCATGCGGGCTTCGGCCACGCGTTTAATGTTGGCGACGATGAAGCCTACGTCGCCGGCTTCCAATTCCTCGAGCGCGACGGGCTTGGGAGTTAGTGTGCCGAGCGTCTCCACTTCATAAACTTCATTGGTGGAAACGAGGCGAATTTTCAGGTGCGGAGTGATGCGCCCCTCCATCACACGTACAAGAACAACCGCGCCACGATAAATGTCGAACCAGGAGTCGAAAATCAGTGCTTGCAGCGGATTTTCGGCGCTGCCTGTGGGTGGCGGGATGCGGGCAACAATGGCTTCAAGAACATCCTCGACGCCTTGGCCGCTTTTCGCGCTAATAAGAAGCGCATCGCTGGCTGGAATCGCGAGGACGGTTTCGATCTGCTCTTTGACGAATTCCGTTTGCGCGGCGGGCAGGTCGATTTTGTTGATGACCGGCAGGATGGTGAGGTTGTGGCCTGCGGCGAGGAAAGTGTTCGCGACGGTTTGCGCTTCGACGCCCTGGCTGGCGTCCACGACCAGAAGGGCGCCTTCGCAAGCGGATAGGGCTCGGGAAACTTCGTAAGAAAAATCGACGTGACCGGGCGTGTCGATCAGGTTGAGGCGGTAGGTGTTGCCATCTTTGGCTTTGTAGTGCAGGCGAATGCTTTTGGCTTTAATGGTGATGCCGCGCTCGCGTTCCAGGTCCATGGAATCGAGGACCTGCTCATGCATTTCGCGGGAGCTGAGCGCGCCAGTCATTTCCAGTAAGCGGTCGGCGAGCGTGGATTTGCCGTGGTCGATGTGCGCAATAATGCAAAAATTGCGTATGAACTTTGGATCCATTTAGGCTTATAACGGCAGGAGAGTCCGGTCGCTTCGCGTTCGGTGCGTGCCGGCCGAAAAAGTCGCCGGTCACGCTACAGCGCGCAAAAACCATGCCGCGTAAACATTGAGTTTGCCACAAATTCGAAGTTGCGTCAGCCTGGGGACGAAATGAGTTTAATACCGCAGCATGGCCGATAGCGGTGCGATAGGAGAGAATAGTGGCATGGAAACCCGATGCGCCCGTTGCGACGCACCCATGAGTTGCAACCCTGAAGGAGGTTGCTGGTGCACGGAATTGCCGCCCGGGCCGATGCCGGTTTTGGGAGCTGGGGAAACGATAGGGTGCCTGTGCCGCAAATGTCTAGTCGAACAACTGCGAGAGCTTGAACGACAAGGAAACAGTGCTGGTGGACCTAGCAGGTGAGATTTCAAACCGAGCTGCACGGATTATTCCAGGAAAGTTCAGGACCCGCCCTTGAAAATCGAGGGTGGGGCACCCTTCGCGTATTTTTGATTTGCGATCGCGGGTAGGACGCGATAGCTGTGGAGTGACTCTTTGAGGGACGGATTTGGCCGCATTCTGCCAGCGGTATATAGTAAAAGAGGCTGATAACACTGCACGCAGGCCGAATCTGTCGACCATACTGCAAAACCGATTACACCGCAAAGGCAACTCTCTCTGATGGCCGCAGACGTAAACAAGCATCTTGACCGAGCAAAACGCTTCCTCGAAAAAAATCGCGTCGAGGATGCCATCGCCGCTTATCGGGCGGTGTTGGAAGGAGCTCCCCAGCACCAGGAGGCCACGCAAGCGCTGGGCGATCTGTATTCACGCACGGACCAACCTGATCAAGCGGCGGTTTATTACGGATTGCTGTTCGACATGCTGGTCGATCCGCGGGACGAGAATAAAGCATTGGCGATTTATAACCGTTTCCTGCGCAGCGGCCGGGTGGAGCAGCCGCCGGAACGCATCGCGCGGTACGCGTTTCTGCAGCAGAGACAGAATCACGCCGAGGAAGCGATTGAGCAGTACACCAAAGCAGCGGAATTGTTTACCGATGCTTCGCGGGTTGAAGATGCATTGTTTTGTCTGGAGCGCATCGCGCAGCTTGATCCCGAAAATCCGGCGCGGCAATTGCGGCTGGCGGAAGCGGCGGAACGCATATCGCGGCGTGCGTTGGCGGCGCGCGCCTATTTGCGCGCCGGCCAATTGGCCACGGCACATGGGGAACATGAGGATGCGCTGAAACTGCTATATCGGGCTTACGTATTGGCGCCGCAAGAACGAAGCGTCGCGCTGTTGTATGCGGAAGCCAAGTTACGCGCGGGGATGGCCACGGAAGCGGTGGTGATTCTGGATCCGTTCGCTGGAAAAGAGAGTGATGCGGCGTTTGTGGATGCGTTTGGGAAAGCGCTGGTGCGCGCCGGACAATTGGATCGCGCCCGACAAATGCTTGAGGCTTTGTTGCGCGAGAAAAATGTCGGAACGATGCCGCTGTTTGAACTTGCCGACGCCTACGCAGCCGCGGGGCAAGAGCGTAACGCCGTAGATATTCTGCTAACCCTGAAGCGGCGAATGTTTGCGGATAAAAAGCAAAACGAGTTCGCCATGCAAATGGACCTGGCGGGAGAGAAGAATCCGCAATCGCAGGGGGTTCTGGAATTGTGGGCGGCACTTTACAACGAGCTGAACCGGGAATCGAAATACTTCGAAATTCTGACCAAGTTGTTCGAAGTATACGTGCGGGCCGGAAATATACCGAAAGCGGCGGAATCGCTCGAAAAACTTGTAGATATCGACCCTTACGATCAGCGCAACCAGGAGCGGTTGGAAATGCTGCGTAACCGCGTGGACGATTCGTTGTTCAAGCGGATTGCCGCGCGGCTGGCAAGATCGACGAGCCTCAGCGCCGGTGCGCCTTCGGGGCTGCACCATTCGGATACCGGCGAGATCGTCAGCGCGTCGCAAACGAACAGTGAGGCGGGGCGTGAGAAGCAAACGCTGGAAGACTTGATCGTGCAGACAGAAATATTTTTGCAATATTCGCTGCACAACAAGGCGCTGGACCGGCTGCAAAAAATCGGGGTGATGTTTCCGGGCGAGGAAAAACGCAACGCGCGGCTTTCGAATTTGTACCAGTTGGCGAATTGGTGGCCCCCAGGGGCGCACCGGCAACAGCCTGGGGCTGCGCAGGCAGGGGCTACTGCGGCGCCAGCGGCACCTCCGCCGACGGTTACGACGCCTGTGCCTCAAGCGGAATCACCGGGAGCAAGTGGAGCCGGCAAGAGTGGGGTATACACCGCGGAAACGTTGCGGGATTTGTCGAAAATATCGGAGGTAAATCAAAAGATTTTTCGGCAGCAAACGCCCCGCGCGATGTTAAATACCGCGGTGAGTGAAGTTGGCTCGTACCTGCGCGCGACACGCTCGCTGGCGGTCGTCGGAGCCGCGGGCCGTCCACCGGAGTTGACCGCGGAATTTTGCGCTACGGATTTGAAACCGGTTCCGATCGCTCAGGTGGCGCTCTTATTGGCGCTGATGGAAAAGGCCGAGCCGGATGAACTTGGCGGACTGATGGTGGAGTCCGAGAATGGATCGGTGCTGGCGGAGCTGGGACTGGAGAGCGCACTGGGCGTGATTATTACCGATAAAGAAACTCAGGCGCCCGCGGGAATGTTGATCGTTGGTCACGCGCGACGGCACAAGTGGCGGCCCAACGAAGCATACTTTTTGCAAGCTATCGGCGATCAGATGTTGATGAGCGTGAGCCACACGCGGTTACGATCGCTGGTGCGGCGCATGGGCGTCTCCGATGAACGGACTGGGTTGTTGAGCCGCAGCTCGTATCAGAGCTGTTTGTTGACGGAAGCGGATCGCGCACGCACGCAAAACACGCCACTGGCGCTGGCCATTCTGCAAATCGATCGGGGTTCGGACATACTGCGGCAACAGGGAGAATCGCCGATGGAGCGATTCGTGGAGCAACTGGCGCGCTCGCTGCAGGCCATGCTGCGGCAGAACGATGTCGCGGTGAAATATACTTCGTGGTCGCTGGCGTTTATCTTACCGGACACTACACTGGAAGGGGCTCAGCATCTGGCGGACAAATTAATGCGGGCCGCGTCTGGTTTGCGGCCGCCGTGGAATGCGACGCAGATCACCCTGAGTGCGGGAATCGTGGAAGCTACGGCAAAGCCAGAGTACGACAGCGAAGATATTGTCACGGATTTAATCAATCGCGCGGAATTCTCGGTGGAAGAAGCGCGTAAACGCGGTGGCGGCACGGTGATCGCGCTCGAGAGCCCGGTGGTTTAGCGAGTTATTCAGAATCAGAGAGGAATTTTATGTTTCCCACAGACGTTGTGATTGTTGCGGGTGCGCGCACGCCTATGTCGCGCTACACGGGGTCTTTTTCGGATGTGTCGGCTATCGATCTGGCGGCGCATGCATCGAAGGAAGCGATTCGCCGGTCTGGAGCCGATCCGGCAGATTTCGATCACGCGATTTTTGGAAATGTGATGCAGACCAGCGCGGATGCTTTGTATGGCGCGCGGCACGTGGGGCTAAAGGCGGGACTGAAAATCGAGGCGCCAGCGGTGACGGTGAATCGCTTGTGCGGGTCGGGCATGGAGTCGATTGCGCAGGCGGCGCAGCGATTGTTGCTGGGCGAAGCTAGCATGGTGCTGGCCGGTGGCATGGAGAATATGACGCAGGCACCTTTCGTGATTCGTGGCGCGCGCAATGGATTGAAACTTGGCGGGGGCGCGCTGGAAGATACACTCATGGCGGGGTTGACGGATTCGTATTGTGGATTGCCGATGGCGCTGACGGCGGAAAAACTTGCGGAACAGCATGGCATTACGCGCGCAGATGCGGACGCGTATGCGTTGCGCAGCCAACAAGCCGCGGATGCGGCGTACAAAGCTTGTCGCGTGCGCGATGAGCTGGTGCCGGTGGAAGTGAAACAGGGGAAAAAATCGTTTACCGTTAGCGAGGATGATCATCGCAGACCGGAGACCACTCTTGAAACACTTGCGAAGTTGCCGCCATCGTTCAAGAAAGACGGGATCGTTACGGCGGGGAACGCTAGCGGGATCGTTGACGGCGCGGCGGCGGTGGTGGTGACCAGGGAACAAACTGCAAAAGACCGCGGGTTGAAGCCGGTGGGGCGCATCGTGGCGTGGGCGGTGGCGGGCGTGGATCCCAGCATCATGGGAATCGGTCCGGTGCCATCTTCGCAAAAGGCCCTCAAGCTCGCGGGATTGAGTTTGGAGCACATGGACCGCGTGGAAGTGAATGAAGCATTCGCGGCGCAATATCTGTCGGTGGAAAAGACGCTCGGATTAAATCGCGACAAGACGAATGTGAATGGCGGCGCGATTGCGCTTGGGCATCCGCTGGGGGCTACGGGAACGCGGCTGGTGATTACCATTCTGAATGAATTGCGGCGCAACAATTTGCGTTATGGATTGACCACGGCGTGCATTGGCGGCGGGCAAGGTATCGCGATGATCGTTGAGGCGTTGTATAACTAGCCGCCACTTGGCGGCTACGTTGCGGCCAGGTTCGACGAATTCCACGAACACGAATGTCTTAAGAGGACCGGATGACGATTCAAAAAGTTGGTGTTGTGGGGTGCGGTTTGATGGGCTCTGGGATCGCCCAAGTCGCTGCGGCGGCGGGCTTCCACACCGTGGTGCGCGAGGTGAGCGGGGAAATTGTCGAGAAAGGACTAAAAAACATCGACAAGAATCTGGCGCGATTGGTGGAGAAAGGTGCGCTCGATGAAAGCAAAAAAGCGGAAATCCGCGGGCGGTTGAAGGGGACTACGGCGCTCGAGGATCTGAAAGATTGTGACCTGGTCATTGAGGCCATCATTGAGCAACTTGCGACCAAGCGCGAATTATTCAGCGCGTTGGATGGGATTTGCCAGGCTTCGACGATTTTTGCCAGCAATACTTCATCGTTGACGATCACCGAAATTGCGACGGCTACAAAACGGCCGGAGCGATTTGTGGGGCTGCACTTTTTTAATCCTGTGCCGGTGATGAAACTGGTGGAAGTGGTGCGGACGATTGCTACAGATCCCGCGGTGTATGAAGAGATGGTGGCGTTTGGAGCTAAATTGGGTAAAACGCCGGTGCGCGCGCACGACAGCACGGGGTTTATTGTGAATCGCTTGCTGGTGCCGTACCTGCTCGACGCCATTCGCGCGTTGGAAGAGGGCGTGGGATCGATTGAAGACATCGACAATTCCATGAAGCTGGGTTGCGGACATCCTATGGGGCCGCTGACGCTTTTGGATTTTGTGGGGCTGGACACCACGTACTATATTTCCAACATCATGTTTGACGAATTCCATGAGAAGCGCTTTGCTTCGCCGCCGCTTTTGAAGCGCATGGTGCTTGCGGGGTGGAATGGGAGAAAATCGGGCCGCGGATTTTACGATTATGCCGATCCGCAAAAGCCCAAGGCGATGAAGTTTTAAATTTGGATTGTGGATTCTGAATTCTGCAGAATTTGATGAGCTGGCGTTTGAAAAAACGGATTAGAAGAAAAACCGAGGTGGAATGGCTTACGAAAATTTGCTGTACGAAAAAAGAGATGGTATCGCGTACCTCACGCTGAACCGCCCCAAGGTATTGAATGCGTTGAATCGAAAAACAGTGGAAGAGCTGCAGCAGTCGTTGCTGGATGCGCGCGCGGATGATGGCGTGAGGGTGATTATCATGACCGGCGCGGGCGAGAAATCATTTGTTGCCGGGGCTGATATCGGGGAACTGGCGCAGCAAACGCCAGTGAGCGGCAGGGAATTTTCACTCTTTGGGCAGAGCGTTTTTCATTTACTGGAAACCATAGGGAAGCCGTCCATTTGCGCCATCAACGGATTTGCTTTGGGCGGTGGCTGCGAATTGGCGCTGTCCTGCACTATCAGAATCGCCAGCAAGAACGCCAAGCTCGGTCAGCCGGAAGTGAAACTGGGGATCATACCGGGATACGGCGGGTCGCAGCGACTGGCGCGGCTATGCGGCAAAGGCGTCGCGCATGAATTGTGCCTTACGGGAGAAATGATCAGCGCCGACGAAGCGCTGCGCATCGGGCTCGTCAATCATGTGTACGAACCTGCGGAACTGATGCCAGCTGCTGAAGCGATGGCGAAAAAGATCATTGCGAACGCGCCGCTAGCGGTGAAATACACGATGGAAGCTATCGAGCGCGGGATGGAAATGGGACAGGAAGAAGGATTGTTCCTGGAGGCCACGCTTTTTGGCTTGGCGTGCACTACGGAAGACATGCGCGAAGGAACGAAAGCATTCCTGGAAAAGCGGCCGGGGCAATTCAAAGGAAAATAACGAGTATTTCCCACAAAAAATGGCCAAAAATCTCCAATCTGAAACGACGACGCAGCCGAAGCTGGATGCCAGCGGTTTACGCTTTGCAATTGTGGTTAGCCGCTTCAACAATTTAATTACCGAGCGTTTGTTGAGCGGCGGCATGGAAGCGCTTGAAAAGTCGGGCGTCGCAAAAGCGGATATCGAAATTGTCGAGGTGCCGGGGGCTTTCGAATTGCCACTGGTGTCCAAGAAGTTGGCGTCCAAAGGTGAGTATGACGCGTTGATTGCGATTGGCTGCGTGATACGCGGTGAAACCTCGCACTACGACTATGTATGTTCTGAAACGGCGCGAGGGCTGCAATTAGCGCAAATGGATACCGGCGTACCAATTATTTTTTGTGTATTGACTTGCGAAACCCAGGAGCAGGCGATTGCTCGGGCGGGCGGCGACCACGGCAACAAGGGTTTCGATTCAGGACTTGCGGCCGTCGAGATGGCGAAACTTTTACAGAAGCTGAGCGGAAAAGTGCCGCAAGCGGCGTCTTCCGCGAGAAAGCTTCGGCGCGCTTAGTGTCCTTACGAACAAAATCCCGCGAATTTGCGATGCAGATGCTGTTTCAGTGGGACATGAGCAGGCAGGATCCCGCGAAGCTGGAAGCAAAATTCTGGCGCACTGCGAAAGCGGCGGACAATACGAGAGCGTTCGCTAACAAATTGTTCGAAGGCGCCGCCAAATACGCTGACGAACTGGATGCGCTGATCGTGCAACATGCACAGAACTGGCGGCTGGAGCGCATGGCGATTATTGACCGCGCGGTGTTGCGACTGGCGATTTACGAGCTGCGAACCAGGGAGACGCCACCCAAGGTGGTGCTCAATGAAGCGGTTGATCTCGCTAAGAAATTTTCTTCGGAAGATGCGGGTGCATTTGTGAATGGAATTCTGGATGCTGTGAACAAGGCTTTGGTTGAAAAAGCAGACGGTGCGAAATAGTTTTCCCGAGGTCTAAATGCTGTTTTTGTGAATGGTATTTTGAAAAGCGCCAATCCGGAGATCGGCACTTCCGGAATTCAGATGCGGATGGTGCCTTCGAAAACTCTTACGGCGGCGCCGCTGCAGCGAGGCACGAGTTTCTTTCCGGTTTGCGAGACTTGCACTTCGATTTGGCTGGGTCTGCCCATCTCCGCGCCTTGTTGTATGTACAGTGTCTGCGCTGGCACCAACTTGCCGTTTTGCACCAGATAGGCGGCCAGCGAACCAGCCGCGGAACCAGTGGCGGGATCTTCATAAATTTCCCAGGGAAGCATGCCGCGTGTGAAGACTTTGTTTGCGCCATTGAGCGCGAAGCAATAGGCCATGATGCCGTTTTTACCTTCGAAACGGCGCAGGTCATGGACGTTCATATTGATGCGGCCCAGCGCGGTGCGATTGCGGAAGGGAACCATCAAGTTTGAGACGCCGGTGGAAACATATTGCGGTTGCAAATCCGAGTGAAAATCGGAAACAGAAACGCCGAGAGCGGCGGCTAGCTCCTTCTTGTTAATTTTGATGGAGTGAAAGACCGCGGGAGTCTGCGTCATGGTTACGCGCTGCGGACGGCCATCCTTGAAGCGGATCTCCACGGGCAATACACCTGCTCCGGTTTGCTGCATGATGTGCACGCCGCCTTCCTGCGCGGGAACGACACCGAGTTCAGCGAGCAGGAACCACGTGCCGACAACCGGGTGGCCGGCGAGCTTCAATTCCTCCTTGGTGGTAAAAATTCGCAAGCGGGCCAACGCGCGGTCATTGGTGGGCTTCTGCACGAAAACGGTTTCGGAAAGATTCATTTCGCGCGCAACGGCCTGCATAACGTCATTCGAAAGGCCATCGCCGTCGGTGACAACCGCGAGAGGATTGCCCTCGAAGCGGTTGGTAGTGAAAACATCCAGCGTGTAAAAGCGTCGTTCCATAACGTTTTATGCGGGCCTCGCAGAGGCGGATACTCAGATGCTTTGGAGGCGCGCGACAGTCCTTTCATTAGTAACATTTCCTGTGTTTAGAGTCGATTTTGGTTCGATCAGCACGAGGTGAACTTCTTCGTCGGCCACCGGCATGTGCTCCACTTTACGAGGAACAATGACAAATTCGCCCTCGCGGATGATGGATTCGTGATCGCGGAATTTCATGCGCAAGGTGCCTTTTACCACGAGGAAAAGTTCGTCTTCGTGTTCATGATGGTGCCAGATGAATTCGCCTTTCAGTTTAACAACCTTTACGTAGCAATCGTTCACTTCGCCAACGATATGGGGCTTATAGTGTTCGGAGAACTTTGCAAACTTTTGTTGCAGGTTGACGGTTTCCATGGCGGCTCCTATAGATCTGGAATGATTTGGGTAACGGCAGCGAGAACCTGGTTAGTGGTCTCGCGCCGGGAAGTTTCCGAATATACACGCAGCAAATTCTCGGTGCCTGAAGCGCGCACCAACACCCAGCCGATATCGCCGAGATAAATTTTGATGCCATCCATGTTTTCTCGGCGAACGATGGGCCACTCCAGAAGGTGCGTGAACGCGCAATCGGAAAAGTGCTCGATGGCTTTTTGTTTTTGCTCCGGCTGAACATCGAGATCGACGCGGCCGTAATGGTATTCCCCAAATTCGGAATGCAGCGCGGCCAGTAACTGGCCCAGAGATTTGCCGTGCCAGGCCATCAATTCCGCCAGAAACAGAGCCGAAACTGTAGCGTCACGTTCGGGGAGATAAAGACTGGTGCCGAAGCCGCCGCTCTCTTCACCGCCTGCCAAAATATTCTGCTCCAGCATGAGTTCGCAAAGATATTTGAAGCCGATGGGGACTTCGTGGAGGGTGCGGCTGAACTTGGCAGCGATTTTATCGATCAGCTTGGTTACGGAAAAGGTTTTGGCGATGTCACCCTGGAGCTTACGCGTACCGGCGAGATGCCAGACCAGCAAGGCGAAAAGCTGATGAGGGTTGAGGAAGGAACCGTCGCGATCGATGGCGCCAATACGATCGCCGTCACCATCGGCGCACAAGCCGGCATCGTATTTGCCGGCCAGCACAGCGTCGCGCAGAGGCTGGACGTGAGGTTCGATGGGCTCGGGGTGTGCGCTGCCGAAAAGCGGATCACGGGTGCCACGGATTTCGTCGCAGTGAATGTTGTGGCGCGCGAAAAGCTCGCGCAGTAGGCCTGCGGATGAGCCGTGCATGGGATCGGCGATGAAACGGAAATTTGCTTTTCGCAAGCGATCCCAATCGACCAACTTTTCGAGTGCCTCGAGGTATGGTGCACGAGGGTCGATGTTGTGCAGTAAATCTTTGCGCGGCGGAAGTGCTGTAGGGTCGCGTCGCTGAGCGAGCTCTATCTCCTGTTCGATCTGCGCGACGATGGAAGGAAGCGCGCTACTGCCATAGCTCGCTTTATATTTAATTCCGTTCCAACGATAGGGATTGTGGCTGGCGGTGATTACGATTCCGCCGGCGGCGTGTCGTTGGCGAACCAGCAGTGAGACCGCGGGAGTGGGGCAGGGCTTGTCGGTCAACCACACCGGCGTACCGCTTGCGGTGATGACGTCGGCCACTGCCGCGGCCACCGTATCGGATGCAAAGCGATGGTCGTAGCCGATGATCACGCCTTGGCGCGCGTCTTCGGAGCGGATAATGTATCGGGCGATGGCGTTCGCGACGATGCGCGCGTTCTCAAAAGTGAAATCTTCGGCGATGATGGCGCGCCAGCCGTCGGTGCCAAATTTAATTTGTGGCGCGCGTTCGATCATTTGCAATTGCCGCCTCATACGGCGAGAAGTATACGCGAAGGTTGAAAAGCTCCAAGAGCCGCATTGGCGTGCTTACAGCAGGTCCTTGCGGCCGCGCTCCTCGAGCCATTTGACGATTTTGCCGACGTCTTGAGAGCGATGGCGAGAGCATATCAACAGGGCGTCAGGCGTTTCGACCACTACCAGATCGCGTACGCCAATGGCGGCGACGAATTTTGTCGGGCTCCAAATAAAATTGCCTTCGGCTTCTAACATGTGGCCGGCGCCGGCGAGGACATTGTGGTGCGTGGCAATCGCGGATTGTGCGTGCACCGCGGTCCAGGAACCTATGTCGCTCCAGCCGATGTCGGCAGGAATCATAAAAACACGGGATGGGCCTTTTTCGCGAGTGGCGGGTTCGAGAATTGCGTAGTCTACGGCAATATTTTCCAGGCGCGCATAAATGGAGCGGAGTTTACTTTCGTACTTACGTGTACCGATGGTGTTGGCGAGAGTCTCGAGTGCGGCGTAAGTTTCGGGCAAATATCTTTTTAACGAATCCAGGAAAGTCGAGACGCGCCAGAAAAACATTCCGGCGTTCCAACGGTAATTTCCGGAGGCGACATATTTCTTTGCCAACGGCAAATCCGGTTTCTCCTTGAATGCTCGAACAGGAAAGACGGCAAAAGTCGAGCTCGAAGCGGGTTTGGGCGCGCACTGGATATAGCCAAAACCGGTGTCGGGCCGGCTGGGCGGGATACCCAGGACGACCATTCGGCTTGGTTCGCGCGCAACCTTCAGCGCCAGTTGGGCGATTTTTGCGTATTTTTTTGGCTGCGCAATATGGAGATCGGCGGGCAGCACGGCCATCAAGGCGTCGCCGTTTGCCGAGTGCCGAATGTGCACGGCCGCGAGTGCGATGGCCGCGGCGGTACTGCGGCCGACAGGTTCGGCGAGGATGCGTTTGCGCGCGGATGCTGGCAAGTGCTTGCGGACGGATGCGCATTGCTCCGCGTTGGTGACGGTCCATATGCGTTCGGCGGGAATGAATGGTTCGAGGCGCGCCACGGTTTGCTGCAGCATGGAGTCCGCGCCGATGATATTCAGTAGTTGCTTGGGGGTGCGTGTGCGACTCCGCGGCCAGAAGCGAGTTCCGCGGCCTCCGGCGAGGATTACAGCGTGTGCGGTGAGTTTTTCTGCGACCATGAGTGGGTCAGGTGAATAAGACTTGTTCGATTGAGGAATTCGACACACCATTGCGCGAAAGATTGTCGCGCAGTTTTCCAATGGCGGGCACGTAGGTACACAAAATGGATGTCGGGCTTTTGGGAACGACAGAAAATTCGCCCAGGTTCGCGGGAATGAACCAGCACTCGCCTTGTTGGTAGGAGCGAGAACCACCGCTCCATTGAATTGTGCCGAGGCCGGCGAGGATTACCAATAATTCGAAGCGGGCAGGATCAGAAATTTCGCTATGCCGCGCAGAACAGTCCCAGCGTTCGCTTGCGAAATAAGGGCAGGCCACGAGCAAAGATTTTTTCGCGCCGTGGGTCGAGGGTAAGGGAATTGATGTGACTTTTCCGCCTTTTCGATGATCAAAATCCAGGACGGCCATGCCTTTTTCGATGTGCAGATCGCGCGGATTGCCCTTGGCGTCGACGCGATGAAAGTCGTAGAGACGATAAGTGAGGTCGGAATTCTGCTGCACTTCGCAGAGGATCATTCCGGCGCCAATGGTGTGCGGCGTTCCGGAGGGCACGTAAAAAGTATCGCCAGGTGAGACCGGCAAGCGCTCAAAAAACCTTTCGAGTGCGCCCTGTTTTATAGCGGACTGAAACTTTTCCCGATTTACTTCAGAGACCAGACCGAGCAAAAGTGTGGCGCGTGGTTCCGCAGAGACGACGTGCCACATTTCTGTTTTGCCTACCGAGCCAGGCGCTTCGTTTTCCTTGGCGTAGGCATCATCAGGATGAACCTGGATCGAAAGCTGATCGGTGGGAAAAAGAAATTTCACTAAGATCGGAAATTTGCGCGGCGCTTGTTGGAAAGCGAAATCGGTGCCGCGCCATTCGGGCGGCATTTTCTGCCAGGCCTGGTTGAGGGGACCTGCTAGCGGGCCTGATTCGATCTTACATTCCGGTCCGGTGAGCCAGGCTTCGCCTAGGGGCTCAGGCAGATTCGCTTTCTCAGGGTAGATGGGCGCGAGCGAATGCGCGCCCCAGATGCGTGGCATAAATCGCGGCTCGATGCGTGTGGGCTCCGGCCGCACCATTAAGTGGCGGCTTCAGCGCGCGAGAAAAAACTGCCCAGGCGGCGCAATCCTTCGTCGATACGCTCGATGGAAGTGGCGTAAGAAAGGCGGAGGTAGCCGGGCGCGCCGAAAGCCTCTCCGGGGACGACGGCCACCTGAACTTTATCGAGCAAGAGCTTGGTGATCTCGGTGCAGGATTTGGCCAGCGGGTTAGTTCCATGGAGGTGCGCGGAAATGTTTGGGAATGCGTAAAACGCGCCGCCGGGATTTTCGCAGGTAATGCCCGGAATAGCGCGCAAGCCATCGACAATGCGTCTGCGGCGTCGCGCATATTCGGCGAGCATTATGGGAACGGAATCCATGGAGCCACGCATGGCTTCGAGAGCGGCGTATTGCGCGATAGAAGTGGGGTTCGAAGTAGATTGACTTTGCAGCTTGATGGAGGCTTGCACCAGAGGTTCGGGAGCGAGCGTGTAACCGATGCGCCAGCCGGTCATGGCGAACGTTTTGGACATCGAACCGATGATGATGACGTGATCTTTCGAACCGGCGGCGCTGGCGATGGAGTACGGTTGGTGCGGCTCATAGGTGAAATGGGAGTAGCACTCGTCGCTCATGAGCCAGATTTCATGTTTTTTGCAAAGCGCGAGGATGCGTTTGAATTCTTCAGGCGGTACGACGCCGCCACAGGGATTACTTGGGGAATTTAGAAACACCATGCGTGTTTTGGGAGTGATGGCCTTTTCGATGGCGGCGGCCTTTATGGCGAAGCCATCTTCCGATATGGCTTGCACGAAAACGGGCGAGCCGCCGGCGTATTTGACGATGTCTGGGTAGCTGACCCAGTACGGCGCGGGGATGATTACTTCGTCGCCGTTTTGAATCAGCAAGCTTACGAGATTAAAAATGGAATGCTTGCCGCCGACGTTCACAACGCATTCTTTCGCTTCGTACGCGGAGCCCAGTTCGCGCTGGTGCCAGGCGCAGATGGCTTCGCGTAAGGGCATAATGCCTGCGGTGGAGGTGTACTTAGTTTTGTTTTCGTCGATGGCCCTGATGGCGGCTTTTTTGATGTGGTCGGGCGTAGGAAAATCCGGCTCGCCGGGACCGAAGTCGGCGACATCCACGCCACGCGCTTTTAACTTGTCGGCTTCGGCGATGACAGCGGCAGTGGGCGAGATTTGAATGCGATTGATGCGGTCCGTTAATTGGACTTTTTCTCTAGTGGTTGGTGATGCAGTCATGAAGGAGTCTCCTCTTTGACGGTCAGCGCCATGACGGCGCCCTGCTTAAAAAATTTTGGCGCGCAACTTTTGTTCTACCACGGCAGGCACCAGGTCGGTCAGTGGTCCGCCAAGTTGCGCAATTTCGCGCACCAATTTTGCGCTGAGATAACTGTACGGCTCGCCGGGCAACATGAAAACAGTTTCGAGGCGTGGCTCCAGTTTGCGATTCATCAGGGCCATCTGCAATTCGTATTCGTAATCAGAGACGGCACGAATGCCGCGCAGGATCACGCCTGCGCCGCGCTTGCGCGCGTAATCGACGAGCAGGCCTTTGAAAACGTCGACTTCCACGGCGGGCCACTGTTTGGTAACTTCGCGGAGCATCTCCACACGCTCGGGGACGGTGAAGAGCGGCTGCTTGTCGACATTTTGCAGCACCGCGACGATCACCAGGTCGAACATTTTCTCGCCGCGCTCAATCAGGTCGAGGTGGCCGTTAGTAACGGGATCGAAAGAGCCCGGATAGATGGCAACAGATGTCTTCATTTTGCTTTTGTCGAGTGCCACAGAATGCAATTATTCTAACTCAGCCGTGATTTGCGGGACAGGCAAAGGTGGGTGGGGAGGAAAAGACACTGCGCGAGCGGGTTGATTGTCCCCAGTATGCGCTGCGCGAACATGGCTATCGCGCGTAGAAAATATTCCTAGAGGGCGGCACAAATAATGGGGAAGTCGAAGGATTGGTTGAGGGGGCTGAGTCTGATGATATTGGGTGCGTCGCTTTGCGGGCGGGCGTCGGCGCAGGACTCGCGGTCATTGGGCCTGCAGACCTGGGTGCAGCCGGATCTGAACTTGATGCCTGTTCCTGCAAGCGTGCAGTTGGGAAGCGGCAACATGAAGATTGATCCGGGATTTACGGTGGCTCTTACGGGTCACACGGATGCGCGACTGAGCGGAGGGTCAGGGCGGTTTCTGGAGCGGCTGGCGAAACAAACCGGGCTGCTGATGACGACGAGCCCGGTGAACGGAAGGACAGCTACATTGGTGGTGCGTGTCGACCACGACAGCAGGCCGGTGCAGGAACTGGGCGAAGACGAATCCTACGTACTCGAAGTAACGCCTGCTGGGGCGAGTATTATCGCTCCGAACGATCTTGGTGCGTTGCATGGATTCCAGACTTTCTTGCAGCTGGTGAGCGTCGCGCCGGACGGATTTGCCGCGCCGGCTGTAACTATCAAGGACACGCCGCGCTTTCCCTGGCGCGGATTGATGATCGATGCGGGGAGACATTTTATTCCGCTCGAAGTGCTGCGGAGGAACATCGATGGCATGGAAGCGGTGAAGATGAACGTATTTCACTGGCATCTCTCGGAGAATCAGGGCTTCCGAGTGGAGAGCAGGAAGTTTCCGAAACTGCACCAGATGGGTTCGGATGGGTTGTACTACACACAGGATGAGATTCGCGGATTGATTGCGTATGCGCGTGAGCGGGGCATTCGGGTGGTACCGGAATTTGACCTGCCAGGCCACAGCACGGCGTGGTTCGTGGGCCATCCGGAATTAGCGAGCGGGCCTGGACCTTTCAACATTGAGCGTAAATGGGGCGTGTTCGATCCGGCATTTGATCCGACCAACGAGAAAGTTTACAAATTCCTCGACGAATTTATTGGGGAGATGGCCAAACTTTTCCCGGACCATTTTTTTCACGTGGGCGGGGATGAGGTGAACGGCAAGCAGTGGGACGCGAATCCGAAAATTCAGGAGTTTATTCGTGCACATGGTTTGAAAGGGAATGCCGGGTTGCAGCTCTATTTCAACAAAAAGCTGCAAGGCATCGTTAGCAAGCACGGCAAGAGCATGGTGGGCTGGGACGAAGTGCTGGACCCGGCGCTGCCGAAAGATATCGTCATCCAGTCGTGGCGCGGGCAGGCTTCGCTGGCGGAAGCGGCGAAGCAGGGCTACCGCGGAATGCTTTCGAACGGGTATTACCTGGACCTGGGGTGGAGCGCGGCGCGGCATTACGCCGTCGATCCGATGGGCGGGGCGGCGGCTGATCTTTCTCCGGAAGAGAAGCAGCGCATTCTGGGCGGCGAATCGTGCATGTGGTCAGAATATGTGAACGCGGAGAATATTGATTCGCGCATCTGGCCGCGGAATGCGGCGATTGCGGAGCGCTTGTGGTCGCCGCTGGAAGTGCGCGACCCGGCTTCCATGTATGCGCGGATGCATGCGCTCAGCGCGCAACTGGAATGGCTGGGGCTGACGCATGAGAATTATTCTGCGAGGATGCTGCGGCGCATCGCTGGGCCAGCCAGTTCTGAGGAATTTCATGCGCTGAGAACTTTGGCGGAGGTGGTGGAACCGGTTAAAGATTACGCGCGGGAAGAAACGGCTGCGGGACCGGCCACGAGTGAGACGCCGTTGAATCGGGTGGTGGATGCAATACCGCTGGAAAGCAGAGTAGCGCGGGAGTTCAGCGAGATGGTGGATAAATATGTGGCTGCGGGCTGTCGCGATGCCGCCAGCGGGGCACAGATTCGCGCGCAATTAATCTTGTGGCGGGACAATGATGCGAAATTGCAGCCGTTGATGCAGCGATCGTTCCTGGTGAAAGAAGTTGCTGGCACCTCGCAGGATTTGGCAGCGGTGGCTTCTGTTGGATTAGCGGCGCTTGATGCGCTGGAACCCGGTGGCAACACTGACCAGGCGTGGAAAGCTCAGCAGAGCGCGGTGGTGCAGCGGGCTCAAAAGCCAAAGGGGCAATTGCTGTTGATGCCTGCGCCGGCGATCCAAAAATTAATCGAAGCGGCTTCTGTTGGCGGCAGTTGCGCTGCGGCAAAACAATAGTTCAAGTGGTCAGGACAGGGAGTTGTTGGTAGCGCTAACGGGAATCGAACCCGTATTTCGGCCTTGAAAGGGCCGCGTGCTAACCGTTGCACCATAGCGCCACAATTGTGGAATTGGGAACCTAGCTAGAATAGGAAAAAAGCGAGGAATGCACAAGGCGGCTGAAGGAAAATGAGAAATGCACCGGTTAGCCGCGGAACGACTTCATCCCTCTCTATCCCTATTGCCTGCCCACGGTATGAGTGGGTGCGGAATTACGCTGAGCCGTCCTGCCCTCCTTCATTGTTCACGGGCTTTCCACTGGCTTTGAGCAGCCATTGGTTTAAAAGCGCTTGGTTCTCTGACGATACTTCCTCGAACCCTAGGCCCATCCCCGAGTTTGCCAGCTCATAGACAACTCTAGCAGTAGACGCGAAACACTCTGATTCAGCGAAGATTTTAATCGACACCTCGCGACCGATGGGAAGAGTATTCGGCACTTCTATGTAACACCCATGACGACTAAGTTTGGCGACCTGACAACTGAGTCGACCGCCAGATTCCCGGTGAGCGATTTCCGCAATGGCAATGAAAGGGTGTCGTGGACTTCGACGAGGTTTGTCATACATGAAGTATTCCTATCTGTGAGGCAAAGGCCTCTTGTAAGTGAGAGGAGGGACGCCAGGGCGACCCGAGAAATTGAGTGATGCAGCGGATTGGCTGCATACCTACTTCTGGCGGTCTTGGAATTCTTCGTGCCAGGCCATTTGGATGGCTTCTAATTTAGATTCGTTGGAGGCGGCGGGGTCGCCGGTGAACAGCGGTAGCTCGGTGATCCATTTGTGCATGTCGGTAAAGCGCACCGTGAGGGGATCGGTGTCGGGGTATTTGTCGGTTAGTGCGATGGCGATGTCTTCTATGTCGTCCCAGTCAAAACTTGGCGGCATTTCTTAATTACCCCTCGACTTAAATTTTTTGGATTTCTAAGTAATGCACGGCGTTGTTGCAAGTATAGCTGCGCGGCTTCCTAGACAACCTAGTGATCAGCTTCTTTGGCGTAGTTCTTGTTCCACTCGGGGATTTCTACCACGATGTCGGTGGTGCCGTCGGGGACGGTTTGGCAGCCGAGGCGCGATTTGGGGGTGATGCCGGGGGCTTCGTCGAGCTCGTCGAGTTCGGCGTCGGTGGCTTCGTTGCAGGATTCCAGGCCTTGCTTAACCATGACGTGGCAGGTGGAGCAAGCGCAAACGCCACCGCAGGCGTGGTCCAGCCCCATTTTGAAGCCTTCGGAAATATCGAGAATGCTGCCGGGGATGCCATTGTGTCCGTAGGGAATTTTTTCGGGGTCGACTTCCACGGTTTTGCCGCTGGGCAGGAATGTAACTTTATATTTCTGCGTGGCGGGCTTGTATTTGACTTCGTCAATGTAGGGGTTACTGCCGCCCATTTTTTCTTACCTCCGATGCTGTGAAACTTTTTATCATCTATTTAAAATGTTCTGCCAGAACTTAGACTTCGGTCAGCTTGCGACCTGCCAGCGCCGTCGAAACCGCGGAATTCATCAGTAATTCCGCGAGGTGTTCCGTGGCGTGATTCAATTCGTCGATGCGCTTGCGAATCAATTTGTAATCCGTGCCTGCTACAGATTGTTTTAACGCCGCAATGGCTGCCTCGATATTAGAACGTTCCGAGGCCGGAATTTCAGCGGATTGCGAATTGGCGAGTGCCTTGGCGGTGGCGGACAGGATGGCTTCGCATTCGGTGCGGGCTTCGATCAACTGGCGCTCGGCGAAATCTTGCTCGGCGTACTCGATGGATTCTTCGAGCATGCGCTCAATCTCGGTGTCATTGATGCCGTAGCTAGGTTGCACTTCGACGGAGTGCTGCTCGCCAGTGCGCATATCTTTTGCCGCGACTTGCAAGATGCCGTTGGCGTCGATCAGAAAGGCAACCTCGATGCGTGGCAGCCCCGTAGGAGCCGGAGGGACTTTTAGCGTAAAGCGTGCGAGTGAGCGGCAATCTTTGGCGAGTTCGCGTTCACCCTGTAGCACGTGAATGTCGATGCCGGTCTGATTGTCGACGCCGGTGGTGTATTGTTCCTGCGCGCTGGCGGGGATGGTGGAGTTGCGCGGAATAATCTTGGAGACTGCACCGCCGTAGGTTTCAATGCCGAGAGAGAGAGGGGTGACGTCGAGTAGAAGCATGTTGCTGACGCCACGCTCGAGAATGTTGGCTTGCACGGCTGCGCCGAGAGCGACCACTTCGTCGGGGTTCAGCTCGGTGTGAGGTTTACGGCCGAAAAATTCCTGCACGGTGCGGCGGATTAACGGCGTGCGGGTTGTGCCGCCTACGAGGACGACTTCTTCGATGGCGGGGGGTGCCAGGTGGGCGTCAGCCAGCGCTTGTTTTACGGGAGCCTTGGTACGGTTTACAACATTTTGAATCAGGGTTTCGAAGTCGGCTCGCGAAAAATCGTGCACAAAAGTCTTGCCACCAGGCAGAGCGAAACGGAGTGTGACGGCCTCTTTCTCCGACAGCTCATGCTTCGCGGCGATGAGCGATTTGCGTAAATCCTGCGCCAGTTCGCTATGCGGCGAGAAATCGAGGTCTTCGGTTTCGCGGATGCGCTCGTGCACGAAGGCCTGCAGCAAATTGTCGATATCGTCGCCACCAAGATGAGTGTCGCCGTTGGTGGAGAGCACCTGGTAGATGTCGCCTTCACCGGTGGAGATGAGTTTCAGGATGGAGATGTCAAAGGTGCCGCCGCCGAGATCATAGACGGCTACGTGGCCGCGCTGCTTTTCGTGCAATCCGTAGGCAAGGGCGGCCGCAGTTGGCTCATTCACGAGGCGTAAAACTTCGAGGCCGGCGATGCGTCCGGCGTCTTTCGTGGCTTGTCTCTGGGCGTCGTTGAAGTAGGCCGGAACGGTGATGACCGCGCGATCGACTGGCTCTCCAAGATAAGCCTCTGCCCAATTTCGCAATTCGCGCAAAATGAAGGCGGAGATTTCAGGGGGCGTAAACATTTTGTCGCCCAGCATTACGCGAATGACGTTCTTGCTTTGCGAATCGATACGAAATGGAAACAGTTTGAGTTCGCTTTGCACGTCGGCGGGTCCTCGGCCCATCAGACGCTTTACGGAATAGATGGTGCGTTCGGGCTGAGTGAGCAAGCGGCGGCGCGCGGCTTCGCCAACGATGACGCCGCCGTCGGGATCGAGGCTAACAACGGAAGGGCACAGTGTTGAGCCGTAGGGGCCAGAAATACACTTGGGCTGGCCGGTTTGCGCGTCCACATAGGCGACCAGGCTGTTGGTGGTTCCCAGATCGATGCCGACAATACGTCCCATTAATAGCTCGCTTCCCGTAATTCCTTTTCCACGCCGGCAACCAAGTTGCGAATGTAGGAGCGGCGGTTTAGCAATTCGTTTAGGCGCTGCAAAATCGCTTCGCGATCGGATTCGCCGGCGTTGGCGTCGAGCGCCGCGTCCCACTGCTGCGCTGCGGTCTTCATTTCGGCGTCTACTTCGTGAAGTTTTTCGCCGAAATTCTTTTCGGCTGCGCGCAGCTTGGCAGTTAGCGTTTCCAGATTTGCGCCGGCGGATTTCGCTTCGCGGAGTTCGTCAAGCGATTCGTTCAGCTCAAAGACTTCTTCCAACAACTCGGGGGGAGCTTGCTGCTTGTGCTCGCCTTCCTTGCGCATGCCGTCCAGCTCCAGCAGGTATTCGACTCTCGCGACGGGGTCGCGAAGGACGCGGTACGCATCGTTCAATCTGGAACTGCGCTGAAGCGACATTTCGCGTTCGCGCTCGTCGGCATTGACAAAATTGTCAGGATGCAGCTTCCAGCTGAGCTGCAGAAATTTCTGTTCCAGCCCGTCCATGCCCATCCACAACTTGTGGGGTAAGCCAAAATAAGTGAAGTAATCGGCACTGGCGGGGAGCGACTGAATTTTTCCGCATGCGGGACAGAATGCTGCTGCATTGGTTGGAGTATTGCAGCTCCAGCAGGGGGTGCTCGAAATAGTGGCTGATTTCGGTGCGTTCATTGGTGATGAAAGTCTGGAATAAATGTTGATGACGGATCGATCAAACTGCACGGGTTGAAAATGTTCACCCTTGAAAACCGCGGGTGGGGCACCCTCCGCACTTTAATGAGCGGCGAATGGGGGCGACCAAACATTTTCAATGATCTTTCGGAAATGAACGGCACGCTCAGGCGGTAAAGGAGCTGCCGCAACCACAGTTTCGCGCTGCATTGGGATTTTGAAAGACAAAACCCTGGCGCATCAGCGTTTCTTCGTACTCGAGCGTAGTACCGTTCAGATACAAAAAGCTCTTGGGGTCGACGAATAAACGCGCGCCATGCTCTTCAAAAACTTTATCGCGATCGCGTGCCTGGGTATCGAGGCGCATGGCGTAAGACAGACCGGAGCACCCGCCACCTTGCACACCCACACGCAAACCACCGAGCTCGGTGGAAACACCATCCTTCTCAAGGAGCGCGCGAATTTTACGGGCAGCGCGCTCGGTAAGAGTGATCTTCGCGGTTGTAGGCGTGGCTAGTTCTGTGGCCATAACAAATCCCTTTCAACGGTTACGAAACGCGCGGCCAGCGATTTAGCAAGGTCACCTCGCGAACGCGGTTCTCGCGAGGACCAGCCGGCCACCGCAACTTTAGTGCGCGACTTTCGCAACGGCCGCGACTTCGATGCCGTGCTTCTTTTTCCAATCGCCGATGGCCGCCTTGATAGCGTCTTCTGCGAGCACGGAGCAGTGAATCTTTACCGGCGGGAGCGCGAGCTCACGCACGATGTCCGTGTTCTTGATGGAGAGCGCCTCTTCGACGGTCTTGCCCTTGACCCACTCAGTGGCCAATGAAGAGCTGGCGATTGCCGAACCGCAGCCGAAGGTCTTGAACTTGGCTTCTTCAATGACCTGCGTGTCCGGATTGATTTTCATCTGCAATTTCATGACGTCGCCGCACTCCGGAGCGCCTACCAGGCCAGTACCCACGTTGGGGTCTTCCTTCGGCAAGCTGCCCACGTTGCGGGGGTTGTTGTAGTGCTCGACTACCTTTTCGCTATAAGCCATTAGCTATTGCTCCTTGCCAGATTAACTAGATTTCCGAAGCCAGCGCTCTTCACTGCTTTGTCAGAAAGCGACACGTTCGGCACAGATGCCGAGCGCCCCGCGGTAAGCTGTCGCAACGCGTCCTTGATAAATTCGGCGCCGACGCCCAGCAATTTCAAAAAGGCGCGAACCTGTTGCAGTTCATGGAATGAACGCTCGCCCGCAGCGGCTGCGTCTTCCCCTTCGCCGCCATAAGGCACGAATGTTACGCGGAAGGCCGCGCCTGTACCGCCGATTGACCGATGAATTCTAATTGTTCCTTCGTTCGCCATTGTTGACCCTTTCAGCTTTAGGCTGTTTGCCAGTTCATTTTAGAGATGTCGATACCTTCCTTGGCCATTTCATACAGGGGGGAGAGTTCGCGCAGTTTGGTTACGACCTGCACCATCTTGTCAATGACGTAGTCGACTTCCTCCTGGGTATTGAAGCGGCCGAGGCCAAAGCGGATCGACGTATGAGCAAGGTCTTCGCCGACCCCTAATGCTTTGAGTACATAGCTGGGCTCGAGGGTTGCCGAAGTACAGGCCGAACCGCTCGAAACGGCTATATCGTTGATGCCCATGAGCAGAGACTCGCCCTCGACGTAGGCAAAGCTCATATTGAGATTGTTGGGCAGGCGATGCTCCATGGAGCCATTGACGAAGACTTCGTCGAGCTTGGCTTCCAGGCCAGCCTTGAGGCGATCGCGCAGGCCGCGCATGCGCACGGATTCCTGCGCCATTTCCTGCTGACAGATTTCGCAAGCTTTGCCGAGGCCAACGATGCCCGGAACGTTCAGTGTGCCGGAACGCATGCCGCGTTCGTGGCCGCCGCCATCGGCGATCGCGGAAAGCTGCACGCGGGGATTGCGGCGGCGAACGTACAGCGCGCCTACACCCTTGGGTCCATAAATTTTGTGGCCTGTAATGGCCAGAAGATCGATGTTGTCCTGCTGAACGTCAACGGGAATTTTGCCGACCGCTTGGACGCCATCTACCGCGAAGAAAATGCCGTGTTCCTTAGCGATTTTGCCGATTTCAGCAATAGGATTGACCACCCCAATCTCGTTGTTGGCGTACATGATAGTGATGAGAATCGTTTTCGGGGTGATGGCTTTGCGCACATCTTCGGGATCCACGCGGCCGTCTTTTCCAACCGGTAGATAGGTTACTTCGTAGCCGTATTTCTCGAGGCGCTTACAGGTGTCCAGCACGGCCTTGTGCTCAATGGACTGGGTGATGATGTGATTGCCCTTTTCGCGGTACATTTCCGCGATGCCCTTGATCATCAAGTTGTCGGATTCGGTCGCGCCGCTGGTGAAGATTATCTCTTTCGGCGTGGCGTTGATGAGCGAAGCAATTTGCTGGCGCGCATTTTCCACCGCTTCTTCGCCGGCCCAGCCGAAGGCATGGTTACGACTTGCGGCGTTGCCGAATTTCTGCGAGAAGTACGGCAGCATCGCTTCAAGTACGCGAGGATCGACCGGGGTGGTCGCGTGATTGTCCATGTAGATTGGTAAATTCACAGCCATAATTCTGATCTCCTAAGTTTGCAGTTCCACCAGCACGGGCTCGTGCTGTTCTTCGCTCATGTGAGAAATCGTTACGGTGCTGAGTACGCTCAGAATGCTTTCATTGACGCGGCGCAAAGGCTCGCGAACGGAACACTTGTCGGCGGCGCCGCAATTTCCGTGACTGGTGACGCAAGAAGTAATCAATACTGGGCCATCGATGGCGGAAATCACGTCCAGCGCGGTAATTTGCGAAGGCTCTTTGGCCAGTAGGTAGCCACCGTTGGCGCCGTGCTTGGCGGTGACGATACGCTGGCGGGCCAACTTCTGAAGCACCTTAGCCATCAGCATCGTCGAGATGCCATATTCTTCGGCGATCTCGGTGGCGCTGCAAGCATGCTGATCCCGGTGCATGGCGAGATGCTTCACCGCGATCAGACCGTAATCCGCTTTTTTAGACAACTTGAACATATGATGTTAAAAGCGACTCGAAAGCGATATAAGACCAATCCGGTCGCCCCACATGATTGCATATCAGACCGATTCAGTCGCAAATGAAGTTTAGTTCGGTTCGGCGGGGTTGTCAATCGCGGGTTTCTATAGCTTTTTGCTAAAGCCTATTATTTTCAGTTACTTAAGGTCGAGAAATTATCGCAAAAATAGAGATTGCTCAGTGGGCCCTAGAAGGTCATCTTCAATCCTCCCGAAATGCTTCTTGTAACTGAGACAGCCGTTCCCGAAAACAGGCTCGCGAAATTCAGCACGTTGACACGATCGGTGACATTTGAAATCTGGATCTGCAACACCACGCTACGCAGTTCTTTGCGATACAGTTGCGCGCCGGCGGCAAGGTCCAGCGAGAAGGTTGGTCGCGTGCGCTCGCGGTCAAAGTTAACGCGATCGAGGATTGCGGAGCCGTATTGGGCGAACAAAAAACTCTGGGTCTCAGTGGAGCCGAGATTAGCGGGAAGCCCGCTGCCGGACTGGGCACTCATGGCCACCCACACGCGCTTTTCGGCTTGAAACCTGACGCGGGCTCGCGCGGTATTGCGCTGGTCCTGCGAGACGGCAAATTGACTCGTGTTGGTAAGGGTGCCAGCCGCGTCACTGCCTAAAAACAATCCACCGGTGATGGGGCCACTGCCGATGCCGGACTGATACGAATAGCTGAGGTAGCCGGAAAAGCGCCACCATTCGGGAACTTCGAGACGCAATTCTTCGCCGAAAATGCGTGCATGAGAAAAAGCGATGGGAAAACTGACACCGGTGTCCAGCAGAGTGTCGTCATCGGGATAATTGTGAAAATCGCGGCGAAAAATATTTGCTTCGATGCGCAGTTTACTGGCGAGAGATTTGGTAGCACCTACCTCGTAGTAATTTCCATGCGCGGGGCGTACCGGCAGGCGTAGAACGACGGGGTCAATGGAATTGAGCTGAGCAGAGCTGGCGAGCAGCAAATTTTCCATAGCCGGTGTTTGAAAGACGCGATCATAAGAAGCGTGCAGCAGTAAAGTCAAAGAGGATACGTAACGGGAAACGCCGAGGCGTGGGCTCCAGGCCGATTCGTGCACCACGAACCCGTAATGATCGAAGCGCAAGCCGGCGGAGATGTTCCAGTTGCCGAGGTGCAATTCGTCCTGCAGGTATGCTGAGGGTTCTACATCCCACTTGTGGTCGGCGAATTGAAATTGCTGCTGGGTGGCGGGCTCGAACTGACTGGGATCGGTAATGGTGTAGCTGAGCGCTTCGTGCACAGGGGTGAAAAAGATATCGACTCCCGTTTTCCAGTTGTTATGGCCGTTGTGGCCGACCAAATCAGCGCGCGCGTATCCTTCGCGGTAGCCACGTGATTGGGAAACGATGACCGGGGTGGCCGACGGATTCGAAGTGAGATCGGCGTTGGCATCACGCACGCTTCCTGACAGGCTGAGAAACAGATTGGGAGAAATGGTGTGCTGGAAGAAAACCTGGCCGCTGGTTTCCAGATTGGTGATGTCCTGCCGTTGGCCGGCCTGCTGCTGCACTAACTCATTTGGGACCAAAAATCGCACCGCGTTGTGAATGATGGTGAGGCGCAGACGATCGCTGCCGGTAAATTCGCGCTCGTAGGAAGCTGAGAAGCCACCGGCGTTTCCGCGATTGGTGAAGTTTTCGAGTACCGGCGGATCGAGATAGCGATCGGTGTGAAAACCGTTACCGCTGAGGGAAAAACGATTTTCGCCAAAAGCGTAGGACAGGGCCGCGGAGCTGCTGATGCTGGAAAAACTTCCACCGTTTAGATCGAGTTGCCCGTGGAGGCCCTCGGGCACATCTTTCACGGTGGTCACTTCCACGACGCCGCCGAGCTTGCGACCGTATTCCGCGGGAAATGTGGCGGTGAGCACGCGCATGGATTCCACGTCGTCGGCGTCGAATTCTGGCGCAAAGGCGGGAGAGCGATTCTGGGTCAGCGGCAATCCATCGAAAATATATTGCACATCGTATTCCGAGCCCCGGGGATGAAGAACGCCGTTGGCCTCGTAGAGCCAGCCAGGTTGTTGATTTACGAGATCGCTGAGGTTGCGGCCGGGCTGCGCGGCCATTTGCTGATCGATGCTCTGTCTGCCGACGGAATAAATCGAACCGGTGCGGCTAGGGTCGACCAGCGTGGCGGAGTCGGTTACTTGGATTTGGGTGGCTACGGGAGCGACGCCGAGAGTAACGGGGATGCGCAAGGGAACTTCAGAGCGAATGTCCACTAGATTGCTCCAGGGCGCAAATCCTTCTGCGTTAATGTTCAGACGATAAACACCGAAAGGAAGATCCTGCGCGGTGTAACGACCGTCCTGCGCGATCTTGAAGGTACGGTGTAATTGGTTGGCCTCGCTGAGCAGCTCGGCGTCGGCGGCCACTGGCGCGCCGTCTGAATCGTGAACCTCGATGCGCAATTCCCCGCGGACGCGCTGGGCGTGAAGGGTGGTCGCGGCAAGACAAAGAGCTGTCAGAGCAGCGACGATCGAATAATGGAGTGGGACGCGCATGTTTATGGTTGGTGGTAAATACGTTTCGAGCTTTCTCGAAGCTTGCGGGTTGCCATACCGATTAAAACTAAATCATCGAGTTGCACGTTAGCGACACCGCGATTGAGTTTTCTTCACACCAAACCTCGAGCTTTTTTACGTTAACACGAAGGGCACTCGGTTATCGTAGTGACGGGACAAGCGCCAACTAAACAGCAACAATCAAAGTACGCGGGGGTTTGTTAATATTTCAGCTTTCGGTGTTCGCGCCGCGAACCCGTTGGGAATTATGCGTCGTATGTTGTGCACCATTGGCTTTACGGGGAAAACCGCGGAGGAGTTTTTCGCCTTGCTTCGCGACGCGGGGGTGCAGAGTGTGATCGACGTGCGGCAGAATCGCACCGGGCAACTTTCCGCGTTCGCCAAACATCCGGACCTCGAATTTTTCCTGCGGCAAATAGGGAAGATCGGATACAGGCACGAACCATTGCTGGCACCGACGCCGGAACTGCGAAAGTCCTATCAGGAAGATAAAGACTGGGCTGCTTACCAGGAAGGCTTTTTAAAATTACTGAAGCAGCGTGGTGTCCCGAAGAGTCTCGACGTGTCCAACTGGCCCGCTACTGTTGCATTGCTGTGTACGGAACCGGGGCCGGAGAAATGTCACCGGCGATTGGTGGCTGATTTGTTGACGAAGCACTGGCGCGCGGCGAGCGACGATGTGGAAGTGCGACATTTGGTCTCCAGCACGCGAGGTGCAAGAGGGAAGAGCGCGGGATCGGGTCATGAGTTCTGATTCAAATTTATCTCCTGAAGAAAAATCGGCGGCCAAGGTGTGTGATGGCGTCGCGATTACCGGCTGGGCTGCGGCATTAGGGGCGCGGCGCGTGCTATCGGAAGAAGTGGACCGCGCTTTCGGCATGCCCATCGGGAAATTGCGGACCCGCGCGGGAATTGAGTCTGTGTCGTATGCCGGTGAGGGCGAGACGGAACTAATTTTGAGCGCGCATGCAATGCAGCGGGCGCTTGGTGTTGCTGGATGCCGTGCCAACGAAATTGATTGGATCATCGCAAGCAGCGAGACGCACGTCGAATACCCCTCGCTGGCCGCACAACTGCATAAACGCGCTAGTGCTCGCGAAAAGTGTGGGGTATTGGATGCCGGAGGCGCTTGCCTGGGGCTGCTAAATGCGCTGGCGGTGGCACAATCTTTCCTGGACAGCGGCCGGGCGCGAAACGTGGCAGTGGTCACTGCGGATGTTCACAGCCGCACGTTAATACCCGGGCGGGTAGCGGGGGAATTTGGCGGGTTGTTTGGCGATGGCGCGAGTGCATTTATTTTGCGCAAGGATTCCATAGCTGAAAAATCTTCTGCCTATCTCCTGGGAAGATTTGTTTTTGGGTGTGCCAACCAATACGCGGACGCAATTTGCGTGGCGGGGGTTGAGAATGGGGGTCTGGCAGTGCGATTCGACGGGGAGGCATTGTCGCGGGCGGCGATTACGCGCATGGAGCGCACGCTGACGGAGGTGGAGAAAACAAGCGGAATTTGTCGACAAGAGGTCGGGGCGTTTGCGACCCACCAACCAAATCCTCGGCTGGTGACGCTGCTTGCCAAACAATGCAACGTGCCGCTGGCGGTTTTTCCAGAGGTAGCGCGGAAGTCCGGGAATCTTGGTTCGTCTACCTGCGGCGTTGCGCTTAATGTCGCGCTTGACGCTGCGGCAAAAATGCCGGTTTCGGCACGCAAGCCGATTTTCCTCGCATCACTTGGACCCGGACTTTTGTATGGAGGAGGTTGGCTGACGCCCAGCGCGGCTCGAGGCCTGGCGCTATAAGTCTTGATGGGCGTTTTTCTAATTTCGTACGACACGTTGCCAGAGGAAGCTATTCAGTACGTTGAAGTTGTAATGGCGGGCGAGTCGCGACTTTTTCCGCTACTGCACGCATTTCGTCGTGGATAAGACCATTCGTCGCCAAAATAACCGGTCCGCCCAGGCGGTACGGCTGGCCAGAAAAGTCGGTGACTTTACCGCCGGCTTCTTCTATCAACAAAACACCCGCCGCGGTGTCCCAAGGCTTCAATCCAAATTCCCAAAAACCTTCGAAGCGACCGGCAGCGACGCTGGCTAAATCTAGTGCGGCGGAGCCGTCCCGCCGCACTCCGTGCGAACGCATGGTGAAATCGCCGTAGTATCTGAGGTTGGGGCTGTCTGTGCGCTTGTGCGTTGGGAAGCCGGTACAAAGCAGGCTGGTGGAGAGCGTGGCAATTTTTGAGGCGGTGATTCTGTTGCCGTTGAGGGTCGCGCCTTGACCACGAGCTGCAGCGAAGAGTTCTCCGTGGATGGGGTTGTAAACGACGGCGGCGAGAAGTGAGCCATGCTGCGCGAGAGCCAGGGAGACGCAAAAGCAGGGATAGCCGTGGGCGAAATTGGTGGTGCCGTCGAGTGGATCGACGTGCCAGCGATAGCCGGAAGCGGCGGCGGTCTCGTGGCCTCCGCCTTCTTCTGCGGCAATCGCATGGTCGGGGAATAATGTTGTAATGCGCGAGACGATGGCGGCCTCCGAGCGCTTGTCGGCTTGGGTGACCAGGTCGACTTCGTCGCCCTTGTAGGAGATTTTTGCAGGACGCACGAATTCTTCGCGGAGGATTTGGCCGGCTTCGCGGGCAATGTCGATCGCGGATTGTAAATAATTTTCAGGCATCAAGAATTTTGAAACAATTCACGGCGATAATTTGCAGCATTGCTAGTCTATCAGGCGCCTGCTCTGTCAGCCGGCACTTTACCCAGCGCTACTCTATCAATCGCTATGGGGGTCCGGTGAGGTAGGTTTTTCGGTGGCGTACTTTGTAATTGTCCAGCACTTTGACCTGGATGCTGCGGTAGGTGTTGGCGGGGCCAGGGGGATTGGGGTAGTAGCCCAGTCGATATTGGGTGCGCAGCTCGCGATCAATGCGATCGAAAATAATGTCGAGATCCTGCGGAGCATCCGGGAAGAAAATCGCACCGCCGGTGGTATCGGTGATGGTTTCAATGGCGTGCTCGCCGGCGGTGTTACGGCCGCTTTCGCTCTTCACCGGGCGCACGATGATGCTATAGAGCAAAGTATTGGCGCGCACGGCGGCTTTGCGGGCGGCTTCGAAGTCCCAACGACTGGTAGTTTCGCCGCCATCGGTAACCATGATGATGACGCGACGGCGCTCTTCCTTGCGGTGTTCCAGGGCGCTCGAGCCGAGCACTAGAGCGTCGTAAATAGAAGTACCGGAGCCATCGGGGATCTTTTGTACGGCGCTTTGCAGGAACTTAACGTTATCGGAAAAGCCCGCGATCTGCTTCACGTTTTCATCGAAAGCGAAAACGGCCAGATGGTCTTCAGGTCGCAACACCTGAGCGATAAAATGCGCAGCGGCTTGTTGTTCGAAGGAAATTTCCTTGTGCGCGCTGAGGCTTGCGTCGATCATCAAAGCGATGTCCAGAGGCTGCTGGGTTTCTGATTCAAAGACTTCTATTTTTTGTGGCACACCTTCTTCAAATATTTGAAAGGCCTCGATGGGCAGGTCTGGGGCGGGGCGGTTGTTGTCGTCAAGAACGCTGACCAGCACGTTAACGAGATTGACGCTGACGCGAATGCGGCCGTGTTGATGGGGTTCGTCATCAGTAGTGGTATCGCGATTATCTTTATTAACGGGCTCAGGCGGAGAGCTATTTTCGGGAGTGTTGCCGGTGCTCGTGCTTGCTGGGGTGTTCTTCGTTTTAGCTTTTCGCGCCCAGGGAGGGCGGTCGGAGCTGTCCTGTGACGCCGCAGCGGCAGCGACAAATAACGCCGCAGCGGTCAGGATAGCGAGTTGTTTCACGTTAAATCGGCGGGGCCGCATCAGGTGACTAAGATGCAGGTTTCAGGGCGGATGTCGCCGAAGGCACCGGCGGCAATTCTCCATCGGCCCACACGGAACCGTCCTCAAAGTATTCTTTTTTCCAGATAGGCACAGTGCGTTTGAGAGTGTCGATAGCGTAGCGGCAGGCGTCAAAGGCGGCGGCGCGGTGCGCGGCGCTGACCGCGATGTACACGCTGGTTTCTCCAATTTCGAGCCGGCCAAGGCGGTGGACCACGGCGAGGCGATGGATGGGAAACTTTTCGTGGAGGTGCGCGGCGATTTCCTCAATTTTAGCCAGTGCCATGGGCTCGTAAGCCTCGTACTCGAGGTACAGGGTGCGACGGCTTTTGGAATGGTCGCGGACGAATCCGTCAAAGATAACAATGGCGCCGTCGCCGTTGGCGCGAACATAAGCTGCCAGAGCGACTGGGTCTATGGGCTCGTGAACTAGCTTGGTGATATCCGTGAAGGTGGCGGCCATGGGTATACTTCAGCCGCCGCTTACAGGCGGCAGGAAGGCAACTTCATCGCCGGCATGAAGAACGGTGTTCCATGGCGCGAACTCCCGATTGCAGGAGGCGACCAGAGAAGAGCGATACTGTTGAAGTTCAGGATGACGGCTGGCATAGTAGGCAAAAAGCGATTCGATATTGGACTCGGCGGCGAGGTCTATGGAGTCCTGTGAGCGTGCGGCGATCTCTTTCAGGCGGCCGAAAAACAGAACCTTAACGCGGATCGATTGGGAAACGGGAGGCACGAGACGATTGTAACCTGCGTAGTAGAGATGGGACTAGTGGGGCGGACTGTTTGGCTTATGGTTCGCGGTTGTCTCAGTTAGTCCTTCGGACAAGAGCTCAGACCACGCAGAGTAGCTTCACTGAGGACCTGATGAACATTTTAATGACCGGAGCAACCGGTCTGGTGGGGACGGCGCTCGTAAAAACGTTTACGGTCGAGGGGCACACGATTTACCGCTTGACGCGGGCGGAAACCGCCACGCGGAGCGCACCGGGAGCTGGGGTTTTTGATGTGCCGTGGAATCCCGGTAGCGGCGAGATTCGCGGTTCTGATGTTCCGGGCTCGCTTCAAGTTCCTGTGGACGCGCTCATCAATCTGGCTGGCGCGCCAGTGGTGGGCGGGCGGTGGACGAAAGATCGCAAAGCACTGTTGCGATCAAGTCGCGTCGATACGACGCGTGGATTGGTGAGTGCAATCGCAAGAATGGAGAAGCGGCCGCAGGCTTTGATTTCGGCGTCGGCTGTCGGTTACTACGGGAATCGCGGCGACGAAGTTGTGACAGAGAAGAGTGCGCCGGGCACGGATTTTCTTGCGGACCTCGCGAAGGAATGGGAAAGCGAAGCGGTTAAGGCAGGGGAATTTGGCGTCCGCGTTGTGCTGCTACGGTTCGGAATTATTCTGGCAAAAGAGGGTGGCGCGTTGCCGAAGATGATGCTGCCGTTTAGATTTGGATTGGGCGGGAGGCTGGGATCAGGACGGCAGTGGACGTCATGGATAGCGTTGCACGACGTTGTGGCGATCATCCAGGCAGCGCTGCGAAGTCATGGCTGGAGCGGGCCGGTAAATCTTGTCGCGCCTGGAGCGATGCGCAATTCCGATTTCACAAAAGCGCTAGCGAAGGTTATGCGTCGGCCTGCTGTATTTGCAGCACCGGCCTTTGCGTTACGGCTGGCGATGGGCGAAATGGCCGACACGTTGTTGGGAGGGGTGCGCGTGGCGCCTCAAATATTGGAGCAGCATGGGTACCGATTTCTTCACCCGAATCTGGAGGAGGCGTTGAACGCGATTCTTGGCTGATGGCGCGTGGAAGCATGGCGCCATTCTTCTGAATTTTGTTGTGGTAATTGGGCAGCCGTTAGGGTGCGTCAAATTGCCAATCGGGAAATTGTCGATCCCGGCTCGAAAGCTGCACTGTTCGTCACTTAAAACTGTTGTTCGGAGTAGAGCTTCTTGAAAGCCGCACCGATGGTGAAACCCCACACGGGCGCGGGGATTTTTTCAGGCTATCTGGAATTACATATTGATCCAGGCCACGAAGGTGCGACGCGAGATACGCTGAGAACAGGCACCCATCTTTATCTCCAATGGTCCGCTGGATCAGACCGGCTCGGCATTTTGCAACCGGGCCGCTTCTGGTAATTGCGTTACTGGAACCTGAAGGCAGGGTTCCCAATCGATGAGGCTTTGATTCCCGTAGAATTTACTACACTGGTTACCGGAGCTCTAACGCCGTCTCGTTCCCCTGGGAGAAAGAGAGAAAGAAAGAGAGAAAGATACCGGTATGGTTAAAATTATTCCCGTTCTCGGATTCGCGCTCTTGTCGTTTGCACCCGCGGTCAACTCACAAAATCCCTGCGATCGCAACGATCCCAACTGCGTGCCCCCTAATCCGGAGATGCGACGTCAGGAAGTGGTCAATCTGGAGCACGAGACGGCGCGGGCTATCATGCAGAACAACGGAACATTTTTCAGGCGCGTGTACAGTGAGGACTTCTCGGGAACCTTGTCGCATGGCGAAATGGTGGATAAGAATAATTTGATCGATGTAGTGCAAAATAGCGGAGCAAGATATGAATCTTTCAATGCCTCGGATATTCAGGTGCGTTTCTTTCAGGAAACCGCGGTAGCGACTTGTCTGTGGACCTCGCGAGCAATCTTCAAAGGGCAGCAAATCGAAACGCAAATGCGCGTAATGCATGTGTACATTAATGGTCCTCGTGGCTGGCACGTGGTGGCCGGCCAGAACACGCCGTTGCCTCCTTACACCGCGAACCCGTTATAAATATTTATTTATTCAGTTTGTCCGACTTTTGTTCGCCAATCCAGGCGGTCACGCGTGCGTCGAGCACATCTAGCGGTAGTGCTCCTCCGTTGAGAATTTCATCGTGGAACGCACGTATATCGTAGCGGGTTCCAAGCTCGTTCTTGGCAGCTTCACGCAGTTTCAGAATTTCTAGTTGGCCCAGCTTGTAGGCCAGGGCCTGCCCGGGTATTGCGATGTAACGGTCGGTTTCCGCCTGCAGGTCCGGTTCATCGTCGGAGGTATGCTCGTGGAAGAAGTCGATCATCTGCTGGCGCGTCCAATGCTTGTAGTGCACGCCGGTATCGAGCACCAGGCGCACGGCTCGCAACATTTCTTCTGACAAGTGCCCGTAGTAAGAATAAGGATCCTTGTAGAAGCCAATATCTTTGCCAAGTCGCTCCGCGTATAACGCCCAGCCTTCCACATAAGCGGTATATCCAGCCTGCTGTCGAAATATCGGCAGGTCCGGAAGAGTTTGGGCTATGGAGATCTGCATATGGTGGCCCGGAACACCTTCGTGGTAGGCGGTGGATTCAACGTTTGTGAGCGTACGATGCAGGTAATCGCTGGTGTTGACGTACACGACGCCAGGGCGCGAGCCATCTGGGGTTCCTTGTTGGTAGTCGGCACCGGCAGCTTCTTTTTCGCGGAACTCCTGCATGGGGCGAACCTCGACGCGCGTCTTCGGCAACAACCCAAAGAGTTTTGGTAACTCCGGCTCCATTTGTGCGATGTACCCTTTGTACGCTTGAACTAATTGATCTCGGGATGTCGGGGTCAACTTGCTATTTGTTTTCAGTGAAGCTCGAAAGGTTTTTAGGTCGGCGAATCCGAGTTGCTTGGCGATGGTCAGTTGTTCGGCTTCTATGCGCGCCACTTCCTTCAAGCCCAACTGGTGAATAGCCTCCGGGTCCATGCTGGTGGTAGTGGATTGGCGGACCGCGAAGCGATATAGGGTGTCCCCGTTTGGCAATGCCCATACGCCCGGTTCTGTTCGCCCCTTGGGCGCGTACTCCTTGGCCAGAAAGTCCGCGAGTTTGTTGTATGCCGGCCGCACCTCTGTGTTTACCGCGGCGATGATGGCCTCGTGCAGGCGCTTGCGGTCCGCTGGCGGCACCGCTTCAGGAATTTTTGCCGCTGGTTGACCGAAAGCGTTCGCTTCTCCTTCCGGATCGGCGATGGACTTACACTGGGTTACAGTTTTTTCGAGCAGAAAACGCGGGGGCATCAACCTATCTTTTTCGCCCTGTTGCAGAATCTCAATCAACTCGTTAAGCAGTTGAGGCAGTTTGTGCAAGCGTGCGAGGTAATCTTCGTAGTGTTTGGTCGAATCGACAGGCACTAGAGCGACAAACTGCGCGAGTTGCAGATGCGCTCCAAAAAACTGATTAATGGGCATTTCATAGGTTTTCAACTCCATACCCTCGAGCTCTTCCTTCAGGTTCCGGACCATCAGCGATTGATTCAGTTTTTCCTGCTCGGGAAAACCGGTGGTATCGATGGCATTAAACCGCTTCAACCATTTTCCAATGTCCTGTTTTTGTTGCTGGATATGCGCGAGCGAGTTATCACTCCAGCGGTCGTTGTAACGGTAGTCGCCCAAGGCAGTGGCCGATTCGGGGCTTTCGCGCATCTCGTATTCCCATTCGTCGGCGAGCAGTTGCTTAAGCTCTTTGCGGCGGTCATCCGGAGTTTTGAGGTCTTGGTTCTGAGCAAAGGAAGTTACCGCAAGAAAGATCCCCAGAAATATTGTCAAGGCGTTGCGTCGAAGCAAAGGCTCTGGTGTGAACAGCATTTAACCTCCCTTGCAGTTAAAACGAACTGCATGCGCCGATTAGCACGGCAGTCTTGTGCAACGGCATTCTACGCAATGTGCTTGTCAGCCGTCGAGTTTGTGCAGCTAGCTAACCGGACTGCGTTGACCTGCAAATGACCGGATGTTACGCTCCCGCGACACTCATCCAACTGCATGCGCGCTGTCGACCTGATCCGAAAAAAACGCGACTCCGGCGAACACTCCCGCGAAGAAATCGAGTTTCTGATTTCCGGGTATACGCGCGGCGAAATTCCCGATTATCAGATCGCGGCGTGGTTGATGTCGGCATGGATTCGCGGCTTGAGCCGCGCCGAGACGACCGCGCTTACGCAAGCCATGCTGCATTCTGGCGAAGTGCTGGATCTTTCGAGCCTGCCCGGTAAAAAAGTCGACAAGCATTCCACCGGCGGAGTGGGCGACAAGCCTTCCTTGATACTCGCGCCCATCGTGGCAGCCGGTGGGCTGATCGTACCCATGCTTAGCGGGCGGGGTCTCGGTCATACCGGCGGCACGCTGGACAAACTCGAATCTATTCGTGGATTCGACACGAATTTGTCGTTGAAGGACTTTCGCCGGGTATTAGGCGAGTGTGGAATGGCATTGATTGGGCAGACGGCGGAAATCGCTCCAGCTGATAAAAAGATTTATGCTTTGCGCGACGCCACTTCGACGGTTGAAAACACCGGGCTGATTTGTGCTTCGATCATGAGCAAGAAACTTGCCGAAGGATTGGACGCGCTGGTTTTGGACGTCAAAACTGGATCGGGCGCGTTTATGAAGCACGAAGAAGATGCCGTGGAACTGGCGGAAGTGATGGTTGACGCGGGAAAGAATATGGGCAAGAAAATGGTGGCCTTGATTACCGATATGGACCAACCGTTGGGACGCGCGGCTGGACACGCTAACGAAATTGTCGAATGCATCGAAGTGCTGAATGGCGGGGGACCGGCCGACGTTCGCGAACTTAGCGTGGAGCTTTCTGCCTGGATGTTTTATCTGGGAGAAAAGACAAAAAGTGTTGCGGAAGGACGAAAACTTGCGGAACGCATGATTTCGAGCGGCGAAGCTCGAGAGAAATTCAAACAGTGCATCCGGTTGCAGGGTGGGGACGAACGCGTCATTGACGAGCCGGATTTGTTGCCCAAGGCGAGGTCCGATGTACTCGTGACAAGCAACGCAGGCGGAGTGTTGGTGGCTACAAACTGCGAACAGTTTGGTATTGCGCTGGCGATGTTGGGTGGGGGCCGCGAAACCAAAGAAGACCGGATTGACCACGCCGTCGGACTCGAATTTCACAAACGCATCGGCGACCGTGTAGAAAAAGGCGAACCTCTGGCTACAATTCATTACAATAGCGACGCCAAGCTAGCGGAAGCCAAGCGTATGGTGGCGGAAAGCTTTGTGATCGATCCAGACATAGCGGCGCAAGGGGAACCAAGGCCATTGATACGACGAATCGTTGGTGCGTAAATTTTGGAGCGCGTAATTTCGGGCGGATACAGTCCGAGCAACTAGAGGCATTTTCGACGCGATCCTAGAAATTCGCTCGCCGATTACAGTGCGGGAAATGAGTGTAAAGGATGGGAAGATTTGCAGGGGTTTTGGGGCTGGCTGCCATGCTGGGCCTGGCCTATATCTTTTCCACCGATCGAAAAGCGATCCGCTTAAAAACCGTGCTGTGGGGCTTCGGCTTGCAGTTATGTTTCGCCATTTTTGTTTTGCGCTTTGAAGCAGGGCGCAGAATTTTTCAGTTCCTCGGGTACTACGTCAATCTGCTATTGAGTTACGCTTTCGTCGGTTCGCAATTTGTTTTTGGCGAGCTGGGACTGAAAGATTCTCCGGAACATTTTATTTTCGCCTTCCAGGTATTGCCGACGATTATTTTTATCGCGGCGTTTTTTGCTTTGCTGTATCACATTGGAGTGATGCAGTTGCTGATTCGCGGCGCCGCATGGGTCATGACGCGGGTGATGGGCGCGAGCGGCGCCGAATCATTGAACGTGGCGGCGAGTATTTTCATGGGGCAAACGGAAGCGCCGCTTACGATCCGGCCGTTTCTGAACCGGCTAACCAGATCGGAATTAATGTGCGTAATGACCAGCGGCATGGCGCACGTGTCCGGCGGGATTATGGCGGCGTACATCGCTTTTGGAATTAAAGCGGAGCATCTGCTGGCCGCGGTAATCATGACTGCGCCAGGGACTTTGCTGATGGCCAAGATGCTGGTGCCGGAAACGGAAATGCCGCTTACCGCGGGGCGCGTGGAAATGCCAGAGATGGAGAAAGAGGCGAATTTTCTGGGCGCGATTTCGCGTGGCACGGTGGACGGGTTGCATTTGGCACTGAATGTTGGGGCCATGCTGATTTCCTTTCTTGCCATGCTGGCGCTGGTCAACGCCATCATGGGCGGCACGCACAATTGGCTTGCGGCGCATCATGTGGGCTGGTTTCCTTCCAGCCTGCAGCAGGTCTTTGGCTGGGTTTTTGCTCCGGTGGCTTGGGTGATCGGCGTGCCGTGGCGCGACTGCGCGACCATCGGCAATCTGTTGGGTACGCGCATGGTGGTGAATGAGGTGGTGGCCTTCCAGCAACTTGGCACCATGCAGAGCACGCTCGATCCTCGGTCGTTTACGATTGCCACCTTTGCTTTGTGCGGGTTTGCGAATTTCAGTTCGGTGGGAATTCAGATCGGTGGGATTGGGGCGCTGGCGCCCGATCAGCGCGGCAATCTTGCCAGGCTAGGGATACGCGCGATGCTGGCAGGCACCATGGCGAACTTGATGTCTGCTTCCTTTGTCGGAATTCTTACATGATGCAGAGCGAGGAAAGCTTGGCAGCGGAGCGCGCTACACGTGGAGCGGCGCAAAAATCTGCTCTCACTTCCGGCCCGATCGAGTCCGGTGAATATGAACGCGCCGAGGCGGCCGCACAATTTATTTTCTCGCGCACCGAGTTGCGTCCAAAGATTGCTTTAGTCCTGGGGTCCGGACTCGGTCCGTTCGCGGATGAGTTTGCCAATAGCACAAAAATTCCTTATGCCGAGATTCCGCACTTCCCGCAATCGACCGCGATTGGGCACGCCGGGCAATTGGTGGTTGGAAGTGTGGATGGTGTGGCCGTCGCCGGGATGCAGGGGCGCGTACATTTGTATGAAGGCTATTCGGTGAAAGAAGTATCTTTTCCGATCCGCGTGTTTGCGCGCATGGGAGTCAAGGCGGTGATTCTTACCAATGCCGCCGGCGGAATCAAGTTTACGCAAGGACGTTTGGTGGTCATTAGCGACCACATTAATTTGCAGGGCGTGAATCCCTTGATGGGATTCAACGACGAACGTTTTGGGCCGCGGTTTCCCGACATGTCCAGCGCGTACGACAAAAGATTTCGCGAAATGGCGGTGGGACAGGGCAACCGTCTGGGTATTGGGATGGATGAAGGAGTTTATGCCGCGCTTGCCGGACCTAGTTATGAAACGCCGGCAGAAATTAGATATTTGCGCACCATTGGCGCCGACCTGGTGGGCATGTCTACGGTGCCGGAAGTGATTGCGGCACGGCACTCCGATATGCGGGTGCTGGGAATTTCCTGTGTGACCAATGCGGCGGCTGGGATTCTGGACCAACCACTCAATCATCGGGAAGTTTTGGAGACCGCTGCGCGCATAAAAGGGGATTTTGTGGCGCTATTGAAGACGCTGGTGCCCAGAATTGCGGAAGCGATCGGGTGACTATTTCCAAGTAAGCTCTGGAGCTTAAGCGTGACGGAAAAAGATTTGCTCATTGAGGCGGCTAAGCAGGCGAGAGAGAATGCGCACGCACCGTATTCCAATTTTCGCGTGGGTGCGGCTTTGCGCAGTACTTCGGGAAGAATTTTCGGGGGTTGCAATGTGGAAAACGCCACGTATGGACTTACCATGTGCGCCGAGCGCGTAGCGATTTTCAAAGCGGTCAGCGAAGGCGAACGCGGGTTTAGCGCCATCGCGGTCGTCACCGACACCGAGGTGCTTACGCCGCCTTGTGGCGCGTGCCGTCAGTTGATATGGGAATTTTGCGGCGACATTCCGGTGAGCTTGGCGAACCTGAAGGGCAAAATTGAATTAGTCCAGATGAAGGAATTGTTTCCGAAGCCCTTCGACGATTCGAATTTGTGACAGCAGCTTCAAAAGATATTCGCACAATTCCGGAGCAGAATAAGTGCGGCAACTAAAAATAATGTTTAAGGTTCGCGTGGCACTGTTGCTTTTCTTGGTGGCATCGGTGTTCGCCGGCCAAGGCCTGGCCCAGACTTCCAAAGCCGGTAACAAAGAGAAGATCGACCTGCTCATCAACGGCGGGACAATCGTCACCATGGATGGCGACCGCCTGATCCTGGAAGATGGCGCGGTGGCGGTGAAAGGCGATGCGATCAGCGCTATCGGTTTCAGAAGCGACGTGGAAAAGAAATATATCGCCGACCAAACCATTGATGCGCGTGGAAAGCTGGTGCTTCCAGGATTTGTCAACGGGCACACGCATGTGCCCATGACGCTGTTTCGGGGTCTCCACGACGATGTGACTCTTGACGAGTGGCTGCACAAATACATCTTTCCGGCAGAAGCTAAGAATGTTAACGAAGAATTTGTGCGCTGGGGCACGCGTTTGGCCGCGGCAGAGCAAATTCGCGGGGGCATAACCACTTTTGCGGACATGTACTACTTCGAAGACGCAGTTGCGGAAGAGACTAAAAAGGCGGGGATGCGCGGCGTGCTGGGCGAGACGTTTATCGATTTTCCAGCGCCGGATAATAAGGACGAAGCGGAGGTGCTGGCGTATACCGAGAAATTTTTGAAGCGCTGGCAGAATGATCCGCTTATTCACGCGGCTCCCGCGCCACACTCCATCTACACGTGTTCGCAGAAGACTCTGCAGGACGCTGCCGCGCTGGCGCGAAAATATAAGGCGCCAATTCTGATTCACGTCGCGGAAATGAAGAAAGAGTTGGATGACAGCCGTGCGCAAAACGGCACGACGCCGGTGCAATACCTGAATAAAATCGGAATACTCGGGCCCGACGTGGTGGCGGCGCATTGCATTTTCGTGGATGACACGGACCGTAAGCTGCTGGCAGAGACGCGGGTCGGCTGCATACATAATCCATCGAGCAACATGATGCTGGCTAGTGGGGTATCCCCGGTGCCTGAACTGCGCGCGGCGGGAGTAGCCGTGGGACTAGGCACGGATGGGCCCGCGGGTAGCAACAACGATCTCGACTTGATGGAAGAGATGGACCTGGCGGCTAAGCTTCAAAAAATTACGAAGATGAATCCCCTGGCTTTGGGAGCGAAGGCGGTTGTTGAAATGGCTACGATTGACGGCGCCAAAGCGCTGCATATGGAAAAGGAAATAGGCTCCCTTGAGGCAGGAAAAAAAGCCGACGTCATCGTGATCAGCTTGAATGAACCCAACGCGGTTCCCATGTACGACGTGTACGCGCAGTTAGCCTATGCATTAAAAGGGAACGATGTGGAAACCGTGGTTATCGGAGGGCGTGTGGTGATGCGCGAACACCAATTGCTGACGGTCAAGGAAGACGAAGTGTTCGCAAAGGCTCGCGAGTATCAGAAAAAGGTCGCAGCCTCACTCAAATAGGCGGATATCGTGGTATCAGGAGTCGCCAGTTGCTTAACGACCGCGCCCTTGATCCGGAAACACATTAATCTCCTGATAGCAAAAGGCTGCCGAGAAATTTAGGGTGAGTCGAGTGCTTTATGTATGATGGAGCAACGCAAGTCGTGGCGATAGGGGTGGAATGTCCAAAGGCGGCTAGGAAACCATGGTACGCGTCGCGACAGGGCACCAGATCGAAAGCTTACGCAAGTCTATCGTGTGCGCTTATTGCCGGGCCGTTCATGCATCCCGATCCGAAGCCGCCGGGGGCTGAGGAAGGCTAGTTTGCGCGCTCGCGCAAGTCTGCTCGTGAGGTTGGGTGAAAAAGCCAGGTCGGTTCGATTTTATGCACATGGAGCAGGTGGACTTTGGAATCGATCGTTCCGGTGATGAGCACGGCCTTCCCAGAAAAATTTCTAGCCCCCTTTTGATTATCCAGTGAATAAACGATTCCGCGGTGATCTTCCTTAAAGATAAATTTCCCCGCCTTGCGAGAAATCTTCCCAGATAAGGTGCGAACATCAAGATGCAATTCACTCTGCAGAAGCTCTGGAACGTTTTTTGAAACTGTCCGAGGATGGTCCACGATCACCAGAACCGCACCGACTACTGGCAACGCTGATGCGAGTAACACGGTCCCCAGTGTGGTTAGCTGTATGCTTCGCATTAGTTCACCAAAATTACAGTTTCTTGCGGTCACCTGAGGCTGGCGTTCTGGGAGACGTTAGCGAGTGGCTATAGGAATAAGTAGCATGTGGAACGCCAAAACGAATTGTGTAGTTAACGCACACAGTTAGAGAGGTTTACGGAGGCCGTTGTCGTTTTTGGTGACCTCGCTGGCGGGAAAAATTTACCGACACCAAACGTTCAAGAGGCTACCGCAGTTCACTCAAGTTGGGCGTAGGTGTCGTAACTCGTAGCGATGGCGCGAACTTCGGCGAGCGTTTGATCTCGCATCACAACGCCATCTTCGAGTACTGTTTCCAGCGCGTTCGAACCGGCGGCTGGGCTTGCGGGGAGCGACTCGCCTTCGAGGACTTCGACGGTGGCGAAATCCTTACCGTTATGAACTAAGTTAAAGCGGCCGCCTTTGCTGGCCTTGCTGGGATCCGTTTTTGGATTTTTGTAGACGTTTTGCCATTTGCCGTTGCGGTCGATGGCTGAACACTTCAGCGCAAACTTCAAAGTATCGCGATTCACTTGCTGGAGAAGCGCGCCGCCCATTCCATAGCTCCAGATATCCTGCGACCAGCCGCGGCGCGTCAATTGTGCGGTGATGTTTTGTATGGTGTAAAAGTTAACGCCATCGCCTTGAATGAATCGCACGCGGGGCACGGTGGTCTTCCAGCCTTTGCGGTTCACTTCATAGCCAAATACTTCGCTGACGATTTTGAAAAGCTCTTCAAGAACGGTTACCGCGTCGCCGGAATCCGGGCGAATAATCAACGTGCCATTGCGGTGCAATATTTTTTCTCGCAGCGCGCCGCCCCACAAATTTCGCACCGCGTTGTAAATATCGTAGGAATCGCTGACGCAGGCGACCAACCCTTCAGGGCAGTTTTCAAGGATATTCGCATAAGCGTCGCGTTCGTGCTCTTCGCCCCACGAAGTAATGGTGGAATGTTCGGACGCCGGAATACTGTAGCCCGCGCAATCCAATGGTTTATCGTACATCAGGTCCGCGGAGTAAAACTGGTTTAACAACTGGATCGCCGCCAAGGTGTCAGTGCCAAAGAAATTCAGCAGATGCGCTGCGCCACCGATGGCTGCGGACTCCTTGGACGAAACCCCACGAAAGCCGAAATCATGGAGTTTGAAAGGAAGCAACGCCGGATCGCCGGTGCGAACGAGGGCCTTGCCGATCACCTGTTTAATAGCCCGTGAGAGTGTGGCGACGGTAATGGGATACCAAACCTGCAACAGCATGGTTTCCGCCCAATTGGTAAGCCAATAGAATTCCGGATCAGTGTTTTCTATGGTGATCAGGGCGTTATGGCTTTTGACCACCGTGCCTTCTTTGACCGCACGAATGCGCAAAGGCAGGCGGCCATCGTGCTTGGCATAAAGAGATTTAAAGCCCTCATAGTTGAAGGATTTCGGGTGCCCCTGAAAATGCGCGTAGGCGATGCGGCGGGCCTCTTCCACATCCTCCATAGTAAAAACCTGACCGGCAAAATTGGATTTCACGATGTATTGCAGCATAGCCATCATGGTTTCATCGAACATGCCGCCACGAGATTCGACGTAGGAATAAATGTGGCGGGTATCCGGCGGGTATTGCCACCAGTGGGTCAGCTTGTAGGAATCGGTGTTGAGAATCGGATTCAGGCGCAGCGACTGCATCGAAACTCCTCGCCGGAAGTAAATAGAAAGCGGAGGCAAGCCAAGTTAAGCTTTGCTTGGAGGGTGGGCACGCATGGTTCGGACGAAGGGTCAATTGGCATTGATATGAGAATAGCAAAGAACATAGTGAAAACAGCTTTGCTGGCAGGGGTGTTGTTGCCTACGAGTGTGAGATGCGCCCCGGTGAATGCCCATTGTACCGGCGGCGTGGAATTAAAGCTTAGTGCTCCGCAAGCCAGCCAGGGCAGCCTGATTTTGGCGCAAGTTCGCAGCCAAAAAGCATTGCGCGAGGTTACCGGGAAGTGGAATGAACGGAATGTATATTTTTGGGAGGGCGGTTCATCCGCGGCGGCGCGCCGTGGGACCATCAATTATCAGGATCAGGCGTTACTAGGCGTGGACCTGGAAAAGGCTCCCGGAGATTACGAATTATCAGTGTCAGCGATAACGGAAAACGGAGAGCACGCGGAATGCACGGTAAGGTTAGCGGTAAGGGCCGGCAAGTTTGCGACGGAAAGCCTTACGGTGCAAAAACAATTCGTGGAGCCCAACGAGCAACAAGCACAACGGGCCGTGGCAGAACAGGAAAAATTACGTCTTATTTTTGACCACATTACTCCCGAGAAATTATGGCACGGGCGGTTCCGTCTGCCGCTAACCGGAGGGGTGCGCGGAACAAATTTCGGCAAGCGGCGCATTCTCAATGGCCAAGCCCGTTCGCCGCATACCGGCGCGGACTTCCCAGCTCCTACTGGCACACCCATTCACGCGACGCAAAGTGGTCGCGTGGTTCTAGCCGAAGAGCTTTATTTCTCGGGAAATACCGTCATTATCGATCACGGGTTAGGGATTTATTCGTTATATGGCCATTTATCCGCTACTGACGTGGCGGTTGGAGATGCTGTGAAAGCCGGCGCGGTAATCGGAAAAGTGGGCGCCACCGGCCGTGTTACCGGATCACACTTGCACTGGGGGGTGACGGTGAATAAAGCAAGAGTCAACCCTATCCAACTGGTCGACGAGAGGTTATCCCTTAAGTAGTATGAATCCCGAAATTCAGTGGGGTCCCCGTGGTGCTTTGGTATGTTTGGATGGTACCGACCGGCTATTGTCCGTGTAAAAGGGTTGAGGCAAAGTAAGAACTCTGGTGGAGAAGTTTGCGGGTCTGGCAGTCGTGCGCCAGGTTGCTGAACGATGAGCGAGGGCAGCCGAGTGACGGTAAGGCTTAATGATGAAGGGTTAATATATGTCCCTGCTACACTTTCGATTTAAAGAGCGCCGCCGCACGGTGCGTGTAGCCGTCACCATGTCGCTAACGGTGCGTTGGGAAGCGCCTTCGGGTGAAGTGTTTTCCGTCAAAACCCGCTCGCAGTCTGTCAGTCAGAGCGGCGGGCTGTGTGTTCTAGAAGAGCCGGTAATTGTTGGGCAGGCATTACAAATGATCAACGAAAACAGTGGCGAAGCCACCGAGGCCAAGGTCGTGACCATTCGCAAAGCTCGCGACGGCAAAACCTACGTTGGGTTTGAATTCGTCGAGTCCAACTCGAACTTCTGGCGAATGCATTTTCCGGTTCCGGGAGCGCGACCGCTGCGTAGGTCGGCGCATTCAAAAGTTTTGGCGTAGGCTTCTCGGTAAGACGTCGGTCGTGGTGTGTTTTTCCTTCCGTTGTTAAATTCCAACCCTCGACTTATCCTCCCTGAATGATTCTCGGTCTAATTTCCGATACGCACGGATTGCTTCGTGACAATGCGCTGCGCGCCATGCAAAACAGCGGGCTGATTATTCATGCCGGTGATGTAGGCGACCATAAAGTTCTTGAAGCTTTAGAGAGCCTTGCTCCTGTAATTGCCGTGCGCGGCAACGTGGATACCGAGGAGTGGGCTACCAAAGTGCCGCCAACCGCAGTGCTAAAGGCTGGTGCCGTGCGGATTTATGTTTTGCATGATGTTAAAGAACTAAACCTGAATTCGATTCCCTCCGGGGTTTCCATAATTGTGAGCGGGCACTCCCACCAGCCTGGGCAGGTTACGCGCGACGGCATCCTGTACATAAATCCGGGCAGCGCGGGGCCCCGCAGATTCAATTTACCGATTACCGTTGCGCGTCTCGATTTGGACCGGAAGCCGTGGGAGGCCGAGTTCATCGATGTGAGCTAGCGGTAAGGTGAATTGCGCCGGGCCAAAATGATAGACTTGAGCAATGGCCACCAGAAAGAAAACCAAGAAAAGTAAAAATAACGCCCGCAAAAAGCGGGCTTCGGGCAAAAGTTCGAAAAGCGCTATTTCGACCCGTTCGCGCAAAATTTCGGCGATGAAAGCAAAACCAAAAACAGCAAAAACAAAACTGAAGAAGCGAACTCCTCAAGCTAAAGGCACCAAGAACGCGAAGTCACGGAGCGCGGCGCCTGGACGGACAGCGCCGCGGAATAACCCCCGTATCATTCGTGGGAGCTTGGCGTCCCGAGGCGAAGGCCAAAGCGTTGAAACTATAAACCTGGACCCTAAAGGGTTGGATTCGAAATCCGGCGGGCAATCGGGGGCTTTGCAGGGGTTGTCTGATGTTGAGGTTGCGAGTTCGGAAAGCGTTGACGAATTGCTTGAAGAAGGCAACGCCTTTGAGGCGGAAGTCGTGAAGGGCGTAGAAGACGCGTCGGACGCCGATGAGTCCGAAGTGCATACTCATCAGCGTCCCCAAGAAGACGATTTACCCGAGGATTTCAGAGAAAATTGAAAATCTGTTGACTTTGCCACTGCGAGGTTGGGACTAAGAAAGTTTCCTCCCCGTTCAAGCGTTACTTCCAAGCGCTGCTTTCTAAATAAGTTCTAAACATCCGAGGCGATACACGTGCGTTGATTTGCTAATACAAGGTTCACCTGATTGGTCAGTGCGCTTCCCATAGGTAGCGTGTAGTGGGCGCGGTTTGAATTTAAACCGGAGGAGAGCAATGTTTTCGTTGAAGGATTTTTCGATGAAGAAGTTTTTGGAGACTCAGACTGGAAAATCGATATACGTGGCATCTGTAACGTTAACGTTGTCGGCGATCGGTAGCTGGGCGGTGCTGGCGCATCAGGATAGCCCGTTAAGAGCGAACACTACGACTGCCGCGAAGAGCAGGCCGGCGATGGGCGACGCGCATTTTGCCAAGGAAGCGGCCCAAGGCGGCATGGCGGAAGTGAAGCTTGGGCAACTGGCTCAGGAAAAAGGATCAAGCGACACGGTGAAAAGCTTTGGAAAGCGCATGGTCGATGACCACTCCAAAGCCGGCGACAAATTGAAGGAAGTGGCTTCGCGGGAGAACATCACCCTTCCAACCGATCTTTCCGCAAAGGATCAGGCTACCTACGACGGGCTTTCGAAGCTAAATGGCGCTGCGTTTGATCGTGCTTACGCACGAGATATGGTGAAAGATCACGAAACTGACGTAGCGGCGTTTCAGAAGGAAGCCAGCAGCGGAAAGGACGATTCGCTGAAGGGTTTTGCGTCAGAAACCTTGCCTACGCTGCAAGATCACCTGAAGCAGGCCAGGGAAATGATGAAAACTGTTAGAGGGGTTGCGGCTGCCAAAGGACCCAAAGGAACAAAGACCAACACCAGCGGGCGCTAACTAAATTACCCTCTCAGAAAAAAACCATCCCCCACGTAGCGGATGGTTTTTTTTTATGAGTTGAGAAAGTACTGATATCGCCGGGTCGCTTTACAGCGTCGGGTGCAACGCCGCGGCCGACCGGTTTACCGACTCGGGGGCATCACTACGCGGCGTCATGGAAACAACGATGTACTCGCGTTCTTTGCCGTCCGCTTCCGGTATACGCAGCAAGAGGCGGTCTTTGTGCAGCCTGAATTGAGCTGTCTCCCCAATGGGAAGGAGGGCGGGGTGTTTTTCATTCTTAGCCCTGATGCGGTAAACCAGGCGGTCGGTCTCAAGAGTGTATTCCTGGCACAGCAATTCGTGAGTTTTCTTGTGTTGACCGTCAGTGCCGAGAAGCTCACCGGCCACAGTGCTTCCGTCTTTTTCTTCGGATCCGCAGGATGCGGAGTCCATCTTGATGAGTAAGCCGTTCTGGTAGGCTGGCTTGTCTTTGGCGTGGGCGGCCGCTGCGGCAACTAGAATAAGTGCTGGTAGCAAGAAGCGTTTCATTGGTGCTGTTCTCCTTCGCGGAAAACTATTCCGTCAAGTCCGATTATCCCAGAGGCGAAATTGAGAGCGTTGCCGGACGAGTGTGGCTGTTTCGATGGTGTCACCGGTCCTTCGGCCACTGGCCGCTGGTACAGGGGCGCTTAATTCGAAAATGGCGGAAGAGTGCGAGACTCCTCGAACACCCTCGAGCTTTGTAGGACCCAGGATTTGCCTGCGAGGTTAGCGCGAAATCATTACGCGAAAATACATTTAGGGATTTGCGATGAATATAAGATGATACAAAAATGGGTAAGATGCTTCCTGAGGTGAGTATGAAATTCTTCGGCGGGTATGGGTTGGCGGCAGTAGTTTTAGCAGCGGGGATTTCAGCGACCGTGCTTATGGCGCCCGCGAATCGTTCGCATATTTTCGCGCAAACAAATTCCGGTGCTGCTCAAAAAAGCGAGGTCGAGCGCGGACGTTATCTGGTGGAAGAAGTCGCGAAATGCGCCGAGTGCCACACGCCGCGCGACGCGCGCGGTGAACTGAGCGCCGATGCGTGGCTGCGTGGTGCATCCATATGGATCAAGCCGGTCGCGCCAATTTCAAACTGGGCCGATCGCGCGCCGCCGCTGGCCGGTTTCCCTAGTTTTACCGAGGAGCAAGGGGAACGAATCCTGGAAAAGGGAACTGGGCCTGAAGGCGAAGAGCTGCGGCCGCCCATGCATATCTATCACATGAACCATGGGGACGCGAAAGCGATTATCGCGTATCTTAAATCTTTGCCGCGCGGCGACAGAAGCAATTAAGAAGCTATTAGACCCTGGCGACTTGGAGATTTTATTCTGCGGAATTAGCGAGTTTTATCGGCTGAGGTCGCGGGTGCCCAGGCAAGTCCATCGACCCCCGGGGTCAGAACAATTGGCTGCTCTAATTGCCAGGTGCGCAAATCGAGCACCGCTATTTTTCCTGCGCCCACGCAGGAAATGAAAGCGATCGCGCCGTCAGGAGTTACCAGAATTTCCGAAGGAGACTCCGGAAGATCGAAAGATTTGGCGACCTTAAGCGTCGACATATCGATGGCCAACAGCAAATGTTTCGCCATGCACGCCACCAGCAGCCACTTTCCGTCAGGGGTCGGCGCAGAGGCGTAGGCGACGCCTGGAAGATCAATCCATCGCGATACTTTGTAGGACGCGGCGGTATCGCCGCCTTCGCTGCTTTTGCGATCCGGGAGATCAATGACCGCCAGGCGAGGCGCATCCTGATTGTGTGTGAATAAGCGGTCTCCGTCTGGCGATATGGAAATGCGTTGGATGGTATTCGCGATGGGGATAACGGTGATCAAGCGGCGCGCTGGTATGTTCAGCACACTGATATTTCCCGGGCCTACATTTGACGTATAGGCGCGCTGTCCGTCGGGGGAAATCACCAGCATGTGCGATTGCGGCGCTCCGGTGGGAATCTCGCCAGTCACCTGTTGTGTTGCGGGGTCGACAATTTTCACCGTGTTGCCTATCTCGGCGGTCACGTATAGCAGGCCGTCAGGGGCGAATTCAGCGCGATGCGGACGAACTGGTCCTATTGGGATTGAGCCAGAAATCCGGCGCTTGCTAATGTCGATCATGTCTATCGCAGCACCATCGGTGCCTGGTTTGCCCACACCGGAATTTCCATAAATGGGGACGTAGATGAGGCGGGCGTCGGGAGAGACGGCGGCTTCATGACCGTTTACGCCGACCGCGATGGTCGCAAAGATGCGGCGTAGGCCAGGTTCTACGAGAAGTACCTTGTGTTCCGACTGGTTGACTACCACCAGCGTCCCTCTTTCGCTGGATGGCCGGGCACCGCCGCCGGTTTGCAATGTGAAAAGCATCAAGGAAAATACAACCGCGAGCGCTAGCGAAAAACTCATGTCATTCCTCAAAAAATTACTGAATCTATCTTGAAACTGAAGGCCTCCGTTGCCGGAGCGCTTCTTCATTTCCTCTCACATTTAATCGATTCGCATCCTACAACATTTCCGATGCCTGTGCTGAATGCCGAGCGTTGCACTGATGTGTTGACCGCGTTCGCAACGGGAAGTACGATGGCGCAGTTTTATTTGTCCACTCTTGAAATGCGGCGGTGCGGGTAAATGCAAGGAACTGTGTATTGTTCAAAGTGTGGAAGCCTGGTTGAAGATGGGGCGGCTTTTTGTCCGGCGTGTGGGCAGTCGGTGCAACCGTTTGCGTCTGCCCGGGCCGGCCTGCCGTCCACTCGAGCAAGTTCGGCCGCCGTGCTTCCGTCTGGCTATGATCCCAGTGGCTACGCTGCCGCACCGCAAACAACGCCACCGGTGGTGTACGCGCAAACTACTGTGCAGTACGCGGGATTCTGGCTTCGCGTGGTTGCGTACCTAATCGATTCAGTGGTCATGGGCGTGGCGTTCATGGCCCTTTTCATTCCGTTTGCCATCATGACGGGACTGACGGCGGTACTTGGAAATATCCATCCCGGCGAAGACCCCAGAGATCTAGGCGCGGTTCTCGGCGGCACATTTTTCCTGGGGCTTTTCACCGTCATGTCCCTGGCCTTTTTGGGGGGATGGCTCTATCACGCCAAGATGGAAAGTTCGTCGTGGCAAGCGACCTTGGGTAAGAAGGCTTTGAACTTGCGGGTAACCGATCTTTACGGCAGACGCGTAAGTTTTGCGCGCGCCAGCGGGCGCCATTTCGCCAAATTAATTTCCGGGCTGATTCCGCTTGGTATCGGATTCATGTTGGCCGGACTGACGGAAAGAAGGCAGGCGCTTCACGATATGATAGCCGTTTGCCTGGTGCTGCGGGACGGCTGATGGATCGCGTGCGAGCGAATTTAGCGCCCTGCTGAAAAACTGCTGTGCTTGATCAGACTCAGCAACTGATCGCTGGTTACCGCGAAAGATACTTCCAGACCTTCATCGTTTGGCAGGACGCTTACGGACGCGAGCAGCGTTGCGAGATCGGGATCAGGGTTCTTGGCGTCGAATTGCCGCAAATTCTTGTTCTGCTTTGAGCGGATCTATAATGCCGCTCAAAGTTGTTTCCCTGGTGTCGTTCATTACTCCCCCATTCAAGATTCAGGATGTGATGTGCGGCAAAGCTGCAGTACGCCTTGTGATACGGGAGGAATGGAATAGCGGACGAGGGTTTGAAACGATTTAAGCTACAGGGAATGCTGTATTTTTTAAGAATAATTTCTAAAGCAACGACTGTTGATGTTATTTCGTGACTTGACGAGTGCGGATAAGTTTTGTTGCGCTGGTGCGCAGCGTCTCGGGAACATTTTTGTTATTCGATAATTTTTTGAGGTCGACGGCATTCAGCGACGGCAACATGTGCAGAGTAACGTCCAGCGGAGTCTTGGAATTGTTCATGAGGTTGCGGATCACGGTGTAGTTTTTGCGAAAGGCGCGATTACCGGCGATGAGCCGGAGGATTTCATCGGTAAGGCTGGACATGGCCGCAAATGATTCCACTTCCTGCTCGGTGAGACGCGGTGACTGGAGCACCGCGCGTTGCACAACTTTGTTGGAATCGCGAATGAGCGTGCGTCGAGCTTCCGAGCCGCCTTTGATCGCAAATTGCACGCGTTCGGAAACGGACATTTTTGCGAGCCGCTGAAGCAAGGTCTGACGGCGCCCGGCGTCCGGCTCGGCCTCCATCAGCGCTTCCATGAGAGCTTTTTCGTCGACGGGCGTATCCGGGCCGAGCAGTTCCTGCAGCACGCGTTTATTGTCAGCGGTGGCCGATGAAGATTTTAGAAGAGCAGCGGCGAGCTCGGAAGAATCGCTGACGCGATCGAGCGAATCCATCAGCGCTTGAACGCTCATAGCAGAAAGCTGCGGCACGTGCGGGGTTATGAATCTCGACGGGCAATTTCTGTTTTGCACCATGGCTTCAGCCACGGCGGCTTTGCCGACCAGATGCTGGGAAGCATATCCAAAAATAGCGGGAAGAGCTTCGCTGCGCTTTAGGGCTTCGACGAAAGCTTCGACCGGTTGGGAGCGTAGGGCCTCCAAGGCTTGCTGCGCGACGACTTCGTCGGCGTCGGTGGAAAGAAGCACCAAAATTTCAGCCCGATCAGCAGGGGCAAGGTTTCCGGCGCTGGCACAGACCGCGAGTTTGCGTTCGCGAGAGGTAAGGTCGTGTAGAGGTTCAGGGACGAGCTGTTCCATCGTGTGAGGGCCTCAGGTCTTTATATCCAAGCACAATTGTATTCGGTCTGCGGGAAGAATTTCCGAGTGCCGCGCGAGAGGTAATAGGGCGGCCATTCAGCTCGAGGTGCACGGCGGCTCCGTCGGCGGCGATGATCTGGAATTGCTGCGCAGCGGTGAAATGGTGGATGTCGCCGGGCATGACGTCGGCATCCAGGAGCGTTTGATCATCAGCGAGGATGCGCACGTGCGAGCGAACGGAGGTGGAGACAGTGAGTTCGAGTTTGTCGGGTGCTTTAGAGGACGCTGCGGAATCGGAAGACCACTGTTGCGGCGTGGGATTCGCGGAGGAATGGGTGGCGCGGTAGCGTTGCCAGGCGTACGATCCGCCCCGGAAGAATCCGTAGGCCAACAATACCAACGCGAGCAAGGCTAGAGCCGGAATCCACCTGGGAGGCGAGGGGAGCTGATTCTGGTAGGGAGCAGGTGCGTCGGCTTTTTGAACGCCGCGGGCCAGATCATATTCGGACAGCAAATCCTCTTCGTCCAGGCCGAGATATTGGGCGATAGTGCGGACGAATCCGCGGGTGAAACTGCCTCCCGGCAGCTTGTCCCACTCCTCGTTTTCGATGGCCTCGAGGAATCGTGGGCCAATGCGAGTGCCGGCGGTCAGTTCCGCCAGGGTTACCTCGCGCATATCGCGTTCGCGTTTCAGGTGTTCGCCGAAATTACCCTTGGCCATTGGAGAGCTACCCGCCTATACGATATCAAAGGGGAGAGCAATCGTCTCGCCAAAGCGCGCCACTTTGAGCGGCCAGCAGCCAAAATCTGTGAATAACTTTGGTGGGCGGGACCAAGAGTGGCGGCGGCGAGGTGGCTGTGTTTATTCGGCTAGTGTGGCTGGGCCTCTATAGGGTCAGGCAGGTAGACAGTGTTGGTCATTAGCTCGCCGATGGTGAGGTTTTGTCCGTGTTCGAGGTAACGGTGCAGGGCGTCGGGCTGTTGCCAGGGGAAGTCCCAGGCGTCTTCCACGGCGATTAAGGTGTAGGTGCCTGGAATTACTCCGCGTAAAACGAAGCTGCCATCTGAGTCGCTTTGATCTCTGCGAAACATATCGAGATGGGACTGGGGATCTTTG
>DATHMG010000002.1:0-114648 GCA_035487275.1 Candidatus Acidiferrum sp. | reverse complement strand
TTTGGGCTGTTCCGATTTCGCTCGCCGCTACTTTCGGAATCTCTGTGATTTATTTTCCTCCAGGTACTGAGATGGTTCACTTCCCTGGGTTGGCTCATACCCGCCTATGTATTCAGCGGGCTGTAACGAGAGTTCATCTCGCCGGGTTTCCCCATTCGGAGATCCTCGGATCAAAGCCTGCTTGCGGCTCCCCGAGGCTTATCGCAGCTTGCCACGTCCTTCTTCGCCTTCTGGCGCCAAGGCATCCACCGTACGCTCTTAGTAGCTTAATCATAAAACTTACTCAATCCGTCTTCCGGTCTTCAACTGCTCCACCTTGGACGTTTCGATTCACGCAGCTCCATACATCCTCGTGCCGTTTCTCGTTCCAACCTTCACAGGTGAGTCCGATTCGCGACACAGGCTTTCGTATCTACGCTCCTCAAACGATTGGTAAGTCCGCCTTTTCTTCCACAGTTATGCTCAACTCGAGCAAAACTTGTAATCGTCCACAATAATTCTCCGCGATCCTCGCCGTGTCACTGCTCACGCAGATACACTTCGATAAGATCACAGAGGCCCTTACTGTGAACTTGCCAGCCTTTCTGTTGTCAAAGAGCAATAACCCTGATCCCGTCAGGGCGCCTCGATTTCTCGAAGCTTTCTCCGGCTGTTCGAATTCCAACCTCGAAACTCAAACCTCCAGAAAATAAAAAACCCGGCGTCGAGCGCCGGGCACAGTCGCCTTTCTCAGGCGTCTTTGCGCGAAGCTCGACAATTTTCTATCCTGTGCTCGTAAAGAACCTCACCTAGGATCTACTTCAGGAGTTCGACCCGACTGTGACGGCCTGCTAGTTCGGTTCCACCAGCGATGGTGACCCCTGGCGCTTTGCAGCGCCCCGAACCATTTGTAACTTTATACCAGCTTTCCCTTATTCGTCAACCCCCCGCCTCATTTATTTCTAAAGGCTCCTGTGGGCAGCTGTGCAAAAACCTTTCGAGCGTAACAAACGTTTCTTAGCGCCAATGCCGCCCTTTTATCCACGTGGCTCCGGCAAATACCTGATGGAAGCCCATAAACACCGCGCTCATATTGGCCTTGGCGAACCCTCAGGTTCCGGAAGGAAACTATGAATGCACAACTGGGTGAACGCTAAAAATGTTCTGATGCAAATTGTGGTGCGAGATTGAAGTCACCAATCCAGGTAGAACGCAGCAGGAAACTTCCGGTGACAGTTCGATGAAGGTGGGCTCGTTCAATGAAAGATCCAGAAGCAAATCAACCGACAGGCGCCTCGGGGACCGGCGAGACTGGCGTAGGCGCGCTCCGCAATGAGGAATCTGCGGGCATCTCCACGCCTGACGATTTCGGCTCGCAGGGCGCGACTGGCGAAGGTGTCTTCGGAACCTCCGGAGGAAATCAGCGCTCTACATCTTCCGGTCGCTTGGGTTCGACTTCGGCCAGCGCCTCGAGGTCCGGCTCGCAAAGTTCACGTGCCTCCAACATCGAAAGAGGATCAAGTGGCGAATCAAACTTCTACTGCGCCTGTAGGACAAGCCTATGCACAAAGCTCAATCAAGCAGCCGCGCCGCAAGCGCCAGGAGGTAGCCTCGATTTCCGCTCCACGAGCATCCAAGGAAACCGAATCGGCCAGCGAGCCGCCTGGCTCTTTTTGTTTTGAAGATCGCTTGAATTAATTAGCGGATCCCCCATACCTCCACCTTCGGTCGCCGGATCCAGCTTTCTTTGCCGTACCACAATTCCACACTGCGAATTATGCGGCGATCCCCCGGCAGGTCGATCGGACGCGTCCGCCCGCCGTCAGGTATCCGTTCGCGGAACGCGATTTCTTCCGATGTGCCATTGCCGAAATGCACCACCACCCGATGGAAGTCCACCGCACCGCCGCTCACCCGTAATTGCACAGCGCGAAATTTCCCGTCCCGCACACCCACCCGTACCACATCGTGATCGCGGTGACCGTCGACGTGCCTGCTTCCAAGAAAAACCCATCTGCCCTCATCGTCCCGGTCTTGAGCGTAAAGTGAAGCACCAAAAGCCAGCGCTACGATTAGGCTCAAGAGCCACACTTTGCTCCACCACACGTTACGATTGATCATAGACCCCTCTCCATTTTTATCTGGCCGCGATGCCATCGAGCAAACGGCGGTCCAGACTGATCCTGGGATGCAGCCACTCGACTGTCCCGGGTCAATGCCAAGCGACTTTATACGCACGGATGTCGGATGGCATTACCTGAATCACGGTAGGTTACACAAATAGACAGCCTACCGGAGTTGGACTGACCATTCCTCTTTTAGATAAACTAAACATCGCCAGTTAACCGCGAACTTCAACTATGACCGAATCCAGTAAGGATGCCGGCAACGTACGCGTGCGATTTGCGCCCTCGCCCACCGGCTATTTGCACGTCGGTGGAGCGCGCACCGCCTTATTTAACTGGCTTTTTGCCCGCCAACAGGGCGGCACCATGGTGCTGCGCATCGAAGACACCGACGCCGAACGCAACAAACCCGAGCTTATCGAAGGCATTCTAAGCGGCCTGAACTGGCTCGGCCTCAACTGGGATGAAGGCCCGTTTTACCAGTCCCAACGCACCGATCTCTATCGCGATGCTGCCAAAAAATGCCTCGCCAACGGAACTGCTTTTCTCTGTTACTGTCCACCGGAAAAATATGTGGGCGGCGATCATGACCAAGATGGCGCCGAGGGCGGCCAGGTTCGCCGCGTAGTTCGCTGCACCTGCCGCGATGGAATTCCATCCACGCCCGGAACCAAGCCTGCAATTCGCTTCAAAGTCCCCCTCGGCGGAAAAACAACTTTCTACGACGTGGTGTTCGGTGACACCGAATTTTCCAACGACGATATCGAAGACTTTATGCTGCTACGCTCCGGGCAGGGCGACGAAGAATTTGGCCAGCCCATGTACCAGCTCAGTGTCGTCGTCGACGACGTCGACATGCGCGTCACGCATGTGATTCGCGGCGCAGACCACCTTTCCAATACACCAAAACAGGTCCTTCTGTACCGCGCGCTCGAAGCCAAGCCGCCGATTTTCGCGCATCTGCCGCTCATTCTTGGACCGGATCGCAAGCGCCTCTCCAAGCGCCACGGCGCCACCAGCGTCAGCATGTACCGCGACGAAGGCTTTTTGCCCGAAGCCTTTCAAAACTTCCTCGCGCTCCTCGGATGGGCTCCGGGAGGCGACGCGGAGTTTCTTCGTACCCCTGACTTGATTCAAAAATTTAAACTGGAAGGCGTAAGCCGCACCAACGGCGTTTTTGATAAAGCCAAACTCGAATGGTTCAACACCCAATATCTCCAACATCTGCCCATTGAAGACTTACTCCCGCAAGTCGAACAGGAATTAAAACGCAGCGGCCTGTGGAAAGAGGAGTGGGCTTCCGGACCTGGGCGCGAATGGTTTACTCGCACCGTCGATTTGCTGCGTCCGCGGGTGCGGCTGTTGCCTGATTTTTCTACGTGGGCGCGCGCATTTTTCAGCGACAACTTCGCCATCGATCCCGCGGCTGAAGCAAAATTCTGGAGAGATCCAAAAGTCCCCGATTTGCTGGCGAAATTGGCCGAGAAGTTGGCCACATTACCAGAATGGAATCACGACACATGTGATCACGCACTGCGCGCGCTGTGTGAAGCCGAAGGTGTTAAGGCCGGTTTGCTGATCAATGCCACACGCGTCGCAATCGTAGGACAGGCCGTCGCACCGCCACTGTTCGACACCATGGTGGTCCTGGGTCGCGACCGTGTCGTGAAACGTTTGCGCGCCGCCGCGCCCGCCGCCATCGCGAGAAGTTAAGCTTTTTTGTGGTCAGTTTCTATCCTAATTACCGCTGGCATTTTTATCGCTGCCGAGGCTTTTTCTCAACTTGCGATGGAATACGCTGAACTCTAGCGTCGGATTGTCGCGCGTGCCCGTAATGGTGATCGGGATCAATGTGCCGGCGCCGCCCTTGCTGAAAAATGGGTCAATCGCTTTCAGGAAAAAGGACTTCTTGCCGCTGACCATCTGCGAAAGCTTGGCCTCCATCCGCAACTCTCCCGTGAACTCCAGATCCTCGCCGCGCAATTTGTACGTCCCATTCAACTTGATCACCGCCCCCGGAACGCTAAAGGTCAATCGATTGAACTTAATCACTCCGTTTTTCAGGTTAAATTTCCCTCGCAAGTTCGAAATCGCGCTTCCAGCGTCGGGGTTGTCTGGTTGACCCATGGCATGGCGGCTGAAAGAGGCCAGCTTGTTGCGCACATCGGAGTTGGCAAAGCGCGCATCACTCACATCAAATTCTCCATCCAATGTCAGTTTATCGAGCACTTTCACTTTGCCGGGCGGCAAAGCCATTTTCGTTCTCAGATTAACCAACCCGCTCATCATCGGCTGCGTCGATTTGGTCGCCAGCTGAAGCAAGTCTTCAAGCCGCGCTTTGGGTGCCAGCACATCAAGAACAATCAAGCGCCCATGCTGTTCCGGCACGCGCACCACGCTGCCCTTTGCAGTAATTTGCGAGTGGATCAACATCGCGCGAACTGGATGCAGGTACGTATCGCCATTGGTGCCATCCACCGTGGCGGAAAATTCCGTTTTCAACGGCACAGCACGTCCCACCGGATCAATCGAAAAATCCGGCGTATCCGTCACACCTTCCACCTCAATACTTTGTAGCACCCCGGAATATTTCCCACTCGAAGACAAAATCCCGCCAATACCTGGCAACGGCCCAAGATCCGCATCTGTGAATGTGTACGAACCCGAAACGGCCGTGGCGCCCGGATCGTCCACTTGCCACGGTCCAAAGGCTCCACTCGTGCGGATTTCCCCCACAGGTTTGGCATTCGTCAGGTTGCCGCGAAATGAAAACGGTTTTCCCGCACCCACGGAACCCAAAACTAAATCGTGAATGTCAAAATCGAGCGGCTGTTTGCCACTTTGTTTCGGAAGAATAAGCAGCGTGGTGTTGTCGCACACTACCTGGTCAATCGTAATTCTTGGAAGCGGTTTTTTTATTTTTGTGACCGGCGGAGGTGCCGCCTCCCCAGGAGGCTGCCCGCGTGGCGGTACACTGATTACCATATTATCCAGGTGCACGCCTCGGATATGCCGCGGAACCCGCAAAATCCCCATAAATCCAAGGTGAAACGTGAATTGCTGAATCTGAATTATCGGTGGAACATCAGTGCGATTGTGAAAATAAATCGCCAGCTTTTTGCCGGTGGCGCTCATTTCCGGAAAAGCCGTCACATGTATGGATTCCAGTTCAACCCGGCTGTCGAATCGTTCCGAAAGTGCGCGCACCACCCAGTCGCGCGTTACGTCATCTACGTTCCGGAGCCGCTGATACAAGAGCGCCGCAGGAATAATAAACACCAACAGAACGACGCACAACACCACAATCCACACGCGTGAACGCGGTTTTCCGCTCTCTTCGGACGCCATGACGGGAGAATACCGCAGTGCTGCTTACGGTGCTGCGAATAATTCTGCGTGTGCCGGCTTGGCTGCCGCGGGGCTGGCCACAATATTTATCGCCGCCTGCAGATCTATGGTCACCGGTGGCAAACAAACCTCCGTGCTGCATGCTTGATAACGCAGCTTCAACGGAATCTTTTGTGCGCCGACGGGCGCGTGAGCCTGCGCGGTCACCGGCATCCGCAAAGTCACCGTTCCCTCGTAAACATTCAGCGGAGTCTTCGAAAAAGTGAAGGTGTGCAGCTGCCCTTTTGGATAAGCGACATCACCCGCTTTGAAACCGGCGGGCGTCTCCGCGTGCAAATCCGTGGAAATCAAATAATCCGCCGATTTTTCTCTCGCATTCACGTGAAACCCGGGACGAATCTTGAACACCACTGCCACTTGAAAGGGAACGCCGCGAGCTGCGGGGTCCGCCGATACATAAACCGCTGGAGAAACAACATCGCGAGGAGAAGGGATTTGCGACTGCGCCATGCATGAAACGGAAAGAACGAGCAGAGCGGAAATTACCACAAGGGCGTTCAACGGCATCCCATTCCGGGAAACGTCACGCCGCCTACGAATTTTCAATCTGCGAAAAGTCACAATGTAATCTGGGCCCCGAGCTGCTGCGAAATTACCCGCGCCATCACCGCGTTCAGACTTTCCCCAGTCTTCTCCAGCACAAAAGCGTTTTGCTCATCAGACCACCTCAACTTAAAGCTGGTGGACAGCGCCGAAATCCAAATTTCCCGCACGGGAGTGTTCGGGGAAACCACGAACTTCGTCTCGTCGTCATCCTCGAACAGGACCTCCAGCTTCCCGCTTTCCCCCTCAATATCAAAACCGTGCTCGTCGCCTGCGGTGAGCAATCGTTTCTTCAGATCCTCAAAAGCGGCGTCTGCTTTGCGTTGAAAGTCTTTTTCTTCCAGCATGTTTTCAGCGTACACGAAGAAACGATCTGGAGGGAAGTAGTTCGTCTCGGTCTGCAATCAGGCGAGCCTAAAGTTGCGATTCGATCGCTCGTGAAATTTCCTCGTAGCTGATCAGCCCTGTAATCCGCTTCACCTGCTTGCCATCCCGCGAAATAAGAATGCTCGTGGGGTACCCAAGAAGCCCGCCAAATTTCTCGGCGATGTCGTCGTTGCCCAGCACAATTGGATAGCTCATCACGGACTTCCGCCCACTCACCTCGAATTGTTCCTTGGCAACGAAGGGCGCCACCGCACTTTTCCCTTCCTCATCCATCGCTACACCCAGCACTGTAAATCCTTTGTTCCCATATTTCTGCTGCATCTCGATCAACCAGGGAATCTCCACGCGGCAGGGATCGCACCAGGTAGCCCAAAAATTTACCAGCACTACTTTGCCGTTGAAATCGCTGAGCGAAGTGTCTTTTCCATCGAGGTCTTTGAAATGGACCGCCGGCGCCGGCATCCCAATGGATTTATCCGGCGAATAGTCTTTGTGCGCCGCTGCGTTAGTCGATACGCGCGTCTTTTTGTCCGCATAGTACGTCGCCCCTATAAGAAGCAGGACGGTCGCTACGATCACACCAACATTCTTCATTTTCATTTCCCGATCTTAAACCGGCGTTTTCAAAGCGAGAACCGGTTCAGAAAAGTCAGTTTTCCCGAGAGCCACGTCAGCTTGTTTACGAACACCAGCCCACCGACAAAAAGCAGCAGTGCCCCGCTGAAAACTTCGACAGCGTGCAGGTACTTGCGAAAATTTTGATAGAAACGCAGGAACTGTCCAATGCCCAACGCCGTAAGCAGAAAAGGCACCGCCAGTCCCGCGGAATAAACGGCTAATAGCAAAACTCCGCGAGCGATGGTGTCACTGGCCGCCGCCAGCGCCAAAACCGTCGCTAGAATCGGCCCGATGCAGGGTGTCCAGCCAAATGCGAAAGCAAATCCCAACAAAAACGCGCTCCACACCCCAGGCTGCCCGATTTTGCTTTGTATACGCACATCACGATTAAGCCAGCGCGCCATCGAGGGACCAAAAAAACCAATCAACGACAGCGAAAAAAAGTGTATTGCGCCAAAGCCCGCAAAAAGCGGCGCATGGCGTAGCAGCGAGATAACTCCGAGAAAAACCAGCCCGAGCCCGATGATAAGCCCAGTTTTTAACGTCAGCTTGATCAGCACTCCCAAAAGATGAAGGCCAAAAAGCAAAATCAACGCACCCGCAATGGGCGCCAGAACGCCCCGGTTTTGGCGTAAAAATGACCCGACCGCGCTGGCCGATGCGCCGAAAGAAATAAAAACCGCCGAAAATCCCGCCACAAAAGCCAGCGAAGAGCCAAAAAGTCCGGAGCGTGGCAATTCACCCTTACGCAACTGCTCCATGCCAATCCCAGATAGCATGGATATGTACCCGGGTACCAAAGGCAAAACACAAGGCGACAAGAACGAAACCAGCCCCGCAAGAAATGCCCCAGCCAGCGAAACGTCGCTCATACGTTGGGGTTCCTGTGAACTATGTTCATCTTGTATATCCAGGCCGAACAACCGGCAGGCACACTCCATTCTCCCATAAATGCATTAGACGCACTTCTCCGGCAAATGATACGAGTTAGGCCCTGAAATTGGGCGGTAATTTGGAAGGATTCGCACGCTGGTAAACGTCAGCAATTTCCAGCAACAACTGCTCATTGTATTCCGCGCCGATGAATTGTAAACCAATCGGTAATCCCCCAGGCGTTAAACCGCAGGGCACCGAAATCGCCGGCACCCCTGCCAGATTTGCCGGGCGGTTCAGGCGTAGCAGAAGTGCCCGGGTGAAATGGTCGATTTTCCCAACACGTGTAATTTCTTCACTGATCAGCGGCGCCGCGATCGGCGCGGTCGGAACCATGAGCGCATCGATCGCCTCTTTCTCCATCACCTCACGCAATTGTGAGGTGAAGCTCCTTCGCTGATCCTGCGCATCCAGATATTCAACCGCCAAAACTTTCATTCCCGTTTCGAGTCGCGAGCGAACGTCGTCGCTATATTCCGCTCCCCGCGCGGGAAACCATCCCGATTGCTGATGATAACAACTGGCCTCCGCCCAAGCGATGCGGTTGCCCGCCTTTTCGGTTTGCGCCAAAAGCGGTATGGAGACCTCTTTGATTTTCGCGCCGAGTCCGCGAGTGGCCCGAACTACAGCGTCAAAACTTTTCTCGACTTCCCCGGAAATCACGTCCAAGAAAAATTCCCGAGGTATCCCCAGTCGAAGTTTAGATAGTGTTCTTGCGCCACTCCCACGGTGTCGAGCACCCGGTCTTTGGCCATTTCCACTGTCGACAATGGCCCGAAAAAGAATCGCCGCATCCCCAACCGTGCGTGCCAGAGGCCCAACACAGTCATGCGTCACCGACAAGGGAATCACCCCCGTGACATCTACGCGACCGAGTCCAGGTTTAAGCCCCACGATCCCGCATAGCGCCGCTGGTATTCGAATAGAGCCACCCGTGTCCGTGCCAATACTTCCAAAACAAAGTCCCGCAGCCACTGCCGCGGCCGAGCCTCCGCTCGAACCCCCCGGAATTCTCGTCGTATCCCAGGGATTTCGCACCGGCCCATAGTGCGGATTGTTATTTGTGACTCCATAAGCGAACTCGTGCATGTTGGTCTTGCCCAGCAGAACTGCTCCAGCTTGTTTCAGCCGCGTAACGACCGGCGCATCCCGTTCGGGAATATATTCGCGAAGAATTTTCGATCCGGCAGTAGTCCGAATGCCCTCGGCGCAAATATTGTCTTTCAGCGAAAGTGGAATACCGTGCAAAGGTCCGCGATCGGTCCGCGCTTTACGCTTTCCCGGTGCGCTAAGTTCCGCTTCCGCTCTCTTCGCCTGCACGCGTGCCAATTCATCCGTCACCGTGATGTAAGCATTTAATTTCGGTTGGTTTCGTTCAATCCGCGCGAGCATCAACTCCGTCAACTCCACTGGCGACAGTTTGCCAGTGCGAAAAAGACGGCCGATCTCAGCAATCGTGGCAAAGGCTAGCTCGATCTCATTCATCTAAATCGCTTCGCGAAGAGTAACCGCCTTCATCCGATGGCGCACATCTCAATAAATTTTTTCTTGCCGGCGCAAATTCCCAAACGTGCCGATATTCGCTATGATAAACGCCACCCGAAACTGATTTTCCGTGCGCACCTGGCCAAGCGCGATGCGTCGGTATTCGAGCGACAGTCCGCAACATCGTCCGTTATAGCTGACCTGCACCAGCTGGTTCTGCAGCGTATCATTGGTTAAATCGTAGCTGATTCCCGCGGCCGCACTGAATCCCTGGGTATTCTGGCTGCCGTAGCCAAATAATGTGCGCACTTGATTCGAAAGTGGCTGCAGGATGGGATTAGCATGCAGTCGAAAATGGGCCACCGTCGCGTACCATTTTCCATGGGGTTTCACTTTTAGCAACGTACCAATGGTAGTTAACTTTTCGATGTTCGGATCGTATTCCAGGATCTGCTCGATGTCGTACGTGCTCCCAGGCGCAATAGTCACATCGCTGACCAGCGGGGACCAGTGCACCGGCCCCAGCGCGAACGCAAAGGGCGTAATGGAATTTAGCGCCTGAAATACGTTGCGTTCTCCGGCAACCGCGGCTCCCCCAAAAGTCGGATCGAAAAAATGTTTCTGCACCAAGCGCCACGAAACCAGCTCCCGTGCCTCGTCGTCGCCATCCTTCTTGACGAAAAATCGTTGCGTAACCCCGTACTCGATTTCGTTCGTATCGGTGATGGTAGAATCCGAATCGAAGCGAATAAAGTCAGCAAAATTGTTTACGCCCGTAACGTAGCGATAGGTAATCACCGGATCAATCAAATGCTTATATCTTCTCTTTGATTTTGGCCGCTCAAAAAAGCGCTCCAGAGTTGGCGGGCGCAGGTCCACGGTAAATTCACCGGTGTTCCGCACAATCGCTCGATTGCTCACCTCTTCAGCCGTTGTCAACGAAGCCCCGTAACGCGTGGTTCGAAACGCGGCGGTAGTCGTGATGCCCAGCCAGTCTCCCAGATGAATAGGCACCGTCACGCGTGGAGCAAATTCCGTGCGGCCCACAAAACTTGGCGTGTTGATCTCGCTGTCTGCTCGATGCAGCGCATCCACAAAACCGTCGAACGCAAAATAAACCGGCAAATTCCGCCACGGTGCTTGCTCCACGGAATCAAAACGCGCTTCCGGAAAATTGCGAATGTTGACGCCGGTAGCCGGGTTTATCTGCAAAAAGCTTTTGTCGTTCAATCCCGCAAAATTAAGACTGAACCCGTGGAAATTATTGCTGAGAAAAACCGCGCTACGTACTTCGGAGTTGATAGCGTCGCCATAAGTGTCCGCAAAAGCGAGTCGAAACGTCAGCGATGAAAGCTGGTTATAGTCCGTAACGAATCGCCATCCGCCTGGCAATTGTGATTGGATTTCCAGCCGCTGCTCCTCGCCCCCCTGTGGCTGTCGCACTGCCCCGACGATCAGGCCGCGATCGTCGACGCCAAAATATGTGTAGTTGAGCGACGTACCCTCGAACGGCTTCGCGCGCAGAATGCCCCGTTCCGCCGCTCCGCGTGAACTCATGTATTGTGCTCCCAGAGTGGCATCGAACCACGGCTTGGGAGCCCAGTAAAAAGCATCGCCGAGCGTAAACCCCTTCCGCGAGCTGTCCCCGATATCCGGGATTAAAAATCCAGACTCTCGCACTTTTCGCCCCGCCGGCGCCGTCGCATACGGCAGCCAAATCAGTGGGACACGAAACAGCCGAAAATTCGCGTTCACCATCGCCACAGTCATTTCCAGTTGCACCCGCGCGTGCGGAGCAAAGAATTGCCACGTGGGATGCTCGGCATCGCAGATGGTGATCCAAGCTTGGTCAATTACATAAACATCTTTCGCAAAGCGCTCCACGTCCCGAGCTTCGAAGTACAGAGGACTGTCTGACAGCAAAACGTTGGGATTTGGCCGGCGCTCGATCTTGACCGTGCCGCGGACATTATGGAAAGTGCCGTGCCCGGTTTTAACGTTGTAGTGCGCCTCGTCGGCCTCCACATGCTGGTTTTCAAAATCGAATTGCACGTGGCCCCGCGCAAACGCTTCGGAGGTCTTCTCGTTGTATTCCACGTGATCAGCCCGTAATCGCGAATCCCCGTAGCGAATATCCACATCATCATCGGCAATGTACAAATCCCCGCGCCGGCTTTGCGGACCACGAGAGGAAAGATCAGCCACGCCTCCGGCTTCAAATGGCAGATGCGCCTGCTGCCCGGCTGCCGTTCTTGTTGCCGGTACGGCAAAAATATAAATAAGTAAAAAAGTCGGAACGAGCCAGCGGCAAGCCGCGGCGGGGGCCCTCCGCGCGGGAACAAAGCGGTTCACACCAAACATGTAAGCCATGAAAGCAGTGGGATAGCCTAGCATGGGCTCGCCACCATGAGTAGGCGAGGACTACAAGATGCGGCCGTAAGGCCAGCAGATGCCCCCGGCTCCAAATTAAATCGAATTTATTTCGAAATTACTCTGGCGAACTGTTTTTGGTCACCACGAAACCGCCGTCGGCAGTCAGTTTCACAGTGTAAATTTCATCGAACCCCTCGTCTGTCGAGGGCGGAACAAGTCTCTTGAACGCTGCCGCCACCGCGGGAGCCGGAATCTTTTGCTTGCCCGGACGCGAATTATTTCGCTGCATGGCCTCCCGCAAGCTCGATTCGAAAAAGTAAGCCGCCGTGCGAAAGCCCGCCGCGCGAGCACGCTCTACATAGCGCGCACGGTCGGACGGCAGCGTGTTGGTGTTGTCAATGACAAATGGCTGCCCCGCCTTTAGGCACGCGGCCACCAGCAGTTCTTCCCGCCGGCGCGTGCGCAACATATCCAGGTTAATACGCACATGGCTATCGAAAAACCGCTCGCGGAAAAAACTGCTTTTGCCGGATCCTTGAATTCCGATAAAAATTACGGCTTCCATACCATTGTGGCGTTTGTGGCGATCGTAGAAGCGCTCGGCCCGCGGAATTTACTTTCGGGTTATGCGTACCTTATCTTGGGCAATTTAGGTGGCCTCGGCCCGTGTCGAATCGCCGAGCACACCGGCTCGTAGCCGAGCTCGGCCCCTTCTCGCACGGACCGCAGCATCAGCCCTCCGCGGCTCATATCCCCTCGCCCGACAAACGCCGACGGAAAAACTAGCCGCTCATTAAAAATGGCCAACAACGGCTCTACATATTTCGCAGTAGCGATGCTGCCCAACAGCACAATCTCGCATCTCTTCCCGGCCTTGCGCAACAATTCCTGCGCGTCGCGTTCCAGCGGGCCCCGGTAACGCGCATCAGCTGCATCCACCGGAATATCTGCAATCTCCACCATCTCATCGTGGGTCATAAGTGCGTCCGGCGAGACCAAGCCGCGCCCCGCCGTAATCACAAATATTCCCGGCACTCCGGTCGGCGGCGAAGCAAACGTGCGCGCATAAGCGAGCTTGCCTCGAAAATACAATCCACTGATAAAACTGAATAATTCCCCCAGCGGCAGCCCATCATTGCGCAATCGTCGTGCCAGTATGAACCGCGCGTTCTCACTCATGATCATTTTCGCCCGCAGACCGCCAGCGTTCGCAGGCGAAAGAAGAAAAATTCGATATGGCACACCAGGCCGCGAAGCGGGCTTCGGTTGTCGCTGGTTTGAATTGGCGCGCTGGGCTCGTTTCGTTTGTGTCATTGCAGGCAATCAACGAAACAAAAATAACTAAAGCAAATTCATAGCTGACTTATTTTCGCGCTTCACTTGCTTCATAGTGCAATCGTGTGGATCTTTCTCCGGGCGCCAGCGCAAGAATTTAGTCCCATGACGGAATCTGCCGCCAGTGAAGTGATCAAACTGCACTTCCGCGACCAGCTTCGGATCGAGCGGCTGCCATTCCATCGAATGTTTTGTGCTCCAACGGCTCAGCCCACCAGGCGCTTTTCCCGTGAATCCCGGCGGCTTGATCATTTTCTCCAACTTTTTGGTCAACACCGAACGTTCGTCGGCTTGAATCGACGAGCTGAATCCCACATGGTCGAGCAAACCTTCGTCATTGTAGAGTCCCAGCAGCAACGAACCGACTAGCGGCTTTTTCTCCAGGTATCTAAATCCCCCAACTATGCAATCCGCCGTGCGCTGCTTCTTGATTTTCTGCATCCCGGTGCGCTCGCCGGTTTGGTACAGCAGATCCTTCCGCTTGGCAACTATTCCATCCAGGCCGACTCCCATGTGAAACCATTTCCGCGCAACTGGTAAATCATCGGTGGCCGGAGACAGACTGATGGAACCATTTTTGTCGAAAAAGGTTCGTGCGAAACGCTCCAGTTGCTGCCGCCGCTTTTCCAGCGGCAGCTTAACCAGCGATTTTCCTTTCTCATTCACCAACAAATCAAAAACGATAAACACCGAAGGATGTTCTTGGCTCAATTTCAAAACGCGGCTGGCAGCCGGATGGATGCGAATCAACAACTCATCGAAGGACAAATGTCCGTCCACTGGAATCACGATTTCCCCATCGAGAACAAATTTCTTCGCCTTAAGCGCCAGCAGCGTCGCAGCCAATTCTGGGAAATAACGCGTCAACGGCTTTCCGGATTTCGATTCCAGATCGATCTGCTCCCCGTCACGAAACGCCAGGCACCGGAATCCGTCCCATTTAGGCTCGTATTGCCACTCGGGTCCCTCGGGCAGCTCCGTGGCCGGCAAGGCCTCCATCGGCGCGTATGTCTTGTTGAGCGGTAGCGTCATAAAAACGCTTTCAGGTCCACGCGATTTTTTTCCTCCAACAGCGGCTTCCACAAGTCGCCGATTTTTCTGAGCCGTACAGGAACATTCTTCACCGTAAAATCTTCGATGCGCAGCCCGCGCTCCACTTCCTTCCAGGTCACCGGGGTAGAAACCGTCGCCGCGGGTTTCGGCCGCACCGAATATACCGAAGCCAGCGTCCGGTTCCACGCGTTTTGATTGTAATCAACCAGCACATGTCCGCGTGGCCGCTTGGCCACCCGATATTCTGCTGTAATTATTTTGGGATGCCGCGCTTCCAATTCTTTCGCTAGTGCTTTCGCAAAACTCCACACCTGCTTCTGGGTCGGTCCTCGCTTGATCGCAACGTAAACATGAATCCCACGCGAGCCGGTGGTCTTCGCGTAATTTTGTATTTTGATTGAATCCAGCGCTTCTCGAACAATCAGGGCCGTCTCCAGCACGCCCTTGAAAGACGCGCCCACTACCGGGTCCAGATCAAAATGAAGATAATCCGGCCGGTCCACATCGTCGCATCGCGCGTACCACGGATTCAGATCGATGCACCCGAGATTCACAACCCATAACAGCGACGACAAATGTTGAATCACCGGGAACGCGATGACATTTCCGGAGCCGTGCTCGATGGAACATATGGGAATCGAATCCGGCCGCGGCGACGGCGCCCGCTTCATAAAAAAGAATTCGCCATTGATTCCGTTGGGATAACGCTTCATGACCATGGCGCGATTCTGCAGGTGCGGCAAAAGCCACGGCGAAACTTCCAGATAATATTGAAGCAGGTCTCGCTTAGTCAGGCCCAGCTCAGGAAAGTAAATTTTCGACAAATTGCTGAGATTTACCGGCCCGCCGTGAACGCTCAGCGTGATGTTCTCAACGTTGCGTGGTATCTCCCGGCCTGCCAGTTGCGCGATGACATCACTTTTTGCCGAAAGGGAGCGTGGCGCGAGAGCAGCTTTACGCGCAGCACCCGCCGCTTTACGCTTCGATGCTGATTTTGCCTTGGCTTTGGATTTCACGCTTGGTTAGATGACGTTTCGCAAGATTGCGGTCTTTTTTATTGTTAACCCGCTTTAGTGAAAATCGTGCGACGTCGTCGGCGCGCTGGTAATTATTAACGGCCGGATGCGTTGCGATTTCACTGAAACCACATTGTCCTGGTTCTGCAACTGCCCTTCAATCATCAAAAATTGTTGATGCACCACCACCACGTGGCATTCTTCAAACAGCGGCGGCGAAATAATCGCGTTGGCTATCCCCGTTTCATCTTCTATGCTCAAAAATACGAAACCCTTGGCAGTCCCGGGACGCTGACGCGCAATCACTCCTCCAGCGATGCGCACCTGCATGCCATCCGGCAACCGCGCCAATTCTGCCGCGCAGCGAATCCCCATTTTTTGCAGTTCTGCACGATGATAAGCCATGGGATGTGGACCCACAGTCATTCCCGTGCCGCGAAAGTCGGCCACCAGTCTTTCTTCCGCGTTCATTTGCGCAAGCGGGGAGCGCGCGGAATCGTAATTTTCCTCCGCGCTTCTAGTCGACACTTTTTCCGTCTCATCATTTTCTACATCGTCGCAAAATTCATATAATGGACCCGCAGATCGCGCGGTTCTCTCCACTTGCCACAAAGCGCTGCGGCGATGAAATCCACGCTGGTTTCCTAGCCGGTTCAAAGCCCCAACTTCCGCGAGCACCGCCAATTCCCCCTTCTGAATTCGCGGTACGCGTCGTTTCAAATCATCCACAGAGGTAAATGGGCGCATAAGTCGCTCCCGAACAATTTCGGCCCCGATCTCCGCACGCAAACCTTTCACATACTGCAGACCCAGTCGCACCGCGAACTTTTCATCGATTTTTTCCAGCGTGCAAAGCCAATTCGAACACGTGATATCAATGGGCCGCACCCGCAACCCGTGCCGTTGCGCATCGGTGACCAACGAAGGCGGCTGATAAAATCCCATCGGCTGATTGTTTAACATCGCCGCCGTAAATCCCGCCAGGTAATGACACTTCAAATACGCGCTGGCATACGCGATCAATGCGAAACTAGCCGCATGCGATTCAGGGAATCCATACAGCGCAAACGAAGTGATCGAACGAATAATCGTTTCCTGCGTTTCGCCGCTGATGCCATTTTTGTCCATCCCCCGTCGCAGCTTGAGCTCCACATCTTTCATACGCTTTTCTGAGCGCTTGAAGCCAAAAGCCCGCCGCAACTCTTCTGCTTCGCCGCCGCTGAATCCCGCCGCAATCATGGCCATGCGCAACAGTTGCTCCTGAAAAAGCGGCACCCCCAGTGTGCGCGCCAGCACCGGCTCCAGCGAAGGATGCAAACACGTCACCGGCTCGCGCCCCTGCCGCCGCTTTAAATAAGGATTCACCATTTGCCCCACAATCGGTCCCGGCCGAATAATCGCCACTTGCACAACAATGTCGTAGAAACACTTCGGATGCAGCCGCGGCAAACACGCCATCTGCGCGCGGCTTTCAATTTGAAACATCCCCACGGTATCCGCTTTTTGCAAAGTTTCATAAACCAGTGCATCGTTGGCAGGCAATCGGCTCAAATCCACTTTTTCGCCGTAATCATCGCGAATAATTTTCAGCGAATCCTCCAGCACCGCCATCATCCCCAGCCCCAGCAGATCCACTTTCACGATCCCCATATCGGCGCAATCGTCTTTATCCCATTGCACCACCACGCGCCCCGGCATCGTCGCCGGCTCCAGCGGCACCACGGAATCCAGTTGCCCCTGGCACACCACCATCCCTCCCGAATGTTGCCCAAGGTGGCGAGGCAAATCCTGAAATCTCAAACACAACTCACAAAATTTGCGAATCTGCGGATGCTGCAAATCCAGCCCGGCATCTTGAAATTGACGCTCCAGCGTATCGTTGGCGTCCTTGTATTCCCACGCTCCCACAAGCGAGGTCAGGCGATTCAGCACCTCAGGATCAAACGCAAAGGCCTTTCCGATTTCGCGCGCCGCCGAACGCCCACGATACGTGATGACATTCGCCGTCATAGCCGCGCCAAGTTTTCCGTAGCGTTCATAAACATATTGAATGGCCTGTTCACGTTGATCGCCACTGGGAAGATCGAGGTCAATGTCCGGCCACTCGCCTCGCTCCTCAGACAAAAAACGTTCGAACAGTAGTTCCATACCCACCGGGTCCACCGCCGTAATACCCAGCGCATAGCAAACCGCGCTGTTCGCCGCCGAGCCGCGCCCCTGCACCAGAATATTTTGCTGCCCGCAAAAACGAATGATGTCCCACACAATCAGAAAATAACCGGCCAGATCGAGCTTTTCGATGACGTCAAGCTCATGCGCGATTTGTTTGCGCGCTCGCTCGTTGTCCGTTCCGTAGCGCGCCAGCATGCCGTCATAAGTGCGGTCACGCAAAAATTGCATCTGTGAGCGCCCATCCGGCACCGGATATATCGGAAACTGGTAGCCCAGATCGTTCAACGTAAATTGCAGCCGCGAAGCCAGCACCTGCGTGTTAGCGATAGCTTCAGGAAGATCAGCAAAAAGTTTTTGCATCTCCACGCCAGATTTCAGGTGCCGTTCGGCGTTGCGCGCCAGCAGCCGCCCGGCAGTGGCCAGCGTGCGGTGATGACGAACACAAGAAAATACATCCAGCAATTCACGCTGCTCCGGCAAAGCGTGACAGACACCGTTGGTAGCTAGCACTGGCAGATTTAATTTTCGCGCGATTACCCGCGCGCACTGATTACGTACTTCTTCGTCACGGCAATAATGACGCTGCAATTCCACGTATACATTACGCCTTCCAAATAATTCGCAAAGCTGCTGAACGCTGCTCATTGCAGCTTCCATTCCGCCGGACGCCAGCCCGTGCGCGAGCGGCCCTTCATCTCCCCCGGTGAGACAAATCAATCCACCACCGCTATTTTCGAGTTGCGCAGCTATTTCCGCGCGCGAGATTTGCCCTTCCCCTTTTTTCGCGCACAATTTCATGCTCGTGATCAGGCGGCAAATATTTTGATAACCCCTGCGCGACTCCACTAGCAACGAATACCGCCACCCTTCCTCCGACGTAACCTCCGCGCCGATCAGTGCGCGCAGGTTGGATTTCTTGGCGGCCATATAAAAACGCGGCGCCCCATACATGCCATCGCGATCGAGCACCGCCATCGCCTCCATTTCGCGTTCCGCGCACACGCTGGCCAATTCTTCCGGCAAAGAAGCGCCGGCAAGAAAGCTGAACGCGGAACGCGCATGCAATTCGGTGTACATCAATCGTACATTCCCCTCAGAAACCACCCTTGCTGCCGCAAATCGTAATAAATGAGGTAGAGCCCGCGTTCACTGGCTGGATTTGAAGAACGTTTATTTTTTGGCACGCTCGACAAAAAACGAACTTCTACGTCCCATTCGGCTTGATCCCAGGGATCCTGCCACCACTCTCCGGAAGTTCGCCACGGCCCAGAGGCAGATACGATTTCGCCGCGCACGCTTTGAAAAAATATCCGCACCGGAAGACCGTCAAGTAATTCCACACGCGCAGGAAGGCTGGGACGTAAAAGACGAAAACCCTTAGCAGGTTTTGCCATTCGCGACGCAGAAGAATTCTTGCCTACCGGTTTGTCCACCGTGCCAATTGGCTTTTTTCTCCGACCACCTGCCGCCTCCTGTGCCAGTCTGAAGCGTTCCATACGAATCGCATCCGGCCGGTACGTATCCATCAGTTGCGGCGAGCCCACATTCGCGTCGCCCACCAGATTCGCGAGCCGCGCCATGGTCAGCTCCAACTTCTCCGGCTCCGGCGAAGCAGGCAGAAATAATCCGCGCTGCGTGGTGCGCACCCGATCCGCTTCGGCGGATAACGCTATTTTTATAACCGCTGCCGGCGGCGGATCGGATTGCAAGCGCAACCGTACCAATTTCAGCAGCAGCTTCGAATCCCGCATGGGAACCGGCAGCGCCAAAGTCTTTTCGAATTTGCGTGGAAGCAATTTGTGCTGATCGGCATGCGCGGAAAGTTGCAAGCCTTTTTCGAACGAACGCTCCAGATCGAATTCCATTCGAATGCAACGCGCAGACAACGAGCGCGCCGCCAGCCGTTCGCACAATTGATCCAGCAAACGCCCTAAAAGAAAGCTCAGAGATTCCAGTTCCTCGACAGAATCATCCAGCTCCATTTCTTCCTGAAAATTATCCGAAGGCTTGGCGAGTACCAGCGAACGCACCAATGCCCCGCGAGCCAGCGTGTGCAAGCGCACACCTTCTTGCCCCAGCCGCTCAGAAAGCTGTATCACCGGCAACGCAGCAAGCTTGCCACAGCTTTCCACGCCCCAGCGCGCCAATGTCTCCAGAATTTCAAGCGAAGGAAGAAGCGTGTGCACCGGCAGAGCCCTCAGCCGCTCGGCTTCTTCTCCTGGTGGGATTAACGTGACGCCCGGCGACCCACGTGCTGCCAAAATCGCCACTTCTATATTTTCAGCTACCGCGATGCGCGCGCTTAAACCCAGCCCAGAACCGCGCCTCGCAAGTTCATGAGCAATTTTTTCGTCCGCGCCAAATAAACCGCTCAATCCCGCGAGATCCAGAACTATCGTGTCTGGCGCGCTATCTTCCACTCGCGGCGAAACCGACCAGCCCAGATCCAGCAGCGCCTCATGCGTGGTTTTCTCCTGCGCCGGCGAACGGTGCCGAATTTCCACACCTGTAAATTGCGCCGCTTGCGATTTCGCCACCCCCAATTCGATTCCCACTTGCGCCGCGCGTCGATTGGCTGCCACCACACTCCACAATGGCGACGTACCGCCCACAATCGCCACCGCACGCTCGCGAAGCGCAACCTCGCCGCGTACCACGGCTTGCACAATAAAATCGGGAATATGAATGGCTGCAAAGGACATGAACGTTCAATCGCGAATTGGAAATAAAATTCAGCAAAATTATTTGCGTCCCGCGCTCCTCATTTAAGTTTCGCTTCCACAGGCATGGCGTGCAGATAGCTCCAGATGGATTGCGCTGCAAAACTCTGCGCATGACTACTGTCGAAGCTATGACTGGAATTGGCGAAATCACGCCCGGCAAAATGCCTCTCAATAGAAACCGGCACATTTTGCCCTTGCTGAAAATTGATCGATTGCACGCGCGTATGCAGCATCTCCGCTTGAACATCGGAGCCATCCAGCAATCGCACATGCGGCAAGCAGGCATGTGCCAAACATTCATGTCCCAAACGTTCATGCGAATGCCGCGAAATTGCTGCTGTGTCTTCCTTAACGTTGCTTCCCGCCGTGCCTGACCACTTCGCCGCCTTCGTGCTCATCCGCAACACCAACGAAGCACACGTTTTCGCGTTGGACTCCTGCTCCAGCACGAGTAACACCGTGGACGTATCTTCCACCGCTCGCCGGAACCGAAACCACGCATTCAGCGGCACATGCCGCACCGTCTCCGGTGCCACATCACTAAGATCCAGCGCAATAAATCCAAACCCGCCGCCCTGAATCAGAAGATCGGCAGCCCGCAATGACTGATCAATGTTGCGGCAGCGCACCCACAGCAATCGCTGCAGCTCCACTCCCGCAGCTTCCGCGCTACGCGGATCAAACGAATCTCGCGCGTCGATCAATGCGCACACTTCCGCCTCCGCAGTTCTCGAAGCCAAAGCCGAAAGCAGCACCGTAGTCCGCCCCGAACACGGCGACCCGCAGATTTCCGTCAACGCCCCACGCGGGAAGCCCCCAGCCAAAGCATCAATCTCCGGGATCCCCGTAAGAACCGTTTCCACGCTCTTGCGGTCGCGATACCCAAACGGAGAAACTACGCGCCCAGCAAGGGAAAGCTCGACATCAGAGCGGAGAGTAGCGAGATTGGAGCGCATGCAGGATAGCGGGAACCCAAAACAATATTCGCTTTTTGTTCGCCTACGCGTATTCTGTAAAATTCCCGCGCCCCTGTCAAGCCCTTTACTTTTTTAGTGCTGTTAGTTTCCGGCTGTTAGTTTCCGCTCAACGCATTAATCGTCCAGGTCCCGCGAATTCTTCTCTGAAACTTCCTCAAATCTCGTTCGCGCTTCTCTCCTGCGAGACAGTTCAGCAGATGTGCACTGGTAATCACATTGGCCGACGGATTACGATGATGCGCATGCTCGAAACGATCGGCCACTATCGTATCCGCCGCAAAATCGGTGAAGGTGGCATGGGCGTTGTCTACGAAGGCTGGGATGAACACCTGGAACGAGCAGTCGCAATTAAGACCATTCGCGAGACCAACGAAAGCAGCGATGCTCGGAAGCGCTTGTGGCGCGAAGCGCGATCGCTTTGCGCGCGTGAATCATCCCAGAGTTTGCCAAGTTTTCGACGTTCTCGAAGACGGCGACGCTCTAGTCCTATTATTGGAATTGCTGGAAGGGCAATCATTGGCGGACCGCCTCGCGCGTAGGACGATTAGCACCTCGGACGCAGTCGGCATCGAGCGGCAGATTCTGGAAGCACTTCATCGTGGACGACATCTCGATCCCCACCTGGTCACTAGCGCAGAGCATACCTATTTTCTACTCGGAGACTATTCCAAAACCCTCGATTGCTATGCGAAAAAGTCCGGTTACTAGCTGGATTGCGCCGCTCTTGTTGCCCTTGGCGAGAACCAAATAGCCCTCTCGAGGTTGCGCGAACGCGACCGCCCGGGAGGCGCTGCTGGCTCAGTACAAATAATCATGCGATCTTTACGCGCCTATATCGAAGGTGACTTCCAGGAATGTTTCAACGCCATAGAAATCGGCGAGTCTCTAGCCCAAAGCGATCCGGAGATCTTGTACTACGCCGCGCGTCATCTCGCTCGTATTAACGAGCAAGAACGAGCCATCACAATGCTATCCAGGGTGATCGACCGTGGGTTTCTTTGTGGGACCGCCATTTCGCGCGATCCATGGTTTGCATCCCTGCGCTCCTCGCCTCACTTCGTCGAACTCATGCCCACCGCGGAAACACAACGATCCAAAGTGCATGCTGCATTTTTGGCAGCGGGTGGCGAGCAACTCATCAGCATTACGTAAAGTCACATTCGACAAGTCTCTTGCCCAGGAGGGTACTTCGCGTGGGCGTGTGACGAAAATGCTGTGGGCCGCCCTCTGGGAATTATTTTGATCCACTCTCGGTCTGACATTTAGCACCTGACGGACCCGACGTCGGGCGGCTCGGCTCAAGCACATTTTGTTCTGGGAGCAGAACGGTGGAAAAGCGCACCTTGACTGGCGAAGCCCATGAAGGGTCGGGGGGAACGCGCTCTTGGAGTCTGTTCTGGGGCGCTCTGATGCGGGGCTTTTTTGCCATCGCGCTCCTTCTGCTGGCGCTGCGCTTCGTTTGGTATGCCAAAGCGACGGCATTCTTGGATTGGTATGGAGCGGCGCATTCCGTCCCTGCGAAGACCGGAAACTATCTAACGGAAGAAGCCTACCATCAACTTTCGAGCCGACTGCCGATCGCCGCAGGGGTGTTCGCGATCTGCGGCGGCACGCTCGCGGTGTTCAAGCGCAAGTTGGCTCGCTTCCTGCTTGCTATTCCATCGGAATGGCCGGGAGTCCATAATTCTCTCCGCCACCAATTCCGGAAAGGCACGCAGAGCGCCCTGGAAATCGGTATGGTTTTCAGTGTGTTTATCATCGGGATTTTTCTGCGGGTCTGGCACCTGGGCCGTGCGGTGCGCTATGACGAAGCCTGGACCTACGTTGAATTCGCATCGCGGCCGCTAGTGGTTAGCCTATCGAATTACCGGACGCCCAACAATCACCTGTTGCACACTTTGCTGGTCCATTTCAGCACGCAGTTATTTGCCAATACGACTTTCGGACTGCGTTTTCCGGCGTTTGTCGCGGGATGCCTGGTGATACCTGCATCCTGGTTCGTGGCGCGCACGCTTTACGGCCAACTCGCGGGCATTTTGACGGCGGGTTGCGTAGCCGCGTTGCCGGCGTTCATCGAGTTCTCCGTCAACGCACGAGGATATTCTTTGCAATGGTTGTCCGTCCTGGCGGTGATGTGGTTCGGCGTCGTGTTGCAGGAAAATCGCTCTTTGAGAATCGGCTGGCTCGGATTGGTGCTCGCCACCGTTGCAGGTATCTACAGTATTCCGACGACGCTGATTGCGGTCGCTGGCGTCTTCGGGTGGATGTTGGCGTCGCCGCTCGCCGACGGGGAGGCCAGCAAGCTCAAGAGCGTGTTGAGAAACATAGCATTAGCCGGAATTGCGATCGGGCTGTTGTCGCTGCTCCTCTACGTTCCGCCGCTTGTTGTTCGAGGCCCCTCTGCCTTAATGGCGAAAAGCGTCGTAGAGTGGCAGCAGGCGGATTTCATGAAGGGCTTTGAGCACATGGGCCAGTGCGCATGGGTACATTGGGCGGGAGGAGTTCCACCCGCAGTTTTGTGGATTCTTTTGGCGGGACTCGTTCTTGGCCTGTTGTTCGAACGCCGCGTTTCCGGACACCGTCTTCCAATGATGATCGCACTGTGGCTTACCGCTGCGCTTTTTGCCTGGGCCGGCCACATTTTCGCCTTTCCGCGGGTATGGAGCTACCTGTTGCTGAGCACAGTGATGACCACCTGCGCTGGCCTGTCATTGGTGCTGACCTCTCTCGCCGGGCGCTCTCAAACGCGACGAGTCGTGCTTGCTGGCCTCACAGCTATGGCGCTGGCCGTGTTAGTCGGCGCAGGAGTAATCAAGCAGCGCGTGCTTTTCACCAGTAACGAGAGCGGAACCATCATCGACGCCAGTGCCATCGTCGATTATTTGTCCACGCAGCTGCGCCCGCACGACTCCCTGGTGAGCAATGCCATCATCAACTATGAATTATTGCGGCGCAGCCCGGAACTCTACGGTTCGCTTGTGAAGCCGGAACAGGCTTCTCGAGTCGTAGCGGTGGTAGTTAAGAGAACAAGCACCACCGAACTTTGCACAAATGCCGAAGTTGTGCCTTTGCTCGCCGCCCAAGAGACCGCCGAGCCTAAAAGTTTGGCAGAGCGAATAGACCTCAACGCCTATACGCCGCCACAGCTTGGCGCGAAGTTTCTGACGTCCACGGTGTATTTCCTTATACGCAGGGTAGGATCGAGTGATTGCGCTCACTGTCGTAGCGGAGAATGATTGCGGACCGCAAATGATAAATTAGCGTTGCAGAGCAATTGTCACGTTTCGTGTCTCGTGGCCTCTAGGCGTACCATTCCCCTACCGTCCCTGTGAGCGCCATATGCTTATCAATCCTCGTGAAACTCCCATCGAGTGTATTTTTCGGGAGGTCATAGGTCGCAAAATCCTTTACTCTTCGGCGACCTATGAAAAAAGCTAAAGTACGACAGCCCGAGTGGTCACGCCGGATCCTCGCACTCCGTGGAGGTTTGCAGCTTACACAGGCAGCGTTTGCGTCGCGCTTGCATTATTCCTCCATGGCATTGTCCCGCTGGGAGCGCGGCACTCACGAACCGACTGCCCAGTCTTACATTCAATTGGGCAACGTGGCCGGGGAACCACAATGCTGGTGGTTTTGGGAGCGTGCGGGTTTCAGTAGCACGGGTCTTTCTCGCATGTTCCATGAAGGGCACGTCAGATTGCGCAATGAACAACTTCCGGAATTGGAAATTGTTGCTGCTGGCACCAGAAAAAATCTCAAATTGCCAGCGCGCTCCCGGCTTGTGGTAGTTCCTATGTTGGTCGCTCACGCTGCTACCCACGGACACCAAGGCGACAACGTAATAGATATGGATGCTGCACCGGTCGATGATTTGATTGCTGCTCCGGAGGCGTGGTGTCCCAACCCAGGTCAAACCACCTGCCTAACCGTCCGCGGCACGTCGATGGCCCCGCTAATCAACGACGGCGACATTGTCGCCGTCGATTGCGCGCAGACGGATCCTAAACAATTAAGCGGTAAAATCGTTGTGACGTGGCAACCACAACGTGGCCTGATGCTCTCGCGATTCTTACTGGTAAATGGTACGCAGATGCTGGAGTCCGAGAACCGCTCGTATCAGCCCGTCCCGCGCCTGAAAAACCGTAATTGGCGGATCGTTGGTCGCGTACTGTGGTGGATTCGAAAAGCTACCTGAAGGGCCTGCCTGCGTTGGACTATGGTGATACTTGCCATCCTCGCAACAAACGCTGTGTAGCGTCGCTCTTCTGCGTTTTTCGGCCGCTGACGTCGCGAATAATGGCTACCGCGCCCACAACTTTTCCGCTGGCATCCTTAACCGCAGACAGCATCTCTGAAACGTCAATGCGAACGTTGCCCTTACCAAGATGGACAGTTTCCTTCAGTTCAGTTTTCTCTCCCCGCTTCAGCATTTCAACAATCGCCGGTAGCTCATCCGGCTGGTTAGCGGACAAAAGAACGCTCCTCGGCCGCCCAACTACCTCATTTGCAGAATAACCGTATACGTTCTCAGCGCCGATATTCCAGCTGGCAATCGTACCGTCCAAGGTGTGCATGATAATTGCATCGTTCGAACATTCCACGATGGAGGCCAGCTGCGAAAGCCTTTCTGCAACGCGGCCTCGTTCGGCCACGGCGCTTTTCAGCTCCTGATTCGCGCGAACGAACTCGCTGGCCCGGCTGGCCAGCCCCCGCTTCCATTGTTTGTAAGGTCCTGTGGGGCCCACCTGCGCGCGTAAGAACTGTACGAACGCTCTCCACGAGGCGTTATCCAGCAGAAACGGCAGCATCACGTTCGCCATCGCCTGTCCAGCCGCTGCAGATCTCTGTTTATCAATCAACTGGTGAAGTGATGGCCCGTATTTGTGTGCGGCTATCCATGACGCACTGGCGGCATCCAGAAGTTCTCTTTCGGTCTCCGATTCCACACGTTCCCTGATACTTTGCACCAGCGCCGCAATATTGGCGCTATTTTCAGTCCGCTCAACCAGCAGAGGCAGCACTTCTTCCGACGCTTGGATCAGTATCTCCGTAGTGATTTGGATGTTCCGGTTTGAATAAACCAGTGCCCGCTCGGCTAGCTCCAACCTGGCCTCGAGCGCGCTGCGAAAAGAAGTTTGATCTGTTTGCGTGGTTGTCATTGGAAGTGAGCACCATCCAAAGAACGAAAAAAAGTGCGGCCGTTACAATTTGCGAGGAGCAACAAACCCAGCCGTTGATTCACCATCATTTCTTCACCGTGAGCAAGCTCTCGATTTTCTTGTCCAGGCTGGCAAAGTCGATCGGTTTAGTCTCGTAGTCGTCGCAGCCGGCGTCTAACGCGGTGTTGCGATCAGTTACCAATGCATGCGCCGTCAAGGCTATAACCGGTATGTGTCGCGTCCGTTTGTTGCCTTTCAGCAGGCGAGTCACTTCCCACCCATTCATCAGCGGCAGGCTGATGTCCATCAAGATGAGGTCAGGCGCTTCGGAACAGCCCAGAAAATGACCCTGCTCTCCATCACAAGCGTGGAGAACGGAATAGCCCTTGCGCTCCAGCCTTCTCGACAACATGTCCCGATTCATTTCGTTATCTTCGACAAGTAGAATTTTCGGCATCTCAATTTTCCTAATCTTGCAAGACCTCGTTCCGGCTGTTTTGCGCGCCTGCCTCACCAGGCCTGCCTGGCTGGGCCTATCTGCATACCAGAGCCGTTAACGTCGATATTCGAGCGTTCTTTGCTGGCCAAAATTGTGAGACAGTCCCACAGCACCGATCGGACACAGTGGTATGAGGACCAAGAATCTTATACTCCGCGTGTACGGGCGAATGAACCGCTGGTACTGTTTTTAAAAAAAAATTACAACGGAATAATAGCTTCTTGGATACAAAGAAACTGGCTGAAAACTCACTCTAGCGGCAGAAAGATGTGGATGGCAGCTTCGGATTCTGCTGTATAAAAAGTGGCAGCGTCGAGAAACAAAATAGGTTCACCAAGGCCGGAGACGTTTCAGAGCCTTAAGTATTAACGCCAATTCTTTCCCGCCTACAGAGACGAACTCCACGCCCATACCTTTGCCCACCCTGGCATTACGCACGACGGCCTCAAGTTTCAATTCGCCTTCCACCATCGCGAACATCAGTTTAAGCGGCGTGCCTACGGCGACAATGTCGTCAGAAACAATGAACGCTCCCGAAGCGCTAAAATCCAACACCCGGGAAGTGTGCCTTTGTTTCTCAAATTTCCACGACACCCACATTCCTGATGGAGTTAGTACACGATGATCTTTTCTTCGTTCAGGCTCGGACGCCGGTCCCGCCTTAGTTTTGTGAGCCCTTAATTTCAATAACTTTCCCTGATTCTTAAGATCGGAATTTATTTTACATTAATTAACGAAGTCTTGAGTCGCGATAACTCCCACAACCGCGAATTGATAATCAAGTTTTCTGTACTGCGTTTATCAGGCAAGCGCACTGAATCGGCGCGGCTTACCACCGAGGATTGAGTCCATCAGGCGGTCCGTTGAAACTGTAAAGCGTAAGCGTCGGACTACCAGGAGGCGGTCCCCCACATCGCGTACATTGCGCGTTCGCACCGCCAGGAACGCCAGCAGCGGAACAAACCATATCGACACCCACAAGCCGACGTTCCTAGAAGTCTTCAACCCTTTCCTGTTAAGCAAGCATTCCATGCACGACGCCAAAAAAAAGAGGACCTGGGAAACACAATTAGAGGACTCACGCGCTCACTCGGTGCTGTGTGCGTGTGTCTACTTGACGCGGATGCCATAGGCCTTCGGTGTGGACTCCGCATTACCTGAAAATTGCTTTATGCCACTGGTCTGCAGCAAAGATCCCCAACCTTTCGCAAACGTTTTTCCAAGCGCATACTACCGACCTCAACACTCACTTCGGAGGTCTCATGTTTCGCACTATTCGTCTTCTCTGTCTTTCCGCGCTTGCCCTGGTGTTCGTTGTACAGCTGCTGGCTCAGCAAACGCCGCCTAATCCCACCAAAACTCTCGCAGAGCGCCTCGGGTACCCTGCCAACTCACGCCTCCTAATCATTCATGCCGACGATTTCGGAATGATGCACTCCGTCAATACCGCTATTGAGGAAGCGTTCGAGAATCACTGGATCACTTCAGCTAGCATTCTTGTCCCCTGTCCCTGGTTTCCCGAAGTCGCGCAGTGGGCCAAGAATCATCCTGAAGCCGACCTCGGTATCCACCTGGCCCTAAATGCTGATTGGACCAGCTATCGTTGGCCTCCCGTTTCGCCTCAATCCAAAGTCTCCAGTCTCCTCGACGCCGACGGCTATCTCCCTCTTACCACCGAGTACGTTGCCGCTCACGCTAAAATGTCAGACGTCGAAGTGGAAACGCACGCCCAAGTCGACAAAGCCAAAGGGGCCGGCATCCACATCACTCATGTCGACACCCACATGGGCACCATCGTCAGCACCGATGATCTCCTTAAGGTTTATCTCGCCACCGCGCAGGCCTACAAAGTCCCAGCCCTGCTCATTCAACCGCCGACTAACCGTGCCAAAGACCTCTCCCGTTTCAACCTGGGCCCGAACACCATCGTTCTCGACAGCCTCGTCCAAATTATGCCCGGCGTTTCCAAATCAGAATGGCCAGGCGTCTACAAGAAAATGTTGCAGCCTCTACCTCCGGGCACATACCAGCTGGTTGTTCATCTCGCCCATAACGACGCCGAGATGCAGGGTGCCACCTCCGATCATCCCGACTGGGGTGCCGAATGGCGCCAAAATGATCTCGATCTCGTCCGTAGTCCAGAATTCCATCAATTCCTCAAAGATCAAGGCTTCATCCTTATCTCCTGGAAAGATTTGTCGAAAGCTCTGCCCGCCCAATGAGGCGCCGCGTTACCGCCAAGTGTTTTTGCACGCTCTTCCGTTATTCGATTCCTGCGCCTTGACTTGAACTAATATGCACCCTAAACTTTTGTGTCGTAGACGTTCCCTCCCGTGAATAGATCTGCTAACCACCGCTTCCGCATTTTCGTCGAGTTGGCACTCGTAATGGCATCCCTGGTGCCAGTCACAATGGCTCAGAAGCCTCCGGCTCCCGCACCTCCGCCCTCCGGGCCCCCAAGTCGTCCTGCGAATCCCAATTCCACAACTTCGCAGCCAACTCAACTGAGAGAAGATCTCGTGATGTTTCTCCGAGGACGGGTTGCAACCAGCGACGGCACACCTGTTCCAAACGATGCCTTGGTCGAGCGGGTTTGTAACTCTGGGGTGCGTCAACAGGTGCATGCAAGCTCCCGCGGCGAATTCAGCATGCAACTGGGATCGAAGACTGATTCTTTCCTTGACGCTACCGCCGGTGAGCCTTCGCAACCTAGCGTCTTTAACAAGGATTCGGAAATGGGAATTCCACGACGCGACTTGGCGAATTGTGAGTTACGCGCCTCGGTTTCTGGTTTTACCTCGAGTGTCGTCAACCTCGTGGACCTCTCTGGTTCCCTCAGCACCGTTGACGTGGGCGACATTGTGGTTCAAAGACGTTCAAAGATCGAAGGCACGACCTTGAGTGCCTCCCCCTACAAGGCACCGCAAGATGCCGTAAAGGCTTATCTGAAGGGTTTACATGCCGAGAAGAAGGGCAATCTTGCCGATGCACACAAATATTTTGGAAAGGCCGTAGAGATCTACCCCAAATACACGAACGCCTGGTATCAGTTGGGCACCGTTTTGCAGAAGGAACACCAGCAGGATGCAGCTCGCGCCGCGTTTACCCAGGCCGCGACTATCGATGCCAAGTTCTTGCCGCCTTACCTGTCGCTCGCGTTAATGGCCTTCGAGGCGGAAAACTGGACCGCGGTCCTTAACTTTACTAATCACATCCTGGATCTCGATCCGCTGAATCGTGTTTCTGGCTACATCTGGGATCTCGATCCGTTGAATTACACCGAGGCCTATTTCTATAACGCGGTCGCAAATTACAAGCTTAAAAAGTTCGCAGATGCCGAAAAGAGCGGGCTCAAGGCGGAACAGGTAGATCTGCCCACTCGTTTTCCGCAACTCCATCTCTTGCTGGCTGAAATCTTTGCCCGAAAAAACGACTACCCTATTGCGATTTCAGAGATACAAACTTACTTGGAGTTAGTTCCGCAAGCCAAAGACGCGGATCAGGTACGGGAGCGGCTGGCAAAATTGGAGAAGCTGAACGGCTCGGTGTCAGCGACTGAAGAACCCCATCAGAAGTGAGTATCATGATTTGAAGAATTGCGACAGTAAATTTCATGATTGCGCTTTCAATCCTTACGTACACGAATGGCCGTGTTATCCGGGCCCTGCTTCCCAAGCCACTTTCGCGACGAACTGACTGAGTGCCTGCGGGTGCCGAAATACGTGAAGGTCCGCATTGGCCGCGTGTTTCGCGATCGATTCCATGAGTATCGGACGGCTTTGCCAGCGATACTCACAAGCCACCGCCAGAAATCAGCACGCTCGCACGATCGTCGTATGGTTCGCCAAGCACAGCGGGCGAACGAGAAGTCCAAAAAAATGATCGTGTCCACCGCACGCAGCCGGACCTCAACGACATCATACGGCCCGAGGTCACCATCCATAATCCATCCGTCTTCCGCGACAAAGCTTCTTGGACGGCCACCCACTGATCGCGAGGTGTCGCGACAAGTCCTGGTCGTTTAAAAACTTTGTTGGAAAATGAATTCGCGCGGAAAGTCATCCACTCGGGACTAATCGTCGCACCATGCGGCTAAACCCTGGTAAGCCTTACCGGGCATCCGCGGTTGCGGTCCTCGAGATAGGCGGGAGGTTCTGGTCGCCCCAGCGTCAAACCGACGTACAGAAGCGTGGCGACAACTCCTACCAGAGTTCCATGTAACACCAATCGTGAATCAATCCGTCGCCCTACCCACAGAGCGAACAAAAAACAGGTCACCAGGGATGCCGATAGCGCGGCGTAGGGCACCGCATGCCGCCCAAACAACAAAAAGACGGGAATGACCACCGCAAACACAGCCACTTCTGCCAGAAATCCGCCTATCAAGACACGCACCCAATGGATTCTTGCGAAGGTGCTCATCGCGGAATCTCCCTCTTAATTCACCAAAGGACCAGAATTGTAGCGTGAAAGACAGCCAAAGCGCCTGCCATTCGCATTACCGAAGACACGGTCCGAACGACCTCCCCATCGATACAGCTTATCTGCGAGGGAACTACATGGTTGTCGTTATTCCCTCAGGGTAATCAAAATGGTCTATTGCAATACTGCACAGATGCCGCTGCGCCCCTCATTTTGCTCCGAGGTCGCGTAAAGCTCCCAGCGACCAGCAGTTATGTGTATCAGAAGGAGAATCCGATGGCGGCTCCCTTGTCCCGTGTGTATCCAGAGCGTATCGAAGTGTCCCGCCGAAGCGGCTTGCTTCAAGTAGTTCCGGCGGTAATCGTAGTGAGCCTACTGGGCATCGCGGGCGTGGGTTTTGCCTGGAGTTCCGCGGCACGTACCAGACATGCTGAAAGGGAGAATTACGCCGCGCTCGAGAAGCGCCTCGTGCAAACAGAGGAGACCAACGCGCAGCTCCGCGGTCAATTGAGCGTCGTGGCCGAACGTCTGCAACTCACGCCCGAAGAGGAAGCCGAGGCTCAACGCATAACCGAACGTGTCCGTGGAATGGACGCGCGGGAAATAGCGAAGCTCGATGCGGAATTGCGCGGCGAACTTAGCGCCAAGGCCAACATCAGTGAGCTGGAAAACAAGGCGAGCGGCACCGACCTTGAGGAGGTCACGGGGAACTCCCGCAAGGAAGTCGCCGCCGTGCGCAAGGAAGTCGCCAGTGCGAAAAAAGATATGCTAGCAACGGTCAGCGACCTGAACAAACGCCTCGAGCGCAATCAGCGTGAGATCGAACTGTTGCGCACGTCTGGCCAGCATACCGATTATGATTTTGTCCTGAACGGAAAAGGCGCGAAGAGCACCATCGCGGGCGTAACCATCGAGCTGCAAGATTCGAACTTGAAGAAAAACCAGTTCAGCATCACACTTCTTTTCGGCACTATACGCTTGGTTCAGAAGAATCGCTTGCTCGACGAGCCCATTTTCTTCTACCGGCCTAACGACGCCGCACCGATCGAATTGGTCGTCGATCAACTGGCCAAGCATCGCGTGTCCGGCCGGCTTATTGTCCCCAAGTCAAGCATTCCGGCGAGCACCGCGTCGTCCCATCCAGCATTCTAACCGCGCGGTTCGAGGGAAAATGTCGGAGTTCCAACAAAGCATCGGATCGGACCGCCGCGTCCACCAGAGGCTTGAGGACGGGCGTGCCAGCCTGGTGGAGTTGGGCGGCGATAAGTGCGGCATCGTCCTCAATATCAGCGAAGGTGGCATGGCCATCTTGTCCGCCGAAGACCTGAACGGCGGCAATGGTCTGCGAAATCTGCGGTTTCAGGCTCCGGAATTTGAGCATTGGATCGAGACCGACGCTGAGATCGCCTGGATCAGTGACTCCAAAAAACAGGCAGGAGTACGTTTTAAGGGCTTGAGTGACACTACTCGAACTCAGCTAAGAGCAGGAATTTCCATTGCCGCAACGCGGGCCAGGCTCGCACGCCAAGCAAAACAAGCTGGCACTACGGCAGAGGGCCAGGAAGACCTAACTGACTCTATCCCACCGTCATTTGCCACGCCCGTCACTTCCGATTCAGCGCTCGTGGTGTCCGAATCTACGCAAGCTTCCAACGAAGTGAATACAAATTCCCCCGTCGAAAAAATTGAAGAAAAAACTATCGAGGATGAAGTCCAGTTACACTCAGACGTGTCCCTAGCCGCATCGGATTCTCCTTTACAGGAAGCCCCGCGACAGACGCACGCGATAGAAACAGCGATTTTGCCCCAAGAATCAAAGTCGTCCGAAGAATCAAACAAAGATACACACACGCAGCTCCTCGACTTAGCCAATGTAAAGCCGCAAACAATTCCCACCCCACTAGCCCTTGAGACGAGGTTGTCCTCACCTCCACCGCAGAAAAGTGCTCTGGCGGAGATGCGCTTTCGCAACCTGGTTGCCAATAGTGGAGTAAAACAGTCCGGCGACTACAGAGGCATATTGCATCGGTCCGATATTTCCTATGGTAAATGGGTTGCCGTGGGCGCAATTGCAATCTTAGCGTCGCTGCTGGCATTCATGGTGGGATGGATTCTGGGCGACCCCAGCCGTGTAAAATTAGGACATTAGCTTCCAGATTGCGTAGCCAGAATGTTGGGAATAGCGCAGGAATCCGGCTATTCCCAACGAAAAACCTTGGCGGAGACCGCCGTACACACGGCAAATCCCACCGCCAGTGCCGCTAAGTCTCCGATGTGCGCCGACCACGCTTCGCTCATCCAGATTCCCTGAAGTAGCCGCACGGCATACATTAGCGGCAGCACCCGCGCCACCGCATAGAGAACTGGCGGCAACGAGGTCACCGGCACGAACAGCCCCGACAGTGCGAACATTGGATAGAAAATAACCGCGCCAATCGGCTGCGCAAACCGCGCCGTAGGAACTATGCTGGCGATCAGAAAGCCCATCGACAGGATGCTGCAAGTACTGATTAGCAGCGCAATCGTGAACGAGAACAATGGCGCATGAACGCCAACCGGGTAATATCTTTTCCCCGCCAGTAGCATCAACACCAATGTGGCTGCGGTCAGTATCAGCTTCACAATCACGTGAGCTGTCAGAATCGTCTGTGGCCGCAGCGGCGTAGCGCGAAGCCGTTTCAGGATGCCACCTTCACGATAAATGGAAATAATCGTGACCAGCGACAGAACAGTGCTGACGGCGATCAACAGAGACGCCAGAACCGGCACTCCCACCCGGACGAAGCTGTTCGCGCCCAGCGACTGCGGTGTAAGTCCGCGCCCGAATATTCGACCCAACACCAGAAAAACGACAACCGGTACAAAGATCGTGCCTATGGCCCCGAGCGGCTCGCGCAGAAAAATCTTGACCTCGATCCACGTCAGTTTCCAGAGTCCATGCAGCATCATTTTCGAGCCTACTCTCGAATCGCCTACTCTCGAATCGCCTACTCTCGAATCGAATGACCGGTCAGTTTTAGAAACACGTCCTCAAGGTTCGGCAGAATGGTGCGGAAATCCGTGACCCACATCCGATTCTCAGACAGACAACGAATCACCTCGGTCACCAGCTCGTCGCCTCGACCGCGAATGATGAAGCGCCCGTCACCGCAATTTTCCACTTCAACTCTAGAGATGCCCCAAAAGCGCTTTTCGGCGTTAGGGTCGTCAGTGGCGAGCACCACCGTTCGCTCTGGGCAATGCCGGCTGACAAGTTTCTCCGGGCTATCTATATCCACAATCCGTCCGTGTTCGATGATTGCCACGCGGTCGCACAACCGTTCCGCTTCCTCCATTAAATGAGTGGTCAAGAACACCGTCTTGCCCCGCTCGCGAATCCCGCGCACCAGGTCCCAGATCGCGCGCCGCGCCTGCGGGTCCAACCCAGTGGTCAGCTCGTCGAGAAACACCACCTCTGGATCATTGATCAACGCCAGGGCAATAAACAGTCTCTGCTTCTGCCCTCCCGAAAGATTCATAAACCAGGCGTTCCGCTTGTCGGTCAGCCCCAGCTGTTCCAGTAACCGTTCGCCATCCACCGTATTTTTGCGGTAAAGCGAAGCCCACAGGTCCACAGCCTCCCAAACTTTTATGCGCTTTTGCAGCTGCGCCTGCTGCAGCTGTACTCCAATTCGCTCCTGCAGCTTATACACTTGACGAAACGGATCGAGACCCAGAACGGAAATGGTGCCCCGGTCCGGCGTGCGCAGACCTTCGATACACTCCATGGTGGTGGTCTTCCCCGCCCCATTCGGCCCGATCAGACCAAAAATCTCGCCGTCCTGCACCTCAAAGGACACTTCGTCGACCGCCACAGTAGCGCCGTAAGTCTTGCGCACTTTAGAAACTTGAATGACCGCGCCCATGGTAGGTTGCGTAACCGTAACGTCACTGAACCGGACCGCAAGTTATATCACGGACTCAGACTGATACCTGACAGTCGCGCCATTGGAAAATAAACCTCAGGTTTCCGATTAATGCATTGTGCCGACGCATCGCCAGATGAACGTACCGGACGTCGCCAGCCGGGATGGACACGCGCCCCCGCTTGGGCGGCTGCCTCCACCAGCAAGAACCGCAGCAAGGGATGGCCCTGCTTGCTGATGTGCCCCCAGCGCTGCTTGCCAGCACTCGAGTCCTCACCCGGCATTTGCCCCAGCCAATCACCCGGATATAGTAAGCTTCGGCCATTGGAGAGTTGAAATGGAAACCCCGCTTGCGCGATGCTTCAGCACATTCTCCTTATTTGTCCTCGCCGCTCCAGGGGGACCTCCCAAACTTGTTGTTTCCAATTTTCCTGACGCCACGATCAAAACCCGCCACACTTCAGGCGACCAAAGATTTGGCGAGCAATTCTTGGAGGCGCGAGCGCTTTACTTGAAAGGTTCCCGGCAGCGCACTGAGACCGTGCTGGAAAAGCCGCCGCGAGCCGACGCGGTGAATTCAGCGTCAATTTGGCAATGCGATGAAAAGCGGCAGTTTTTGCTTAACCAACGAGACAAAATCTACTATCTCACCATAATCGACGAGAGGTCCGAGCGTTTAAAAAAAGCACGTCCAGTAAGCGAGCCTCAGATGTCAGGCGCTGAAGTGACCATCACCATCGACTCGGTCGACACCGGTGAGCGCCGCCAGTTTGGACATTACACCGCGCGCCACGTCAAAGCTAAAACCAAATTCGAACCCGGCCCTGGCGCCTCAACTCGAGCGAGCGTAGAACAAACAGACGGCTGGTACCTCGACCTGCCCGGATTCGCATGTACAGAGCGACCCTCCAGCGGTTTCGCCTGGGTACTTGGCAGCAGCGGCAACCGAACAGATCGATTACAAGTCAAATGGCTCGGCAAAGCCCCGCGCGGCTACCCAATCGAAGAAACATCCGTGAAAACCGGCCCCGTCAACGCAACCGTCAGTAAAATAGAACTCGTCGAAATCTCCGAAGCTCCTCTCAGCCCTTCTCTCTTCGAGCTACCACCGGGATACCGGCAAGCATTACAAACCGCCTACGGCGGCGCCGATCTAACCAAACCCGACACAATCTTCAACCGAGCCGACTATTACTGGATAATGTTGACACTCTGGCTACGCAGTCTCTTCACCTAACCGCTCCTTTTCGCGAATATTCCGCCACTCGCTAAATGCTTCGGCATTACGAAGCAGGCTCATCCCCGTTTAGTCGATAACCAAAAGTTTACGAATCGAGTTCCGAGATTACTGCGTTACAATACGCCCAAAAAGGAATCGACCTCTACAATGCGTCGTTTTATACTTCACGCTTTTTGTATCGGATTGGTTTGCATCCTAGCCTCCCGATTCATCATTCCGGCTCGTGCAGGTCTCCGAGGTCCAGGAAAGTATTGCGGGGTGGTAGTTTTTGACCGTTGGGATACGTGTTTCCTGTTGAGCGGCCACTTCATTACTTACATCTCGGATAGCGTAAAGAATAATCTCCGACCGTTCGACGGCAAGGCGATGCAGATTGATGCCTTGGAAGTTTCTCAGCCTGCGAATCCCGGAGACGCGCTAGTCCGAAAATACAAAATCATTGGTCCTGCCCCGGACAATCACCAATGGGTCTTGCTCGATGGCTTGGACCTAGTTGCTCAAACTGATTTCCACCCGGGCGGCACCGCGACCTTTCTGATTGAACTCCGGAATTCAGGAAACAAACAGATTACGGTCAATAGCACGGAATTTGGTCCCACACTCTTAGGATCGAACCGCAACGTGCCGTTATCAGCTTCTGACGGTATATCAGGAGCTTGGATAACTCGCGCGGACCTTCTGAATTCCACGTGGTGGGAAAGCGAGGATGACGAAGTCAAGGTTTCCGCCTCGTATACAATCGACCCCAAAACCCGTCCGCCCGAACGCTTCCAGCTTGGACCGGGTCAGTCCGTTAAAGTTCGCATTACTTTCCACGTCCCTCCAGGGCAGTATCAATTTATGGTCGGATATGGAGGTGGGGTTCACGAAGAAAAATCGCTGGCCAGCAATGCTATTTCATTCGACTTGAATGATGAGGGTATTGCCAGCACCACGAAGCCAAAGATTTCCAGCGCCCGATAGTCGCACTACCAAGACTTTGAGAATCAAATTTCCGAATTTAACTTCCAAAGTGCATTCCGATTGGTGAATTCCTGATTAGTTTGAATGTATCAACCGCAGTAGGAGCGTCTTGCGCTTTAACTCATTTCGTGGTAATGCATAGAAGCACGAGGTATAGGTGTAAACAATGGCTCCCGCCAAATCCGATCTCCCCCAAGGCACGCTGGACCTCTTGATCTTGAAAGTAATTGCGCTTGGCCCGGTGCACGGATACGCGATCGCGCAACGACTCGAACAGGTATCGCGCGGCGTCGTTCAGGTACCGGAAGGCTCGCTCTACCCCGCATTGCACCGCCTCGAAAACCGCGGCCTTTTGGATGGCGATTGGAAAGAAACCGAGACCGGCCGAGAGGCGAAATTCTATCGCCTTACGCGAAAAGGAATGAAGCAGCTTAAAACCGAAATGGCTGACTGGCAACGGCTAATCGATGCCGTTGGACTGATCCTTGAGTTAGCCGATGGCGGTGCGCTATGAACTGGTGGAAGCGGCTGTTGCGACGAACGCAAATGGAAGCACAGCTCGAAAAGGAACTGACCTTCCATCTCGAACAGCACACCTCGCAGTTAGTCGCGCGCGGCATAACTCTTGACGAAGCACGACGACAAGCGCGGCTTGCCCTCGGCGGTCCGGAACAGGTCAAGGAAAAATGCCGCGACGCGCGCGGCACACGCTGGCTCGAGGATTTGCTGCAAGATACTCGCTACGCTCTTCGCGCCTTCCGCAAAAAGCCCGGCTTCACGCTGGTTGCGCTCCTGATACTTGCTCTCGGCATCGGCGCCACCACCGTCATGTTCACGGTAATCAACAGTGTTCTGCTAAGGCCGCTCTCTTACCCGGAACCCGACAGACTGCTTACCTTGCGCGTCTTCACCGACCAGATTGGCGAGCTTTGGGGCTTTTCCCATCCGGATTTCACCGACGTGAAACACGACAGCCAAACGCTCGGATTGGCCGCGTGGACCTACGGTGGCGGCACCATCAGTCAGCCCGGAGAACCCGAATACGTAAACGGGCGACAGATCTCTGCGGAGTTATTCTCCACGCTCGGTATCTCTCCCGTACAAGGCCGCGCATTTCGGCCCGACGAAGACCGCCCTGACGCCGCGGCTGTTGCGATGATCAGCTATGGCTTGTGGCAGCGCGACTTTGGCGGCGAACCTAGCGCCATCGGCAGGTCGCTCGTTTATGACGGCAAACCATATACCGTGGTCGGCATTGCGCCCAGCGGCTTCCAGTTGGATGGAGAGGCGGACGTGTTCACTCCGCTCGAGCAACGGCAAGCCACCGACCCACGAATGCAGAATCGCGCCGCACGTTTTCTGCGCGTAATGGCGCGCTTGCGGCCCGGATTTGGATTGGTCGAAAGTCGTGCTGAGCTCGCGCTGATTGCGCGGCATCTGGCTGAAGAATACCCGAAGTCGAATGCGGGCCTCAGCATGAGCGCGTACCCGCTGCAAAAGGAGTTGGTCGGCGACGTCGTCTCGACGCTCTGGCTGTTGCTGTGCGCCGTCGGCCTTGTCCTGCTCATCGCGTGCGTAAATATAGCGAGTCTCCTCCTCGCGCGCGCCGTTTCACGCGAGCGGGAGCTGGCCATGCGTGTAGCACTGGGAGCTGGGCCTGGCCGCCTGGCGCGCCAATGTCTCACGGAAAGCGCCATCCTAGGCCTTGGCGGAGGTGTCCTCGGCGTAGTACTCGCATTCGTCAGCATTCACCCATTTATTGCCTTTTGGCCGGGTAGCTTGCCCCGCGCAGAAGAAATCCATCTGGACTGGCGTGTGCTCTTATTCGCCGTGGGCGCCTCGCTCTTCAGCGGTTTTCTTTTCGGGCTGGCGCCCGCACTGCGCATTCCCGTGCGCGGCGTGGAACAGACGCTCCGCGCTGGCGCCCGAAGCATTGCGGGAAGCTCGCGCCGCTTGCACAGCGCATTCGTAATCTCTGAGATCGCTCTCGCCGTGGTATTGCTAGTCTCCGCTGGAATGCTCGGGCACACCTTGCTCGCGCTCTCATCCCTCGATCCCGGTTTCAATAACCGCAATGTACTGGCCGCACACTTCGCGCTTTCTCCCGCTACGCTCGAAAATCCCGAGCAGATACGCCATGCATGGCAGGACGTACTCAATCGTGCTCGGCGCGTTCCCGGCGTTGAATCGGTCGCGCTGGCCGATATTATCCCCATGCGCGAAGGAGAGAACTCCCTTCCCTACTGGACCACCGCCACGCCCCCGCCACCGAACCAGGAGCCCATCGCGCTAGCGTCGTGCGTATCGCCGGACTACTTAAAAGTGATGGGCATTCCGCTGCGCCAAGGCCGCTTCTTCAACGAACATGATCGCATCGATAGCCAACCGGTGGTCGTGATCGACGACAATCTCGCCCAGCATGCGTTCGGCACGAAAGACGCAGTTGGCAAGCGCATCTGGATTCCTGCCATGAACCCCGGCCCGCTTTTGATAGTCGGCATAGTTGGTCATGTGCGCCATTGGGGCCTGGCCAGCGACGATCAATCGCGAGTGCGCGATCAAATGTATTACCCCTTTGCACAGGTGCCTGCCTCATTGCTGCATTTCTTTTCTTCAATCATGTCTATCGCCGCGCGAACAACGATCCCTCCCTCGAATGTCGTCGAGTCCTTGCGGCGCGAATTGCGCGGCGCGACAAACGATCAAGCTCTATATGAAGTCCACACCATGGATCAGCTCGTAAGCGCCTCGCTCACCCGGCAACGCTTCCTGTTGCTCCTTTTCGGTATATTTGCTGGATTAGCCTTGCTACTGGCATGCATCGGCATTTACGGCGTCCTTGCCTACTTGACCAGTCAGCGTGTGCCCGAAATTGGCGTACGTATGACCCTTGGCGCGAAACCCCTGGATGTAATTCGGCTAGTCCTTGGACAAAGTCTTGTGATGATCTTCATCGGTGTTGGAGTTGGCATCCCCGCGGCTTTAGCTGCAGGCCGCATCTTGAATCGCCTAGTAGAAGGAATGCGCCCCGCAGACATATCAACTTTTGGCATTACGATACCCGTCTTGGTCCTCGCCGCCCTCTTCGCCAGTTTTGTACCCGCACGTCGCGCCAGCCGCGTAGATCCTGTCAGTGCCCTGCGCCAACAGTAACGCCATCCCAGTTTTGCCTGCATCGTCCGCCACCCGAATTTATCCTCAAATATGCAAGTGCGAGCTCCTCAAACCCGACTGAGTTGCATACGGAACTGAGAATCAAGTTTTCGATTTCGGCGTTTTAAAAGATGGGAGAAGGCCGGTCTCCACGGGATGCGTTACGCTCACAATAATCGACGTGCTCGAAGCACAAGAGTAAGGAGACCGGCTATGAAGAAGACTAGCACTGTGGCGACCAAGCAATCCACTAGAAGGGTGATTCTCGCGATTGTATTACTTTTGTTAGGCGGGGTTGCTCCATCACGCGCGCAGCATCGCACAATCGCGATTACCATTGATGACCTTCCCGCTGCTTCAGCGGATTTCATGAGCGGCGCGGAAATCAACGAAATGACCGCCAAGCTTTTGACTACTCTCCGGGATCAGAAGGTGGCGGCCGTCGGGTTCGTGAACGAAAAAAAGCTCTATAAGCTTGGCGAGGTCGACGCTCGCATCAATGCGCTAAAGATGTGGGGCGACTACGGTTTTGAGCTCGGCAATCATACCTTCGCACACACTTCGATCAACCGCGTGAGCTTGCGGGAATGGGAAGAGGACGTCATCCGCGGTGAAACGGTGACCGCAATTTTGCTTGCCCAACACAACCGGAAAATGCGCTATCTCCGCCATCCCTATCTCGACACCGGCCGCGATCTGCAGAACCGACGCGATGCGGAAGCTTTTCTCGTGAACCGTGGTTACCGGATCGCGCCGGTCACCATGGATGCCTGGGACTGGATGTACAGCGGTGTTTACGACGACGCGCGCCAGCGTGGCGATACCGAACTGCAGCAAAAACTCGTCGATTCCTATTTGAAACATACAAGTGACGTTTTTGATTATTACGAAAAGCTTTCCAAGAGTTTGATCGGCTACGAACCCGCGCAGATTCTGTTGTTGCACGGAAACTGGCTCGAAGCTGATCATATCGGTGAGTTGCTCGACCTTTTACGCCAGCGTGGCTACAGTTTCGTTACTCTGCAGGATGCACTGAGCGACTCGGCCTATAGCATGCCGGACGAGTTTGTCGGAGAAGAAGGGGGGAGTTGGCTGGACCATTGGGCCATCACTCGCGGGCAGCCGCCGAGAGATACGCCCCCATTCCCGCAGTGGGTGATGGATCTTTCAAAGGCGTTGCCGCGACGGCCCGCGCAGCCCTAATTTTTTAAATTGTGTTTGAAGAGTCCTGCGTCGCGGACATGTGGTTTTGGGCAAAAGCCACTCTTCCGATTAACGCGTCATACCTCCACTTGGCGAGGCGAACGTCGGTGCTGAGCAATCAGATGCTTTGAGCCTTTTACTTCGGCGCCTGTCCGGGCGGGTTTTCACTTGTCGGCGGCACAATCCCCTTGAGTCGCAAATAGGTCACCATGTTCCCATAGTGCTCATCAGTGTGCGCCGTATTGAGCGTGAACAACGTCAGCTTCGCCATGTCGAAGTTGAAGAATTTCACCATCTGGCTGCCTTTTGCATCGGTCATGCTGTCGAACGCCCTGTTGCAATACGCAACTCCGTCTTTGAGCGAGGCCACGAGAGCAGCCTTTGAGGTCTTCGTTTTTTCGATGTCCTTCGCTGGGTTTGCTTCACCGATTGCTTGCGAGCAGAACATATACGAAGCGTCGGCTACATGCCCAACGAGTTGGCCAAAACTGCGAACCTCCGGTGTCGGTCTGAAGGAGTAGTTTTCTTCCGGCATTTTCTGCGCCGCACTGACGACGGCGTTGCTCACAAACGAGTAAAACCCTTTTTCGCTCGCAGTAATCGGGTTCGCTGGCGGAGCGGACTGCGCTGGTGACTTCTCCTGCCCGAGTAGAGCAACGGGAACCGCCATCAATGCAGTAAACACAAAACAGAGTCTTTTGTTCACGAGACACCCTCCGGGGAATCATGCTACCTTGCGGACCATCAATACAGATAACCGTACATTTGGGGGTAGCAGTACTTCACTTGCACGATTAGAGCAACACATGGCCCACGAACTTCGCCAAAACCATCACCACACAGGAGATATGAGGTTCCGTGTAAACAAGTAACGCGGCGAGACTTAGAAACGTCAACGGGGCGATCACCATCTTCATAGTCATAAGGAACTCCCTTCCGAACACCCGCAATCTACTATACGAATGAAGCGTCAAATTGTTTCGAGATATCTGCGATCGTTCTGTACTGAATGAGCGAACGTGAGAGAGGCTAGACGAGAATTCGCGGCGACTCCTCGGCCCTCTCCAGTCGCTTCATCAGGCATCTCGAATGTGGCTTACAATCAAGCGCAAACGTTAGCGTCAGATCGCGCTGATGAATATCTGCGTTTGCACGAGGAGTGGCCGAGACTTCGATGTAGCTGAACTGCGGCAAAGATCGTTGAGTCGGAGAATTGAATGATGAGCAAAAAAGAGAATTTCAGATCAAAGGCGCGTCTCTCTGAGGGAACATGAAGGAATTGCGGTTGGATGTTGATATGCAAGATGAGCTCTGGCAGATCCAGTTGGAAAATTCTGAAGAACATGCGACCACCAGCTTTAGCGAGACAGATCTTTACAAAGCCAAGCAGGCATTAAGGGAGTACTTGGAGGCTAGAGGCTGCCAATTGCTTCGTGCCGGCGCCCGGCCCGAGGTCGTGCCTTCCGCAATGTCCCGAAGTATGGGCGGTGGTCGCCAAGCCCGTGTCGTTCGCCTCGGAAGTCAGGCCACAGAATTGGTCGATATCTTCGACTATGCGGAGCCTGCCCTGGTCGGAACAGTTCAGCAGCAACAGGAATATGTTGAGGCTTGGTGCGCTTCGTTGCGAGCATAGCGGCGCAGTCCGAGATTCTGTCTTCTTCTTAGCTTTTTATAGAGCAATCGGATTTGTTAGCTATTGACCAAGTCCTGCTAATTCGCGTTACCGCAAAATTGACCCAATTCCATGCCTCTAAAGCCTGCCCCCTCGCACGCTCTGACGCATCCTAATTTTGACTGAGGAAAGACAAGCATGGCCAAACGCATTTTAACCAAACAGCTGGACCTGATCCCCACTAAAGCCTCGCTCGAAGAATTGCGCGAAGCCGCTAAAGCCTGCAAAAACTGCGATCTCTGGAAGCTCGGCACGCAAACCGTTTTCGGCGAAGGTGCCGCGGACAGCAAGCTCATGCTCGTCGGCGAGCAACCCGGCGACCAGGAAGATCAAGCTGGAAAACCTTTCGTCGGTCCCGCAGGCAAGCTGCTCGATACCGCGCTTGTGGAAGCCGGAATCGACCGCAAAAAAGTTTACGTAACCAACGCCGTCAAGCATTTCAAGTGGGAGCCCCGCGGCAAACGCCGCATCCATAAAAAACCCAACGCCGCCGAAATCGCCGCTTGCCGTCCGTGGCTGGATTCAGAGATCGCCGCAGTCCGCCCCAAGGTAATTGTTTGTCTGGGCGCCACGGCAGCTCAAGCCCTGCTGGGCAAAGATTTTCGCGTCACGCAGCATCGCGGCGATTTCATCGAATCCACTCTCGCGCCCTACGTTGCCGCCACCGTACATCCCTCTTCGATCTTGCGCGCCCCCGATGAAAATGCCCGCCACGAAGAAATGACCCGGTTCATCGCCGATCTCAAGAAGATCGCCCGCGTTTTGCAATGAGCGATTAAACTACCTCTCCATGGCTGACTCAGGAAAAGTGCGCATCGGCATCTCCGGGTGGACTTACAAACCCTGGCGTGGCGTTTTTTACCCCGAAGACTTAAAACAAAAGCACGAGCTCGAATATGCCTCGAGGACTTTCAACTCCATCGAAATCAATGGTACCTTTTATTCGCTGCAGCGCCCCCCAAGTTTCGAACGCTGGGCTGCCGAAACCCCCGACGATTTTGTTTTTTCCGTCAAGGCTCCGCGCTTTATCACCCACATCAAGCGCCTCAAAGACGCGAAAGCTCCAGTCGCAAATTTTTTGGCTTCGGGAATTTTCAATTTAGGCCCAAAACTCGGCCCAATCTTGTGGCAACTACCGCCGAACTTCATCTTCAGGCCTGAAGTGCTCGAGGACTTTTTGCTATTGTTGCCGCACGACACAGAGAAAGCGTCCGCGCTAGCTCGCAAGCACGATGAATGGATGTCTGGCAGAACCGCGCTTAAATCCGATGCCGAACGCCCCCTGCGTCACGCCATGGAAATCCGCCACGCCAGCTTCGTGACTCCAGAATTTATAAATCTTCTTCGCCAATACGATGTCGCCCTCGTTTGCGCAGACACGGTGGAATGGCCGCGCCTTATGGACGTCACTTCCGATTTCATGTACTGCCGCCTGCACGGCTCCGAAGTTTTGTATGCCAGCGGCTACGACGAGCTATCATTGGATCAATGGACCACACGCGTCGGCCACTGGGCGCGCGGAGGTGAGCCGGAAGACGCCGAGCGCGTGATCAAAGAAAAAGGGCCGCAGAAATCTCAGCGCGACGTGTTCGTTTATTTCGACAACGACGCAAAAGTACGTGCGCCCTTTGATGCCAAGAGCCTCACCACAAAAATCAATAAACTACTCGCTAAATGAAGGTTGGCCTACGTGGAAGCGTCAGAAAATTCCCCAGCTCCTATTTTCGTTGGCTACGCGGAATTTTTGTATCCCCGTAAATCTCATCCGCCTTCGTTTCGGGACGTCTCTCATCCGGACCGGGCGCCTCGCCTTGTGGCAATTTATTGTTGCGATCCGGCTTTGGCACGACTTTAGGATTAGACCTGAGAGGTTTTTTAGTCGGTTTCATGACGGCAAATCCTTCTCACTACAAATTTGACGACTCCAAAGTCTTGGAAATACCCTCCAGCGGAATGGCCACCCATCCAGGACGATTATTCAATTCGTACCCTAACTCATAAACCGCTTTCTCCAGCACATGCAGTTGCAACAACGCCATAATCTCCTGGCGGTTCGGCGGAAGGAATTCCGCGCCGCGCGCGGTTTTCAAATACTCATCCAGATAGCGGTGGCTAACCCATTTAGCCCACACTTCAGCCCAACCACTCAATTTTTCCCTGTTGCGGTCGTCAACATTCACGCTGCCGGTCGATGCCAGCAGCGGCGCATGCGCCGCATAGTGAAACGATCGCAACATTCCCGCCACATCCTGCAATGGCGAACGTTTCAAGCGCCTCTGCGACAATGGCCGCGCCGGCTCGCCTTCAAAATCAATAATCACGAAGTCCGCACCGGTGTATAGCACCTGCCCCAGGTGAAAATCCCCGTGTATCCTCGTGCGCACCGCGCGTATGGGCTTGCTCAGCGCCGCGTGAAATTGCTCAATAATTTGCGGCTCGCTTCCCAGTGCTTTCTCCACTTTTGGTTTTGCATTTTCCGGCAGCCCATCCTGCGCGTGGCGTAGCTGCCCAAAAACCCGATTCGTCAACTCCAGCAGCGCATCTTCAAAACTTCGCTGAAACTTGTCATCAAAAGGCTCCGGAGCAAAATCAGGTTCGGTAGCAGCAGCTGGCGACACCAAAGCCAGATGCAATTCCGCTGTTCGCTGCGCAAGAAGTCCCACCGATTCCAAAAATGCAGCGATCGACTGCCGCGCGGCATCATTCTGCGACTCCGCAATGGAGCCCACCACTGAATTTCTGCACACCTCGTTATAAAAATTCGAAATCGACTTCATCGTGTATTGCCACGCGTCACCCTGATTCGGCACGAACCCCTGCAGAATCCCCTGCGTCATGCGCAGCCCTCGCGCTCCGCGATATTCCAGTGCTCCAAGCAGTTGGGGCGTGTGCTGATAGTGGGCTTTCTCCGTAAGGAAACCGCACATTTCCAGATCCGGATTTACGCCCGCTTCCAGCCGCCGAAAAAACTTCAAGATCAAGCGGTCCCCGTACGCCACGGAGTTGTTGCTCTGTTCCGCCGTAATCGCGCGGGGCCGCAGACTTCCAGCCGCGCCGGTTTCCTGCATCGACAACGCATGAGTGTGCGATGTCACCAGTTCTCCGGCCTCCCCGATAAAAACCAATCCTCTTTCAATACCATCCAGCAAAAGAGAGAGAAACGTTTCGTTTTTCAGCGCGTCGGTGAACGTCACCCTCTCTCCGCCATTCCGCCCCGAAACCGTCAGCGCCGCCAAGTTTTTTCCAGGTGCCCCGGGTTCGCCTTTTGAACCTGGGTCTTCGCTCACCAGTGGCACCGAATACAAATCCGCCCCCCCGCCCTGATACTCCACTTTCACCATAACGATCAGCGCATGCAGTGCGTCCCGTTCCAACGTAATGAAATCCACCACCTCCGTACCGCGAAGCTCCCGAGCCTTAGCCCCGAACCAGCGCTGCCCCTTCAGATAAGCAGGCAACTGTCCCGGCAATTCCGTCTTTAAATTAGAAAACATATCTTTCCCAAAACCAGGCGCAGCCATAGACATTTTCCTCCATCTCCATCCATCACAAAGGCTGCGGTTCTTTGTATTTTTCCTTGGTCGAATTTCCCAAATATCTTTCCAGCGCGCCACGCGCCAGGTCCTGTCCTCCCAGTCCAAACGCAATTGCCAGCCCCAGCATCGAAGCTCCAAAAACAATCGAAAACGCCGCCAGCACAGTCTGCCGCGCGAGCCCCAGTTCCTCCAGCGCCATGGAGATCGCCAAAATCCAGATTACAAATCGAATCGACCAGCTCCAGATTTTGGGCGATCGTACTCCCGCATTCACCGAAGCCAGCAGCGCCGCGCGCGACAAAAAATTCGCCAGCACCAATCCCAGAAACAAAATCAACATGGCGATAAATACTTCCGGAAGGAATCGAAACAACCGCGATATCTGTTCCTGCAAACCTGCCACTCCCAAAACGCTGATGCCGATCAGGATGAATCCAAGCCACGTGATCCAGAATATCGAGCGGCTGAGCAGTTCCGTCATGGATGGCAAATCCGCCATTCGCAATACCCGAGAAGCCCCGGCATCCTCCGAAACGCGATCCAATCTCGTCAGCCGCAAGACTGCCCGGAACATGTGACCGAGTAGATAAGCCGCCAACAATCCCACCAGGATGATGACCACCATGACCACGAATCGCGGCAGAAATTCCGCGATCATATGCACCAGATTGTAGTAAGCCTGCTGTAAGCCCTGCACGATGGTGACTCTCATGATTTCACCTCGACTCCTGCTTTCCACTTCTCCGTCAAATACGGCTTTTGCCGTTCGAACTCCAGGCAAAGATTTTCACCCGCATCTTCCAAGTCCGCCGCCGAAGCATCGGAATATTCCGCGATGAAAGAATAGATTTTTCCTCGATAGAGCGGCACCAATGCCTGCACTAGGTGATCGCGATTAATAACGGAATGATGGTACGACGCTGCGAACTCATACAGTATCGTCACCCATAATTCCGACCCAAACCGGAACGTCTGTTGGTCAAGCGCAGCGATGCTTTGAAGTCCTGCAAGTGTTTCTATACTTAAAATGGCCTCCAGAATCGGTTCAAGTTCTTTAACTCCGGTTTGAAACATTTCAAACATTCTGGCGCGATTAATCTCCATCGGTTCTGCAGTGACGGCGTGCTCTGGTCCAAATGTCGGCACTGGTTCTGAACCCTTGCGTTCCATCCAGGTTTGCTGGTGTGTTTCCAGCAACCAAAACAGACTTCCCACCGTTTGTCGCAGCACTTCCACAAGATCGGGCCCAGCACCATCCGGCGGTGGCGGCTTCTGGCCCAGATACAGCTGGCAGCAGCGAAAATCGGAAGTTAGCGCAGAAACTCCCATCCACGCTTCCGGCCGCGAACGCACCGCCTCTTCGTGCCACACATCTTCGTTCAGGCAAAACGATCCAAGCCGGTTCGAAAACGCCCACTCGTCGGAATACAGTTCGCGAACCCTGCGCCCGAACAGCGCGCGTGTCATCGGATACAAAAGATTGCGCGCCAGCAAACCCTGAAATTTATGGCGCGAATATAATGGCGCTACAAAATCGAAGTTATCGCGGAAGGCAGGCCGCAGCAGATTCGCGACCCACTCCGGAGACGCACTGGAAGTGGCCGGCGAGACGACCGCACAAGCCTTGGCTCGCAACAGATCCGCCGACGAAAGAATCGTCCGCAGCACCAAACCCGGCGACGGCGCCCCATTAAATCCCGCCGTAATCCGGTGGATCGTGCGCAGCGAACTTAGCCCCTTGGAGTACAGACTGTTCCCTGGCTGTCCGTCGCCCGAACGTTCGTCCGAATCAGAATCTTCCACTGCCCCACCGTCAACGCTGATGATCGCCACCCGCTGGCGCACAAAATTCTGCTGCAAACTTTTTTCAGCATGGTGCGCGGCCCGCCGCATGGTGTTGGCGCTGCTGTGTGCGAGGATCCCAACCAGCAGGTCCACCTCGCCGACACTCATCAATTGACGAAGGAGGTCGTCAGAAAGGAAGGTTTCGTCAGCCAAAGTACTTCAACTCTCACTTTCAACCGGGCGGAAATATAATACCGGGCCAACGTCGATAATGCGCAGCTTAAACTGCCAGCGTCAAATGCGGCGTAGTCGGAACCAGTAAAATTGATAAGGACCGAGCGTCAGTAGGTAGGGCAAGTCCCCAAACCTCGGAAACAAATTTCTGCCAAACATTTCAATCGGTATGTAACCCTTATATCGCTGCATGTCCAGCTCCACAGCCTGCGCTGAACTCGCCAGATTATTCACCACTAAAATTTTCTCGTTGCCAAGCTCGCGAATATACGCCAGCACCCGGTGATTCGACGGCCGCAGAAACTCCATGGTCCCCCGGCTGAACACCCGATACGAATTTCGCGTTTTAATCAGCGCCTTCATCCATGACAGCAGCGAGTGGCTGAATCTCCGTTGCGAATCGACATTCACCACCTGGTAGCCATATACGGAATTGGAAATCAGCGGCGAATATAACCGTTCCGGATCAGCGAACGAAAACCCCGCATTCGTGCCGCCATTCCATTGCATCGGCGTTCGTACCCCGTTACGGTCGCCCAAATAAATATTGTCGCCCATTCCAATTTCATCGCCGTAATAAATGATCGGCGTCCCCGGCATGGACATTAACAACCCATTCAGCAACTCGATCCGCCGTCGGTCATTTTCCATCATGGGTGCCAGCCGCCGCCGGATCCCCAGGTTAATGCGCATCGTTTTATCCGTGGCGTACTCGTCGTACATGTAGTCCCGCTCGATGTCCGTCACCATCTCCAGCGTAAGCTCGTCGTGATTCCTCAAAAAAATACACCACTGGCAATTTTCTGGAATCGGTGGAGTCTGATCGAGAATCTCAATGATCGGTTTGCGGTCCTCCAATTTCACCGCCATGAACATTCTGGGCATCAACGGGAAATGAAACGCGGTATGAAACTCGTCGCCGTCCCCAAAATACGCGCGCACATCCGCCGGCCACTGGTTCGCTTCTGCCAGCAACATTTTCCCCGGATAAAATTGGTCCAGCCGCTTGCGCACTTCCTTGATGATCGCGTGGGTCTCTGGAAGATTTTCGCAAGAGGTACCTTCGCGCTCCACCAGATACGGCACCGCGTCCAATCGGAAACCGTCCACGCCCATGTCCAGCCAAAACTTCATAATCTCCCACATCGCCTCGAACACTTCGGGATTATCGAAATTAAGATCCGGCTGGTGATGGAAAAACCTGTGCCAGTAATACGATTTCGATACCAGGTCCCACGTCCAGTTGGACAGTTCCGTATCGATAAAAATAATCCGCACGCCCTGGTACTTCGTATCCGTATCGCTCCACACGTACCAATCGCGCTTCGGGGTATCCCGCGAGCTGCGCGCTTCCTGAAACCACGGGTGCTGGTCTGAGGTGTGATTCATCACCATTTCGATGATTACCCGCAGTCCTCGATTGTGCGCCGCGGTGAGAAAAGCCTTGAAGTCGTCGAGGGTCCCGTAGCTCGGGTGCACGGTGGTGTAATCCGCGATGTCGTACCCGTCATCGCGTAACGGCGAGGGATAAAAGGGCAGCAGCCAGATGGTGTTGGTGCCCAGCTCCTGAAGATAATCGAGACGCTGCGTCATCCCGACAAAATCACCGATGCCATCGCCATTGCTGTCGCAAAAAGTGCGTACGTGCAGCTGATAAATGACCGCGTCTTTGTACCACAGGTTGTCTTCTTGCAACGCCAACGGGGTAACTCTCCTTTTCAGCGCCTCATCAGCGTGAATGCAAGCTCACAATATTATCGCAACGGCTCAACACGAAAGATATGCGCCGGCAAAACCGCCGGATTCAGTTCCACATAATTCTTACTTCCCTGCCAGATATATTTCCTATCCGTGAGCAGATCGTTCATCTCGTAAGACTCGCCATCCGCCAACCGGAATTCCTTCAACGCCACACTCACCCATCCCATCTGTCTGTTCACCGGGTCCAGGTTCACGACCACCAAGATTTTGTCGCCGCGATCCTCCGACGTTTTGCTATAAGCGATAAGTTGTGGATTATCCGTGGGATGAAATTTCAGACCATCGTTATGTTGCAAAGCTCTATGATCCCGCCGAATGCTGTTCACGCGCCGTATCAGACCCTTCAAACTTTTGGGATCATTCCTGTTCCAAACGCGCACTTGATATTTTTCCGAGTCCAGATATTCCTCGCTGCCTTCGCGCACCGGCACATTTTCAATTAACTCAAATGCTGGCCCATAAATTCCATAATTTGCGCCCAGCGTTGCGGCCAATACCAATCGCGCAATAAAGGCGGGCCGCCCGCCTTTCTGCAGATACTCATTTAAAATGTCCGGCGTGTTCGGCCACAGGTTCGGACGAAAAAACTCGCTCACCGGGGGCTGCGTGATCTCCGAGAAAAATTCTGTCAGCTCTACCTTGGTATTTTTCCACGCAAAGTACGTATACGACTGCGTAAATCCCAATTTCGCCAGCCGGTACATCACTTTAGGTCGCGTGAACGCTTCCGCCAGAAAAATGGTGTCTGGATATTCCCGTTGCGTCTCTTGGATAAGCCATTCCCAGAATGCAAACGGCTTCGTGTGCGGATTGTCCACGCGAAAAATCCTAATGCCCTGCGAGATCCAGAATAAAATCACGCTCTTTAATTCTTCCGCCACCGCCGCATAGCTAGCCGTCTCAAAATCCAGCGGATAGATATCTTGATATTTCTTCGGCGGATTCTCCGCGTATTGCACGCTGCCATCAGCCCGCGAACGAAACCATTCGCGATGCTCTTTCACATAAGGATGATCCGGCGAACATTGAAACGCGATATCCAGCGCAAGCTCAAGACCATGAAGCTCCGCTTTCTCTCTTAACGCCCGCAAGTCCGCCAGCGTTCCGAGCTCCGAGTGAATAGCCTTGTGTCCGCCGTCTTTCGAACCAATGGCCCACGGGCTGCCCGGATCCGACGCCGTCGTCGTCGTCGAGTTATTTCTGCCTTTGCGTTCAGTGACACCGATGGGATGAATCGGCGGCAAATACAAAACGTCAAATCCCATATCCGCCACATACTCGACGTACTCAGCGCAATCCCGCAAGGTCCCGGGCCGCTCCGCCGAAGTTGTGCAGGAACGCGGAAACATTTCATACCACGTACTGAAACGCGCCCGCGCGCGATCGATGCGCACCACCAGCTCTTTATCATAGACCGTATCACCCGTGCGCTCCCGGTACCGCGCCATCAGCGCAAGCAAATCCTCATCTTCCGAAAACGCCACCGCAGCTGCCGTATCTGTTCCCGTGACCTTGCGCAACCGCTCGCTCAGCGCATTCAATATCTCTCTGTCCGCGGCGTTCGCGCGCTTCGCGGTCGCAGCCACAAATTGCGCCCCGGTCATCAGGTCCAGCGACAAGTCCTGCCCCGCGTCCGCTTTTTTGCCCAAATCACGAGCCCAGGTCTTGAACCTGTCCACCCACCCTCGCAAAGTATAGAAATAAATTCCGGTGCTCCTAGGGCGGAACTGGGCCTCCCAGCGGTCATTTGTAATCAACTGCATGGGCTCGTACTGCCAATCCGCATCGCCATCTCTGCGATACTGCAGCGCGGCATCGATCACGTCGTGCCCATCGGCGAAAATATCAGCGCTCACCGTCACAAGTTCCCCCGGTGTGCGCGCAATGGGAAACCGTCCGCCATCAATTTCCGGCAACACGCTTTCAATCACTACTCTCTGCACGGACTTCGGAGCAGTACTCTTCTCAGTCTTTTTTGGAATGAATCGTTCGTCGGTGGCCGTCACGGCGTGAAGTAAATTCGCTCCCCATCCCCAATTTATTATCCTTAACTCATTATATACGCCCGTCGCGCAACGATTTCTCCAACGTTCGAAATACTTATTCAAATGATTCAAATTTCAAATGTCATTTATCGAGTCGGTTAATCTCTACTAGATTCACCGGATACTCTCGCGCAGCGTACAAGCTTATACTTGCTGTGCTGATGGGCGTGATTGCCCAGCACGAGGCCCCAGTGAAAATTGCACAGGTATCCCCGCTGTATGAAAGTGTTCCACCCAAAATGTATGGAGGTACGGAGCGTGTTGTTTCGTACCTGACCGAAGAACTGGTTGCGCAAGGCCAGGACGTAACTCTATTCGCCAGCGGAGATTCGCAAACTTCCGCGAAGCTCATACCGGCATCAAAGACCTCTCTCCGGCTGAGTAAGAATTCCGTCGACCATCTGGCTCATCACATGGCCATGTTGGATGACGTGATGCGCATGGCGCCCGAGTTCGACGTCATTCATTTTCACATCGATTACATGCATTTCCCGCTGTCCCGCTATTGCGCGCTACCCAGCGTAACTACTCTTCATGGCCGCCTCGATCTTCCCGATTTAGTTCCAATTTATAAACGTTACGCAAATGCTCCGCTGATTTCTATTTCCATGGCGCAGCGCAAACCATTCCCGCGAGTGAACTGGGTTGCCAATGTTCATCACGGCCTGCCAGTCGATCTTTTATCGTTTAATCCCAAAGGCGGAGACTATCTCGCGTTCCTAGGGCGCATTTCACCGGAAAAACGCCTCGATCGCGCCATTGAGATCGCTAAACGCGCGGGAATGCACTTGAAAGTAGCCGCGAAAATCGACAACGCCGACCGCGCCTACTATGAATCCACCATCAAACCTTTAATGGGTGATCCCAACATCGAATTCATCGGCGAGATTGGTGAAAACGAGAAAAGTGAATTTCTCGGCAACGCTTACGCTTATCTGTTCCCCATCGATTGGCCCGAGCCTTTCGGTTTGACCATGATCGAAGCCATGGCCTGCGGAACTCCCACTGTCGCCTTTAATTGCGGTTCCGTTCCGGAAGTGATGCAGGAAGGTTTAACCGGCTTCATCGTGAAAGATATGGACGAAGCCGTTGCCGCGGTAGAAAAAATAGCATCAATCGAACGTACTGCTTGCCGTAACATTTTTGAAAAGCAGTTCACGGCCGCGCATATGGCTGAACGATACGTTCAGGTCTATGAGTCCATGGCCTCGGATATCCACCTCGCCCCTCGTTCCCAGGCGATGGCACAATAAGCGAGCAATCGTTCCTGAAAAAATAACGTTTCATGGCAGGATATCTCTGTGGCAGATATCGTCCGCGTCAAAGACCAGTATTACGTTAAGGCGACCTCGGCGCTCGCCGACGACCGCACACGCGTCCTCAAATACGGCGACACTTTCGCCGTTCTGAATCGCTACGGCGACATCGAACCGCTGGGCTTCGGTCAGTTCGGCTTGTTCCACTCCGAAACCCGCCACCTCTCGCGCATGACCCTGCAATTGAATTCGCAGACTCCCATGCTGCTGAGCTCCACTATCCGCGACGACAACGCCTTCCTCGCTGTGGATATGACAAATTTTGACACCACTACCGCCAATGGCGCTGTCAGTCTCAAAACTGAACAGGGCCTGCCCCGCGAAACAATCCATCTTTTTCGCTCCAAATTTCTCGACAAGGCCACCTGCTACGAACAGATCCGCTTGATCAATTATGGTCTGCAACCGCTGCAAATCTCCCTTAGCTTTCAATTCGAAGCTGACTTCGCCGACATCTTCGAAGTGCGCGGCACCAAACGCGCGAAAAGAGGTGACCGCCTCTCAGATTCTCTCGACGGCGACACCGCCGTCCTTTCCTATCGCGGCCTGGACAATGTCAGCAGGAAAACTCGCCTCGAATTCACTCCCAAACCTCGCGTGCTCACCACCCGCCAGGCCCGTTACGAATTCACTCTCGATCCCAAGCAGGAGCAATCCGTTTTTGTCACCGTCTCCTGCGAACGAAATTTAATTCCCGTTCCCACCAATCCCTATCAACGCGCTTTCGACACTCTGCACCATCGCTCCACCAACGAACGTCTGCACGAGTGCCAGGTCACCACTTCCAATAAGCGCATCAACTCCTGGCTGAAGCGCTCTGAAGCCGACTTGCGCATGCTCACCGACGGCAATCCTGAAGGCGAGTATCCCTACGCCGGCGTCCCCTGGTTCGCCACCGTGTTCGGCCGCGACGGGCTCATCACCGCGCTCGAGACTTTGTGGATCGCCCCGCACATCGCCAAAAGCGTTTTGCAATATCTCGCCGACGAGCAAGCTACCGAGGAAATTCCTGAACAGGACGCCGAGCCGGGAAAAATTCTTCATGAAATGCGCCGGGGCGAAATGGCCGCGCTCAAGGAAGTCCCCTTTGGCCGCTACTACGGCAGCGTGGACTCCACCCCGTTATTCATCGTGCTAGCCGCGGGATATTTTCAGCGCACCTGCGATACGGAATTCCTTGCCTCCATCTGGTCCAACATTCAAGCGGCATTGCGCTGGATCGATGTGTACGGTGATCGTGATCACGATGGTTTCGTCGAATACGCGCGCCGCTCCAACACGGGCTTGATCCAACAGGGCTGGAAGGATTCTCACGATTCCGTTTTCCACGCCAATGGCCAGCTCGCCGAACCGCCCATCGCGTTGTGCGAAGTGCAAGCCTACACGTACGCCGCCAAACGCTCCGCGGCCATGCTCGCCGGCGAATTCGGCGAACATGATCTTGCACTGAAGCTCAACCTGGAAGCCGATCGCCTCCAGCAGCGCTTTGAAGAAGAATTCTGGTGCGAAGAAATCGGCATGTATGCGCTCGCACTCGACGGCCAGAAACAACAATGCAAAGTGCGCTCCTCAAACGCGGCGCAAACTCTTTTCTGCAAAATCGCCTCGCCCGAACACGCCAATAGGATTTGCGGCCAATTGATGTCCGCGCCACTTTTCTCCGGCTGGGGCGTGCGCACTATCGGCTCCAGCGAACTGCGCTACAACCCCATGTCCTACCACAACGGTTCTGTCTGGCCACACGATAATGCTTTGATCGGCTGGGGTCTTTCGCTCTACGGTTTCCAGAATGCTGTCGGCTCCATCCTGAACGGTCTTTACGAAGCCAGTCTGCACGTCGACCTGCATCGCCTGCCCGAACTTTTCTGCGGCTTCCACAAGCGCAGCGAATCTATGGGACCCACCCTCTACCCCGTCGCCTGCGCGCCACAAGCATGGGCTGCCGCCGCCCCATATCTTTTGCTCCAGGCCACGCTCGGTCTGCAGATCAAAGCCGCGGAGCGCCAGGTCAGCTTCTCCAATCCCATCTTGCCCGCCAACATCGAAGAAGTGCGCATCGATAATCTAGGCATCCCCGGCGCCGAATGCGACGTAATCATCCACCGCTACTCCGCGGGCGTCTCCGTAGACATCCTCCGCAAAAAAGGCGAAATCGAAGTCCGCAAACTGCTTTAACTCGGTGAACCGTCGGACCGTGCGCCCAAAAGTAATGCGTAACAAAAATTGAAGACACGCGAAGGGTGGCCCACGCTCAGGTTTTTGGAGGGTTTACCTGCCGTGGCAGGTGGGTCTCGTAACGTGGAAACACCTAGGCCGATCCTTGATGAAACCAATTCGAAGGTAAAAAAAAGAGAAGGCGGGCCAGGTCGTCCCGCCTCCTCGCATTCCCCTCTCGGGGAGAACCCGCTAGTCTGACGGAGGGTGACTAGCAGGTCGTGTGTTGGCCTGACGATGAAACCCCACCCAGCACCAAAAAGTTTCGCGCTCCTTTAAATAAAGTTAAGTAGAATCGTTGCGTAACCTTATAGCCCGTTTATCCACAATGTCCCGCACCTCTAACCTTAGCCCCGAAAATCTATTGCGTTTTCTACAGGTTAAAACCGAGCCCGTGTCCGCCAACGAAATCGCTCGGGGTTTGCACCTCGGTAAATCCGACCGCCGCCCCCTATTCAAAATCCTCACTAAACTTAAAAAACGCAATGCCATCGAAGAACTGCCAGGAGGCCGCTACCGCCCCGCAAAACGAAATACTGCGAAAGAATCGTCCGCCTCAACTCCGCAAACAAAGCGCCGCGCCGATCACACGCAAGCCGGCGACACGCCAACCAAGCCAGCCGCAGATGTTTTGGCTCGCGATGAAATAAAAGGCCGCCTCGTGCTTCACCACGACGGCTACGGCTTCGTGGTTCCCTCGGCACCGGTGCCGCAGCTCGATGGCGATCTCTTCATTCCGCCCAGCGGCATAAATGGCGCCATGCACGGCGACCAGGTAATCGCCAAAATTAAACCCGCATATGGCGTCACCGGAGCGCGCCGCGCCGAAGGCACCATCTTCCGCATCCTCGGCCGCGCACACGCCACCGTCGTCGGCCTTTTCCGCTATAGCTCAAACGGCAATGTCGTTCTCCCCTACGACATCCGCATCCAGAACGAGATAGAAATTCCACCCGGCGACGAATTAACTCCAGAGCTGCGCGAAAAATTAGGTTTGCCTCCAACAGATCACGGTCGCCCGAAGCGCCTCCCAGTCCTTCCCGAACTCGACGGCGCCGTGGTGAACGTCGAGATCACCCGCTACGCGCGTGGCGGCGCCCCGCCAACCGGACGCGTCCTAGAAATCCTCGGCCGTCCCGGCGACCTCGGCGTCGACATCGAAATCATTATTCGCAAGCATCACCTCCCGCACACATTTCCCGCCGCAGTGCTTCAAGAAGCCGCACACCGCGCCGTTTCCGTCAGCGAGACAGAACGCCAGGGACGCGAAGATTTTCGCGACCTCCCCATCGTCACCATCGACGGCGAAACCGCCCGCGATTTCGACGACGCCGTTTACGTTGAACGCCACCCCGGCGGCGGCTGGCATCTCCAGGTACACATTGCCGACGTCTCCCATTACGTGAGAACCGAAAGCCCCCTCGACCAGCAAGCCCGTCTGCGCGGCACCTCCGTTTATTTCCCCGACCGCGCCGTCCCCATGCTTCCTGAATCTCTTTCGAACGGCATGTGCTCTCTGAAGCCTCAGGAGGAGCGCCTGGTGATGAGCGCGCTAATGGAATTCGACTCCGCTGGCAACATGCGCAACGCGCAGATGACTCCAGGAATCATTCGTTCCTTTGAACGCATGACCTACACCAACGTAAACAAAGTCATCGAAAAAGATCCCGAGATGACCGCGCGTTACGCCCCCTTCGTAAAACATTTCAACAACATGAAAGAACTGGCCCTCCTGCTCAACGCCCGCCGCAACGAACACGGCTCCATCGACTTCGACCTTCCCGAACAAGTTATCGAATTCGACGATCAACAGCGCATGGTCAGCATCGGCCGCAGCGAGCGCAACATCGCTCATCGCCTCATCGAAGAATTCATGCTCGCCGCCAACCGCGCCGTCGCTAGTTATTTACTGCAGCGCGGAATCGATTCCCTCCATCGCGTCCACGAAAAACCCGATGCTCGCAAAGTCCTTGAGTTCGAGGAGCTGGCCCGCGCTTTCGGCTACTCCCTCGGCGTCGAAAATTTGCAGCAACGCGAAATCGCCGTGCGCCATGGACGCACCCCAGCCCCCGCACGTGCTGGCCGCCCCGACTCCTCCGGCCACGGTCGCGAACGCCCCATGAAGGTCAGCCTCCCCGGCGGCGTCGATCTCAAGATCACGCCCCAGCATTACCAGCGCCTAATTCGCAAAGTCACCGGCAAACCCGAAGAACGCATCATCTCGTACCTAATGCTTCGCTCCCTGAAGCAGGCTCGTTACGCCGCCGAGCCTCTGGGTCACTTCGCACTGGGCTTCGACGAATACACTCACTTCACCTCGCCCATTCGTCGCTATCCCGATTTAGTCGTGCATCGCATTCTGAAGTGGGCTCTCGAACATCCCGACAGCAAGCCGCAAGCTTCAAATCCGTCCGGCGCTTCGCAGTGGAGCAAAACCGCCGCTTCAGTGCTCGCTTCCCAAAACGAAGAAGCCAAACTCTATTCCCACCACCAGCTTGAGGAAATAGCCACAGAATCCTCCGAGGCCGAACGTCGCGCCAATGCCGCCGAGCGCGAATTAATGGATTGGAAGACCGCGCAATTCATGGAGCAGCATCTCGGCGAAGAATACGACGCGCTGATTATTTCCGTACAAAAGTACGGCTGCTTCGTGGAGCTTTTCGAAGTTTTCGTGGAAGGCCTGCTGCCCATCAACGCCCTGGAAGAAGTCGCCGGCAACCGCGTCGTTTTTCGCGAAGCCGATCACGCCATCGTCTCGCTCCCCGGAGGAGCAGAAAGCGCTCGCGGCGGCCGCCGCCGAAATACCCCCGGCCGTGGCCGCGGCACAAAACCAAAACAACTGACCTGGAGGCTAGGCGACAAGGTACGCGTCCGCGCCGAACGCATCGACCCCATGCGCAAACGCGTGGAATTCGCGCTGGTGACTTCGCCCTAGAAAATTAACTGGAAATAACATCGAATTGCATTTTCAGTTTTACGAATCGGCCACTCGGAATTACAAAACGGGCTTTCTGGCGCGCACTCCTCAAAAAATCAGCGAACATTTCGGGAATAAATCTGCGCAGACTGGGGTTAACGACTATGTCGGCATCGGACTCGCGCCTCAGGGGAATTTTCCATGCGTCAGCGAACGTTGATTGGAGGCCCGGAGCTACAGGCCCTCTTGCGCCCATTCGTGTGTTTCCTCAGAGTGGTCATATTCGTCCAGTGTGTTGGACTGCTGCCTGCGTGGGCAGCGCCCGCCGCCACCACGACGACAACGCTGTCCGTTACCTCCGCTGGAAACGCGGTGGGAGCCGTGACGTCTGGAACTGTGGTCACCCTGACGGCGACCGTCATGACCGGCAGCACCCCAGTCGCGCCAGGCCAGATCAACTTCTGCGATGCGACGGCAAAATCCTGCACCGACATCCATATCCTGGGCACTGCGCAGTTGACCAGCGCAGGCACGGCGACGCTGCATTTTCGCCCAGCCATTGGAAGCCATAGCTATCGGGCAATCTTTGATGGGACCAATGCCAATGCGGCAAGCTCTTCAGCGGCGTCCTCGCTGACGGTGACCGGGACATATCCCACGATGACGAGCATCGCATCCAGCGGTGCGCCGGGCGATTATTCGCTCATAGCGACAGTGCTCGGCAATGGCCATGTCTCGCCAACGGGCACGGTTTCGTTCCTGGACACAAGCAACTCGAACCAGGTGCTTGCGACGGCGTCGCTGACACCTGGAACAATCGGACTCAACGTGATTCCGTCCATGCTTCCCGAGTTTGCACCCACGAGCCTTGCGGTGGGAGACTTCAATGGCGATGGCATTCCAGATCTGGCGGTTTCGGAGTCTGGCGTCAATATTCTTCTGGGCAATGGAGACGGAACCTTCCAGGCCCGTTTGTTAGCGCCGGGCTTCCTCCCTTACATTGAGTTTTTTGCGGTGGGAGACTTCAATGGCGATGGCAAGCTTGACCTGGCCGTTGCCTACTGCCTCGACAATTTCCCTACGACCCAGCCAGGGGCGGTGGAAATCCTGCTGGGCAACGGAGATGGGACCTTCAACCTCGCCGCTGCCAGTCCCGCCACCGGGAACACGCCAACTGCGATCGCAACGGGTGACTTCAATGGTGATGGCAATCTTGACCTCGCAATCGCCAATGGAAGCAGCAACACAGTGACCATCCTGCTCGGCAACGGGAATGGAACCTTTACTGCGGCAGCCAGCCCCGCAACGGGCAATAGTCCCTCATCGTTAGTGGTGGGAGATTTCAACGGCGACGGCAAACCCGACTTGGCGGTCACCAACGCAACCGACAATACCGTGACGATCCTTTTGGGCAACGGGGATGGGACCTTCAAGGCTGCAGCAAGTCCGGTCACTGGTACCAGACCCTCGGCAATTGCGGCAGGCGACTTCAATGGCAAGGGGAAAGTGGATCTGGCGGTCGCGAATGCAGCGGGAAACACGATCACGATTTTGCTGGGAAATGGGGACGGTACCTTTACAGCAGCGACAGGCCCGACGATCGCCGGTCCCAGCCCCAGCCCCATCGCCGTTGCAGACTTCAATGGGGATGGCATTGCGGATCTGGCCGTGGGAGGCAATGCGCCTGCCCTCTTTCTCGGCAACGGGGATGGCACCTTCACCCCATCGGCGCCACTGCCACCTTTCTTCTATCCGATCCAGTCCGTGGTCGCGGCAGATCTGGATGGGGACGGCATTGCGGACGTGGTCGAGTCAACGGAGGGCCCTGATGCGGATGGGGGCTCCGTAACGGTCTTCCTTACAGAGACACAGTCTGCAACGGCCACGGTCAATGGCATCACGGTCTCACCGGTGAACGGAAACGCGGCAACGCACGCCGTTGTTGCCAGTTATCCCGGCGACACCGCCTATGGCGGCAGCATTTCGACTCCGGCCCAACTGGCGTCGGGAGCGGCGAATTTTTCGCTGAGTGGTACGCCGCTGTCCGTTGCCGCTGGAGCAAGCGCGAATGCGACCATCACGATCACTCCAAATGGCGCCTTCACTGGCACTGTGGCGCTTCAATGCTCCGTCAGCGCCGGCCCCTCGGGTGGGACCGGCGCGCTCACCTGCTCCATTAGCCCGCAAGCTACCATCACAGGAGTCCTTGCAGTGACAGCCATACTCACCGTCACCACGCAAGCAGCCACCACCGCCAGCTCGTATACGATCACGGTGACAGGCGCCTCCGGGGGCAGCACCATGACAACCAACGTCCTCGTCACCGTGACAGGTCTGCCCGGCGCCCCTACCTTCGCATTGAGCGGTACCGCAGTCAGCATCAGATCGCCGGGAGCTACCGGCACTTCGACCATCAGCGTCGCGCCCAGTGGCGGCTTTACGGGAAACGTGGCGCTCTCCTGCGCCATCACTGGCCCGACGGGCGCGGTCGATTCTCCCACCTGCACGGTCCCCGCGCAAACCACCATCATGGGGGCGTTTGCAGTTGCCGCAACCCTTACCGTCAACACCCAAGCGGCCACCACCGCAGGCCCGTATACGATCGCTGTAACAGGCGCCTCCGGCGGCATCACCCAGACGACGAATATCCCAGTAACTGTGGCTGCCAAACCCGTCGCGGCAAACTTCACCCTGACCAATACAACAGTCACCATTGCCTCGCCTGGTGCGACCGGGACTTCAACAATCACAGTTACGCCGAGCGGCGGTTTTACCGGGAACGTGGCCCTTTCATGTACCGTTGCGGGCCCGGCCGGCTCAGCTGATCCCCCGGTCTGCTCGCTGACCCAGCCTGCCCCAATAACGGGGACAGGCGCGGTGACGGCAACGTTGACCGTCAACACCACCGCCGCGTCGGCCTCGTCCGCCCGGGCTGGCAACAATGCGACGCCCTACATTACCCAATATCGGGCAGTCCCCGTTGGTCGTGGAATGATTCTTTCAGCCCTGCTCCTCTTCGGTGTGCCAATTCGCAGGAGAGGATGCAAAACCTGGTTCATGTTGCTGCTGATCGCGGCCGCTTCTGCGATGGCGGTCGGATGCGGCGGGGGGACGAACGCAAACAAGGCAAATGCCAACCCCGGCACAACTCCGGGCAACTATACTGTCACAGTAACGGGTGTCGCCGGCGCCACGATGGCGACAACCCCCGTCACCGTGACATTGAACTGAGCGGCCGCCGGGCCTCCGCGTTAGAAACTCGGGCAAAGCAAAAGGGTTTGGACGCCAGGCGCTGATCAAAATTCGCCAGGGTTACTGCCTGATTTCTTCCGTTTCTCGATCTGTTTCTTGCGCCTCGCCGACATTGTGGTGAAACTTCTCTTTAGCCCAGCGTGCTGGTCGAAGCATCACAGAAGGAACCGCTTCCGCAGACTTCTTTCCAACGCCCAACTCGATCTTTTCCTTCTTACGACGCACACGCACGATCTTTCCCAGGCATTCCTGCTGCTCGTCTTGCTGTTTGCCGTCGCCACGTCCCGAAACCTTCTGGCCATCAGCCCCGCTGCCCACCATTTCTTCGCCTGAAGCGCATGCGCTGCCAGCCTCCTCATCCTCACCAATGCGCTTCGCAATCAAATGATTACCACGCTGCATCAGCACCACATCCCCGGAGCGCATATTCTCCAGTTTATCCCTGCGGATCAACGCCACGTCACCAGGACGAACCAGCGGCAACATGCTAGTGCCGCACACGTGTATCGCGGTACGTCCGCGCCTCTTCAGCTCGTCGGCAATCCGCTCAGCATCAGCTTTACGCCGTTCTCCGGAACCCGAAAGATTTTTTCTGCGTTCTTCCATGACCCATCCAGAATCCGGCTTCGCATAGTCCGGGTCAATGAACCCCAAGTCCCAGTTGCCCAAACCCGCATTACCTACGAATCCTGCTGGAAAGCTGCCACCGCATCGACCGAATTGCCTCGTTCATAGCGATTTGCGAAAAAACGCGGAAGGGATAGCCCGCAGTGTTCGGAAACGCACACAGCACGTGTGCAAGACGAAACAGTTCTATGCGCCGGCTAGTGACATGCTCGCCATATGCCTAGAGCATCTGCACAAACACGCCCTACCAAGGCAACTGCCGGACTCACCGTCGAAATGATAAAGCCGCGGGAGACGACCTCGACTCTCGTCTTCAAGGGATACGAATGCAGCCGTTGCGGTTGCCGATTTCCCGAGGCGCGTACGGCGATAGGTCGAACCCGGTCGGAAACTCGGCGGCTGGAAGAAGCTCGCGCAGCCCGTGAGTTTGCCCTGCATGTTTGCACGGAACGTGACTGGCCGCCGGTTCGGCGCAGGACCTATAGGCCATAGCCACGGAAATGCGAATGAGCGTGTTACGTATTCTGCGACCTCACACCATAACACCGCAAATTCGAACCCTCCAAACACTTCTGTTATTCTAGAGCTCTCTACTGACTCCATCAGAAGGCGCGCTGTTCTGCTGAGAACGCCCCGCCATTATTAGCCAAGAGAGGATTTTCGCCATCGTGACCACGTCCATGCATCTGCCCCAAACCTCCAAAAGAGCATTCAACTTCAACGCCGGCCCCGGGGCGCTGCCACTCCCCGTGCTCGAGCGCATCCGCGAAGAGCTCCTCGACTGGCATGGCAGCGGCATGTCCGTCATGGAAATGAGCCACCGCTCCCCCGAATTTGAAAGCATCATCGCCGACGCCGAAGCCCGCCTCCGCAAACTCTTGAGCATCCCGGACGAATACGCCGTCGTCTTCCTTCAAGGCGGCGGCAGCATGCAGTTCACCATGGTCCCCATGAATCTCTGCCTCGCCGGCAAACCTGTAGACGTTCTGCATACTGGGACCTGGACCGCCAAAGCCATCGGTGAACTGAAAAAAGGAATTCTGCACAATATCGCCGCATCCAGCGAGCCCGAAAAGTTCGCGCGCCTCCCGCGCCAGAACGAAATGAAATTTTCTCCCGATGCTTCCTACGTGCACATCTGCACCAACAACACCATCGAAGGCACTCAATGGAAAACGCTCCCTGATACCGGCAGCGCCCCGCTGGTCGCCGACATGTCCTCTGACATCGCCTCGCGCCCCACTGAGGTAAAAAAATTCGGCCTGATCTTCGCCGGCGCGCAAAAAAATCTCGGCCCGAGCGGCACGACCATCGTCATCGTTCGCAAAGATCTTGCCGAGCGCGCCGACAAAAATCTCCCTACGCTCTTGCAGTACCGCACGCACATAAAAGAAAAATCGCTGTACCACACCCCGCCAACCTTCGCGATCTACATTGTCGGCCTGGTCCTCGAGTGGATCGAATCGGAAGGCGGTATCCCTGCCATCACCAAACGCAACGAGGCAAAAGCCAAACTGCTTTACGACACCATCGAAGACGGCGGTTTCTATTCCTGCCCCATTGAACGCGAATCGCGTTCCAAGATGAACGTAGTCTTCCGCGTGGCTAGCGGCGACGACTCCATCGAAAAGCAATTCGCCAAAGAAGCTGCCGCAGCCGGCTTGGTAGGCACCCCCGGTCACCGCTCGGTAGGCGGCATGCGCGTCTCGCTCTACAACGCCGTCACTCTTGAAGCCGTCCGAGCGCTGACCACCTTCATGAGAGAATTCCAACGCACCCGCGGCTGAACCGCGAGCGCCCGAAGCGCGTTTCATGCGAGTCGCTGCCATCTATGACATTCATGGCAACCTCCCGGCTCTCGAGGCCGTGCTCCAGGAAATTTACCAGGAAAGAGTTGACCAGATAATCGTGGGCGGAGACGTGCTCCCCGGTCCGATGCCGCGTGAATCGCTCGACCGTTTCCGAAATTTGGACGCGCCCACGCACTTCATTTATGGCAACGGTGAAGTTGCCGTGCTCCAGCACCTGGCCGGCAAGCAACCAGCAGTACCGCAACCATATCGACCCGCAATCAGTTGGACCGCACAGCAACTCCATCCCGAGCATCAACAATGGCTATCCACATGGCCAAAAACAGTCGCCCTTGAAATCGGCGGTCTCGGATCCGTCTTGTTTTGCCACGCCACGCCTCAAAACGAGAACGAGGTCTTCACTCGCTTGACCCCCGCCGACCGCCTGGTCCCGCTCTTCGAAAAACTGAACACCACAATAGTCGTGTGCGGCCACACCCATATGCAATTTGACCGCAAGATTGGACAGACACGCGTTGTGAATGCCGGCAGCGTCGGAATGCCCTTCGGCGAACCTGGTGCCGATTGGCTATTGCTCGGCCCAGATGTTCAATTCCGCCACACGCGCTACGATCTTGCCAACGCCGCCGACCGCGTTCGAAGCACCGTTTATCCGCAAGCCCAAGATTTCGCCGAGCGCAATATCCTCAATCCTCCAACAGAACAGGAAATGCTCGAAATATTCAGCCGCGTCGCATTCTCCACCAACGCCAAATAAAAAAGGCGCGAAGAAAAATCTTCGCACCTTGCTAAATGTTGGCCCAACAATTTACCCAGCAGAATTACGCCAAGTCGAACAACAACACCTCAGCGTTATCCACTCCAGTCAACTCCACGCTTTTCTCTTCAGATATGGCCGCGCCATCTCCTTCCTGCAACGGCGTGCCATTCAGTTTCACCTGGCCCTTCGCCACCTGAATATAAGCGTGCCGCCCGGGTCGCAACTCATGCTTCACGGTGTCATCCTTATCCAGAATCGTGGCGTACAGCGCATTGTCCTGCCGAATCTTCACCGAACCGTCTGCGCCATCTGGCGAAGCCACCAGCCGCAGCTTAGCTTTCTTTTCCGCCACGCTGAAGTTTTTCTGCTCATACGTGGGCTGCAATCCGCGCTTCTCCGGAACTATCCATATCTGTAACAAGTGCAGCGGCTCCTTCGAAGGATTAAACTCGCTATGCGTAATACCCGTCCCCGCGCTCATGTATTGCACATCTCCCGGCTTAATCACTGAGCCATTACCCATGCTGTCCCGGTGTTCCAGCGCGCCTTCCAGCACGTACGTCACAATCTCCATATCCCGGTGCGGATGGTTCGGAAATCCCGCCCCTCCCGCCACGCGATCGTCATTCAAAACACGCAAAGTCCGAAACTGCACGTGCTCCGGATCAAAATAGTCCGCAAACGAAAACGTAAACCGGCTGTCCAGCCATCCGTGATCAGCGTGCCCGCGCTCATTACTCTTGCGAATCTCAATCATGATGCCCTCCTGAACTCGCCCGCATAATACTCGTTATAACGACAATTGTCAAGAGGCACATATCCTCCTCAAAACACTTCCCTTTCCTCTGGCCGGTCCTCCACCTTGAAGTTTCGGGTGCCCCGGGTTGGCAGTTGAGGTTTGAACCCGGGTCTTGGGGTTTTTCTCTTCGAGGGTTGGCTTCCGTAATTCTTCTCCAGCTCTCCCACCTCGAATTCACCCCAACACCCCCTTTGGTGTAAAGTGGCATCAGGCACCTGTCCAGCTGCCTCCGAGGTTTTGCATGGAATCCGCTCCGTCCGCCACTCAATCCAGAAAATCCGAGGGTTCCGCCATACCCCGCGAAACGCTGACCATCACCGACAATCGCACTGGCAAGAATTACGAAGTTCCCATCGTCAACGACGCCATCCGCGCCGCTGACCTGCGTCAGATCAAAGTGAATGCCGCCGATTTCGGCATGATGAGCTACGACCCCGCATTCAACAACACCGCGTCCTGCATCAGCAAAGTTACTTTCATCGACGGCGACGCGGGCATCCTGCGCTACCGTGGCTATCCCATCGAGGACCTCGCCGAAAAAAGCACCTACCTCGAAACCGCCTACCTACTTATCCATGGCGAGCTGCCAGACGAAGCCCAACTGAAAGACTGGACCTACAACGTAACGCATCACACCTTTATCCATGAAAGCATCAAGAAATTCCTCGACGGCTTTCATTACGACGCCCATCCCATGGGCATGTTGATTTCCACCATCGCTGCGCTCTCCACCTACTATCACGACGCCAAAGATATCTTCAGTGTCGAGTCGCGCAAAAAACAGACCTATCGCCTCATCGGCAAGATGCCCACCATCGCGGCCTTTTCTTATCGCCACTCCCTGGGCATGCCTTTCGTCTATCCCGATAACGATCTCAGCTATCCCGGTAATTTCTTGAACATGCTTTTCCGCACCACCGAAACACGTTATCGCCCCAATCCCACGCTCGAACGCGCCCTTGATATTCTTTTCATTCTCCACGCCGACCACGAACAGAATTGCTCCACCAACACCATTCGCGGCGTAGGAAGCTCCCATGTCGACCCGTATTCCGCCACCGCCGCCGCAATTGCTGCTCTTTACGGCCCGCTCCACGGCGGCGCCAACGAAGAAGTCCTGCGCATGCTGATGGAAATCGGCTCCGTCGATAAAGTGCCCGAATTCATCAAACGCGTAAAAGCCGGCGAAGTGAAATTGATGGGCTTTGGGCATCGCGTTTACAAGAACTACGATCCCCGCGCGCGCATCATCAAGCGCGTGGCCTACGAAGTTTTCGATCTCATGGGCAAAAATCCGCTCCTCGAAATTGCTCTCGAATGTGAGCGCATCGCCCTCGTAGACGATTATTTCGTCAAGCGCAAACTCTACCCCAACGTCGACTTCTACACCGGCCTCATTTATCAATCCATGGGCTTCCCCATGACTATGTTCCCGGTGTTATTCGCCATTCCCCGCACCTCCGGCTGGATTTCCCAGTGGGAAGAGATGCTGCTCGACCCGGAACAAAAAATCGCGCGCCCGCGCCAAATTTATCTCGGCTACGACACGCGCCATTTCGTACCCATCGAACAGCGCCAGGATCCGCAAGCGCATGCGGCCGAGCCCTCCGCAAAACGCAGCTGATCTTTTGACTTGAAAACCCTAAACAACCGCGTTGTGTAGCTGTCCGGCGGGACCGTATCCTTTTTGAATACCCTTTCGACGTATCTCTCGACATGCTCCGCTCCCCGCGTATAGTTGAAGTGGTGAGACTGTCATGAGCCAGGTAACGAATTCCGCCACGAACCCGGTGGCTCGACGACGTAGTCAACGGGTATTGATGCAGGTCGGCGTGCGCATTCGCGGCACCGATTCACAGAGCAAGCCCTTTGAGGAAGAGGCTGTGACCCTCGCCATAAACGCCCACGGCGCTCTACTTTCCCTGAAAAACCGCCTCACCAGTGGCACCAAAGTGAAAATGAGACACAACATGACCGAAGAGGAGCAGGAATGTCAGGTCGTCTTCCTCGGTCCTGTCCGCGAAGGTAAGGCCGAGGTTGGTCTGGAATTTTCTGAGTCGCGCCCGGCATTTTGGCGCGTGGCATTTCCACCGGAGGACTGGACCCCCAGAAGTCCGGAGGCCCGTACCGCCCGGCATACCCGTTTAGTCGAAAAGTAGTTCTCGGCCGCCCGCCAAATGACGCCCGAGTGTTTAAACGGAGTCCAGTTGTCAATCGAAGATAGCCTTCGCGCTAATCTGCAAAACCAGTCAAACTGACAAAATCTTCCTGACTACGTCGTTTACGACCTGCGGATCCGCTTGCCCTCTTGTAGCTCGCATCACTTGACCCACGAAAAACTTAAACACTCCTTCATTGCCGCTCTTGAATTTGGCTATATTCTCCGGACTTTTCTCGATCACTTCACGCGCCGCCTGCTCGATCGCAGCTATGTCTACCGTTTGCGCCAAACCTTCCGCGGCAATTATGTCCGCCGCACTCTTCCCTGATTCAAACATCGTGGCAAACACTTTCTTTCCGATGGCCGCGGTAATGTGGCCGGATTCAACCAGCTTCACGAGCTCGCCCAGCGCCGCCGCCGAAACCGGACTCTCCTCAATCTGCTTTCCCGAATCATTCATTCTTCGCAACAATTCCGTCTGCATCCAGTTCGCCGTATTTTTCCCGGACGCGCCGTTCTTGGTTGCCGCCTCAAAATAGTTCGCCAGCTCCGCGCTGGTTGCCAGCACTTCCGCATCGTAAGCAGTAATCTTGTACTCCGTCATCAATCGCGCGCGCTTGGCCTCTGGCAGCTCCGGCAAGCTGCGGCGAACTTCCTCCCGCCACGCCGGGCTGATGTGCACCGGCAACAAGTCCGGCTCCGGAAAATAACGATAATCGTGAGCCTTTTCCTTGGAGCGCATCGAAACCGTGCGGCCGTCGCTCTGATTCCACAACCGCGTTTCCTGAATAATTTCCCCTCCGCCCTCCAGCGCTCCAATATGCCGCTCAATTTCAAACTCCAGCGCTTTCTGCAAGTAGCGGAAAGAATTCAGATTCTTGACTTCAACCTTCGTGCCAAACTTATTCGATCCCCGCAGCCGCACACTGACATTCGCGTCGCATCGCAGCGACCCTTCCTCCATATTGCAATCGCTCACCCCGGTGTACAGCAAAATCTGTCGCAACGTTGTGAGATACGCATATGCCTCTTCCGGGGTGCGCATATCTGGCTCCGACACGATTTCGCTCAGCGGCGTTCCACCCCGGTTGTAATCGATGTATGCCTTGGTGCTCGATTCCTTAAAACCCTCGTGAACATTCTTCGCCGCGTCCTCTTCCAGGTGCAGGCGCGTAATGCCTATGCGTTTTTTCCCACCCGCTTGCTCGATCTCAATCCACCCGCACGTCGCCAGCGGCAATTCATATTGCGTAATCTGGTAGCCCTTCGGCAGGTCGGGATAAAAATAATTTTTGCGCGCGAACCGCGAATGTTCGTGCACCGTGCAGTTCAGCGCCAGCGAAGCCCGCATGGCCATCTCCACCGCTCGACGGTTCAAGACCGGCAAAGTCCCCGGAAGCCCCAGGCACACCGGACACACATTACTGTTGGGCGGATCACCGAAGCGGTTCGCGCACCCACAGAAAATTTTGCTTTTCGTCAGCAGCTGTGCATGGACTTCAAGTCCGATGACCGGCTCGTACTTGGCAAGCACTTCGGGGGCGATCGCTGCTGTCTCAGACGCGGATTTAGGCATATCGAAACGCCGATTATATCATCCCGACCGCACCAGGCCCTCGCTACAAGCCCCTGCAACAAGCGAAAGTGGAGGCAATCGGCAGCGTTGGGGCGGAGTGAGTCAATTATTGCGGTGCAGGTTTTTGTTGCTGGTGTTGAACTAGGAGCTCATACTTCGGCGCTAATGGGGGCGCCATGGCCAACGTACAGCCTGGCATCGGAGGAGATCCAAATCGTGCCACACATTGGCCAACAGCACTCGCCTCGCTGGCCGTGGGCGCGGCATTCCTTGCCTTGTGGTTCTGGTTGCTGCCGCCCTGGCTGGGCTTCCAAGTTGACATGGTTGATGTGGCGCGCTGGCGCTGGATTGCGGCCCTACCGTCTGTTTTGGGGTTCGCGGTGGCCCTAAGGTGCATTTGGGATTTCGGATGGACGGGACACGGAACTCCTGTGCCGATTGCTCCGCCGCAGAGGCTAGTGGTGGTGGGATTCTACCGACATGTCCGCAACCCGATGTATGTGGGGTTCTTCGTGGGCTGGTTGGGTCTGTGGGTGATCTTTGGGCGGGCGAACTTGGGGGCGATTATGGTGGCGTTCGTGGCCGTGGTAGGAATAGCTTTTTTTGTGCGGTTCTATGAGGAACCCACGTTGCAAAAAATGTTCGGCGCGGATTACGAAGAATACTGCAAAAACGTTCCGCGCTGGATCCCGCGAATACGCGCCTGGCACCGGTGAAGTTACAAGATTTTCAGCAAAACGAAGTGTTCACGAGCGGCATCACGTTAAAATGCGCGTCGCTCCCCAGACCCCGCACCCTGACGCCGCTTTAACAAGCTCCACTCGGTTTAATAAAGGACTATTGGCTGTGTTGGGTCAAGTTCCGATTAGCCGAGTACCAGAACTTATCTTTGGCACTCACTACTGGCCATCTCTTTTCCTTGCTCAAACGAACCTCAGTGGCTTGATTTGGTAAGAAACGAAAAAGCTGTCCGTCAACAGAATTTGTCCCCGGCGGCAACCCCTATCAGTTTTCGCCGCAGGTTAGCGGAAAACAAGCTCCGAAGCGATTAATACCTCAAATTAATGCGCCGAAGAATTGAGCCCGCTGCGATTAGCGGCCATGTTCTTTCTGGTGCCCAAGTTACCGTCCGCTGAGGTGCGCTATGGTGAATGATCAGCGGTTAGTGGGCTAGTCGCTCTTTTCCCTGGCTCGAAGAAAGATCGGCAACCTGCTAGCAAACTGCGGAAACCTTGGGCCTGAACACCGGAACGAAGCGCTCCGCGAGGAACAGTCCGCCGAATAGCAGAACCGAATAGCAGACATCCCCGGCGAGTGTATTCCAAAAAAATCGCACTCCCGCCGCGTAACAAGCAATCAAACCCGCAAATGTCTTGGGATAAGAGTTTAAGAACATCCACGCGCCGAAATTGGTAATCAGAAAAAACTGTATCGCGCCGAGCAATACAGCCCCACCGAGGCGCACCACGCTTCGACGCTCTCGCAGCCAGAACCCGATACCCGTGCTAATCAGAAAACTGGCGTACACCACCGGCATCAAAATGTGAAAACCAACAAACCAGTCCCCTGCCAGCATCGCCAGCAAGGGAAATGCAAAGGCCATCACTCTATTCCGGATCACTGCCCCGGAAAACAGCGCCATGGCGCCTACCGGAGCGAGATTCCAGGGATGAGGAACGATGCGAAGAATCGCCGCGACAAGAATCATCCCCACGATCAACACCGTGCGGAATATCGTCTCCTCATGCTTTGCTGCTTGCGCGTTCATAGGTCTGGCACTCCTTTTCCAGTAAGAGATCGCAAAAAACAAACGAATCTCGATCTACGCATTCGCCTACTTCAAATCGCACCGGATCTTTGAATATCGGTCCACAGAAAGCAAAAGTATGAAATTCCCCATTTTCGCCGCAACAATCCACCTGGGCCGGCAAATCCGCGAAGAACGAAGTATCCAGCTCGCGCCCCGCAAAACTGCGATCTAAAAACTTGGGATTTACGCAAACAGCGATCGAGCGAAAGCCGTGCGCATGAAATGAATCGATCAGCTCGCGGCTATCCCGCTTCCAGATCGGAAAAAGTGCGGTCATGCCAAAACGCGCGAGGTTTTTCTCCCGGTAAGCGCGTAAATCTTCCAGGAAAATGTCGCCGAATGCTACTTTGCGAATCCCATTTTCAAAATAGCCTCGCAACGCGGCTTCCATGCGCTCTTCATAAATCGAATTTACACACTCCGGCGGAATAAATACCTCGTGCAGCGGCAACCCAATACTCTCCGCCTGCCGCTGCAACAGTTCCCGCCGTACGCCATGCATGCTGACGCGGTCGTATCCCTCGGTGACCGTAGTCAGCAACGCCACAACCCGCACCTGCGGATCAAGCAGCAGCGCGTGCAGCGCCATCGCGCTGTCTTTTCCGCCGCTCCAACAAAACAAAACCGGCTCGCGCTCGTCCATCAGTCTCTACCCTTGAAGGTATAACGCACACCAACGCGCGCGTCGCGTCCCAGCGCCGGATAGCCGAGCGCATCTTGATATCGCCTGTCAAACAGATTTTGCGCACGCGCGTACAACAAAACGCCGTGGCCAAGTTCGTAGTGCCCGGCAACGTCAAAGCGCGCGTACCCCGGATTCCTCGTGAGGCCCAGCCCAAGAAAATCCGAATCCGTGCGCACTCCCGTGAAGTACCCGCCAATAGTCACGCCCACGCGCCGCCACTGCGCGTTCAGCGTAAGCGATCCAGAATTTACAGGTCGCCGTATAAGGTGATTCCCTGGCAGTTCCGACGGATCGAAAGCGTTCGGCGCCTGTAACACCCGCGTGTCGTCATACGTGTAATTCCCTGCCACGTTAAGCCATCGAGTGAACTTCGATTCCCCAGCCACGCTGATTCCCCGCACCAGCGCGCGATCCGTGTTAAAGAAAAACCCAAATCCAGTAGCCGGGGCGCCCGGAATAGTCAGCCCGCAACTATTCCCCGCCGGATTCGTGGGATCCGCAGTACAAAACGCAAAGCTCACAATATTGTAAAAGCTGTTGTAGAAATAATCGGCGGACAGCCTCACCCGATCGTTCAGCAGCTTTTGCTCAATGCCCGCGCTCCAATTCTTGCTCGATTCAGGTTTCAACGACGGATTCCCTAAATCGCCGAAATTATCCCCTAACGTCTGATCAAACCGCGGCTCCTTGATCCCCTGGCCATAAAATGCCCGAAACAACGTGTCGCCAACCATCCCCGTCCCGTATCGCGCCGCCACCGAGCCCCCAATGCGCGGAACCACCCGCGTGCCAAAATTAGCATTGGCCTCCGCTCGCCCACCAAAGTTCAGCGAAACACGTTGAAGCGGCCGGTAACGAAAATCCAAAAACCCCGCCTGATTATTCCGCCGCGCATGATTTACGTCTACAGTGGATAGGAAAGCATTCTCCACTTCATATTCGTAGTCCGCGGTCACCCCAAAATTAGACCGTACATAGCTGCTCTGCGCCGTCACGTTGGTGCGGTTGTACGCAAATCGGCTGTCGCCCGTGAAGTCGCAGAATTCCGCCGTGGGCACGGACGCAGGATTCGCTTGGGGACAGAACAACTTTGGATCGGTGGCAAAGAAGCTCTGAATCGGATTGTCGTTGTGCTGCCGAGTGTAAGATTCGCTACCGCTGATTTCGTGATGCCAGTGCTCGCCGGTAGAAAAATCCCAGCGCGCATTAGCACTGAAAATGCGTTGGTCATAATGCTGGTGCAGACTTGGCGGTTCAAATATCGTTTGTCCTGGAATGCCCGCATTGCTGGTGTTGTTGCGCAGTGTGAGGCGCAGTTGATTCGTCTCGCTGAAGCGATAGCCGAAATTGCCGGAGAGCGTGCGATTGATGAAGCTATCGTTCGGCCCTTGTCCGTCGGTCTCCAGATAGGAACTGGCCGCCGAGTAGTCGAAGTTGCCCAGCAACCCGCCAACCTCAGCCCCCCCGCGCGCCGTCGAGAAACTTCCGCCTTCCACAAAAACGTTCACTTCCGGAACGCGCGTCTCCCCGCGATGGGTAAACAGTTGAATGACACCGGAAACCGCGTCGGTACCGTAAATCGCGCTTTCCGCACCGCGAACGATTTCAACTTTATCGATGTTGTCCAGCGTGAGGCTGGAAAAATCCGCCGCGCCGCCCGGCGGATTGATCGGTGCGCCATCAACCAGCACTTTAGTAAAGTTAGAATTTCCGCCATTCAGAAAAACCGAAGCGCTCCCGCCCTCCGCACCAGTTCGTCCGATAGCAATGCCCGGCGCGAACAGAAGCGCATCGGTTAGACCCACGGCCTGACGCGCCTCGATTTCCTCCCGCGAAATAATCGAGACCGGCGCAGTAGCTTGCTCCAGCAAGGTGGGCTCAGCTTGCGCCGTCACCACCACGCTGGAAGACAACCTCTCGAGCGTAAGCCGCGAATTTAAAACGCGCGATTCTCCCGCCCTCAAATCGACAACCTCTTCGAGCGTGTTAAAAGGCGCTCGCACGAACCGCACACGATAACGCCCCGCAGAAACCACCAAGGTGTAACTACCGTTCGACTTGGAAGTCGCCGAGGCCGCAATCTGCCGTGTCTCTTGAGATGTCGCAGTCACAACCCCGCCACCAACGGCGCCGCCAGTAGCGTCCACAATCGTCCCGGAAATCGAAGCATCCGCCGATTTATTTTGTGCCGGTGAGGAAGTTTTGCAGCTCAGACAAACCAATAGCAGAATAAAAAACCGAAGAAATCCACGTCGTTTCATTTCATCCTCCACTCCCTCTCGCGCGGGAGCTCCGAAGGTTGTCCTGCGCGAACGAACGCTCGCGCGGGTTGCGGATTTCGCCGGTCTCCTGGCTTGGCGGCACTACCGGTTCCAGGCCTTCCCGCAGCGGCGCCCACCTGAGTGAGCAAATTCGCTGCAGTGGCCGGAAACCTAATTTCCGCCTTACAGTCGCGCGGCGGCGACGGCTTATTTAGTTAAAGAAAAAATCCCATTAACTTACCGTCTTCCCGAGCGCGAAATCCGCGGTGATTGTCGTGGGGCAAGGCCCGCTATTGGGTGACATGTTTTGCCGCGGCAGCTGCACCGCAGCGCGAAGTTGCAGCGAGTTACAAGGTCGTCTTCGCCAAAACTCTGTAGCGAAATCCTTATTGCAAGAATCTGCGTCACACAGCTTTTTAGCGAATTTTCTATTTGCCTTCTCTGTCAGCCACCACGTTCACGCGCGGCCTGCCTGACGGCCCCAGCTCCACGCTAAGCGGCGTCTGAAAAACCTGCTCCAGCAATTCTCGCTGATACACCACTCCCGGCGCCCCCACGCGCAAACACTTGCCTCGCTGTATCAGCACCACCTGATCGGCATATTCCCCTGCAAGATTCAGTTCATGCGTCACCACCACCACGGTGTAGCGATTTTCGACCGCGAGGTGCCGCAATCCGTGCAGCAGATCCACTTGCGCCGCAATGTCCAGATGCAGTGTCGGCTCATCCAGTAATAAGAGTAACGGTTGCTGCGCCAATGCCCGCGCCAGAATTACTCGCTGCTTCTCGCCGCCGGACAGCTCCGCCATCCAACGTTCGCTCAGTTCTGCCGCGCCCACTTGCGCCAACGCATTTCTGGCCACCGCAATGTCTGTGGCACTTTCAAAACGCAACGCCCGCCCGTGCGGATGCCGCCCTTGAAGCACAAACTCCCATGCACGCGCGGGAAACAGCAGCTGACTTTCCTGCTGCACCATGGCTATGCGTTGCGCGCGTGTTCTTGCGTTGAGCGAATGCGTGACGAAGCCATTCAGCAGCACCCGTCCCGAAAGCGGTTCCAGCGTACCGGCGATCAATTTCAGCAACGTGGATTTGCCGCTGGCATTTGGCCCCAGAATAGCCACAATTTCTCCCGCGCGCGCCTGAAAGCTGGTCGCTTCCAAGGTGAACAGCGGAGCCTGCGTCGGATTAGGCGAGTACGCATAACTCACCTGCTCCACGCTCAAGCGCACCTCGTTGTTCACCCGCGATGCTTCCCCAGGCGAACGCATGGCCCCCATTTCAACGGGCCGCGCAACCGTGTTCACGCCATTCTCCTGCGCAACAAATAAATAAAAAGCGGAGCGCCCGCCAACGCCGTCATCGCCCCCACCGGCAATTCCGCGGGAGGCACCACCGTACGCCCGATCGTGTCCGCAATCACTACCGCGATCGCCCCGCCAAACGCGGCCGTCGGCAGTAAAACGCGATGATCCGATCCAAAAATCTGACGCATTACGTGCGGCACTAGCAACCCAACATAACCAATCGACCCGCTCACGGATACCGCCAGGCCCGTCAGCAGCGACGCCGCGATATACACCACCAGCCGCACCCGCGGGAGGTCCACGCCCAGATGCATAGCTTCCTTTTCGCCCGACAAAAGCAAATTTAAATCCGAAGCCGTCGTATAGATCGCTCCGGCGCCCAGCAAAAATCCAATCCACAAAATCCAATACACCGTGGGTTGCAGCGACGTCGAAAGATTCCCCATCAACCAATATGCCATTCCGCGCAGATTGCTGCCCGTCTCAGAAGTCATCAGAAACATAATAATGGCGGCAAGAAATGAGCCAGTAATCACGCCCCCAAGCAACAGCGTCGTGCTGTCGATTTGCCCTTCATGGCGCCCTAGAAAATAAACAGCGGCAATCGTTGCGGCGGCCCCTAAAAAAGCTCCAAGCGGCGTGAGCAAATCCGCTACCGCAGGCAACAACGACAAATGCGGCGAAACAAGCAGCGCGAGAATCGCGCCCAGTGCGGCCCCGTTCGATACTCCCAACACATAAGGATCAGCCAGCGGATTCCGCAGCAGTGCCTGAAATCCCGTCCCCGCCACGGCCAGCGAGGCGCCCACAAAAATTCCCAGTAAAATTCGCGGCAGCCGGATATTCATCACGATCAATCCGTAATCACTCTTTATTTCGCCGCCATGATGCACGATGACCCGGATCAAATCGCGTCCCAATGCAAATAGCGAAACCTCCACTGCCCCGGCCTTCAACGCAATGATGACCACCACAAACAAAATCCCAGCGAGCACGGCGCACTGCAGAAATAGCCGCTGGATAGTTAGCGGGCGCATAGATATTTGGCATCCAAAACCGGATTACCGCCCACCCTGTCGGAAATCGGCATGTCCATAAACGCCTTGGGATGCAGCTTCTCCGCTAAGTCTTCAATCGCACTCACAATGCGCGGCGCTGGCCGATTCACCGCATCGCTGATTACCGCAAAGTTTCGATCGCGCACAGCATTCAGGATCCGCCACGCCGGCCGCGTTGCGAGCACCTCAAAATGTTGTGCCGTCGTTTCCGAGTGCGAATCAGCAAAAACCAAAACCTCCGGCTGCAAGTGTGCGACTTCCTCCAGATTCACCTGCGGCCAATCCTGCTTGGAATCTATGATCGAAACCGCTCCCGCCCGCCGCAACGCATCGGCAATAAATGTATCCTTCCCAATCGAAATCAGCGGGTCCGTCCACACGACAAACAGCACCCGCCGCGGCGGCAGCGCTCCGATTTTCTGCCGCAAAACATTCAGTCGATGTTGCAAATCTTCCGCCAACGCAGCTCCAACCTCCGGCGCTCCGAGCACCTCTCCCAGCCGTTTCGTCGAAGCCACAATCTCATCCACGTTTCGTGGATCGGTGGCATAAGAAGGGATCCCCAGCGCATCCAGTGAGTGGACCGTATCCAAAGTATTTAAGTGTTTGGTCACCAGCACCACATCCGGCCTCAGATGCGCGATCTCTTCCAGACTCGGATTGATCGCGCCCCCAACTTTTTGTTTCTTCTGTGCCTCCGGTGGATAGTCGCAATAGTCGGTGTCGCCCACCAGGCGATCCTGCAATCCCAACGCATAAACCGTTTCCGTCAAGCTGGGCGCCAGCGAAACGATGCGCATCACCGGTTGCGGAATCCGCACCGTTCTTCCAGTTTCGTCCACAACCTCTCGAGAACTTTGCGCGGGCGAACCGTGTTGCGCCGCAGAGGTTGGAGCGGGTGAATAAGTTTGCGCCCATGCACTCGGAACCGGCACAATCACCGCCCGCAATGCCGGCAGCAACATGCCGACGATACCTATCAGCCCGAAGCGCCTGATGTGCTGCAATTTTCTATCGTCCTTCGCAAAACTCTCAAAGCATAAAAAAAGCCCCGCGAGAAACCGGGGCACATCGCCAGCTCTCTTTCTCGCGAAGAGCGCGCAGCCTCTGCGGCATCGGAGGGTAGCCTGGCTTACGGCTTTTCAGCCGATTACAGTGGCGGGACCGCGGCCGATTTTCACGGCCTTCCCCGCTGCCCATGCCTGCAAATTGAAAATTGAGTGTATGTCGAGCCTCCCGGTGTGTCAACGCGTCGACAAATCGCGGTTCCTCGAAATTTTTCGCGCCTTCCCTTTTTCAACCTAAACTCAAAACTATCGCCCTAGCGATTCTTCCAGTTAGGTTTCCGCTTTTCTACCAGCGCGCGCAACCCCTCCTGCGAATCCTCCAATCGGTACAATTCATTCAGAAAAATATTCATGGAATGTTTCAACCCATCTTTCAGTGACATCCCCATTCCACCAAGAATCGCCTTTTTTGCCATGGTCAACACCGGCCCGGAATGGCTGGTGATGCGCTGAATCAAATCCGATACCGCTGCCTGCAACTGCGTCTCCGGTACCAGCCGATTGATCAGCCCCAATTCCAAAGCGCGCTCCGCCGTCACCGGCTCGCCCGTCAATACCAGTTCCAGGGCCACCTTCGGTCCCACCAAAAAAGGCAGAATTGTGGAAGCCAGCGGCGGAAACACTCCAATCGAAATTTCCGGTTGCGCAAAGCGCGCCCGCGGAGTGGCGATCACAAAATCACCGAACGCCGCAAGCTCCGCGCCGCCCCCAATTGCTGGACCGTTCACCACGCAGATTACCGGTTTACCCACTTCCAGCATCCCCGCGAAAGCTGCGTGAAATGCATCCAGCATCTGAAACACTCGCTGCGATGTGTACTCCCCAATATCAATTCCGCCGCAAAACACTTTGCACGCGGAGTCCAGCACAATCAGTTTTACGTCCTCGCGGTCGCCCGCTGCACCGACGCCATCGGAAAGCTCTCGCAGCATTTCTTCGTTGAGGAGATTATGCTCCGGGCGGTTCAGCGTAAGCCGCGCCACGCTGCCCTCCAGCTTGAACTTGACGTGCTTGAACTCCTCGGGGCCCTGCCTCAGTCGCTTTGTCGAATAATCATCCAGTCCGACTTGCTCGATCATAAGTGCTCCCAGATACTGCGGTAAAATTTCGGCAAGTTACACAACGAACAACCGATGCTAGCATGGCCATTCCACGCTTTCAGGGGACAAAAACTAGCCCGTGCGCAAAAGGTTCGCCCCGTCCTCCAAAGCAACTCCCGCCACGGCCCTAGCAGCTTCGTTCCATGGCACGCTCGACGCCGCCGGTTTCCCGCCTTACAAGGCCTGGCGAAGCGCAAAGCCCGTGCTCTTCAGCACCGACTGGCAAGGAAAAAATACCGATCCGCGTCGCCAGACCGAAGTTCGCCTCCTGTGGACGCCCGAATTTCTATATCTGAAATTTGTCGCGAGCTATCGCCTCATCACTGTCTTTGAGGATGCCAATCCCGACGGTCGCCGCGATAAACTTTGGGACCGCGATGTCGCTGAAGTTTTCCTGCAGCCTGATCCCGCGCAGTTGCGCCACTACATGGAATTCGAGGTAAGCCCCAATGGCTCTTGGATCGATCTGGAAATCGTCAACGGCGCCCTTCAGTACTTACAAAGCGGTCTGCAACGGCGCGTTAATATCGACAAGGCTGAAAAAACATGGTCTGCGGAATTAGCCATCCCCATGAAGAGTCTCACGCAACATTTCGACCGCGCTTCCGTATGGCGCGTCAATTTTTTTCGTGTGGAAGGACCCACCGAGCCACGTTTTTATTCTTCCTGGCAGCCCACCAATACTCCTCAACCAAACTTCCACGTTCCCGAACGATTCGGATTCTTAAGATTCGACGCTATGCCTGTAATAAAACCGCGGAAAAAACCATTTAAAGCGCAGTACTAATCCTCGCCGAATAGTCGCTGGCATTAACACCAGTTTTTTCCTATTCTTCCGGCGTGAAGAAATTTTGGCTTTCGATTACTGGCCGTTTATTTTCACTGCTACTCTTCGGCCTGTGCTGCGCGCTGATTCTTTTGCCTTCCGCTGTCCCTGCACAAAACCCTGCAGAAAACAAAGCCGGAAATGAGCCTTCCGTAACCAAAGTTGAGCCACCCAGCTGGTGGATCGGTTTAACGGCCGAACTCATGCTGCTGATCTCCGGCCACAACCTGCAAGCGAACGAAGTTGCTTGCAATCTCCCGACGGTCACCGTCACGCATACGCAGTCAGCCGCTGGCGGAAGGTATCTATTCGTATGGCTGAAAATTGCCACCGACACCAGATCAGGCACCGCCGTCTGCCGCGTCAACACTTCCACGGGAAAAACCTCCTTTGAATTGCCACTGGCGTCGCGTAGTCCAACCGCTGGAAAGTTTCACGGTCTATCGCAAGCGGATGTGATTTACCTCATCATGCCGGACCGCTTCGCCAATGGCGATCCCACCAATGACCAACCGGCTGACGCGCCCGCTTCCTATGACCGCGCAAATCCTCGCGCCTATCACGGCGGCGATTTGCGCGGCATTCGCGAGCATCTGCCCTACCTGAAGGACTTGGGCGTAACCACTCTCTGGCTTACCCCAGTGCTGAAGAACGGCGCGCCGCAGGATTATCACGGCTATGGCGCAGTGGATTTATACGCCGTCGATCCCCACCTCGGCACCATAAACGAGTGCCAGCAGCTCGTCTCTGCAGCCCACCAGCAGGGAATGAAAATCTTGTTCGACGCTGTCGTCAATCACGTCGGCCCCAATCACCCGTGGGTAAAAAATCCGCCCTTGCCCGATTGGTTTCACGGCACCCCAGCGCAGCATATGGATTCCGCCACTCCGTTGGACCCGTCATTCTACGGAAAAAGCACTCATCAACCCTCCACGAACGATTCCTTCGAAGCACTCGTGGACCCGCACACACCCCCGCATTTTTCCAAAAATCTTACGCAAGGCTGGTTTGCCAATGTATTGCCTGACCTCAACACGGAAAATCCTGTCGTAGTGCAATATCTCTTGCTGAACAGCATGTGGTGGACGGAAACGACCGGCCTCGACGGATACCGTCTGGATACCCTTCCGTATGTGCCGCGCAAGTTCTGGGCCGCCTGGCATTTCGCGTTACGCCGTCTCTATCCCAACCTGACCACCATCGGTGAGGTGTTTCACCCCGATCCAAGTGTCACCTCATTTTTCGTCGGTGGACAAAAACGTTACGACGGCGTCGACTCAGGCCTGACTACGCTCTTCGATTTTCCGTTGTACTTCACACTTCGCGACGTATTGCTGCGCGGAGCGCCGGCAGGGAAAATCGCCGAGATCCTGCGTCACGATTCCCTTTATAACCGTCCAGATTCACTCATTACATTCTTTGGCAATCACGACGTTACGCGCATCGCTGACCCTTCCAATGACGCCGCGGGACATCTCCAGGATGAAACACGAGCAATAAGGACATTGCAGCTGGCTTATGGTTTGACGCTTACCCTGCGCGGAATTCCGCAGTTGTATTACGGCGATGAGATTGGAATGCCAGGCGCCGCCGATCCAGACAATCGCCACGATTTTCCCGGAGGCTGGATCGGCGATCCCAAAAACGCCTTCACCGCAGACGGCCGCACACCGCAACAGCAACAAATATTCTGGTACGTCCAGAAGTTGTTGCGCTTGCGCCGCGAACACCCAGTACTTGCCGAAGGCCGTTTATGGCACCTGGCCTCCGATGATTCTTCCTACATTTTTGAGCGTGACTCGGACGAAGAAAAAGTAATCGTCGCGTTTAACAATTCTAAAGAGTCTCGTCAGTTGAAAACCCCTCTCCAAGACACACCGGTTCAGGGCGCCGCCGGCCTGACCACACTGATCGGCGAAGCGCGTGGAAGGATCGCCGACAGCCAATTGGAATTGGCCATGCCGCCACACTCGTTAACAATTTTCCTCGTTGATTAATCTGGATAGACTTTCGTCATTCGAACGCCGCCACCGACAATTTCTAACATCATTCGAATGCACACGATTCGAACGCCAGCAAATATTACAGTAATTGTTATAGTTACTGAATAAGTAAAATATTACTTTAAATGCCGGCGCGCCGACATTTTCTAGCTTCGCGCCCTCAATAATTTATTTGCAGCGACCAATCTTTCACTGCCTCCGGCACCGTCACCGTCACCGCATGCGTCTGGTTGTCGTAACGAAAATCGCTCGCAGCCTGGTTCCCAATGCGCACTCGTGTCGGAGCTGACGCAACTCCGTACACCGTTATCTCTGCACGCTTCCACCACGGTTGGAATCCGCTGTTTTCCACTTTGCTGTTCACCGTCACGGAATTCCCAGCCGCCTGGCAGCTGTATTGAATCCGCAAAAATTCGTTTTTCTGATACGCGTACGAATGTCCATCATCCATGTACAACGAACCGCGGCAATCGTCACCAGGATATACACGCAGCTTCAACCCGCCGGCTGGAGTTTCTGACGTGCTCTGCACGACGGCTTGCATCGGAACAATAGCTCCAGCACGAACGTACAGCGGCATTTCGTCTAATTGCGGATGCAAAAGAAGGCGGCTCTGGCCCGCTACTTTAGTGCTCGTCCAGAAATCGTACCAATCGCCCGGCGGCAGATGAAAATCCTTGGCGTCCAACATTTCTGTATCAACGGGAGCTACAAACAAATCGCCTCCAAACAGAAAATCGCGATCGTCGCCTTCCAGCTTCGCTTGTGGATACTCGACAAACAGCGGCCGCATGAAAGGCAACCCAGTGCGCGTTATTTCTTCGATGCCGGTGTAAATATACGGCAGCAACTGGTAACGCAGTTCGATGTAGTGCCGCCGAATCATTTCCTGCTCCGGTCCGTGCACCCAGGGTTCCTGATCGCCTGTACCTTTTCCGGTGTGGTCGCGATAAATCGGATTGAAGGCTCCAACTTCGATCCAGCGAGTCAACAAATCGGCAGGTGGCGTTCCTGCGAAACCTCCGATGTCGTCACCCACCAGCGAATAGCCGCAAATTCCCATGCTCAACAACATTGGCGTGCTCATCGACAAATGATTCCAGGTGCTGCTGTTGTCTCCCGTCCACGTCGCCGCATATCGCTGCGTTCCGGAATACGCCGCGCGCGTTAACACAAAGGGCCGCTCATCCGGCCGTAACTTGCGCAAGCCGTCATACGTGGCGCGAACGTTTTCCATTCCATACACATTGTGAATGGCGCTGTGGTCGCGCATCGTGCCATCATCCAGGCGATGTCGCACGTCCAGCGGCATAGTCTTGTCCGCGCGCTGAAACACGGATGGCTCGTTCATGTCGTTCCAGAAGCCCGCCACGCCCATGTCCACAAAATCTTTATACAGTTCGCCCCACCAATCCCTGGCTTTCGTAAGCGTAAAATCCGGGAACACGCTGTCACCCGGCCACACTGGTCCGACGAAAACGCTGCCGTCGGGATTTTTAACGAACACGTTACGTTGCATTCCAGTGGCGTACGGCGCGTAAGCGGGATTCGGATCTTTCTTGATGTGCAGGTCGGTGATCAGCACGCTGTGCACACCCTGCGACCGGAAATCAGAAATCATTTTGTCAAACGTCGGAAAATATTGGCGGTTTACCGTAAACGGCGCATATCCTTGCTGGTAATCAATATCGAAATAAATTGCGTCCAGCGGGATTTTCTTTTGCCTGTAAGTCGCTACAATCTCGCGCGCTCGCGCTTCCGGATAATAACTGTAGCGGCTCTGCTGGAACCCTAAACTCCAAAGTGGAGGCAACTCAGCGCGTCCCACCAGCGAGGTGTAATTCTCAATAATCTTCTTCGGCGTTGGGCCGGAAAAAAAATAATAATTTAGCTCTCCGCCCACTGCTCCAAACGAAAAATAGTCCGCGGATTCTTTTCCAAAATCGAAACTGCTGCGATACGTGTTGTCGAAAAACACGCCGTAAGCCGCACCATTGCGGAGCCCCATAAAAAACGGAATGGTCTTGTATAAGGGATCGCTCGACTCTTGCCAGCCAAACTCGTCGGTGTTCCACATGGTAAAAGAACGGTTCCGGCGATTCATGCGGCCAGCCTTATCACCCAGTCCGAAGTAATTTTCATCCGCAGGCATGCGCTTCCAGATGTGCACGCTGTCGCCATTCCATCCCATAGATAGGGTCGGTTGGTCCTCGAGAACCGCATTTCCGGCAGAATCCACGAAATTGATGAGCAGCGGCGACTTGATCACAATCACATTCACGGCGCCTGCATTGATGCGTACTTCTTTCGGGCCATCTTGAACTTTTACCGCGGGAGGTTGCGGCGATTCGATCACGGCCCAGGAAAAGTCCTCTGGGAATTTTCCTTGTGGCGCCACGCGCACGCGCACCACGCCGTCGCGAAAAAAAGTTACACGAACTCTTGCAGCTCCAGCCGCCAGTTCCACGCCTTCCGGTAAGACTTCCACGTGTTGAACATTCCCGAGATGATGCCAACCCTGCGCGTTGTTTCCCGCGCAAAGCATCGTGCAGAATAAGAGTACAACCACGATGCGTTGCAGGAACGCTGACATAGAAAAAGCTCCAGAAGGAAGTAGATGCGGAACAGTTTTTCGTGCTTGTTCAGCGATATATTTCAAGCTGCCAGCCACTGTTCAAAAAATGCGGAAGCCTTGGCGCCTTCAATGCGCCGGCGCACCGCGTCCATCACCCGGCACCGAACGATCTCGCTGCTAGAATAAAAGCCAAGCCAGTAAGGTAAGTGTACGACGTCCGGCAAGCGGACAAATTTCAACGAGGCCTCACACACTTTGAAAAAACCCTGGTGAAAAACAACTCGCAATGCCTTTTCGCGCAGCAATTTATCGGCGGCGCCCGTCGGTAAGGAAGGCTCGACGCGGTTACGCGTCTCGGTCGTGACCAATTGCTGCGGGCTCGGCAACTGCGGAAATTCAAACAGATCGAGTGAACCGTCTACCGCGTCCATAGCGAACAAACGCTTCTGCGGCGCTCGCGCCATAACGTAGCTGACTTCGTAGAATTGATATGGCACGTACACCTCGGCGATTCGCTGCAAACGGCCCGCTGTCATTCTCCAGTACATCGACGACAGCCCGCGACTGGAAAACTCCCGAACAGCATCCTCCTGCGTAACGTTAGCCCGCAACGCGACAATGGATGTTGGTCTCATTTCTTTTTTGCGCCGTCTTAACGGAAATAAATCCATAAGCTAAAGACGGTGGCGATCAGCACGCACGTAAACGCCAGGTTTACCCTATGTTCCGCGGGCGTTTCGCGTCTCAGATGCGGCGTTTCCTTCACATCCGTAGTTTCTAGTTTGTCCCCCACCGTTGCGAAAGTTAATCCCGCGATTTTCTTTCGCTCCGGCGCAGGAAATATCATGCTCACCCCGATCAGCACGAGGGCGCACACCGCGAACATGAGCACTGCGTAATGGAGAAAATTCATGTCCACCAGCCAGCGCAATGTCGGAGAACTGTAGTGCCTGGTTTTGTCCAGCACTTCAAAAACAAATCGCACCGTGCCCAAAACAAATCCAACCAGCAGTGAACTGATTGCGCCCTCGCCATTCAGCCGCGGCCACAAAATTCCAAATATGAAGCACACTGCGATCGGCGGGCTAATGTAGGCCTGCACACTCTGCAAATAAATGTACAGTTGCGCGCTGAGCAAATGAATGAAGGGCACCCACAAAAGTCCCAGCACCACCATGGCGCCGGTAGCAATGCGCCCGAAGGCTACAAGCTGCTTTTCGCTCGCCGTGGGGCGGAACTTTTTATAAAAATCGAGCGTGACCATCGTGGAAGCGGAGTTAAAAACCGAGCTCATGGCGCCCATCAAAGCGGCCAGCAATGCGGCGATCAACAATCCGACCAGGCCGGTAGGCAACAGATTGATTACTAATGTCGGAAAAGCAATATCTCCGTTGGTTACTTTGCCATCCACCACGGTGAACAGTTGAGGGTACAGCGCATAGCAAATCAAGCCCGGCAGAACCAGCAGGAAAACTGGAAGAACTTTCAGGAAGCCGGCAAAAATTGTGCCCGCCTTGGCGTGACCTTCGTCTCTCGCGGATAAAACGCGCTGCACAATCACCTGGTCGGTGCACCAATACCAGATGCCCAGAATCGGCGCGCCAAAAAACATCCCGGTCCACGGAAATTCTGGATCCGAAGCGGGCTTGATCATATGGAAATAACTGGCGGGAAGCGCAGCGCGCAAGCCTGCAAATCCGCCAACTTTGTCCAAGCCGATTAAGGTAAGCGCGATCGCGCCCGCCAGAAGAATCAGGGTCTGCACTAAATCCGTGTAGATCACCGCGGCGAGGCCGCCGGCGATGGTATAGACGCCGGTGGCGATCACCAGAATAATAGCCGCTGTCCATTGATTCCAGCCCACCACGCGCTCCAGCACGATGCCCGCGGCATAAAGATGGACGGAAATTTTCGTGAAGATATAGGCAATCACGGAAATGGTGGCCAGATAGTTCGCGCAATTGCGATTAAAGCGGCGCTCCAGAAACTCTGGCATGGTGAATACATTGGAGCGCAGATAAAAAGGCACGAACACCCAGCCGAGCAGCAGCAGCATCATGCATGCCAGCCACTCAAAATCGCCCACGGCTAAGCCCGACGTGGCGCCCGATCCGGCCAGGCCTATGAAATGTTCCGTGGAAATATTGGAAACAAAAAGCGAAGCGCCGATCGCGAACCAACCGATGTTACGGCTAGCTAGAAAATAATCCTCGGAGGTCCGGCCCTTTTTTGCAAAATAAAAACCGATACCAAAAATAATGGCAAAATAAATTCCTATAATTACGAGGTCAGTGGGGGCGAGAATGCGATGCGTTACCGTCACGATTGCTGCCGTCAGCATCCCACCTCCTGGTGCAGATTGTATGGAATAAACGACTAGCCTGCGGAGTCTATACCAGGGGCAGCTAGCGCTCAATAACCGATTGGCGGGAAATCGCAGCAAGTCGGAACCAAGGCAAATTATTTGCGGCTATGGCTGCAACGGAGTAGAAACATAGAGGGAGGAACCATGATCAAGTTGCTCTGTTGCATTTTTCTTTTGGGGGCTAGCGTAATGGCTGCAGATAAAAACGTTTACGAATTTACATTGAATTCCATCGACGGCCAGACAGCGCCGCTGGCGGCCTACAAAGGAAAAGTTGTCATGCTCGTGAATGTGGCCAGCCGTTGCGGCTTCACGCCGCAATATTCGGCGCTGGAAACAGTATACGAAAAGTATAAAGATCGCGGCTTTGTGATCATCGGTATCCCGGCCAATAATTTCGGCGCACAGGAGCCGGGATCAAATCAAGAAATTAAAACATTTTGCAGCACCAAGTATCACGTCAGTTTTCCGATGATGTCGAAAGTTTCGGTTAAAGGTCAGGACAAAACTCCGCTGTATCAATTCCTGACGGACAAATCCGCCAACCCGCAAACCGGCGGTGACATACAGTGGAACTTCACGAAATTTCTGATCGGCCCCGATGGCCGCGTCATTACTCGCTTCGAGCCGGACGTAACACCAGATGCGCCACAGGTCACCGCAGCCATCGAGAAAGCGTTAGCTACGATTGGGCATTAACCACGTCTAAAGAAGCAGATATGGCGTGCGCTGCTTCTCACTGCCGGCAGCAGCAAAATTGTTGAGCTAAAATGTTCGCGCTTTGGACTGAAATTCATGAAAAGAACAGAGCCCCATTCGTGAAAACCACCAGGATTAAGATTGTTATCGGCTGCGCTATTATTTTTTCTGGCTGCCGCGTCAGCAAACCTGGAGCGATCGAAAGTGAAATGGCCAAGGGCGTGAAACACAAGATCACCGTCGGCGGAAAAAATACTCCCAACCCAATTCCAGTGACCTCAGTAAATATCAAAGATGGACAAGAACATTTTGGGCATCACTGTGGCATCTGTCATGGACTGGACGGCGAAGCCACGGGAGTGCCGTTCGCGCAGAAAATGTCCCCGCCAATTCCATCTCTAAGTTCATCCGATGTGCAGGAGTACAAAGACGGGCAATTAAAATGGATTATCGAAAATGGCATCAATCCTTCGGGCATGCCTTCCTGGAAAGGGATCCTGAGCGATGAAGAAATGTGGACAGTTGTAAATTTCATACGCCATCTGCCACCCAAAGGAAGCCTGGGGATTCCCGCGGTCTATAAAGAGGAACAGGAAGAGCACGAGCACATGCATATGCATGATAAAGACTCGAAATAATAACGGCCGCTATTTAGCTTCGGCGCTAACACGAGTGTTAACGGTTTGTCGCTTGCATCTTACATATTACAGGGCACTTACACGACATCGACGTAAATGGTTGAGGATACCTTAGGCTCCCAAAGTCTTGAACCCTAAGATCGCGCTGATGGCATCGAACAACTGCTCGTAGAACGAAGTCCTGAATGGACCGGCAATCGGCCGAAAAAAGAACGTGAAGAGTCACCCCGCGCATCCGATTAGGAAGACATGAAAATCTCGACCGGGGCGGTGGGTGCTGCCGCGAATGAAAAAATCGATGTCGGGCAGTTCATATGCAAGGGGCGGAGTTTTGGAGGAGCGCGGTTTTTTGAGTTTCACGACCAGCAATGGTTTCGAAGAGTCTGCGTGACGCCGTCACCGATGCGCTGCAATTTATTTTGAGTTTGGGCGGAATCTACCGGCCCATCGTTCCAATACTAAATGAAGCTGTGGAAGCCAGCGGCGCCGTGCGCATTGTTGATCTATGTTCCGGGGGTGGCGGGCCCTGGCTATGGCTATACCGGCTGCTGCGTGTGAGCAACGGACGAGATATCGAAGTCTGTTTGACGGACAAGTATCCGAATATTGAAGCATTCGAGAATGCACGGCGAGAGACGAGTAGCCAGATTACGTTCTATCCTGGATTCGTGGACGCTGCATCATTGCCTCGCAACCTCTCAGGATTTCGCACCATCTTCACTTCATTTCATCATTTCACGCCAGACGAGAAATAAACCGACAAGCGTCCGTGCTGGTGATCACCCTAAACGGGCGCACAAAAAAGTTACCGCTAATCAACTGTATAGCCGGAAAGGCTCTCCTCGTATCCTTACCAGTTAAGCTGTATTGCCGTGACGAAGTGAAGGCTTTTATGCTTCTCGTTGCGACGTGAGCGTACTATCTATGCAGAAACAAACGCAGCCAGGAGTTTGTGTGCCGAACTTCAGTGCTTGGGGTATCGACGAAAAATATCGTGATGACTCTGGGCGCTGGCATGAGGTTTCGGACGCCACGAAAAATAAATTTCTGACCGTCATGCAAGCAACCCAAGACGGGCCTGCCGATCCAGCGCTCTTGGTCGTGCGTCAAGGCGCAGAGGTAAATATTCCCGAGTCCTGCGAGCTGCAATTGGAAGACGGCACCCGCTTGCGTGCGACTGGTAAACTTTCGCGGGACTTGCCGCTTGGTTACCACTCGATCTTTGATCGCCAGGGCCGCGAATCACGGCTGATCGTGACGCCACCACGCTGTTTTCTTCCGTCGAACCTGCACACCTGGGGCTGGGCGCTGCAACTTTATTCCTTGCGGTCGCAATCGAGTTGGGGGATAGGCGATCTGGAAGACTTGCGCCTGATGTGCGAATGGTCGGCTGAATTGGGGGCCGGAGTAGTCATGGTAAATCCGCTGTGCGCCACCGCTCCAGTGTTGCCGCAGCAAGCGAGTCCTTATTATCCAAGCAGCAGGCTATTTTTAAATCCGCTGTATTTGTGCATTGAACAAGTTGATGGTGTAAGAGCAGCGCTGCCCGACCTGGAACAATTATGCGAGGAAGGGCGCGCACTTAACGATAAGCCTTTGATTGAGCGCGATGCCATCTATCGTTTGAAAATGCGTTCGCTGGAAAGAATGTGGTTGCAGATGCGCGATAAAATTTCGTTTACCGACTTTGAACGCAGCCGGGGACGGGGCCTTCAACTATTCGCCAGTTTTTGTGTGCTTGCCGAGCAATTCGGCGCGAACTGGCGTGCGTGGCCGCAGCAATATCGTTCGCCGGATGGTCCGGCGGTGTTGGCTTTGATCGTGGAATTCGGCGATCGCATCCGGTTTCATAAGTGGCTGCAATACTTGCTCGACGAGCAATTAAAAGCCGCTTCGTCGACGAGAAATATCATGCAGGACCTTCCCGTGGGAGTTGCGCCTGACGGCGCCGACGCGTGGATGTGGCAGGACGTATTCGCAAAAGATGTAAGCGTGGGAGCGCCGCCGGATTTATTCAACGCCAACGGACAAGATTGGGGACTGCCGCCATTCGTGCCACACAAGTTGCGGGCCGCGTGGTACGAACCTTTCATCCAAACGGTGCGCACCGCGCTGCGCTATGCGTGCGGACTGCGTATCGATCACGTGATGGGATTATTCCGGTTGTTCTGGATTCCGGTGGGTGAGCCGAGCGCCAATGGGACTTACGTTAGATACAATGCGAACGAGATGCTGTCGATTCTTGCGCTGGAGAGCGCGCGAGCCGAGACGTTTGTGGTTGGCGAGGACTTAGGTACGGTGGACGAGGGCGTGCGGGAAAAACTTGCTGAGTATGCGGTGCTTTCTTACCGGCTTTTGTGGTTCGAGGATAAAGAGCCGGAACATTATCCGAAGCTGGCTGTCGCGGCGGTGTCCACGCACGATTTGCCGACCATCGCGGGCATCTGGTCGGGCACGGATTTTGAGGAGCAAACTCAACTGGGACTGGAACCGAACAGAGAAAACTCCGAAAAAATGCGCTGGTATCTCAAGCGCGCCGCCAACGTGCACGACCACGAGCACATTTCAGATGTAATTGTTAAAACGCACGAGGCGCTGGCGCGATCGCCGGCGGTAATTACGCTCGCCTCTTTGGAAGATGGCTTGGCTGCGGACAAAAGACCCAACTTGCCTGGAGCTCGTGAAGATACGCGCCCCAACTGGCGTATTCCTCTGCCAAAGAAACTGGAAGAAATCGAGACGGATCCGACGATTCTAAGAATTGCGGCGTCTCTGAAGAGATAAGGCTCAGGAGAATCCACGTGTGCAGCTTTTCGAGCCGGCTGGCATGGTTACTCTTGGCGGTTTGCAGTTCGCTTCTTTTTCTTGATGGCGCACATGCCGCAGACAACATGTTGGCGCGCACTCCGCCTATGGGATGGAACAGTTGGAACAAGTTTGGCTGCAATGTAAGCGAGCAGTTGATCCGGGACGCGGCGGACGCCATGGTGAGCAGCGGAATGCAGACTGCCGGATACGAATACGTGGTCATCGACGATTGCTGGCAAGTGGGACGCGATAGCAACGGAAATATCCTGGCTGACCCGCAACGGTTCCCGTCTGGCATCAAAGCTTTGGCCGACTACGTTCACGGCAACCATTTGAAATTCGGCCTGTATTCAGATGCTGGCACAAACACATGCGCGGGACGCCCGGGAAGCCGCGGGTACGAATATCAGGATGCGCGGCAATATGCGGCTTGGGGCGTCGATTACTTGAAATTTGATTGGTGCAACACGGGCAGCGAAAATGCCGAGGCCGCTTATACAACGATGCACAATGCGTTGAAAGCGACAGGCCGACCGATCGTTCTCAGCATTTGCGAATGGGGAAAAAGTAAGCCGTGGCTGTGGGCAAAAGATGTCGGCAATTTATGGCGCACCACCGGTGATATCTATGATTGTTGGGATTGCAAGAAAGAGTCCACCGGGTGGGTGGTGATTCTGGATCAACAAGACGGACTCGAGACTTTTGCCGGGCCGGGCCACTGGAATGATCCGGACATGCTCGAAGTCGGGAATGGAGGCATGAGCGTGACGGAGTACCAGTCGCATTTCAGTTTATGGAGCATGCTGGCTGCGCCGCTGATTGCTGGGAACGATCTGAAGAACATGACCCCGGAAATAAAAGACATACTGACAAACAAGGAAGTTTTGGCAGTAGATCAGGATGATTTGGGCATGCAAGGAAGGCGCGTAAGCAAGAATGGCGATCTTGAAGTGTGGGTAAAGCAACTTCACAACGGGAGCCGCGCGGTGGTGCTCTTCAATCGCGGCGGGAGCGGCGCCGAAATATCCGCGAGCTGGGAAGATTTGGGTTACCCATCGCGCTTGCCCGCGGTGGTGAGAGATCTGTGGAACAAGAAAGATTTGGGAGTTTTTACAGGGAAGTTCAACGCGTTAGTGGCTTCGCATGGCGTAGTTATGTTGCGAATCATGCCTGTGGTTCCAAGCTCGTCGAATAAATAGCTGCAAGCAAATAGGCTGAAAGAACGCCGTCACGTTTATCGCCGCGTTTATTCGTGAAGTTTTCTCTCCATCTGTTGCAGAAGAGCGGTGTTCGTTTCGATGGCTTTAGCTAGAATTTCGGACTGGCGCTGCGCCTCTTCCCAATTTTGCGATTCGATGGCCTCAGTTATGCCGGGAAGCTCCAGGTGCGCGTAGGTGTAACGCGCGCAATACAGCAAATGTTTAAACCATGGGCGTCCGGGGATGCCGTCGGGATTCAGCCAGTTACTTTCGACCTTTAAGATGGATTGGTTGTATTGCTCGGCAGTCTGCGCGTCTGTTTTTTCAGAAGCAACCACACGGTCCAGAAGTATTTTGACGCTTTTGCCAGTGGCTTCGAAGGCGCTGGCGCGCTTCTGCAAAGTATCGAGATTGATTTTGCCGGTGTCGTAGCGAGGATTCTTTTTCAAATCGTCGATGAAACTGCTAAGTGTGCGGCCGTAAAATGCAAAATCGAAGGGCAGAATGTCGGCTTGCGCCAAGCGCAGCGCAGTGACGCCCCACAACGCGGACATGGTGGCGTGATATTTGTAGCCGGGGTCGCCAAAGTTGTTCATCCAATAAAAATCGTCGTACATGGAGTGATATACGCCGTACGGGCCGTCGAATTGTAGTGTGATGACGGGGCGCCCGAGGAAATTCAGGAACACGGTGTGATCGGAGCCGCTGCCGATGCGTGTATTTACTAAATCTTCGTCTTGGGGCGGCTGCGTGTCTTTGTCTTCTTTCCGCGCGGCGGCCGTGGATTCAATCCAGGCATCATGCAAGCTCGTTCCGCTGGGGTCGGCAATGGAATAGCTGGTCTCCACCAGCATGGGAGCTAGCGAACCGACCGCGCCGCCTTCGAAGTTCGGGCCTGATGCTGAGGAATCCACGTTGATGTAGGCAATTAATTTTTTCCCTAGATCATCGGCGAACTGCTCGCCCCACTCCGTGGAGCCGGTCAGTCCAATCTCTTCGCCGTCCCAACTGCAGAAAATCAGGGTGCGCTTGGGCCGGAAGCCATTTTTCAACATGGTTCCGAAGGCGCGGGTAAGTTCCATCATGGATGCGGTGCCGCTACTTGGATCGACTCCGCCGTATTCCCAGGCGTCGTGATGATTTCCGAGGAGCACCCATTCGTCGGGAAATTGCGCGCCACGGATGCGGGCTTCGACAACGTAATAAGGCTGAATCGAATTGTCCATCTGCACTTTGAGGTGCACTTGCACGGCCCCTGTAAGGCGGTAGGTAAACGGCAATCCACCTTGCCAATCTTTCGGTGCTGTTGGGCCATCCATATTTTCGAGCAGCGGCTTGGCGTCGTGCCACGAGAGTGGCAACGCGACAATATGAGGTAACGAGCGAGCTTCATTTTGCGGAATGCGCTTTGCACCCGGCACCGAAGCCCAACCCGGCGTGAGCGGATCGCCCGGAACGATGAAGTCGTAAGTAATCGCGCCGCGCTGAATGTGCGTCTCGGGGCCCCACGGGCCATCGGGAAAGACTTTACCTTTTGCGTAGCCGTCTTCCGAGGGGTCGGAATAGATCAGCAACGCGGCAGCGCCGTTTTTTTCCGCTGTGAGCGCTTTAAATCCGCGATAACTGTAGGGGTTCGAGTAACGCACCAGAACAATTTTTCCTTTCACTTCGATGCCATTCTTGCGTAGTACGTCGTAGTCTTCGGGATTGCCACTGTGGACGTAAACGACAGGCGCGGTAACTTCTCCGCTGGCGGAATAACCTAGCCAGGCGTTGGCGACTTCAGGATTTTTTGTGTCGGGATCGACATTGTATGGCGCTTCACGGAGAAGCGCTTGATACGCGGTCGGCGCGACCATTTCGAGGCTGGTAGAGACCGGCCTGGTTCCGAGAACGTCATACTGGCGGATTACCACATCTTCCAGTCCTTGCTTTCTCCATTGCGTCGCAATGTATTCGGCCACTTCGCGGTCATGAATGGAACCTGCGGGATGCGGGATGGAGGTGAAGTAGCGATGTTGCTTGCGAATTTCAGCGGTGGAGATGGATTTCTTCAGTTGGTCTTCGAGACTGGCTTGTTCCGCGGCATGTTGCCGGGAGAAGCCGTAGATTTTTGTTGTTGGAGCGGCGCTGAAGGCGCGCTGAGCAACTTCGTTGCACTCTAGAAAAATTACAAAACTCAGAAGCACAACGGCAGAAACTCTTTCCACAAAAAGCGATGAAGGTCTCTTCACTTGAATAGCGATCTCCACGAATTTTTAAATCAGGCGGATGTTATCACTAGTGGCTGTGTAGCGCGGGACGAATGCACTCGGCCGGAACAACGCCCTTGCGCAGGAGCGATACCAGCCACGAGAAATACGAGCGCGAGTGATTTCGCGGAAACTCCTGTCAGTTGCATAGCGCAGCGCCGCCGGCGATACCAGAGTTGGCACCGTAGTGAGCGGAGATCAATGGAATTTCGCGGCAGCGAGAATTGATGCACCAACTGGGGATGCGTGCTCGAACTTCATCAAAGAAAGGCTTCAGCACACCTGCGACACCGCCGCCGACCACGATTACATCGGGCTCAAGCAGATCGATGGTGTTACCGAGATAAACCGCCAATAGTTCAACAGTGTCCAGCAATGTAGCTTGGGCAATTGCGTCCCCGCCGAGGTGAGCTTGATTCACCAGTTCGCAAGTGACCGCAGCGATTTTGCCGCCGGCCAAATCGAGCATCGGCGAGTGCGAGAGGTTGGCGGCTTCCAGTTTTGCCTGCGCGCGTTTCGCGATGGCAGTACCTGAAATGAACACTTCGATGCATCCGCGTTTTCCGCAGCCGCATACCGGCCCGCGATAATCAATGCTTACATGGCCGCCCTCAGGGGCAGCGCCGGTGCGCCCGTTGTAAATGTGGCCGTCGAGGATAAAGCCTGTTCCGATGCCCGTGCCGATGGAGATGTAAAAAACCTTGGCGCAGCCTTTGCCTGCGCCCCACAGAACCTCCGCCAAGGCCGCGGCATTCGCGTCATTTTCGATTTTTACCGGCAGGTGATAGCGCCTCGAGATTTCGGCGGCGAGTGGAAAATTTCGCCAACAAGTAACGTTGGGCGGGTTGATGACCACGCCAGTGTTGGGGTCAAGAGGACCGGGGGCGCAAATACCGATGGCGCGAATGGTCCAATGATTTTGTCTAGCTTTTGACAGCAGCGAATCGATGGCTTCAATTACGGAGTTGAGGCCTGCAGTTGCGTCACAGTCGCTCACCATCGGAACACGGGTGACGTGACTAATTTCGCCCGCGTAGTTGACGAAACCAGCGGCTACTTTGGTGCCGCCGATATCAACGCCAATTACATAGGTGTTTTGGTCGCTGGTTGCCATTGACGATTCGATTTTAGCGCGTCACCGAGCAACACTCACCGAGCAGCAACGGAAGTCTGGGCAACAACGACCGGAGTTGGCCTCGAGCCCCACAGTGCGTAATACAAAATGTAAAGATAACAGACCGCCGGGATAACGAAGGCATGGTGGATTCCGATGCGATCCGCGAGCGCGCCCTGGAGAACCGGCAATATTGCGCCTCCAACGATGGCCATCACCAACATTCCAGAACCATCGCCGGTCAGCGGACCGAGCTCCGCTATCCCAAGTGTAAAAATGCTGGGGAACATAATGGAATTGAAAAGACCGACGGCGATGATGCTATACATCGCTATGTGGCCGGTGGTTAGCATGGATATGCAAACCAACGCGCAGGCCATTATGGCTGCAACGGCGAGCGCGGTACCCGTTTTTACTTTCTGGAGGATGGCGGAGCCGATGAAGCGGCCAACCATGGCGCCTCCCCAATAGTACGTGACGTACTTGGCGGCGGTGAGTTCCGGCAGACCTCCAAGCTCCGGCTGGCCGAAATAGTTGATCAGAAAGCTGCCGATGGAAACTTCCGCACCCACGTATAGAAAAATGCCAATCGTTCCGAAAACCAGTTGGCGATATTTCCACAAGCTGGCTTTCACGGCGGTGCCGGCGTGGCGAGCAGCACCAGGAATGTCCGGCAGCTTGAACATGGCGATGATGATTCCAAAAATGATCAGCGCCAGTCCGATGATGAGATACGGGAGCTTTACTGTGGAAGCTTCTTGAACGCGATAGGCCTGCAAAACGTTCGCGGACATTTGCCGAGTCTCGCCCGTGCCTTTGAAGTTGGCATTCAAGATTAAGAGACCGCCCAGGTACGGGCCGATGGTGGTGCCCAACGAATTGAAGGCCTGGGTGAGAACTAACCTGCTGGAAGCGGTTTCCGGCGGGCCCAAGACAGCGACGTAGGGATTAGCAGCTACCTGCAACGCGGTGATGCCTGCAGCGAGGGTCATCAGCGCTACGAGAAAAAGTGGAAATGACGCCGCGCTGGCCGCCGGGATGAACAGGAGCGCGCCTACGCCCATGGTGAATAGGCCCGTGACCATGGTTTTTTTGTATCCGATGGCATCGACGAGTTTTGCGGAGGGAATGGAAAAAATAAAATAAGCAGAGAAGAAGGCAAACTGAATGAGCATCACTTTGGCGTAATTCAAATCGAAAATGGATTTCAGATGCGGCACCAGAATGTCGTTGAGAACAGTTACGAATCCCCAGAAGAAGAAAAGGGTGGTGACCAAGGCCATGGCGGCTTTGTTGGTGGAGGCTGGCGCGGGGGAATAGGACGGTGCTTTTGTGGGGGTATTGGTGTTCACAATTACCATCAGGTAGCCTCCGTGTGCATGATCAATGAATGCTTACGCTGCGCGCGCGATGCGTGCCGCCGGCATGCCGGAAATGTAAGCACAAAAACATGCATTGCTGGGGAATAAATCTTACGGCGCATGATGATGCCACAACAACGTGCTTAGAAAAACGACATTTGTGGTTGTGCGGGTTGAAGAAATGCGATGCCGCCAGAATTCCGGCCATCTCAGGCCATTGCGAAGCCGGTTAAGAATTAAGCTCACCGGTGCTTCGCACAGGAATAACCTCAATTCCCGTTGAAGCGCCGACAATGCATCTCGTCGGATCCTTCCAGCTCGTCGGCCATTACGGCTTTCTTGGCTTCGGGGAGTGCGATGGCCTCTTGTTGAGGTTGTGGCTCGAAAGCGGACATGGTCGGATCAATCCAGATCGCGACCAGCGGTACCTTTCCGTCATCGTGCAGAGGCACCCAGACTCGATACAGGCCCGAACGTGCAGTGAAGTTCTCAGAATTCTTTACGAAATTGGCCATGCTGTCCTTCCCCGCGAGACACACCCGTATTAATCGAGCTTGGAAAAATCTCGCGCGTCTCAAATAAAGTGCTTATGGGGTGGGGATCGGTTCAGAAATGAATCGATTCCCACTCGCTCAGGTTGGTTCGTTCCGCGAGAGCGAGCAGGAGTTTCAGGAATGCCTGGTGTTACGCTCGCCAGTCACGGGGTTCCAGGTGCTTGCTGCTACTTGGAGGTTCGGGTTCTTTAATTGGGTTTTCCATAAATAATCGGGCGTATCGTCGGCCTTTGCGCGATACCATACCGTCTTAAGTTAGATACCATACCCCTTCTAGGTAGTCAAAAATGTTGCATACCTCGCGAGAAAAATTAGATCTTGTCAATCGCACAAAGAAGGTCATCGGGCAATTGGAGGCCAGTTTGCGAGCACTCAACGATGATGAACAGTGCGCAGATGTTCTTCAGCGGCTCGCGGCCGCAAGGGGAGCGATCAACAGCCTCGTGGCCGAACTCATGGAAGACCACATTCGCAACCACATGCCGAGGAATAGCAGGTCGTCTGAAGAGGCTGCCGACGATCTGATTGGGATTGTGCGGACTTATCTGAAATAAGATCTGTGCGTAACCGGTGCCGTAAAATGCAAATGAGCGCTTGCGGAGTCGCCGACGCTCATGAGTGAGTTCTGCCTTGAGACTGTATGCCAATTAGCCTGCAGTTGCAGAACGTTGCAAGGCTTTAAATTCGGAATCGTCGATCTGCAAGGCGGCGGCGGCAACATTTTCCTCAAGGTGCTGGACTTTGGATGTGCCGGGGATGGGAAGCATGACCGGCGATCGCTTCAGCAACCACGCCAATGCGACCTGTGATGGCGTTGCGTTCAATTGCTTGGCCACGCGACCAATGGGGCTGTCCGGACCTGCAAGGCGGCCGGCCGCCAGTGGGAACCAGGGGATGAAAGCCATCTCTTGTTGCTCACAGTAGTGAAGAACGTCTTCTGATCCGCGATCGGTCACGCTGTAACGATTTTGCACACTTACGATATTTACGATCTTTTGTACATGCTGGAGCTGGCCGACATTCACTTCCGACAAACCGATGTGTTTGATTTTGCCTTGAGCCTGCAAATTCTTTAGAGTTCCCAACTGATCTTCAGCGGGCACTTTCGGATCGATGCGGTGCAACTGATAAAGGTCTATTCGATCCAGGCGCAAGCGGCGCAAGCTGCCCTCACACGCGGAGATGAGATGCTCGGGTCTTCCGTTTTCGACCCAGCGGTCAGGACCTGGGCGGTCAAAGCCACCCTTGGTGGCGATCACCAGATCTGTGGGATAGGGATGCAAGGCCTCGGCGATTAATTCTTCGGCAACGTATGGACCGTAGGAATCGGCGGTGTCGATAAAATTCATTCCGAGTTCGACAGCACGCCGCAGGACGGAAATGGCTTCGGCGCGATCCGCTGGCGGGCCCCAAATTCCTTTGCCGGTGAGGCGCATGGAGCCAAATCCCATACGAGTAACGCGAAGATCATTTCCAATGGAGAATTCGCCGGCCCTCTTGGCCAGCTTGTTGTCCTTGCGTTTTGGCGGTTCTTTACTCATTTTTATTCCTCCTCGCCCGCGTTTGCGTGACTACCAACTAGACAGTGCAGGCGAAATATTAACTGCGGTGCCGCATTGGCTACGACCGAGAACTACTGCGGTTGGATGCGCGGCGCCTGTTGAAAGGCAGATAGTTTGTCTTAGTTCAGGCGCCGCCGATCCAGATGGCCCCGAGTCCTACGCCCTGAGATCATTACTTAGATTGCAGTGCGTTGGGCCGGATTCACCATTTGAGTTGGCTCGGAAGCGACTAGCAGCTGACGCGGTTCGGGTAATGCCTTCGACTACGGCAAGAATTTGTATCCGATGCCATGTACGGTCTGAAAGTGTTTGGGATTGGCTGGATCTGTTTCGAGTTTTCTGCGCAACTGCAATATGTGATTGTCGACGGTGCGAGTACAAGGATAGCACTGGTAGCCCCACACTTCGTTCAGAAGCTCGTCCCGGCTGATCACCTTTCGGGCATTCCTGATCAGATACACCAGAGTTTTGAACTGCTTCCTGGTGAGAGTAATCGGCCGTCCCTTGCGATGGATTTCCATTGTAGGGAAATTAATGATCACTTCCCCGAATACAAACAAGTCTGTGGAGTTCTTATTTTTGAACCACGCTTTCGCCGCGTCCAGAGGTGAAAGAACTTCGCGAGCGTCCTTGAGACCAACGACAGATTTATTCGATGCAGGCTTATTCTCGGCGCTCTCGTCATGGACGGCCAATTTCGGGATAAGCACGATTACCGGCAAGAAGCGCGACAGCTTACGAAACTCATCGCGGATTTTGGCAGCCGGGATAGAAATTAAATCTTCATCGACAAAATGTGCCCGGTGCGAATTTGCTTCTCGGACCACAGAAATTCCATTTTTGACCGTTGCTGCCATCGAAGCACCTCATTACTTGCGAATGTCTTAAACATATAGCGAAAAAAATCTGAACTTGCGTGAAGTAAAAAGTGGCGATCATTCGTGTCGGACCGGCAAAATACGATGCTACCGTTGACCTACGTCAGGTTCTGGAAGACTGTAGTCAGTCGAGATGCTGAGATCTTTCCACTCCAGGTCGGACGCTAGAATTTGCAGAGCTTGGTGCTCGGCCGCGTTGTAAGCGTCACTTCCAAGCAATAATCGCAGCGGCGGTTCGGGGAGCGATGCGATATGCAGTAGCGCCGCTGCCGCTTTCGCGGGGTCCCCCGGTTGCTTGCCATCGTAATCGCGCTGAAAGCGGACGGCAGCGCCGACGGTCGCGTCGTACTCCGCCCGGCCTTCGCGAAGCTCCGTCGAGGAACCCGCAAAGTCGGTTCGAAAGCCGCCAGGTTCGACGATGGTGACCTTTATGCCGAGCGACTTGACCTCTTTGGACAGCGACTCTGAAAAACCCTCGACACCGAACTTTGCGGCTGCGTAGGCCGCGCGCCCCGTGGGGCCAACACGTCCGCCGATCGATGATATCTGGATGACGTGCCCTGATCGGCGCTCGCGGAAATAAGGGAGGACCGCTTTGGTCATAATGATGACGCCGAATAGATTGGTTTCTATCTGTGCCCGGAAGTCCGCGACCGAGGTGTCTTCGACGGGACACACGTTACCGTAACCGGCATTGTTAACGAGGACGTCGAGGCCGCCGAAGGTTTGAATCGCGGCATTGACGGCGTATTTGGCCTGCGCTTCTTTCGTAACGTCGAGCGAAACGGCCCGTACACTCCCTCCGAACCTGGCAGCGACTTCGGCGAGTTGCTCCGAATTGCGGGCCGTGGCCACCACGCGGTGCCCGGTCTTGAGAGCCTCTTCCGTGAACGCGCGGCCAAGGCCGCGGGAAGCTCCGGTGATCAGCCAGACTTTTGACATAGAGAACTCCTCCGATCGACCCGGTGATGCCTCACCTTGTCTATAATTCCTTTGCTCGTGGCGCTGCCATGGGTTATTAACATTACAAAGTCTTCTACCGAGCACGCGCTGAAGCGCCAATCGCGGCCGATATGCGGCGCATGGTGTCGCTTATCTGTGGGCTTACCACTTGCTCATTGGCTCGGATTGTCTCGATCTCAGGCGTGCAGAGAAGGAAATTTTCGGCGCCGTCTTTCATACAGTCTCTGTATAGCTCCTAGTTGTCTACCGAAATTCCGGGCGGAACACGGGTGGTGTTTTCTACCGAGCGTGAGCTGCAGCTTCTTCGATCAGAGCTGCGACCTCTTTCGGCTTGGAGACGTACACCGCGTGGCTGGCGCCCTGCGCTTCCACGGTGTGGCTCTTGGCACGCGTCGCGTACCAACGTTCGAGTTCGGGGTTGATGGTTCTGTCTTTTGCCGCTACCAAAACCCAGCTTGGTTTGCTTCGCCACGCAGCCGTGGTGATGACGGCTTTGAAATTGTCGGCAAAGTTCGGCACCTGCGAGCGCGCCATAAACGCGGCCTGCTCAGCAGAGAGGTCGGCCGCGAAGTAGTCATGAAAATGCGCGGGATCGAGGTACGTGAAACCGTCAGCGGTCTTCTTTATAGCGCCGGATTTGCTGAGGTCGCTTGGAAAGCGCTTACCGTCATCTGCTTCATTCTCTCCAGCGTCCGGCATGTGAGCCGCGATATACACCAATCCCACAACGGAGGGATCTGTGCCGGCTTCCGTAATTACGGCGCCACCATAGCTGTGCGCCACCAAAATGCACGGTCCATCTTGAAGAGCGAGAGTGCGCTTGGTGGTGGCCACATCATCTTTGAAGGATGTCTCCGGCTCCTGGACGATGCTCACGTTGTAGCTGTCCTTGACCAGAATGTCGTAGACACCTTTCCAGCCCGAACCATCGGCCCAGGCGCCGTGAACCAGAACAATATTCCGAATGTGATGCTCTTCGTTTTGCGCTGCGTGAGCACAGCACGTCAACAGAAATAAAACGAAAAGGAAGCGAGGGACTTCTGGCGTTACTCCCCCGAACTTAGTTGAATCAGTCATTTTTTGCTCCTTTTTGCCAACAGCTTTAGCTGCGCTACGGTTCCTCAATGTCTGAAGTAAAGAAAAGGGATGATAAGGACCAGGGCCACGAAGGCGGCCGCAACGAACGCGATGCCGACAAGCCACACGAACACGAACTTGCGGTCGCTGGTACCGGGTGGGGGCGCGGAAATACCGACAATGTAGTGAAGTCCCCGGAATAAATCCGCGAGGAATTTGATCATGACGGCCTCCGGGCAGCTTGAGCTAACCGCTCGCAATAAACATGGCAGCGGGGTGAGGTGTGACAGTAAGATTTTGAATCTCATCGGACTGAAATTCGACTGAAGCCTACTACCTTTCTTTTGCGGTGACATCCCAAGTAATCCACTTCAGATCCAAGACGAAAATCGAGTAAAACACCGGAACCAAGAGCAGGGTAATAAATGTGGCAACGGCGAGGCCGCCGATCTGGGCGTAGCAAAGCGGTTTCCAGAGAGGGCCACCTTCGAGGGCCAGAGGAAATAAGGCAAGAATCGTTGCGCCCACGGTGATCATCACGGGACGAATGCGCTCGATCCCCGCATCCGGAAGGGCACGCTCCAGCGGCTCTCCTTTTTCGTGCATCTCTTCGATGAAGTCGAAGAGCACAATCACGTGGCTGACGATGACGCCGATTAAACTTGCTACGCCCAGGAAAGCCATGAAGCCGAACGGTGTGTGCATGACCGCGAGAGCAATCAAAGCGCCGATTGCACCGTAAGGAGCGGCGGCAAAGACGAGGAGCGGCTTGACGGCATTGTTGAACTGGATAAGCAGCGCGAGATAGATGCCGACGAGGGAAATCAAAAGTACCACGGCCAAATTGAGGAAACCGTCGACCTGCTTGGCCAGTTCGCCGCCGATTTCGAGTTGGTATCCCGGAGGCAGACTCTTTTTTAGAGCGTCCACTTTGGATTGCACCGGGCCGAGAACTTCGGATGCGAGCACGCCGGGGGCTGGAAAGCATAAGACTGAGATGGTGCGGAAATGTTCGCGACGCCGGATCCTTCCGGTCTCGAGGATATTTCGTACTGAGGCTACCGAAAGCAGCGGAACCCGGGTGGTTTGCTGCGAAGAGTATACGTAGAGATTCTCAATTTGTGCCAGCTGGGCGCGCTCCTGCCCACGGAGGCGAGCCACAATGGGGATGCTCTTATTGCCCTCCCTTAGCAAGCCGACGGGTGCGCCGGTGATCGCTGCCGCAGTGGAGTTGGCAACATCGGCGTTAGTTATGCCGACGACATTCGCGCGGTCGGGATCAATTTGAATTCTCACTTGCGGGCTATCTGGGGACCAATCATCTCGCATGACAGCAATTCCTGGAGCCTGACCTAAAATATTCATTGCTTGTGTTGCAATTCCTCGCAGCGTTTGGATGTCCGCCGCTTCATCCTTAACGTCTGTGTCGGCCTGACCGGAGATCAGGATTTCTACGGGCGTCTCGACGGGATTTGTTTGGAGTTGGCGCACGGTGATCCATGCTCCTGGTACCTCTCGGCTGAGAGCGGCCTGCAATGGACCGATAACCTGTGGTGTGAGTTCTTTGTCACTGACCTGCACAATGACCTGAGCGTAATTTGTTTGTGGTGCTTCCGGAGAGATCGAGAACCAGAAGCGGGGCCCGCCGCCTCCGATAAAGCTGGTGATAGAGGTCAAGTCATGTTCTTTTTTGTTTTCATGCGAGCGCGCTTCTCTGTCCTCTAGAACCTGCCGGACGACCGATTCGGCTTTTGCCGCCGTGTCATTGGTCGCCGTCAGCGGCACGTCGTTAGGCAGCCAGATGTCGAGATAAAACCAGTACTGGACATCATCGGGGAAGAACTGCTGCTTGAGACGGGAGGCAAAAAAGCCACCGATCACGAGAAAGACCAAGGAACAGCCCAGCACGATCCAGCGGTGCGCGATCGCCTGACCGACTAGCTGGTTGTAAAAGCCGTAGAAACCCCGTTCGCGCTTCTCTTCAATAGTGAGTTCTTTCTTTTTGGGAGGTCTTTGTATGTAGTAGCCCAGAAATGGAATGAACGTCATGGAAACAACGAGCGCGCAGAGTAGCGAAGCGGTCATCACGATCGGAAGGCTTTTGAGGAACTGACCGGTATTGCCGGTGAGCATCAAGAAGGGAAGATAGGCGATGACGTTGGTGATGGTGGCAAAGAAAATTGCAGTCGAGAGTTTCGTTGGACCTAGCCACGAAGCAACGCGACGGGGCAGACCGTCTGCGAGACCTCGCTTAATGCCATCGCCCGAGACGACCGGCACATCCACCAGGAGTCCCAACGCGATAATCAAGGTCGCCACGGAAACTTGCTGGAGATCGATGCCCAGCATATAGACAACACCAAAGGTCATGGCGAGGGTAATGGGGATGGCCAGGGCCATGATGAGCGCGAGTCTCCACTCCCAGAAGCCGAGGAGCGAGACGATGACCACGAGGACAATCGCTTCTTCCAACGCACGCAGAAAAAGATGGATGTTTTCTTTTACTTGCAGAGGTTGGTCGGAGGTGTGGACGGTGATCAGGTCAGCGGGAAGGATGTGATGCAGTTGTGCGAGTTTCGCGTCGATGGACTCGCCGAATTTGGCAATCTGTTTTTGATCGCGCATGTATATGGCGATGGTGACGGCTCGACTGCGGCGCCAGGGTCCGTCGCCGTCCCGCCAGGTGTAATAGTTGAGGTAGTTCGCGGGGCTCTGGTATCCGCGACTGATATCGACGAGGTCGCGCAGGTACACGGGAGCGCCTGCTGCCGTGGTGGTCACAACGCTGTCGCCGATTGCTTGCGGGTTTTCGAATTGCCCAGAAGGAGTGAGGGTGATCTCGCGTTGACCCGTCTCAAACACTCCGCCGGGCGCGATGATATTGTGGGCTTGGATTAGTTTGGATAGATCGGCAGGCTGAAGTCCGTAGGCAGCGAGTCGGTCCTGGGAGAATTCCAGATAGATGGTCTGCTGCTGGACGCCGCGACGCTCGACTTTTGAGGTTTCTGGAGCGCCTTGCACAGTTCGGGCGATGAGATCGGAGAAGTCATCCAGCTCTGCATAGCTATATTTGTCGCCCGCGATCTGCGACAACTTTTCACGCGTCTCAGCTGGATCGTGAATGACGATGGGGCTCCAGGCATCGGGATGAAGTTCTGAGCGTTGCAACTCGCTCGTGAAGAATTGCTGGATAAATGCCTGGATGGAGGCGTCGTTTCGCCTGCTCGTACCGTCAAGACCAATGAAGCCGGTTCCTTGAATTGGAGTGGTGCTGCTTAAGACGCCGGCCTGAATCGCTTGTCTTTCGAAGAGTGCTGTCGCGCTTGCGATGGCGCGTGGCGAGATTGACTCTGGAAATGGATAGATGATCGTGACTGGTTTCTCCGCTTGCACGGTTTTTTTGTTCGCGCGAGCCGAGCGCACCGCTTTCTGGATGGATTGCGCACGTAGATCGATTTCTACCGAGTCGGCCTTCGGACTTGCAACCGTCAGCATCAAGGCTGACGTATCTCCGAAGTCGCTCTGGAAAGTAATCGGCCCGGCTCCCTGGGGAAGTTGGCCATTTAATGCGTCAAGCTTCAGGTTGATGTCGCTGAACTGGCGCTTGAGGTCATCCACATCATCGATTAGCTGTATATAGACGTAGGAATAGCCTGGAAGCGAAATCGATCTGACACCGTAATCCGCCGGCGTGCCTGCATGGATGGTTTTGTTTTGCGCGACAGTGTCTTCGATGGGTCGCGTGATCAGTTGCTCGACCTGTTGAGACGTTGCGCCCGGCCACGAACAGCTGGCAACACCAACTCTCACCGGGATGTTGGGGTCTTTGCGCTGCGGCATGGAGTTGTAGCCAAACCAGCCCCAAATCAGAACGCCGGCGAGCAGCACCCAGGAAACCTGAGGATGTTCCACGAAGAATCGTGGAACGTTCCGAGTTTGCTCGATTCTTTCTTGATCGCTCTTATGTGCCATGGTCTAGCGTTCTGCCTACGGAATCACTGAAAGAGAATCGTCGTCCTTCAGCAACTGCGCTCCTATCGCCACGACTTTTTCTCCGCTCTTTACGCCGGTCACGGACACCGAACTGCCGTGAGTGGCGCCAACTGTAACTCGGCGCACGTGTGCCTTCCACTGACCGGACTGTTGCTCGGCAACGACCACCGCGAACTGTCCGGATTCACCGGGATACGGAATGATGGCACTCAATGGCACCGATGGTTGTGGCGCTCCGCGTTTCCCGCCTACTTCAACTGACGCAATCATCCCGGGCTTTAGGATGTTCTTGGGGTTCGACAGTGTGACTTCGATAGCGAATACGCGGTTCCGCGTATCGGCGCTGGGAGAAATACTTGTTACCCGGCCGGAATACTGGGCGGCGCCATTCTGAAGTTGAAGCGTAAGGAGCTGTCCCTGATGAACCAGATTGATGGCATCTTCTGGCAAACCGAAGGTGGCCTTCACTGCACTCGTATCGGCGATGGTGAAAGCGGTGGAAGACGGCGATGCGAGTGTGCCCACGTCGAGGTTTCTGGCGATGATGTATCCGGAGAGCGGAGCCGCTAGCTGTGAATCACTTAATGAGAGCTGGGCCTGACGCTGCGCGGCTTGGGCTTGGTTCACCGCCGCCAGGGTCGAATCAAAGCGTGCTTGTGCTTGATCGTAGTCAGGCTTGGTCAAACTTTGCGTGGCGTAAAGTGCTTTCGCTCGGTCGAAGTCTTGTTCGGCGTGCGTATGTTGCGCAATGGCTGAATCGACCTGCGCGCCGGATTCGTCCACTTGATTCTTTAAGTCCTGACGGCGTATCTGCGCCAAGACCGTTCCTCGGGTGACGTGATCCCCAGTGCCAATATCACGAGTGCGGCCATCAGCTGACTTGACTTGTTTTACGTCGGTCACGTAACCGGCGGTCCGGAAAGCGATGTCGACCTGCGCATACGGAATGACAGAGGCGGAATAACGCAGACCTTCGCTGGATTGGTATTGCGTCACATCAGCCAAACGGACAGCGATGGCTGGCTTCGCCGGCGGAGCGGGATTGTGCTGGCAGCCGCTGATGGTTATCAACATCGCAGCAATCACTGACGCAGCTGTTTCCCCGCGGCGCGATCGAATCGGTGTGTTTGCTGGTATCACGGCGCTACTCCTCACCCAGTGCTCGTTCGAAATCTGCTCGCGCTTTCCAGAACGTAAGCAGACCTTGACGATACTGATCTTCCGCGCTTGCAACGGAGGAATGCTGCTGCAAGAGATCACTCAACAAAATTGCCTGGTGCGAATAGGCGTCCATGTCGTTGCGAAGTTTTTCGTTTTCCGCATCCCGCGCGGCCTGGGCCGTGAGGAGCAGCTCCCGTGCTTCGCGGAGCCGGCGAAATGTTGAATCCACTTCCTGCAGAACTTGATCTCGCACACTGTCGATGGAAAGTTGGGCCTGCTTTTCAGCGTCCAGTTTCTGGGCAATGTTGTGGCGCTTCTGTCCCCAGTCCCAGGGTTGCCAAGTCAAAAGCACACCAACCGCACCGACGTTCTGCGGGAGGAAGGAGATATTCGGAGCTGTAAGGTAATTCGCTTGAACCGAAATATCCGGGATGTAATGGGTCTTTTCGATTCTGGTATCCAGGGCCGCTTTTTCCTTCTTGATCGTTTCGGCCTTTATCTCAGCTCGCTTCTCGATCGCGAATGCTCTTGCTTGTGGCAAGCTAGATTCCTCGGCGAGCGAACCGGGAAGCGTCTCTACTGTGAACTCAATCTGGAGGTCGCGGCCCAGCAGACGATTTAGAGTCTCCTTCTGGTCGGCCAGCGCGTCTTGCGTGACGGTGAGCTGATAAGAAGCCTTGCTGCGTTGAGCAGCAATTCGCAGGCTGTCAGCTTTCAGCACCGCCTGCTGTTGCAAGCGTCGACCAGTGAGCTGCTGCAATTCTTCGAGGTAAGCAAGAAGAGCGCGCTGCGATTCGATTTCGCTTTGTGACTGCAAAATCGCGTAGTACCCACGTCGAACTTCGTTCACCAGATCCTGCTCACGTATAAAAAACGATTGCTGGCTCAGTTCCACGCCCAATTTCTGTTGCTTGATGGAAAGATCAATGCGCAGCAATTGGGTGAGAGGCTGCGTGGCGGTGATCGAAGCAATTGCAACCGGACGCGCGGGGGTGTGAATCTTCGAATCTTTCGCTGGAATCGGGCCGGTGGCTGGAAAGGTTCCGAGTGTGCCGGATTTGATTGTGAAGTCCAGTGGCGTGAGAAGCTCCGATGCCAGGAAGTAGGTGTCAAAACGCGGGTAGAGTTGCGTCCTGGCTTCGCTAAAGGCTTCTTGCTGCTTGTGGATCTCCAGTCCCGCCTGTTTCAACTCGCGGTTGTGCGATCGCGCGAGCGAAACTGCTTCTTCCAAGGTCAAGGGTTTTGCCGGTGCTTCTTGCCCGCAGGTAATAGACGCGGGCCGTATCAGCACCAAAAGAACTGTTGAGAGAACTCTCGCAAGGCGCGTGTGTCTCATGAAGTGCCTCGTTCACCGAGCGCTTTAGCTGGAGACCTGGAACCGAGCAACCCCGTAATGCCAACCGCGTTGGGGTTGTCGTGTTCCAGCCACTGCTCGCCGCGGAACGAATAGCCAACGGGCGCCCTTATTTTATTCGCCACTTGCGATTACCTCGCCATGGGCATATCTGCAACCGTCGCCGCCGACAATCGCTACCGTTTTCGCATCGTCGATCATCTCGACAAGCTGATTGAAATCCGCATCGGAGAGACACAAAACGGGCGTTGCCGGAATCGTGATCTCGGTTGAGCGCGTGGCTTCGTCGGGCGCGTCGGCGGCCGCGATGTCGCCTGGAAGCGAGATTACCGTGGGACCTTTTTCCAAGATCGCAGTGAGGATCGCAGTATTGAAAACCGCGCCCGCCTGCTCAGAGTTGACGACTCGCCCGGTATAGCGGGATGCGGTTTCGAAAAACTTGTAAGGATTGAGTTCTTCAAGCGCGGCTGTGCCCATCACGCTGGTCTCTACATCACTGGCGATAGCGATGATCGCAGCTCCCTCCTTGCGGACATCCATCAGGCCACTGAATAGATGGACGAGGCCGAGGCCAGCGGTTCCGCAAACCACCACCGGATTACCGGTCAGGTATGCCTCGGCGACAGCGGCGAAAACTCCATATTCTTCGTGGCAGACGTGGATAAACTCGATCTTGCCGTTGCGGCGTAGCCCGTCGATGACAGGATTGAGAGCGTCTCCAACAATGCCGTAGCAGCGCTTGACGCCGGCGTTCGCGAGCAGCTCCCACAAGACGTCCGCGACTTTTCTCGACATGGGGTGCTCCCTTTCTCTGCTAGAATTTCAATTTCGAGCTCCGGTCTACCTTCAATGTTTCCCCGTACATCCCTGCGGACTCGCGCTTCAATACTTGGTGCAATTTCTTCCGCCCGTGGAAGAGTCGGCCTTTCACCACCGCAACCGAGAGCCCCATGGCACGAGCAGCTTCTTCTGTGGATAATTCAGCAAGTTCTCGCAGCTCGATTGCTTTTCGTATTCGCGGCGTCAACTTACTCATAGCCGCCGTTAGAATCCGGCTTCGCTCCTCCTGTAGAAACGCATTCTCGGGACCTGGGCGCGAATCGGGAATGTCCAGACGATGCGCGGTTTCTTCATCCCCGCTGACATCGTCGATGGATATCTCGCGTAGGCCCCGGCCTCTACGCAGAAACATAAGCGCTTCGTTGATGGCAATCCGCGTTAGCCATGTGGAGAAGGAAGACCTCCCTTCGAATTTCTGCAGGTGGACAAAAGCTTTTTGGAAGCACTGCTGGACGATGTCTTCGGCGTCTTCTCGGACGCGGCTGAAGCGGCGCGCAACATTCAGAAGCCTTTGCTGGTGACGCGCGACCAAAACTTCAAAGGCCCGCTCGTCTCCGATTTTGGCGGCTCGGAGAAGAGCGGCTTCTTCATCCCGGTGCGCAATGTTCCGTGGCAGCCCGTACTGGCGTGACGCACGGAGTCGCTTTTGCGCGTCCGAGCCCTGCGCTGGAGCCAAAAGCGTCGCTGTGGCCATAACGTCTATTACCTCTCGTTCCTAAAAATCGCCCAGACAGTCAACTTCAATGCCGCAAACCGAGGATTAATGCTGATCCATTAGCCATTTGGGCCCTGACTTTGACCTCGTTCTCTGGTGATCCATTCCCGGATGTATGCTGGGCAATTCTTGAGCTGAATGTTGTCGGCTTCACATCGCTCCAGAAAAGCGACAGCGTCCTGATCCACCAGAGTTAACTCTTTTAAGTCCAAGATAATGCGGTGACCGCGCGCTTCCGAGATGAACATCTTTTTCAACTCGTCCAGGTTTTCGGCGTCCATTCGACCACTCACGGTAAAGGTCAGCTCTCCGTTCCCTGCTCTCGTGATCATGAGCATCTTTTCTCGCTTGAAAATTCTTCAGCCTAGCGGCCGACGGAGTCGACCCACTCAGGGAATGGCAATCAGAGCTCCAACAGGATGCTCTTAGAACAAAGGGCTTAGTTGGCGGGAAAATGCCGGACCTTCGGCAAATGCCGAAATTCCCTACAACGTGTTCGCGAACATAGGGAACAAATAAAATGGCTTGACTGTTTTCGACGGCTTGGACTTCCAAGCAAGAGCGACGCTACGGTAAGAATTTGTAACCAGCACACGTATTGATTGAGAGTGGGTTGGATGTGCGGCGCGTTCGAGTTTTTGTCGAAACTTCAGAACGCGGTTGTCTACCGTTGGCGTGCAAGAAGGAGAGCTGCGATTAATTATTTTTTCGAGCCGCTGGCAGTCTTGAAGCGATACTTGTCGATCTTCAATGAAGTAACTTTGGATTCTAAGGGTTGATCGATGAATCCCCAGCTTTGCAGCTGCTCCGGACGGTCCGAACACTCGCCCTCCGCTTTCGTCCAAGGCAGCCTCGATCAATTCTTTTTCCTGAACGGCAAGTTTTTGGGAGAGCTCACACTGGCTTTTCGAGTCGGTTGCAAGGCGCTGCCGCGAAAGCCAACTCTCGTCCACTGAGAAATTGTCTGTTTCGCATACAATTACAGATCGTTCGATAACGCTCTGGAGTTCGCGAATATTACCTGGCCAAGGATGAGACATTAAAACCGACAGGGCCAGAACATCCCGGGAAATCTTTACTCGGTCGATCCAAGCGACACAGTTAGTTAATAAGCAAGGTCCGCCCCCGATTTTCCAATCGTTGTGTGGCGAGTTAGCAGGCTGCGGAATGTCCAAACTTCAGCAAATGGCGAAATTTCCTACAGCAGTCTTCAGGAGTGTTCTCTTCGAACCGATATGGTGCGCTAACTATTTTTCGAGGCGCTTGCAGACTTAAAGCGATACTTGTCGATCTTCAATGAAATAATTTTCGATTCCAAGGTTGATCGATGAATTCCTAGCTTTGCAGCCGCTCCGGATGATCCGGACACTCGCCCGCCGCTTTCGCGAAGGGCCACTTCAATCATCTCTCTCTCCTGAGCAGCAAGTTTTTGAGATAGCTCCAACTGGCTTTTCGACTCGGTGGCAACAGGCTGCCGTGAAAGCCAACGCTCGTCGACTGAAAAATTCTCTGTTTCGCAGACAATGACGGATCGCTCGACGACGTTCTGCAATTCGCGAATATTACCAGGCCAGGGATACGCTAGAAGAAGGTCCAGAGTTTTTTTGTTTATCCCCAAGAAGCTCTTTCCGGCTTTCCTCGCGAAATGACCTATGAAGTATTCCACCAGCAGGGGGATGTCTTCTTTTCGCTCCCGCAAAGGAGGAACCTCAATAGGAAAAACGTTGAGGCGGTAGAACAGATCGCTGCGAAATGTACCCGCTGTGATAGCAGCCTCAAGGTCACGATTCGTGGCGGCAATCAGCCGCACGTTAGCTCGGATATGCTGATTGCCGCCCACCCGCTCAAACTCCCGTTCCTGTAGAACACGCAACAGCGCAATTTGAGTTTCCGCGGGCAGCTCACCGACTTCGTCAAGGAAAAGGGTGCCTTCTTCCGCAAGCTCAAACCGACCCAGGCGGCGCTGCATTGCGCCCGTGAAAGCTCCTTTCTCATGGCCGAACAACTCCGAAGCAATCAGCGAGGTGGGAATGGCAGAACAATTCACACTAACGAAGGCACGCGAGGATCGCCGAGACCTCTTGTGGATCGCACGGGCGATCAACTCTTTGCCTGTGCCCGTTTCACCTGTAAGGAGTACCGTGGAATCCGTGGGGGCCACCTTGGAAACGCGAGAAAGTACTGCTCGCAGCGCGGGAGAAGCACCCACGATTTCCTCAAACATGAGAGCCTGATCGATTTGTTCGCGGAGCGCTAAGTTCTCATGTTGCAGATGGTCTTTCAGGCCCTGAATTTCTTCGAGCGCTTTTTCTAATGCAGTCCTCGCGTTCCACTGCTCGGTCACATCCATGACAGTGCCGACGATTTCAGCGATTTCGCCCGACTCATCCATCACTGGATGAGCGATAGAATGAAGGCGTTTTATCGTTCCGTTAGGCAGAACGACACGGAAATCAGCCTGAGAATCTATCCAGTCCTTCTGGGAACTCTCTATTTTCGCTCTCTGCTCGATCTGCGGTCGATCCTCAGGGTGAACCCTCTGGAGGAACTGCTCCCAAGTGGGCCCTATTGCTGGTGGGTCAAAGTCATAAATACGAAAAATCTCTTGCGACCAGAAGAGCGCACCGGTACGCACGTTCCAAGCCCAACTCCCGGTGTGGGTCAATTTCTGCGCTTCCGCCAAGTAACTCTCGCTCCGCCGTAGGTCCTCAGTCCGCTGCTTAATTCCGCCTAGAGCCTGCTCCAGTTCGGTTCTGGCCTGCGTGATTTCGTGATAGGCAGAGGTGTTCTCTACGGCGATGGCGATTTGATTCGCTACCTGAGAAAGAAACTCGATATCAGCTTGGCTGAAGGCGTTCTCTTCCCGTCTGCCGAGGGATAAGACACCGAGGATTCGATTCCGGCTTACCAGTGGCAGAACGCATCCGGTTTTCAGACCCTCGGGGATGGCCGCCTGATCTGTCAGACCTGACTGCTGCATGTCGGAGGCACTGCCGATCCAAGGCTTGCCGGTACGGAATACAAAACCACTAAGCGACCCCTCCATCGGAATAAAGAAAGTCTCTCGGATAAATCCTCTGCTCTCTGGAAAATCGAGCACGAAGGTTTGCAATGTTTTCAACTCCGCGTCCGGGAAGCAGACGCTCACCAGATCGCAGCGCATAACGCGCCGGACGCTGGCCGAGATCGCGCGCAAGAGCTCCTGGAGCTGCAAATTTGAGACCATCTGATTGGTAACATCGAGGAGTAACTGCAACCGCTCTTCCGCCTGCTTGCGATCGTCAATATCCGTACTCAGGACATACCAGCGGAGGATACGGCCCTCTGTATCTCGCCAGGGGAGAGCGCGAACCTGGAACCAGCGGTACACCCCATCGGCACGACGAAGACGGTGTTCGCTGTCGTATGGCTGTCCACTTTCAATCGAACTCGTATAAGCCGCGAACACCCGAGGAAGGTCGTCCGGATGAACGGCATCCGAGGTGGCCCACCCTTTCAATTGCTCGTTTGTCTTGCCAAAATAATCCAGGACTCGCTGATTGACGAATTCGTTTTCGCCTTTCGCCGTCATAGTATTGACAAGCCCGGGAATGGTATCGACCACCAAGGCCCAATTGAGTTCGCGTGCCCGCAGGGCTTCCTCAGCGCGCTTCCCGTCCTCAATGTCATGAGCAACACCGTACCAGCGGATCACGCGACCACTTTGATCCCGGCAAGGCTGCGCGGTGGTACGAAACCAGCGATAGACGTTATCGAACCGCCGAACACGTTGTTCTACGTCACACGGCTCACCACTTTCGACGGAATGCAACCATGCCTTTTTCGTTACCTCAACATCCTGGGGATGGAGTACTTTGGCCCAGCCAAAACCCACTAAGTCCTCCAAGCGTTCGGCGGTGTAATCCAAAATGCGGCGATTTAGGTATTCGATCCTCCCATCTGCACCCGCATACCATGCAAATGCAGGTATGCTATCGACGATCAGGCGAAAATTCTCTTCACTGGCGCGCAAGACCTCTTTGGCACGCTGTGAGGCGTCGAAGTTCAACGCGTCGTCCACCGCCAGCGCCACCTGGTTGGCAACGAGGGAAAGAAATTTGACCTCCTCGCTGCTATAGGCATCGAGCTTGGTGCTGCCCACAGTGAGGCCGCCGAGACGGCGATGTACGGTCGTCAAAGGAAGCGCGCATACGGAACGAACCCCGCGGTTCTTGAGCATCTCGGCTACCGCTGGGAATCGAGTCTCCGCGTCCAGGGAGGGAATTATCAACGGCTGTTGATGGTG
>DATHMG010000001.1:0-69953 GCA_035487275.1 Candidatus Acidiferrum sp. | reverse complement strand
CGGGATTAAACGGCAACGCAGCGGCCGACCGCAAAGAGCACATTTTTAGCGGAGTCTAAGCGGCTACGCGGAATATGAGGAAGCAATGAGCAGGATTCATGAAGCGCTAAAAAAGGCCGCACAGGACAAAGCCACGCAACCGCCAAGGGTGGTCACTGCTGACTTGGTGGAGGGTGCCGCTGAAATCAATCGCCACATCGAGCCGCCCGAAGACGTGATGCGTGTCGAAAACATGCGCGTCCCGGGTATTGATCCGCGATTCAAGGAAACCCGTTTCCTCAATTATGAGGAGCTTATCAAACGATGTAGTCATCCGCAGTGGACAATGGATGCGAGAAATAGCGTTTTCGTGGGTGGCGACAGTGATCGCATCGGCGCAGAACGCTTTCGCACGCTGCGCTCGCGCTTGTACCAGATCGCGGGAACCCAGCAGTTGAAGAAATTACTCATTACCAGCAGTATCCCGGCGGAAGGAAAAACCTTCGTTGCCGCGAATCTAGCTCAGTCCATCGTCCGTCAACCGGACCGCCGCGTCCTGTTGATTGATGCTGATTTGCGCGCTTCCAGACTCCATCAGTCCCTCGGCGCGCCTGGGGGTCCCGGGCTTACTGATTATTTACGCGGTGAAGTCGACGAATATGCGATTATTCAAAATGGACTGGATGGGAATCTCTGTTTTATTCCAGGCGGCCAACCAGTTTCCAACCCTAGCGAACTGCTCCTGCGCGATAAGATGAAACATCTGCTGGACGCCATGAGCGAAATTTTTGATTGGGTCATCTTGGACTCGCCCCCGGCATTGCCCGTTCATGACGCCAGTATGTTGGCGGATATATGCGACGGAGTGTTGTTCGTCGTAAGAGCTGGAAGCACCGATTCTGAGATAGCCCAGCGGGTATCGGCAGAATTTCGCGACAAAAATTTGTTGGGTGTAGTTCTGAACCGCGTCGATTCCGCGGATACGTATAACAATTATTATTACGGCTATGGCAGCGACGGGGACGGAATTTCAGCGAAGAAGTAAGTCCCGGACGGTTGAGGCTGCGTTCTACCGATTAGCTTTCGACCGCAGGGGCAGATATTTTCGCGGCTGGCACGTTCGGGGCTGGCTCGCTCGTCTGTAATATCCAAAACACCGGAACCATTAGCAGCAATCCGATCATAAAGAATACCACTCCGCCTTCGCGGTGAAGATTGCCATAAAGAAATCCCGGATCGACATAGGTTGCCAGCATCGTTAGCGTAACGATCCGAATGCCGTTCTTCACAATCATTACTACAAACCCGGCAAGCACGAAGACCATTTGTTTCCACCAGGTCCGCAGAAAAAAGTGACCAACCAGGATTGCCAGAACCAGCAAAGCGATGCTGGAGCGAATGCCACTGCATTCCCGCGCCACCTCAATACTGAAACGTGGTAGATGGAATACGAAACCCTCTCGGAGAACCGGCAGCGGTGTTAGTCCAAACAATAATGCCGAAATTTCCGTGGAACCCTTTTGAAGAAAATACACCACCCTATTGAGGAGAGCTTCCGGAAGCGGAATAAAAAGAAACAAGAACATCAAAGGAAATCGCGCGGCATTCAGTGCCTCTCTTCCGAATGCCAGTGCGAAACCGGCGATCCATGCCAGCACCAGGCCAAACGCGCACAAAGATGGTGATACCGGCTGGGTTCTAATACTCCAGAGAACCGCCGCTATGCCAGGGGCCAAAAGAGCGAGGCAAACCGCGAAATCGGAAGACGGGCTCTTAAAGATTCGTCTCCGGTCGACGAACATCAACCAGGCAGATATAAACGGAATTAGAAGAATGTGGGAAGCATCGTCGTTCCCGAATGAATAACGGAGGAGAGCAGCGAAGGCGGTCCAGGAAACTGCAATGCTACAGACCAACCAGATCGCGAACAGCAGCCAGCGCCGGTTTGGGTGATCTACAAAGCTCAAAGCGAGACCCCGCCTGCATACCAAGGCATCGAGCAGATTTGACGCGCCTCACAATTGACGCGCTTGACTGCAATGCTATTTGCTAAATGTCTCGGTGCGACGCACGTAATGGCGGTCGTAATAATTTCGATATTCCCCAGAGCGCGCATGGTCAAGCCACGCGGTGTTCTGCTGATACCAATCCACGGTGCGTCGAATGCCTTCTTCAAACGAAACTTTGGGCGACCAACCTAATTCTTTTTGGATTTTTGAGCTGTCCAGAGCGTAGCGGCGATCGTGCCCTGGCCGGTCTTTCACGTACTGCATCAACGATTCTGGCTTACCGAGATGTTTGAGAATGGTGCGGACAATCTTGAGATTGGGCTGTGGCGCTCCTGCTGACACGTTATAAATCGTTCCGGGCTGAGCTTTATCCAATGCCAATGCAATGGCGCGACAGTAATCCTCGACGAATAACCAATCTCGTTCCTGCATGCCATCGCCATAAATCGGCAAAGGCTTGTCTTCGCGGGCATTGGCGACCATTAACGGGATGAGTTTTTCGGGGAATTGATAGGGCCCATAATTATTGGTGCAGCGAAGAACCACCGCCGGAACCCCATGGGTATTGGCGTACGCAGAAACGAAATGATCAGCCGAGGCTTTGCTGGCGGCATACGGGCTGCGCGGGTCCAGCACCGTCTCTTCCGTGAAACTAATTCCTGCCGCCGCGCTGCCGTAAACTTCATCAGTACTGATTTGCACGAATTTCGGTAGCTGGAAACGCTTCGCGGCATCGAGTAGACATTGCGTGCCTAAAATATTAGTGCGCAAAAACGGAGTGGCGTCTTCGATGCTGCGATCCACGTGCGTTTCCGCCGCGAAATTTACCAGCGCGTCGAGACCGTTCTTAAATACCGCATCCACCGCTTGTTTGTCGGTGATATCTCCGTGTATGAACTGATAGCGCGGATTTTCCGCGATATCCGCCAGACTCTCGGGATTGCCCGCATACGTTAGACTGTCGAAATTGATGACGTTGACATCACGTCTGCTGTTCAACAGATGGCGAACAAAATTTGATCCGATAAATCCCGCTCCGCCTGTAATCAAAACTTTCAAGCGCGTTCCTCCTGTGGCTTAGGACGAAAATATTTGCGACAGCTCATTGAGGCAATCTCTACTCCGAGTTGCGGGTATGTCTCGGGGCTGGCCCTCGCCCCGGGGTCTTATTCGCACCGGTGTCTGCCACGAGGTTTGTAGCGTGCAGCAACGATTCGAATGTACCCGCGTCGGTCCACCAGCCGTCAAGGACACTGTGCGTCAGGCTTTTCTCAGCTAGATACATATTATTTACGTCTGTGATCTCCAGCTCGTTACGCCAGCTGACCTTCGTCTTTCCAATTTTTTCGAAAACGGTCGCGTCGTAGAAGTAGATGCCGGTAACCGCGTAATTGGACTTTGGAGTTTTGGGCTTTTCTTCAATGCCCAGGATCTTGTCATTTACTATTTCCGGGCAGCCAAATCGCTCGGGATCTTCCACTTCTTTCAATAGAATGTGCGCTCCGGCGGACTGTTTTTCAAACGCTTCCTTCGCACCGATGATGTTCTTCTCAATTATGTTATCGCCCAGCACCACGCATATTTTTTCCCCTTCGACAAAAGGCTCCGCCAGGCGCAGCGCATCGGCAATGCCGCCTTCGCCTTCCTGATAGGTGTAATGAATGCGATGTAGTTGGAAGTCTTTGCCATTCGAAAGCAGGCGAAGAAAATCTCCAGAGTTTTGACCTCCCGTAACGATGATGATGTCACGAATGCCGGCATCCACGAGCGTTTGGATCGGATAAAAAATCATCGGACGGTCATACACCGGCAACAAATGCTTGTTCGTGACGCGTGTGAGCGGGTACAGCCGTGAGCCTTTTCCGCCTGCAAGTACTACACCCTTCATGATTCGCTCCTATGGCCTTCTACTAGCGTAACGACTGTGTGTCGGCTTCGTTGCGAATAATCGTGCCTGGTTGTCTTGAAGAAGACGGGGGTGATTCATCCGGTGTTTTCTCACCGCGCCGATGCTAGCGACAGAAACGGTTGAGTGCGATCACGCGCTTCGGTAAGCAGGCGCCGCAGGACTGGCCACATCCCAACGCTTTTGCTTGCAATTTGGTTGTAATCCACGTGGTTCCTGGGAGGCAAAAATATCTCCATCGCATTATTCGAAATCTTGTACCACGCCGGCACATTAAGCACCGTAATCTCGGTGCCATCTTCGTGATTACTGCCTAGATCGATTGTAAATCCTTCACAATACGGCGAGCGACACACCTGCACGCTGGTGATCTCCGGGGCCAGCGGAATTTTAAAACGGCGTGAGTATGGCCAGATTTGGAGCAATCCATTATGCGTTTTGGAGAGAAAATTCGTCCTCGACATATCTTCGATTCCCATCCATCGAATATTGCCAATGCGATTAACGATGTTCGCCATGCCTTCGAGCCGGGCGAAATTGGAAACACAGTCCTGATGATGCGTGGCAACAATCACCGGAAGGCCCAAAAAAACGCTGAGCCTGATTTCCGTTTCCGAAATACCAGTTCTGTGAAAAACGGGAAATGCCAGGCTTCCGACAGATTGCGCCAACGAAAATCCTAAATCCGGCGGCCAAAGCTTGTCAGGGTTCCAGCGAACCAAGGAACCGACCGAAACGCACGCAGCTTCGTAGCCCAGGCGTGCCATCAAGTCCGCTATGGATTCCGCGAAGGCCCCATGAGGAGCTGCCATAATACGCGCAACGGTGACACCCGAGCGTGTCTCAAGGTCTGTGATTCGGCGGAGCCCAGTTGCGAGAAGACTCAATGCGTACTCTTCCGAGTAAGCCCGTGCCAACTCATCTGCCACATGGTTGACGCCATGCATCATCAGCGAAATGTATTTTTTGTGGATCTGAAACAGACCAACCACCTTGCGATCAAAATACCAGGCATCCAGCGGGACCGTGGCTATCGACGCGTGGTAATTGTGAGCAGAGGCATGATTCGCCAATTTGTCGAAATCAATATAGCCATAACTGCGATGATGAAGATTCGGGTCGTCGATGATGAAACAGGCGCGCGGTTCAGGTGCCGGCCAACCGCCTGGTCCGAGCAGCACCTGCAAAAAATGCAACAAGGGAACCATGGAAAACCAGCATAGCTCTCGAAAGTAGTTATGAAAAACTTCACCCTGCCTTAACACCGGTACGTCCACCCCAACGCAGTGATGCGCGTAGTTACCATGCTGTTCCACCGCCCACACTGGCTGACCGCCCACACTCGCGAGACATTCGAACGAATCTGGAACATGTGAAAAATTTACTAAGCTGGAATCGGCTAGTGTCTTACCGCGAAACGCGCGGTGTACCGCTGCCGACGAGGTAAATGTGATCGCCGATTGTGGTGCCAAAGAAATTGCCTGCGAAAGATTAACTTCAAAGCAACTTATACGGCGCTCGGACGCGCCGCGGGCGGCATCAGCACCGCCAGACAATGCAATCAGCCCATGAAGCCGTTCATAGTCGCCCGGCGTGTGCGGTTCGAACGCAAGGTCAAGCTTGGAGGCCAACATTTCAAAAAAACCGCGACGAAGTTCGTATTCTGCCGCTGGCGCTACAGCGACTCTCATTTTAGGTTGGAGCAGCACGATCAGGTTTTTCCGAGAGGGCGAAGTTTTTTGGAAAATTCTCGCAACGAGACATCCATCTTTAATGGGACACCAACGCGAGCGATAGGTTCTGCGGGATTACCCTGCACCACCGTCATCGCTGGAACGGATTTTGTCACCACGCTGCCGGCAGTTACGACCGATCCTCTACCTATTGTAACATTCGGCATGATAATGGCACCCGGCCCGACAGAGGCGTCTTCTTCAATGACCACGCCGTGCAGTTCCCGGAAATGAGCGATAATCACCGCCCGTATTCCAATTGACGCTCCAGCCTTTATGGTTACGTAATCAGGATGAGCCGTTTCTATGATCGCGTCGTATCCGATCCACACCCCTTCTCCGATGTGAACGCCACGCCATCGATGCAGGGTTACGCGAAGCCCGGTGGCCCCAGGTGCGCTGCGGGCAATATTCTGCAGCACACGGTTCTTAAGTCCCGAGATAAACCCGTCTTTGCCCATATTGTTAAGCTACTCCGAACCAGCCGTGCCCTGTGCCGAGCCTACTCTTTTGGTTTCTGTGCTATAAACATATCGTTGTCAAACGATTCTCCATCAGGTTCGGGGCATTTGCAGGGTTCGGGGTTGTACCCGGCTGCTCAGTTTTCCCCGGAAACGTCGAAGGCCCGCCGCCAAAGCCATCATCCAACCCTGTGTGACCAGTGCGTTAGCGCCACCATATAACCGCGCGCGCATGCATTTTTTAATCCAGAAGAAAATTGGTCCGCCAAGGAATGCATATCTTTGAAAACGGAATTGCGTACCACCCGGATATTGCCCAGTCTTTTCTTTCCGAATTAAAGCAAGCATTGCCGGGATAAAGGGGGGCACCTGACGCACAGTATTGCCGGGATGCACGCGATAACAGGTCGTCGCCGGCGACAAGATCTGAATGCAACGACCCGAAACCCCCAACTTCATCATGATATCTAAATCATCCAGGTGAAACAGCCCCTCAGTCCAGCCGCCGACTCGCTGAAATGTTGTTTTCTCGACAACCGTAGCGCTGGCGCTGGCGCGATGAGCTCGATCTTTTTGAATCAAGTTCGGATATTCAACGAAAGCGATCTCCTCAGGAATTTCTCCCATTTCTATGGGCTGCGTACCTTCAAAGTAAACAAGGCGACTTAACACGATGGGAGCCTTTGTCGCTGTGACAAGCGCTTTGTAAGTATTAAGAGCCCACGGCGTCAATAGATCATCTCCATCTAGAAATACCAGATAATCACCAGCAGCTAACGACGCGCCAAGATTGCGGGCCGCATTGGCGCCGATATTCTTTGGTGCGCGAATAAGCCGTAAGGAGTTGCCGAAGCTCTTCAGAATTTCGACCGAATCATCCATGGAAGCGTCATCCACAACGATTAATTCGCTGCTTTCGTCTCTCTGTGCCACAGCCGATTTCACTGCCTGCTGAATGAAGGCCGCCTGATTGTGACAGGTGATAATCACGCTGAACTGGGGTGCTTTCACTTCGGCTCCCCTAATGGTTTCCACTGGGCGGACGCCGAATCTTTAAAATAATCGCTCGCGACCATAGCGCAGCTCTAGGCACTCGAATCATTAACCTGAATATTTCCATGAAGATCCCGCCCGAACTAGTAGTGACAGAATCGGGCGAGTGTTGCAATCAGGTCTGGTGAGAAGCTTTGTGCTATCCGACGTGCGGGTACAAAAGGTTTCCCGCCAGGCGCAACAAACCCTGCGGACAATGAGAAAACACTTTTTTGCCCAGCTTCATGATTATTGAAGAGTCTTGTTCGGTACTGATCGGCCGGTGCGGATATCGGAGATAGGTTATCAACTGCCGCTTTGTCCCCCATCTGTCTTTGAAGGTTACCAACCCGGTGTTGGCACATTCTGACCGGCCGAAATCGAGTTCCACGAACCCGTGTTCTTTCGAATGGCGGATCAAATGCCAAAAAAGAAACTGCATACCCCCAAGATTGTGCGAATGCGCGTCAGAGCAACCGTACTTGTACACCATTTTCTGTTTATGCGAGACAGTGAAGATTGAGGCGATAGCATTTCCATTCTTCTTGGCGATGCGGATCTGCCCCTCTTTACCCAAGCAAGCGAGCACATTCCGGAACCACTTTAAAGGATGCGGCGGCAGTTGCTGTCTCTGCCTGGTAATTATGTGAAGCTTGTAAAACTCCGCGAGCATGCCCTGTGATGAGCCTGTCTCTAGCGTCAAACCCTCGCGTTCGGCTCGCTGTATTTTTCGCCGGATCGAATCGCCATGAAGTTTTTTGTATAGTTCGTCCAGTGTTGGCCGCAAATCCAACGAATGGAGAAAGTAGGACTCTGCACCTTCTGTCCCCGTGCTAAATGACAAGCTTAATGGCCGAATGTCGATGTATCTTATCTTTCCTTCCCGCAATTCTCGTTGAGCGGGGGCCAGCAGTGACGTCAGTTCTGCAGGGTGATCTACGAGAGGTTCACAATGGTCGGAAAACGGAAGGGAAACCAATCGGCGTCCGGTAATCCGGCTTTTCACGCGACAAAAAACCACGCCGTCTGTCAGTGGCGCCTGCGGAGGAGCGCTGGTATAGACAATTGGCTCGTAACCATACGTTTTATGAAGCGCGTTGAGCCAGCCCACGGTGTGAAAGACACTGGATTTTTCTTTTTCCTGGATGATTTGGGCCCACCTGCCATCCTGCAAGGGGTCTAATGTATATACGGTTGCGTTCCCCACGCCTCCGGGTTGGTTATCCACATGCGGGTCTACGAGTGCAAGCTGCATGTCTTTCATGAATTTTCGCCACTAGAAATCGAAACGGATTTCTGGACCCCAAGAAGCCCACTAAAGGAAACTATCAAGTCAAAACGCGCCATCTGAAAAATCACCTTTATCGGGCGCCGGTTATTGCGCCATTCATTCATCTTAAGTCAGCTAATCATTCGCTGAATAACGAATCAGCGCGTACGGTATCTTCCGACGAACGCTCGGCAGCCACCTTCCTGAACCCATCCTAAAAACTCTATTGTTTAAAATTCTTCTCTTTAGCGCGAACGCTAGAGGGAGCCAGCGATACGCTCCCGCTATCTTAAGGCGGGTCTCCAATGGCCAGTCGGTCGTGTCTGCGCGAACTCTCCCGACGGCGAAGCCCTGGGGATCAGCGGAAGCTAAGGTCGGCAAAGTGGTAAAAACCCTCCGGTATCCAGCTTCACGGCAAATATCGACCAGTGCCGGCGTAAACCCGCCAAACGGAAAACTAAATAATTCAATCGGCCGGTCTAACATTTTTTCCAATTGTTTCCGTGATTCGACGATCTCCTGGTAAGCCTCTGTTTTTGTCGTTTCCGGGAGAAACGGATGCGTCAAGGTATGAGAACCAATAGTAACAAGATCCTCTGGCAAATCGCGCAACTGTTGCACTGACATCACTCTGTCCAACCGCTCTCTTGTGCCAAACTCTTGTCCGACAGCCCTCACTATTACGAAAACGGTAGACGGGAGATTCCGGGTTCTCAGCTCCGGGAGAGCCTGCAGGAGAAAATCTTCAAAGCCATCGTCAAATGTAATAGCGGCAGCGTTTTTGCCAGGCGGTGATGTCGATGCGCGATCAACCCTGACCGGTGTTGCCCAGCGACAGACAATATCAAGTTGGCGCGCAAACGCCTCGCGTTGATCAGCGGTGATCGAGTGATAGTTTAGAATTACACACGATCCCGCCGTTCTAATCCCGAATAGCCGCAGTACAGAAACACGCAAGCGCGTAGCCAGATCCACTCCTAGGCTTATTCCTAATTTTAGAAGTCTAAACCACGGAATGTTTTTTGGATTCTTCATCGCGACTGGTATATGAGCGTCTTGGCTATTTCTCCCGGGCTTCGCTCCAAGTATCGGAAACTGCTTTCTAAATATCTGAAGGAGCAGGCCGACATATCAGCGTTTGTTGGTCACAGATAATTGATCTTATGGCCATCAGATCAGCCGTTGTCCTATCTATTACGGGGTTGCATTCCAAAAAATAAACGCAGTTTACTCATTTGTTCTTGCCTCAAGTACCGCGTGTATTCGGCCGAAACTTCCCTCTTCGCGCCCGTACAGTAGCCCCAAACAAAGCCGGCCAGCCGTACCATGCCCCCCACCACATATGGCTTCGCAAGTATTCTGCGCGCAACTCTGAAAAGTTCAAAAACCGGGTGGGTCCCGAAATAATGATCCATTAACCCACCCCGGAACGTATAGCGCATGGAACCAAACCCAGCCCCGGTCGGGCGATGATGGAATGCCTTCAGCTCCGGGATGCTTTGTACTTTCCATCCCATCATACGCAATCGAACACAGGCATGAGAGTCAGTCCCGCCCCAGGAAAACGGTTCATAGCCTCCGAGAAATTCAAGGCATTCACGGCGAAACATCTGCACCCCATGGGCAACGGACGAGATACTATTTCCGGGACGGTTTTTGAATTCACCATCTTGTTTCTCGTATATGTATCCACCGGCCATCCCTAATTTAGGGTCTTGAGCAAATTTATCCAGGAGCGATCTGAAATAATCTGGTTCCAGAGTTATGTCTGCATCCAAATTGCCGATGAAATCAAGCGGCCGGATCTTTAGCTTTGAGAATCCCCGATTGATCGCATTCACTTGCGCCGTAAAGTTGCGCGGGTGGTCTTCAGAGATGCGATCCAGCTCTATAAACTCATACTGAGCAGCATAGGAGCGCACAATTTCGTCGGTCCTATCCGTGGAACCGTCGCTAACGATGATCCACTTTTGGGGCCGGTGGGTCTGGGCCACTATGCTCTGGATCGTCTGCTCCATAATTTTTTCTTCATTATAGGCAGCCGTAGCCAAACCATAGGAGCCGGTGCTAGTGATATTTTGTGGTTCGAGCTGCATCACGCGACCTCACTGCCGGTTTTTAACCCGACGAGCCAAAGCAGACATGCTGCGCTCCGCTTCACTTTATGCGCCGCGATTTCCCGCCGTCGTTTCTGCACGGCAAATACCAAGCTGTAACCGATGAGTCGCAAGGTCTGGTGAAGCCAAATGGCGATCCAAAAGCCGATGACTCCGATGATATTGTGGTGCTTCCTGAAATATTGCAGGTTGGCACGATTCATCTCGACATAAAACCGGACGGGAGCGCGGTCGGAGCTGGCGCCGCAGTAGTGAATCGCGTTGGCTTCTGAATAAAATACCACTTTCCACTTTCCGTCATGAAAACGCTTTGGCCAGTCTATGTCCTCTCCATACATAAAAAACTGTGTGTCCAGAAGCCCGATTTGTTGTATCGCTTCTCTACGAACCAGCCAGAACCAACCAGTTAAAACATCCACCTCCATGGTTCGATCATGCTTGAAGTCGGACATCTTGAAATCCCCAAATCCTGCCGTCTTATTCAAGATGGTGCTCAACGAAAGTGCTTCGGTAAACCATCGTCCAACCGTCGGATATCGATAACACGACTGTCCGGTTGTACCGTCACGAAGAATCATTTTTGGTCCGAGCATTCCGATATCGCGATTCTCTTTCATGTAAGAAACCATCTTTTCCAGCGACCCGTTGGGAACCTGGACATCGGAATTGATGAGTGCGATGAATTCGCCGGAACTGGCCTGTAAGCCTAAATTGTTAGCGCGCGCAAACCCCAGGTTCTCACTATTTTGAATTATCAGAGTGTTGGGAAACTGTTTTCGAACGCATTCCACCGTGTCATCGGCCGATGCATTGTCCACCAGGATTACTTCCATAGCCATGTGAAGCCGGCAATTCTCGAGAGAGTTCAGACAATCTAAAACGAGTTGCCGGGTGTTCCAGCTAACAATGACTACAGATAAAGTTAGCCCCATTGTTTGACCTCTATGAAAGGAAGAATGTTCGAAGTTCGTTTAACAAGGCGATGTGCCCAGGGAGGTCGTCACCGATTTTCAGAAGAATTCTTCTTTCTGATTTGCGTTCGAGCGCAACTGCGGTCTCCACGGTCTTCTTCGCAACCTCGCTCAAATACTGATCATCGCGAGTCATGCATCTGCTCTTTTAAGCTTACACGTTCAAGCGATTTCTATAAGTTGGCACCGGTCTGGCTGGAGCGGACTGCTTATTAACCTTCAAAGTACGGTGCCTCAGCGGGAGCAGAACTTCGGGTGATGCCTCGACCTTTTTTGCCTCGAGCACAAAACTGGTTGTCACCGAAATGAGCACTAACGTGAGATACCAGGCTATAGCGCTCTGATCGAAATAAATAATTCCCAGAAAAGCGACTGCGTTACTGAATAGCGTGGCCCCCAACGCAAATAACAAACGCTCGTTGTTCGGATCGTCCTTGGTTAACATCTGGGCGCCGCCAATTCGCTTGAATCCGATCACCAGGATGGAAAGAAATAACAAAAACGTGACCAGGCCGCCTTCTACTCCAGCTCTGACGTAAGCATTGATGGTGTCCCACATATCTAGGCCCCAATTGGCATTGTTTCTGGTGCCTATCAGCCACCACTCAAAAAACCTATGCACAAATTGGTCAATCAATTCAGCGCGATGCCATCCAGTTCCACCGATGACCGCGGCCACGCGATTCATTAAGAACCAGACTGGCGCCTTCATTGTTAGCTGGAGAGCAATCAGTAGAATAACTGCGCACCATCGAACCGTGCGCATGCGCCGACGGAATGGCCAGAAGCACAGAGCCATCAGGCCACAGGCATAAGCGATCAAAGGCGTGCTGGAAGCAGCGGTGACGGCTATAACAGTTGCGGCCACCATACCGAGTGCCGCCGCTAAACGATTACCTCTTCCTTCAAACCACAACGCCACAAAAAGCGGGAACTCTACGGCCCCAAAACTTCCTGCCACGATGGGGTGTAGAAACGGTCCCTGTGCCCGTACCCTTCCATCACGGACATTCGATAGTTCATCTAGCCCCCCTAGCATCGCGAACGGGTTTCGCCCGGTGGAATGCTCAATGGCCATTGATATCGCAATAGGCACTGCGACGATTGCGAGCAATCGAATAACTCGAATTACGTCAGCCCGATCCCGAATCAAATATCGGAACAAAAAATATGTTCCGAGGCCTGTATACAGAAAACCAAGTCTGTTCAGAAAGGCGCCGGTGTCGCTCCAAAGGATGGAATATGCAATGGCATTGCAGACGGCCCAACCAACAAATACTTTGTCGAGCAAATTTAACGGACCCGGAAAAGGGTCGGTCCTGGTTATAAAGGCGAGCCACGAAATACGCATCCCGGCCACAAAAATCAAGAACCGCCAGATCGAGAGGTGGGCACCGAAAACCACGATTACTTGTCCAATGGGCATCAATAGCGTGATTACGAGGAAGGGTACCGTCAACCATTTACGTCTTACCAGGAGAATCGCCAAACACCCCAGGATCAGAATGCAGATTCCTACTGGCGTGATATTGGTGGACGTTCCTCCGCCGAAATAAAAATGTTCTTCTAATCCGTCCGGTGTCATTTTGAACTCAGTTCCGGAAGCAAGGTTACGGCCTGCGCTTCCAGAGGTTGCACTTGCATTCTGGGGAAAGTGACTCTGCGTCGCCGAATAGCGTTACGATATCGTTCTATTTTTCGAAGCAACCAAACTAAACTCCGAGTACCCGGGACCTTGGCTCGGCAAATTTTGGCGATATTTAATTCTCTCTTATTACGATTGCGTTCCCGCCCTAGAATTTTCTCGAGTTGCTCGAACTCTGGGATACCCGAGATTCGTTCGGCTGCAACCTGGCGAATCTGTAGCTCACATTCTTTCAAACGTATTTCATCGCCCATCGCCTGCAAGTATAGACTTTGCGGCGACCCCTGACGCCAAACGACCAGGGGCTCCCGAACGAACGCCCAGGAACGGCTTTCCAGCGATAACCGTAATGGTAAATCGTAGTCCTCCATATACCTGTATTGCTCGTCAAATCCACCGATCTTCTTGAATGTCTCGCTGCGAATCAGCGAACATTGATTGAAAAGAACGGAAGTCGTGGACAAAACTTCCGCCACGTTTGTCCATAAGCCACTCTCAATGCCCGGTTGGAGCCACGCTAGGTCGAAAGAAGTCGTACTCCTATCGGCGAAATGCATCTCTGCATTGCAGAGACAGCACGAGATGTTTGACCCCGCCTTCTGCAAAGCTTCGACTTGTTTTTCAAGCTTCGTCGGCATCCACACATCATCGGAGTCTTGAAAAGCAATCATTTCTCCGTTAGCTACTTTCGCGCCGCGATTACGCGCAGCAGACGCCCCCGCGTTGGCTTGCGTGATGACGTGAATTTTCTCTCCGAACGCCGCCAACTTTTCTAAGGTATTATCCGTTGACCCATCATCTACGATAATTATTTCAAGATCTTGATACGTCTGCTGAAATACATTCTCAATGGTTTGGCAAATCAATTCGGCCCGGTTATAGGTCGGGATGATTACGCTAACGCTAACGCTCGGTCTAGTCATGCTTTGATTCCCACGTCGGTACACCACTATGACATTGCGCACTCCCCAGGAATATATTGGAATGATGGGAAGTTGCGTTCCTGTCACCGTCCCATGGAAATTCTGTCATGGGAGGGATCACCCGTTGATCACTTGCCCGGTAATCGGCCACAACTGCAGGCAAAGGCGTTCAATCGCGCTCTTGAAGGCGGCAGGCCTATCTCCAAGGCCAGGGCACGAAGACTGCAGCAACTGTTGCCGCCACGAATACCACGAATTCCGCCGTTTCAGCCCAAATCACCGGTTTCAGACGTCGCCCTAACGCGAACAGGTACACGAAATAACCTAAAGTACCCGAGAAAGCCAAAACTGCAATCGCAGCATGAATTCCATATTTCGAGAAGGCCACCGTCAAGCCAGAGATCATCGCCACCAGTCGAACGATATTCGCGACCCCCGCAATTTTCGAATTGCCACTCGCGAGCATAAAATTAGTCGTAGGTGTGGCGAACACATCTTGCCCAGCTCTCCACCCCAGCAACTGCAGCATCCAGCCGGTCATGGCATATTTCGGCGACAGAAGAATGGCAACAATTCTTGGCCCATAGGCAATGGCCCCAACACCTATGACTATTCCCAAAGCCGTGAAAATAATTCGCGCCTTTTTATAACGACGGACCGCTGAGGTCGTGCTCTCCCGCAAGGCCGCCGCAATCATCGGGAAAACCACCCGCCCCCCGACTTGCTGAACCGCTCCCGAGAGCGCTCCTGACATCGCCAGGGCTAAAGCGAAGCACCCTAACTCCGCAACGGTTACAAATTTGCCCATAATTAAACGTTCGGCCTCGCCACTCAAGAAATAGGTCGCGGAGGAAAAAAATATTCCCGTCCCGAACATCAAAATGTCCTTGGCAGCAGCCCGATCCCATTGCAAGGAAAACTTATGACCAGGAATAAGGTGGCTGCCCACCACGTATGTCAAGGCCGTCGCGACTCTGCCAACCACCAATGCCCAAGCCGTGGGAGAGATGAGCGCCCAGATTACAGAAACGATGAAGCCGGCCACATCGCTCGACAAGTTCAGTATCGTGACCTTCTTCAGTTCAACGTGTCGTAGTAAACCCCACACGGATCCGCCGGCGAATCCACGTAGAAGCACCGACGTTGACGCCACCAAAGCCAACACAACGATCGCAGGTTGATGATAAAACTGCGCAAATGGACGGGCGAAAGCCGCAGCGACTCCCCATATAAGAACGCCCCGCACCATTTGTATGATGTACGCGGTATTGATGAATTCCGGTTCGTCTCCGCGTGGATTTTGCACCACGTCTAATCCAATTCCCAAGTCGGTCAACATCTCGAGTCCGCCGAGATAGACGTTTACAAGGGCGATTAAGCCAAAGGCTTGAGGTACCAAAAGCCGGGCCAGAAGAAGTGTGGAACAGAGACGTAACAATTGGCCTGAGCCATAACCCACTACCGTCCAGGTCGTCCCCCGCATAGCAGTCAGGAGTCGCGGCGATGACGCCATCCCACGTAACCCGGGTAGATAACCCAGCGTTCTAGTCACAGCCCTCTCTAGTGACGAGTCTGCGGACTTCACGATCGGTTCGGTATCAGACGTCGAGAGATCAGGCGACATTGGTTCTTTCACTATCCATGAACGAACGATTCCCTTGAGAGGTCGTCAAACAGGACATGGCAACGGGAGTTTAATTCTAGGGTCTTTAGTTCGCGTCCAGCCGACTGTTTTCCGTCCAATTGGATTTAACTTTTTTGTCCGTACTTATCGCAGGTATATCTCAACGCATGCTTCCATTTTAACATTGCGCAATCTCGTGCGCTGAGTTCATAAGTTAAAGACACTTTCGTGCCTGATAACGCTGCGACCCGCTACTTTATGCGGTTAGCGCCGCGGATTTGCGGCATCTATAGAGTGGAGAGCTATTGAATCTGCCGAACTTTTATTGCGAATTGATCCGAACCACTCCGCGTCTCTCGGCTACTGGACTTGCGCTTTCAGCCCTGAGGGAGCCGCGGGCGCCTTCGTCGCAGTAATCCCGCTCTGGTAGACTCCATTATCCCAAGGCCCTCCGTTAGGCCTTGTATTCTGGTCCTTATCGAGCCCCAAGGCGGCAATTGCGGTGCCGGCTAAAGAGGTTCCCAGACCTATGGCCGCCGATCCGCTTTGTGGATGGAAGTTTGCATCAAGTTTAGGATCGCCGACAATGGAGTTAGAGTCACAATTGCAGCCAGAACGCCAGGATGCCAGCGAGTTGTAATATATTCTGCCATCTCCCCAGATCCATTGGTGCAGATTACCCAGATTGTAATAATCGTTGTTGTTCATCCCTGCCAGAGACGTTTCCGTTTGATTAACAATCGCGCAGTACATCGCTCCTTCAGAACTGCCGCTGAAGATGTTGTTCTTTATTGCCGTTACATTAGTTCCACCGTCGCGTATTTTGATCCCCGGATTCACTGAGATTAAAGTGTTGTTAATGACTGCGGATTGCGAGTGAAAGCCCAGCACGATCAATGCTTCTGGAAGCCGTGTATCTCCTGATGTAGGCTTAATCGAATAGATCAGATTGTTGTAAACCGTAATTCCGCTCATACCCCCACTGCTGCCAGTCAAGTAGATATAGGCTGTTCCATTTCCATCCATCGGCCCATGTAGATAATTATTGTAAATACTGGAATTGGTAAACGATGTGTTGGGATTCGTGCTGGCGAACATAATTCCGTCGAAGTGGATTTCAAAGTTGGCGTCCCACCAATTAATAAAATCGTGGATATCGTTATCGTGCACTTTTACCGCAGTTGCGGTGCTTCCCGTATTGCCATCGAGGAAGGGAATACCCCAACAAATGTTGGAGATGGTGTTGCCATAAACGTCCGCTCCATTGATCGTGGCGAACCCGAAGATTATTCCGCTTCGTGCGTCATTGATGGTGTTGTTATGCACACTGACGTTCGTAAGCGGGGCTTCGTCAAAACGAATTCCCGCAGAATTCTGCCCGTCGCTGCCGCCAGGGCTGTGAACATAAATATTTCTAATTATCAAATTCTTGATTTCAACGCTGTTTCCACCCACGATATAAATTCCGTTGGAATCGCCATGATTTGACAAATTAGAGCCGTTCGCGGTGTTTTCAATAACTCCGTTTGCGCCGCCATCAATAGTTATGAAGTCGTGGTGAGAAGAAGAAATTGCATTACCCCATTGAGAGCTGGTCAAATCCGCGCCATTCTCAAATAACAGCGTGATGGGATTTCCGCTTGTGCCGCTTCCCTGAAAGGTTAATCCCGTCGCTCCCGCACCTCCGCTGATCTTGCCGCAAAGATGCACAATGGTGCCCGGACCGATTTGATTCGCCCCATTCCCCCAATTCGATGAGCTGTTGAACCACGAATATGGCAGTGCGTCCCCACAATCACCACCATTGCCGGCGCCTACGGAATTTTGCGCCAGGTAAATGTCTCCAGCTCTTGCCGCGGAGGCCGAAAACAGTAGCCCGGACAGCAGGAATACCACCACCAACACCCTTGCCTTAGAATTATTAAAGAGTCCGACCATATCACTCGATTCTTGCTGAATAAATTGTGTCACTATATTGCGCCCCCAGGCGAAAACAGTTTGAGATTATCAGGGGATTTGGGAGGCCAACAACTGGCCTTAGGTTCAACAGAGGGACAGGACCCAAGCCCTGTCCAACCATTGCCTGATTGAATTTTAGCTTAATCCCGACTCTAAGAGCGTCCTAAAGCTAATCAGTGTTCCTTAGGCTAACCTTTATCCCCGAACGCCAGCGCAGCAAATCTTCCACTCATTCGAATCCGCCCGTTTCCATCACGCTGGAGCGCTCCATTAATGAGATATTGTGGTGCACCACCTTGTTGAACCACTGTGGCCCGTGCAACCAGTCGTATCCGCCTTCCAGCTTGGCGCGAAGAAGAGGCGAATCATCCCATGAATTTATCGGCAGCCTTGGCAAATAGAAACGGTTACTGGACGAGCTGGCCCGTCCGATGATGGCGGATACGCCGTTTTCGAAGCCGTGATTTTCAAGCAAATCAACCAAAAATCTTGTGAACCCGCGATCTTCTTCGGGGAACGATAGTGGGTATGCAAATGTATCGACCGGCGTTCCGAGTTTCTGCTCGATACATTCTTTCGAGTAACCCAATTCATAGTCGATTTGTTCCAGCCCCAAGGACCATAAGTCAGCGTGCGTAGCGGTATGAGAACCGAATATTATTCCTGACTGGTGGAGTTCGCGAACCTGGCTCCAGGTCATGTAATCCACGCCTTCCATTCGCATAGCGGAATCGTGAATACAGTCTGTGGTGAGATATACGGTCGCGCCGAATCCATATTGTCGCAGCACCGGAAACGCCGTTGTGTAGAAATCCTGGTATCCGCGATTGAAGGTAATGACCATTCGCTTGTGAAGGCTTTTCCCGGAGGCCGTGGCTGCCAGCATCTCGTTTAAATCCATGGTCCGGTAACCATGCTGGTGCAACCAGCGCATTTGATCTGAGAAAACTCGCGGCGACGTATTGATTTGAAAGTACGGATGGGACTTTCCAAACAGATTTTCAGAAACGCTGTGGTACATCAAAATGGGAACACAGCTGCGCGATTGCTGCCTCAATAGCCGGCAGAGCGGAGAAAAAAAATACAACGTGGCCATTCGATCTAGTCGAGGCATAAGAATTCCGGCTGAATGATAAATTAACTAGCAGTTAAACTGATACTCGAGCGGGTTGCCCCTTGGCATAGAGCCGCCAAGCGACCGAAAGGTTAGAGAAGAGTTGGCCTACAGACTTGCTGCAACGCGTGCGCTAGAAAACTCTTTGACAGATTTGACAGTCTGGTCTTGCTGGCTTCTAGACATTTGCGGGAACATCGGCAACGAGACGATCTCCGTAGCCACTCGCTCGGTAACTGGGAAATCACCCTTTCTATGGTTCAGGTGCTGATAAGCCCTTTGCAGATGCAGTGGTATTGGATAATGAATCCCGGTTCCGATGCCCGCCTCCGCTAGATGCGCTTGCAGTGCTTCGCGATCCGCGACACGCACGACATATAAGTGATAGACGCCCTTCGTCCATGCTGCTTCAACCGGAATCGTCACCGCCTCCTTTACATCGACAAATAATTCGTGATAGCGGTGTGCATGTTCACGGCGCAATTGGTTCCATTTCGCTAGATGGCGCAATTTAACGGAAAGCCATCCGGCTTGGATCGAGTCCAAACGCCCATTGTAGCCTTCAATGTCGTGATAATACTTTTTTGCCTGGCCATGGTCGCGAATCATTTTCATGCGCTTGGCCAGGGCCTCATCGTTGGTAGTAGTGGCTCCAGCTTCTCCGCAGGCGCCCAGATTCTTGCCGGGATAGAAGCTGAATGCCGCCGCCAAGCCTATGGAGCCGGCCTTCTTCCACTTATTTTCTTTCTTTGAAAAATACTCCGCTCCGTGAGCTTGACAAGCATCTTCGATGACTACCAGGTTGTACTTGGCCGCCAGTTCCATGATCGGATCCATGTCGGCGGTCTGTCCGTAAAGGTGTACCGGAACGATGGCCGCCACACGAAGGCCGCTCTTCCGTTCCGTAAGCTTCCTGGCGTTGCTGTCAAAATTACAGTTCGTTTCCAGATATTCGCGAAGTTTCTTGGGATCCATCGTGTACGTAGACTCGTCAATGTCGACAAAAGCGATTTGCGCGCCAGCCTGAGAGATAGCCTCCGTAGTGGCGATAAACGTGTGCGGAACGGTCACGATGATGTCGCCATCACCAATGCCGGCGGCCATGAACGCAAAGCGCAACGCATCCGTTCCGCTGTTTACGCCCACGCAATATTTGGTGTCGCAAAAAGCGGCAAACTCGCGCTCAAAGTCTTCCACCATCGGTCCGCCAATGAAGCCTGCGTTGCTGAATGCCTTTTTCGCCACCGCCAGGAGCTCCGCTTCCAATTCCTGGTGCGGAATCACCAAATCGAGAAATGGCACTTTGGTTGTGGGTGTCATCGTTACTTTTTCTCCTCTGAAATAAACCGCAGAAATTTTGCTGGATTACCGGCCACGATGGCATTGTCCGGCACGTCCTTGGTGACTACGCTGCCGGCCCCCACGATGGCGTTATTTCCAACCGTGACTTTGCTCAGAATCGTTGCGCCCGATCCGATAGAAGCACCTTTGCGCACCACGGTATTTTCCACTTTCCAATCTGCTTCGGTTTGCAATTCGCCTTCCGTGGTAGTCGATCGCGGGTAGGCATCGTTGATAAAAGTCACGCTATGGCCGATGAACACGTTGTCTTCGATGTTTACCCCTTCGCAGATAAACGTATGGCTGGAAATTTTACAGCGCCGGCCGACCCGGGCATTTTTTTGAATCTCCACAAACGCACCGATCTTGGTTTCGTCTCCAACCTCGCATCCATACATGTTGATGAACTTGGAGAGCTTGACGTTCTTTCCGAGCTTCACATCCGGGGCAATGCAGACGAATTCGTTCACAGCGTTATCGCCTCGCCTCGGTTGCGCACCGATTTATCGGCGGCTTCCAGGATGCGAACGACCCGCAATCCGGCGATGCCGTCATTAAAAGGGTTTTTATTTTCGTCGATGCATTTCAGGAAATAGGCCGTCTCGGCGCGCAACGCTTCGATTTGTTCCACCTGCGGCGCCCACATGTCCCCCGAACGGTAACTGACTAGCAATTGGTGCAGGCTGCTGGGCTTCGACATGCTCACACCTTTGTCGTAAATCTTGATCTTTTCGTCAGCTTCCAAATCGTTCCACACCAGCATTTTCTTCTCGCCGCCGATCAGCGTGGTGCGCACTTTGACAGGAGACAGCCAATTAACATTGATGTGCGCGATGACGTGGCGAGGGAAGTATACGGTAATGAAAGCGACGTCCTCAACGCCGTTCAAGTGACTTTCGCCGGTAGCTACCACCGCGTCCGGCTTGTCGCGTATCACATGGTCCATGATCGACAAATCGTGGGGCGCGAGATCCCAGATCACATTTACATCGTGCTGAAAAAGGCCCAGGTTTACCCGCAGTGAATCGTAGTAATACAGATCTCCCAGCGCGCCTTCGTCCATCAGTTGACGGATTTTTTTGACCGCACCGGTGAACAAGAAGGTGTGATCCACCATAATCTTCAATTTCTTGCGGTCTGCCAGTTCGATTAGTTCTTCCGCTTGCGCGACGCTGCAGGTAAATGGCTTTTCCACGAAAACGTGTTTTCCGTTTTCGAGCGCTTTTTTCGCCAACTCGTAATGTGTCCATACCGGCGTGACCACCGCGATAAGATCAATGGTCGACGATTTCAAAACCTCGTTTTCATCCGTGGTGAACGCCATCGCCGGATGAGACTTTCGCAAGCGTTCCTGGGTTTTAGGATTTTTGTCACAAACTAGAGTTACTTCGGAAGATTCGTGAGTATGAAAATTGCGGACAATGTTGGGACCCCAGTAACCATAGCCAATTACACCAATGCGGATCATACGGCTCCTTGTGGAAGTTCCATCCCACGGCGTAGGAGGCGAAGCGAGGGATGCTTGCCGGGGCGTGGAGTTTCGAACTCTGCGACTCCGCGGGACTATTTCAAGACTACTGCATGCAGCCGGAAGTTAAGAAGGGATTTCAGACCGGCGTTTCCTAACGGAAACCATCAGTGAGCGCCGTCGCCGGAGAAAACCGCAGATGGTGTTTGGACGAGAATTTTGAGGTCCAGCCAGATCGACCAGCCGCGGGCATATTTAAGATCCAGGCGAACCATGTCATCGAAGCGCGTTCGACTACGCCCCTCAACCTGCCATAAGCCAGTAATTCCGGGCTTGATTTCCAGGACCCTACGACGATGCCATAAATCGTATGCCCGAAATTCGTAAGCGATGGGCGGCCGCGGACCAACTAGCGACATCTCGCCGCGCAATACGTTTAGGAACTGCGGCAATTCATCCAGGCTGGTCTTGCGAATGAATCTTCCGATGGACGTTACGCGAGGATCTTTCTGAATCTTGAAAATGGGCCTCGTGCCGTCCGCGGCAGTCTCGCCAATCTGCCCGGATATGAATTGGTTCACATATTCCTGGTGAATCTTGGCGTCGCAATTCGTATACATAGATCGAAACTTCAAGAAGGTAAAGGGCTGGCCGTACTGGCCAAGCCTCTCTTGGCGAAACAAAACTGGCCCCTTGGAGGTTAACTTGATCGCAATAGCAATGGCTGCCAGAATTGGCGCTCCAAACACCAAGGCCGTCGCACTGCCGAAAATATCCATGGCGCGCTTGACGCCGAATGCCAACTTCTTGGAGTCCTCTTTTCGAGAAATGTCGGGATACAAAGCCACGTTTGCTTCGGGGTTCGATTCGCTTTTCCCGGGTTCTTCCGGGAAAAAATGAAACGAGACCGAAATCTTCGAGCTCTTTTCCTTCCCCACGTTGTGTTGAAACGCGGCGCGCAGTTTCTCCAGCAGACGTTCGTGAACGACCCCTGGAGAAGTTTCCCCAAGTTCTGTGCCGATAATTCCAATCAGATTATTCTCGAGGTACCAACCAAGAATGTCGGTCTCGCGTGTAGAATTCGTCAGCGCAACGCCTATTTTTCCCAAAGTTCGATTCTTGTTGCCGTCTTCGAGAGCCCGTTTTACGTCTACCAGCACCAGAACAAAGCGCTTCTGAGCACGTTCAGCTCGCCTGCGCTCCAGGTACAACATGGACACAAAGGCATCTTCACTCAATAAAGCGCGCGCCTCGTTTTCCACGCTCGTGACCGGAGCATTCTCTTTGACCTGAACCTTTTGTGCAGCCACTTCACTTCGCAGCGCAGTCTTTAGTGAGCTCATCGTCCTTTTTCCGGTGCCTAACGGTCCCGCCACTTAAACCCTTAAATGCGCGCAGGCATTGTTTCTGCCATGTACGTCTTCGCCGCCGTCCGTTGCTGTCTTGGCTCCGCCACCGGCGAAAGCCAGTCCAGTTCAACCTCCAACGCCAACGATCGCTGTAATAATGTGACAGACAAAACGACGCGATGGTTACCCTTAAAATTCACTAAGATTCCCTGTAGGCCCGCCAAGTGACCGTAATTGATTCGTACATATTCTCCGGTCCGCAGGTATGGCCATGGTTGGGTAGGGATTCCCGAGCTTACCGCCACCTGTAACGCCTCGATCTCCGCATCCGCGATCGGAATTGGCATTTTTCCGTTCCCTACGACCTGCGTGACCCCTGTCGTCATCACCACCGGCTGCCGGTTTTCATAGTCGAATCGGCAGAAGACATATCCTGGAAACAGGGCTTGTTGTGTTTCCTTGGTCCGGTCAGACCACTTCCTCAAGCTTTTATACATCGGGAGAAAACATTCGAGACTGCGATTTTCCAACTGAGACGCTACCAACTGCTCTTTTCGAGCATGTACTTGGAGCGCGTACCAGTTCAAACCTTCGCTTTTCCTGGGGGATTTGGTGTTCACGAGGTCCAAAATTTTTTTCCTGGATGGGCTACCGCCACAGAACTCCCATTTCCGTTTCCCTTGTCCACCATACAGAAGGCAATTGGTCTGCCACTACTACCGGGACCCGGGGATTCCACAGCAGCCTGGACCCCGTAATTAAACGGCATAGTTTCAACAATCTACGCGCCCTTCTACAACGCCTAATTTGGCCTCACGCTCGCTTGAAAATGAGACCGTTATCTAAATGAGAAAACGGATACCGTATAGTTGCAAACAGCTTCCGAGCCACTCTTGCTGCCATCTTCAAGGTCTCGCCTAGCGTCTGTAAATGGCACATATCCAAGATGTTACACGTCCCATGAAGGTACCTAAATAAGGATTTCACCTTAGATCGCAGACCTCTGGGCAGCATTTCCGAAGGGTAATTTTGCGCTTTTCGGTCAGTTTTTACCGGACTATCTGCTATAGCCGCTTTGCGGCGTGTTCGCCACTGGCAAGCGGACTTGTCTCAACAAGTGGCCATACGATACGGATCGGGGGGTGAGCCGACTTTGTCCAGTATAGCCTATGTCTAAGAATGCCGACACCCAAATTATCGGTCGGCACTGCCAGGGTCGATCAGATACATTAAAACGGATCGGTTGCTGACTTAACCGCGCGAAAAGCGGTCATGTACGCGGAAATTGGGAGTGCTGCGAATTTGGCGTACCATTTCGGACTTTGCCAGGCCCTCATAAAGGATGCCTTTGTGACCTGAGACCAGATCGGGCCGTTAGCCGTGCTCAGGACCACCGCAATCGAGGGTGTCATTGAGCGCGTCGTATGCCACCACCCGGGCGCGCCATACAGCATTTCTCCATCTTCGAGGACAAACCGAATCGGTTTGGCTTTGGCAAACAGCGGAAACCTGCCCACATCAATCTCATCTTCCATCGGAATTTGCGAGACGTTTTCAGCTTCCTGGCTCGCATACATATAGGGAGTCTGATCGGGAGGATAAATTACCCAATCTTTTCGTCCGTATACCTGGGTGATAAACGTTTGCGTCCACAGGTCGTCGTAATGAAGAAATGGAAACAGGCTAGCTGTTCCCGCTATGTTCATCTCCAATCCCGTAACGTTCCTGAGCTTAAAATTCGGCAAACCCGGCAACAGATACTTGCTGGCCAACCAGTTGGGGTCCCAATAGGTCGGACGTGGTTCCAGATCTCCCAGCAATTCGGGAAATTCTTTAGGAATTTTCAGGCTGAATAAATATTTAGCCCGCTGATCTGAGTTCGAAGTGGTGATCTCGTCCACGTAATCCTTCATCAGAATTTTATCGCGCACGGTTACCGCCCGTTTGCGTTCGAACACCGGAACTGTTCTTGTGCCGTAATTTTCTTTGAAGAATTCAGGAGTCCACTTGCCGATGGCCTTCCAATCCTTGCACGCATCCTTCAGCACCACCGGCCGATTCTTCAGAACGTATTCATTAAGAAATTCTTTTCTGGAAAGCTTTTCCCGTTTATCGATGTCGCCCGCCGATCGCGCCCGAGCCTCCTCGGTCCAGATATTCAGCATCCCGGGATCACGCATTTTGGTGTCTATTTGCTTTTGCTCTGAAACCGTCGCCATGTTTACTCCTGATTAGAATTGTGCGGATTGGATATAAGTGAGATTACGCCCGAGCAGTTTTATTCACTACGGCATTTACCTTACCACCGTCGATTTTTCAATGACAATCACGGAATCTAAGCTCCGACACGGTGTGGCAGTCGTTAACGATCCTCGTTGTCGGCGCCAGTATAACGGTCAAATACCCGCTAAACCTCTGTAAAATATAACCTTAAATCTCCATGTACGCCCGCCCAAAGGTGTAGAACTGTTTCTAGATGCCACAGAAAGTGGCGAAGAGTCTTCGATTATGCGATTTTCATGCGCGCAGATTCGTGAACCGCTTGTCATACAAGAGAACTCAGCGACACTCGAAGGTTGTCAGTCCCCGCACTCCAAAAACGTGTTGAGTGAATTTCCCCTTCGACAATAATTGCCGCCACAAATCCCGGCGCTGGCGTGAAAGAGCGCATGCTCCATCGGTTGCTGTCCGCGCTTCGAAGCGTTTCCGGCTCGCCCGGTTTCAACGACACATCGAAGCTGTCGAGAGCAATTTGTAATCCGTCGCCATGAGCCTTTAGGTAGGCCTCCTTGCGTGTCCAGCAGACGAAAAAAGCCGTATCGCGAAGTTCTTTCGGTAGCTCCGCAAGTTCGCGCTGCTCCATCACCGAAAAATAACGCTCGGCAATTCCTTCACCGGCAAATTCAGGCCGTATTTTTTCGGTGTCGATGCCCAGCTGACGCCCGATGCAAAACCCATAAAGTGCGAGCCCGTAAGAGTGCGATAAGTTAAAGCACAGCTGATCCCGCGCATCGAGTAACGAAAGCTTTCCGTAGCGCCCCGTTTTGAATTGCACCGCACTCGGCGCGCATCGCAGGTATTTTCCGAGGAGTTCCCGCAGCCTTCCCCTGGCAACTATAAAGTGATCACGATCGCGAGGGAAGACGAAGCGCTCGGCCCGTAATACTTCATCCTTATTTAAATACGAACAGAGTCGAGTGCGTTCTGGCGCTTCTACATCCAGCCAAGCAAGCCAAATATGTAGTTCGTCTTGCCCCAGTTCCAGGCCCTGCGTAGGCCGGGACCAACTCACGGCTTCCATGGCAGATGAGCATAACATCCGAGAAGGTGCGGCTCACCGATAAGTGGAACCAAATTACCGGAACCGCTAAACATTTTAGTTTCAGGGATATAGGAATCAGTCAACGAGCACGGGTTCCGCCGTCGTGTCCATCCCTTTGGCCGTTTCCTCGATGTGAGGATGGAGCCGGGACTGAAGCTCTTGCGCCAGCCGCAGCACTCTTGGCTCAACCAAGATATTCTGTTGGTGCCCGGGCAGCTCGCGAATTTCCAGATGCCCCTTAATGATCGGTCTCCATCCTAAGGATCGGTCTGCAAGCATACCTGGCAACTGCTTGCTGGCGCGGAAAAGAAGAACATCGCCGCTGTAAGGTCGAGGAACATAACTCATGAACGCGCGATCATGTTCCATCCCCAGCACTTCAAGGATGTAGGCCATGGAAGCACGCGTCTTCTCACCGTTACCGTTGGACACTTTTTTGTCGAAAGCGATTTGTGTTCTTGCTTGCATCACATCTCGCGTTCGCCTGAGTCTGTCCCCAAAATATCCAAAACCTCGCTGCGAAAGATTGTCGCGTTCCAGATCGATTCGTTTTGCGGCGCGATGCCACCACCGGTTCGCCGAACTGCTTCCCGGCGCAAAAGCAGGCGCCCCCGGATGAGTAGTCTGTATCATCACAACTAACGCCACCTTCTGTCCCGCTTCTTGTAGTTGCTGCGCGGCTTCGAGCGCCACCAGCCCGCCGAAACAGAAACCGCCTAAGTAGTATGGTCCCTCGGACTGCAGTGTTCTTATTTCCTTCAAATATGCGGACGCAATCTGCTCCAGCGACTCGTTTTTCGGGATGTTGCCGTCCAGACCGCGCGCTTGCAGCGCGTACACCGGTTGGTCTTTATCGAGATGATTTGCCAAGGGATAATACTCAAGGACATTTCCGCCGTGGCTATGAATCAGGAACAACGGCACCTTCGAGCCTCCGGGTTGCAGCGGCACCAAAGAAGACCACGAGGGCTTCCAATTTTCTTTCCGCAAGACTTCCGCGAGCGCTCCCACCGTAGGCGCTTGAAGCAGCGTCGCCAGCGGTAGTCGCCGGCCATAAATGTTTTCGATTTCGACGATGATGCGCACCGCCAATAATGAATGCCCACCCAGTTCAAAAAAATTGTCGTTCAGGCCTACACGCTTCACCTTCAAAACCTTGGCCCACAACTGCGCGAGTACCTGTTCGACAGAATCTCTGGGAGCGAGAAAAGCTTCCTGGCTTTCGCTGCTCCTTTGTTCTGGCGCCGGCAATGCCTTTGTATCGATCTTTCCGTTCGGCGACAGGGGCAGCCTATCCATGCGAATGAATGCCGCCGGCACCATATATTCGGGAAGTTCTTTCTTGAGGTAATCTCGAAGTTCATTGGTTTCGGGCGGGGCATTACTTTGCGCCTCGAAGTAAGCCACCAGCATCTTTTCGCCCGGCCGGTCTTCCCGCGCAGTCACCACACATTGCTTAATGTTCGGATGTTTTGCGAGGACTGCTCCGATCTCGCCAAGCTCGATGCGAAAGCCGCGGATCTTCACTTGATGGTCAATCCGTCCGAGATACTGAATCTCCCCAGTAGGAAGATATCGCGAAAGATCGCCAGTCTTGTAAAGTCGCGCACCATTGCGCTTGCTAACCACATCAGGAATAAACCGCTCTGCGGTCAGTTCCGGGCGGTTCAGGTAGCCGCGCGCCAATCCAATCCCGCCAATATGCAATTCGCCCGAAACACCTATCGGTACCGGACTCAAATTGTGATCCAGGATATAAATCTGGGTATTCGCGATAGGCCGGCCAATCGGAACAAATGAGCGCTGGTCATCTCGTTGGCACGCCCAATAGGTGACGTCGACGGCAGCCTCCGTCGGACCGTAAAGGTTATGCAATTCTGCATCACTCGCTGCGAAGAACATGCGTTGCAGATCCGCGCCAAGTTCCTCTCCACTGCAGAACACCTGGCGAATCGTCGAACGCTTTGACAATTTCGCGCTCTCGAGAAATAGCCGCAGCATGGATGGCACGAAATGCAGTGTTGTAATTGTTTCATGCGCGATCAGCTGCGCAAGATACTCGGGATCGCGATGGCCACCCGGGCGCGCCATCACTAAACTGGCGCCTGTCACCAGCGGCCAGAAAAATTCCCACACAGAAACGTCAAAACTATACGGAGTTTTCTGCAGCACTCGATCAGCCGCTGTCAGCCGGTAAGCGTCCTGCATCCACTGCAGGCGATTCACGATCGCTTCGTGAATATTGACAACGCCCTTCGGTTTGCCTGTCGAACCGGAGGTGTAAATTACGTAGGCCGCATCGTTTCGCGTGGATTGCACGCCAAGATTGGTATCTGGCTCCGAAGCGATCCTGTCCCAATTGCTATCCAGGCAAATGGCAGGCACTTCGTGCGTGGGCAATCGCTGCAACAACGCCTTTTGCGTCAAAATCACCGGTGGTTGCGCATCCTCCAGCATCAATGCCAGTCGATTGCTCGGATAGTCGGGGTCGAGTGGCATGTAGCATCCACCCGCCTTAAGTATTCCCATCAGCGCCACTACCATCTCGATGGAGCGTTCCGAACACACGCCTACCCGCACATCCGGACCAACGCCCAATTTTTTCAAATGATGCGCAAGTTGATTGGTGCGGCGATTGAGTGCGCGATAAGTGAGATTCTGCCCTTCCGAAGTCAACGCCAGTGCATCAGGCGTCTTTTCCACCTGCAATTCAAACCAATTCTGCAGCGTTTCCACCTCGTCGTATCTCACCGCGGTATCGTTCCACCGCACGGTAATCTCGTGGCGTTCTACTTCCGAGAGGATTGGCAGCCGGTCTAGCGATTCGCTAGGCGCTGCCGCGATACTTTCGAGCAAGGTCTGCAGATGGCCCAGCCAGCGTCTAATCGTGGAAGCATCGAAAAGGTCGGTGTTGTAGTCGCACTCCAGATACAACGAGTGCGGTCCTTCCACAAAGTTGAAAAACAAATCAAAGTGCAGCGCGCGCTTCGGATTCCGTTCGCATTCGAATTTCAAGCCTTCAAATTCCACCGCGCCAGGATCCTTATCAATGTTGAAGATCACTTCTACCAGCGGCGGCCGGCCTGGGCTGCGCGGAACTTTAATTTCCTGAAGAATGCTTCCAATCGTGCTCTGATTATGGTCGAACGCGTCTAAAACACTCTTCTTCACTGCCGCAAGATTCTGCTGAAAGCTGCTACTGGGCTCCAGACGCGAGCGCACCGGCAGTAGATTCACGCAGTGCCCTACAAGACAGCTCTGGCCGGTGATTGCTTGACCCGCGACTCCCAGCCCGATCACCAAATCGGTCTGACCTGTTAACCGGTACAGAAAAGTTTTCAGCCCGGCCATCAGTAGAACAACCAGCGTCGTGCGCTGCTGCCCCGCGGTTTTCTTCAGTAATAAATGTAGCGGTTCAGGCAGATCGCGTTTCAGCGTCGAAGCCTGCGCCGTTCGGACCGCCGGGCGAAGCCGGTCCGCAGGCAACTCCAGTGGCGTTGGAATATCCGCAAATTGTTGCGACCAGTACGCCGAAGCAACGCGTGATTCATCGCTATCGCCCTGGTTGGTAATTGCGTACTGGCGGAAAGACTCGGGAGCGTCCAGAACTGGCGTGGCTGCTTGTTTCAACGCCGAATAAATCTTTGCCAGCTCGCTAACGATCAGCCCGCCCGACCAGCCATCGCACACAACGTGATGTGCAGTCCAAACCACCACATGGTGGTCATTGGAAAGTCGCACAATTCGGACTCGCAGTAGCGGTCCTTGGGTGAGATCGAAGGAACTCGACACCTCATTCTCGATTAACTTTTCAAGTTCCCGTGCGGGCTTTTGTTTCGTCGAAAAATCCAGCAAGGGTACATCCAGCTTGACACTCGGGTCTATACGTTGCCACTGGCCATCGGAGCTGAAGCTAGCCAGCAATATCGGATGCCTGTTAACGATTTGCTGAATCGCGGCACGGAATAATTCCGCGTCAAACCTTCCATGAAACTCCAGTTTCAACGATTCGTTATACCCGAGGGCGGCCTCCCCGCCCATCTGCGCGGCCAGCCAGATTTCTTTCTGCGCTTCGGTTAAGGGAAACTGATCGACTCCACCAAGGCCCGCGGCGACAGGCACGATTTGGCGTTCTCTAGGCGGCGTGTCCGCAGTTTGAGTCGTGACCGTCGAAGTTCTTTTCGAACCGGAACTTGGCGGTGGCAAAAACCCGGCTTCCACCATCGTCTGCAAACTTTCGCGAAACGCGGTCAGCAGTTTGGTGAGGTCCGCTTCGCTGTGGGCCGTGGTGAGCACGAACGCGCGGTTGTCCCATATATGAATCCCGCGCTCGCGCAGCATGTAATGCAGCAACGCTGCATACTTCTGCTCTGACGGAAAAGTGAGCTGCATCAGCGAACTGAACTGCGAAATGTGATAAGGCGCCTGGAATTCGTCAATGATGGCGCGTAATTGATCAGCAAGTCGCGCCGTTCGCGTGGTCAAATTTTTCTGCAGCTCCGGGCCCTTTTCTTTCAAATGCAGCAGCACCGCTTTAGCCGCCGCCAATGCCAGCGGATGCCGAACGAAGGTTCCGGCAAAAAATGTTACGCCTACTTCCGGGAACGAAGTGTCGCCATAGTTCCATTGCCCGCCGTCCAGCGCGTCCATATATTTTGGATCGCCGGTCACCGCGCCAATCGAAATTCCTCCGCCGATCACTTTTCCATAGGTCGCCAGGTCGGCGCGCACCCCAAAATAAGCTTGTGCTCCTCCAGGCTCCACGCGGAAACCAGTGACAACCTCGTCAAACACCAGCGCTGATCCAGTTTCTTTCGTTACTTTTCGCAGCTCCTGCAAAAATTCTCGTGGCTGCAAATCCAGTCGCCGGCTTTGCACTGGCTCTACTAACACCGCGGCGATTTCTGAACCACGTGCGCGCAAAATATCCAGCGATTGCGGATTGCCGTAGTCCAACACGATGACTTGCGAAACCGCGCTAGCTGGCACTCCCGGAGCGCTCGCCGCAGTTCGCGTTTCGCCATTTACCGTCAGCGGTCGAAAAAGTACTTCATCGAAAATTCCGTGATAAGCGCCCGCGAACACCGCAATCTTGTCGCGTCCGGTCACCGTCCTCGCCACGCGAGTAGCAGCCAAAACCGCTTCAGACCCGGTATTGGTGAACGCTACCCGTTGCATCCCGGTGAATTCGCGAACCAGCTCCGCAACTTCTCCCGCGATAGGCTGAATCGGGCCAATTTCAAATCCGAGATCGAGCTGCTTCTTCACCGCTTCCACGACAAACGGCGGCCGGTGACCAAAGATACTGGCGCCGAAGCCCATGACGAAATCCACGTATTCGTTGCCGTCCACGTCCCATACTTTTGACCCGTCCGAATGCGTGGTGAAAATCGGATAGACCATGTCCTTCCATAATTGTTTGAATCCACCCACCGAGCGCGGGTCCGCGAGGATCGGGCGATTTTTTATCGCCAACTTCTTCGATTCCGCGGTCCGGGTCGTGTAGCGCGCGATGAGTTCTTTCAGCGCGGCTGTTTGCTCCGCGGTCATGGCCATGTCCGCTGCGCGATCGATGGGCTTAAACGGACCATGTGATTTCACTTCGGACTTCACAACCATGGGGATGGATGATGTTGTCGCAGCCGCGGGCACTGGATTTGAAACCGGTGACGACGTCGCCGCTGGTTGCGCAGGGGCTCGGCCCATCAGCTGTAAGAGTTGCTGCGTCAATGCCTGTTGTTGCTGCAATATCTGTTCAAGAATCGAATTCGGTGTGTTGCCCGTTCCCAAATCTCCCGCCGTAACGGTTTGTTGTGTCGTGCCGGTTACCGCCGCCACTGCCGCAGGCGCTGCGGGAGGCGCAAAAGCTTCAGCCGGCAATGTTCTATCCAGGTGTTCGGCAATTTGTTGCAGTGAACCCAATTCCTCCATCAACTGACGGAAAGTTATGGACACGCCGAATTTTCGGTGGAAAACTTGCGCTGCCTGCGTTAATAAAAGCGAATCCAACCCCAATTCCAGAAGGCTCGTAGCTGGGTCCAGCTGAGAAAGGTCGTACCCGCTAAGTTCTTCAAGCAACGTGCGTGAAGCAACAAGCAGCCGATCTTTCCTCGGGAGCGCGGGTTCGGCCGGGGTCCCAGCCTGCGGCGAAATCGAGGTCGGTTGTGCCGCCTGAAACTCGGGGTTTGGTGTAGTTGAGATATTTGCCGGTACCGGCGTAACCGAAAATTGTGCGACTGAGGTAGCGCCACGCGTCACAGTTGCTGCCGATTCCGGCCAATAACGCTTGCGTTCAAACGGATACGTTGGCAACACCGCTCGTAGTCTTCGCTCATTGGCATAAAATTGCTGCCAATCCACGCTAACCCCGTTCATCCACAGCCGGCCTAATGTGTCGAGCAGCCCATGCGGTTCCTGATCGCCAGTCATGGCAAGCGAAGCCAGCACCGTCTGTTCGCTTGCTTTCGACGGATGTTGTCGCGCCAGAGTGCTTAGTGTTTGTCCGGGTCCAACCTCGAGCAACAGGTACTGGGAATCTTTCATCAACTCCGCAACGCCATCGGCAAATCGTACCGTCTGCCGCACGTGCCCTGCCCAATATTCCGGACTCTTGGCCTCCGCAGCGGTGATCCACTTGGCAGTGACGTTCGAAACGTAAGGAATTTGCGGTTCGCCAAATTTTATCTTGCGCAGCAATTTGGTAAACGGAGCCAGCACCGGCTCCATCATCGGGGAATGGAACGCGTGAGACGTTTGCAATCTTCGCGCTGCAATTTTATTCGATCCGAGTTCTTCTTCCAACTTGCCAATCGCCTCATTCGAACCGGAAACCACGCACAGCTTCGGAGAGTTGATGGCCGCAATCGCTAACTGCGGATTAAGCAGCGGCAGCACTTCTTTTTCGGGCAGTCGAATCGCCAGCATCGCGCCACCCGGCTGCGCTTGAACCAAAGCTGCGCGCCGCGCAATGAGCGTAAGCGCATCTTCCAGCGTGAACACTCCCGCAAGGCAACCCGCTACATACTCGCCGACACTGTGACCAATCATTGCGGCCGGCTTGATGCCCCACGACATCCACAATTTTGCGAGCGCGTATTCAATGACGAATAAAGCCGGCTGCGTAAATCGTGTCTGCACCAGAAGTTCGTCAGACTTTTTATTTGCGCTCGGCGCGGGGAACATCACTTCACGGATATCAGTTTTCAATTCCGGCTTCAGCACCTCAGCGCAACGATCCACTTCCGCCCGGAAAGTGGACTCTGTGCGATACAATTCCGCGCCCATCCCGGAGTATTGCGCGCCTTGCCCCGGAAACATGAACACCACCGGAGGATCGACAAGCTTCTGGTGATGCGTGAAAACACGCTTGGGATCCTTAGCCTCCAGCGCCAACGCACCTTCAGCGGCATCCGCGCAAGCCACCACGCGACGGTGAGCAAATTGGCTCCGCCCGCTTTGCAACGTAAAAGCCGCATCTGCAAGTTCAGTGAGTTGCTGCAAGTCTTCATTGCGAGCGGTAATAATTTTCAAATGTTCGGATAAGTTTTGTGTTGCGCGCTCTAGCGCATCGGCAGTTTTAGCGGACAACACTAACAATTGCCACGGCCGCGATGGACCAGAGGGCTCTGTTTGCGGAGCTTCTTCCAGCACCAGGTGTGCGTTTGTTCCACCAGATCCAAACGAACTAATGCCTGCTCGGCGAGGAACGTCCCCCTTGCTCCGCCACTCCTGCAACGCAGCATTCACATAGAACGGCGTTTTCTCAATCTCCAACTTCGGATTTGGTTTCGTGAAGTGCAGACTCGCGGGAATAACTTTGTTATGCAGCGCCAACGCGGTTTTAATTAATCCCGCCACGCCGGCCGCCACGTCCAGGTGTCCCACATTCGACTTCACCGAGCCGATGGCGCAGAACTGTTTGGCCTGCGTGCCCATCCGAAAAGCTTTCGTTAAGCCCGCGACTTCGATCGGATCTCCAAGAGGCGTCGCGGTACCATGGGCTTCAACATACGCGATCGTTTCCGGATCAACGCCCGCCAAGGCCTGGGCCATCGCCACCGCTTCCGACTGCCCTTCCACTCCCGGCGCGCCGAAACTAACACGCTGCGAACCATCGTTATTCAGACCGACGCCCTTGATAACCGCGTAAACCTGGTCGCCGTCCTTAACGGCATCTTCCAGGCGCTTCAATACCACCACGCCTACGCCGTTGCTGAACGCTGTGCCCTCGGCCTTAGCGTCGAACGTCCGCGTGTGTCCGTCCGGCGATCCAATATTTCCTTCGTCGTAGTAGTAGCCGCGTTGTTGCGGAACTCTTACGGACACGCCACCGGCTAACGCCACATCGCATTGAAACATCAGCAACGATTGGCAAGCCTGCCCAACGGCTACCAGCGATGTAGAACAAGCCGTGCTGACATTCAGCGCGGGCCCCTTAAGTCCCAACTTATACGCCACGCGCGTCGTCAAATAATCTTTGTCGTTCCCATACATCACCAGATCGGACCCGACTAATTCCATCAGCTCCGGCCGTGGTTCCAGTGCATGGTGGGCATAAGTATTCGTACTGGCCCCCGCAAACACGCCCACCGATCCAGCCATTTTGTTGGGCGCATAGCCGGCGTGTTCCAGCGCTGTCCAGCAAGCTTCCAAAAATACTCGCTGTTGCGGATCCATGACTTCCGCTTCTTTGGGGTTCACCCCGAAGAAAGCCGCATCGAAACAGTCCGCATTCTTCAATACTCCACGAGCTGCGACGTATTGCCCGCGACGCTTTAATTCCGCAGCGTCCAAACCAGACGCAGCTAATTCCGTGTCGTCGAAGAAAGAAATGCTTTCGCGGCCCGCGACGAGGTTCGCCCAAAATTCCTCAACGCTCTCCGCTCCCGGAAAGCGCCCGGCCATTCCAACGATCGCGATACCTTCCAATTGCCGTTCGTCGTTCATTCAGGTCCCTATGCCGCGTTCGCAATAGTATCAAGCGCAAGCCCGTGTCGCGGTCACTTAGTGCAACTTGCGGGCCAATCCAGGCTCCCTTACTTGCTGATTCTGTGAGACTTAAGCCAAATCTCGGGCAAAGTTCTTAGCGCTTCTGCTGACAGTGGACAATTTATTCCATAAAACGTCTTTGCGCTCTAAGGTATCCGCCCTACTTACTTCTTGGTAACCCGCAGCTGCTTTAGAGCCTTCTTTTGTCGCTGCGCCCGGTCGCGCCACTGTTCGCCCCTTTCAACGGCTTGGCCGGCCGGTTTGCTGAGATGGCGCGCTAAAGCCCGCACCGTTGGATGCTCAAACAGGGCTACAATTGGAAATTCCGAGTTCAGTTTCTCGCGCAGCAGGCTGTGCATTTGAACCAACAGCAGCGAGTGCCCGCCAAATTCGAAAAAGTTCGTTTCCACGTGCACTTGCTCCAACCCGAACATTTTCTGCCACACCGACGCGATGTTCTTCTCCATCTCAGTTTGTGCCGCCACGAAATTCTGCGTTTGTATCTCTCCTGCGGAGGGCCTCGCTTCCGCAATCGGTGCAGGCCGCGGTGACAACAATGCCTGCAGTTCGCCGACCCGTTTGTCAAAAAAGACTGGCGCCAGTTCCAGCAGGATCTCCAGATCGCGCCTCCACCGTTCTATCGTCGCAGCCGCAACAATCTTGCGATCGTAAATCAGCGTCAAGCGCAACCGCGCTCCCGGCTCCGCGACTAATAGCACCGGATAGTTCGTATGGATGGGCGCAACAAAATCCTCAATCTGAACTTTTTCACTCAGTCGACGCGCCGCATCGTCAACCAAATAATTCTGAAACACAATCAAACTGTCAAAGAGCCGATAGCGCCAGGGCACTTGGCTACTGCCTTGTATTTCCATCAAGGGAGTGAACTGAAACGTATTTAACTCCAGAAGCCGGCCGTGCAGTTTGCGGAAAAATTCGCCGCCAGTTTCGTTTTCATCCACTCTCGCGCGCACCGGCAGGTTATTTGTAAAAGGTCCGACAATCGATTCCACGCCGGCCAAATCAGTTGGCCGGCCAGAAAATGCCGCTCCCACAACCACATCGCTGTCGCCGCTCTGCCGGCTCAAAAGCAGCGACCAAACCCCCTGCACCAGCGTGTTAAGAGTTACCTGCAGCCGCCGCGCCGCGGTTTGCAGCGCGTTGGTTGCCTCCACTGAAAGTTGGATTAGCTGTTCCCGGTAACGCTCCCCTCCGCTATCCGCCGCCGGCTCACTTGATAGCACGGTGGGCCTGCGGAATCCGGCCAATTGCTCCTGCCAGAACTTGGCGGATTCCACCGTCGAGTGCTTGCCAAGCCATTCCAGATAATGGCGGTACGGGCGGGGCGCCTCCAGTTGTGGAACAACATTCCGGGCATAGGCTTCATAAAGCCTGCTGGCGTCGCGAAAAACCAGCGGCCATGACCAGCCATCAAGAAGCATGCTGGGCACGCTCCACAAAAATTGCCATGTGGTGTCGTCAAGGCGTACCAGCTTGAAGCGCATCACCGGGGCTTGCGTCAAATCCAGCGCTTCGCCGCGATCTTGCTTCAGCAGCGCGTTCCACCGCTCCCGCTGCTGTTCGGCCAGCGTGCCCCGTAAATCCTCCACTGTCCAAGGCGGGCGCACCTCGCGGTGAACGGCTTGCAGTGGTTCGGGCAAACCGGCGCTCAAGACCGTTGAGCGCAAAATCGTGTGCCGGTGGATCGTCTCATTCCACGCGCGTTCGAACGCGTCCACGTTTAAATCCCCACGCAACGTGCAGTGCCACTGATCGAAAGCGGCTTGCGTGGAGCCCTGATTCGCGGAAAAGAACAGCGTCTGAATCGGGGATAACGGGTAGATATCTTCGATTCCCGGCTGTTCGGCCAACAAACGATCCAGCGAAGTTTGATCGAGCCGCGCAAGGGGAAAATCCGAAGGAGTGCGCCCGCCAGCATCAGGCAATTGACAATGTGCAATCAACTCTTTCAGCGCATTTGAAAATCCCTGCGCAAGCTGTTGGATTTTCTTTTCGTCGTGGAACGCGGGGTTGTAGGTAAACTCGAATTCCATCCGGTCATTCATGACCAGGCTGTTTATTTCCAGGGCATGGCGTCGCTTCTGCTTGGGGCTGTGCCACGGTCCACTAGATTCACTGGCAAAGCGCAGCAGTTTTGAGCCCTCAACTGCGCGATCGAATTGCCCGAGGTAATTGAAAACCATCGCCTGCTCGGGCCGCGACTCCAGGGCCTTCTCGCCGCTTAAATAACGAAGAATTCCATACCCCACGCCGCGCTGAGGGATACGCCGCAATTGTTCCTTAACGGACTTCAGGGTCACGCCGGGCTGCCAATTTTCTCCGGAATCACCCAACTCCAAACGCACCGGGAAAATCGAAGTGAACCATCCCACGGTTCTGCTGACGTCCACGTCTTCAAATAAATTTTCCCGCCCATGTCCTTCCAAATTTGTGCACAACGTACGGCTGCCGCTCCATTTCGCCCAGGCGCGAGCCAGCGCCGTCAGCAGCACATCGTTAATCTGCGTGTGGTAGACCGCCGGAACGGTTTGCAATAATGCTCGCGTTGCGTCTTCGTCGAGCGTAACCGTCATCTTCTTTGCATTCCCTTCGGTGTTGCCCGCCGATACCGCCGGGTCCATAGCCAAAGGTTTTAAAGCCTCAGTGACCGCGTCGGGTGCCGTGACTTCCGTCCAGTAGGGCAATTCTTGCTTCAACGAACCTGACTTGGCCAGCGTCCGCAAATGTTCAGCCCACGTCTTGTACGACGCAGTCTTGGCCGGCAATGCGACTTTTTGTTTCGATTTTATTTGCTGATACACGGTCTCCAAATCCTCTAACAGAGGGCGCCATGAAATTCCATCCACCGCCAAGTGGTGCACCACAAAAAGCAGCCGGCCCGGCTGTCTATCGCCCAAGTTGAAATACACCACACGCCAAAGTGGCCCGTGTTGAACATTTAGGCTGACTTGTTGTCTGGCCGAAATCGATTCGATAGCCGCGCGCTGTTCCGGCTCCGAGAGTTTCGAAATGTCTGTCCATTCGAACGGCACCGCCTCCGAAGAGCCGGAGTAAAACATTTTCCAATTACCGTTATTCAGCACTGCTCGCAGTCGCAGGGCATCATGATGACGGCTTAATTCCGCAAGTACTTGTTCCAGAACTCCGCGATCCAGATTTTCCGTCACGGTAAACAGAAACGCTTGATTGTAATGGTGCAAATCCTCGAGGTTTTGTTCGAAGAACCACTTCGCGATCGGCGTTAGAGGTACTTCACCAGCCGCTTCTACAGAAGCGTTTTCACTTTCTGCCACACCAGCAACACTCGCAAGAGACGCGACGGTCTGATTCGCAAACAGTAATTTGGGCGTGAGCTTTAACCCTGCGCGTCGCGCCGCCGAAATAATCTGGATGCTTAGAATCGAATCGCCCCCAAGTTCAAAGAAATTATCTTCGACACCCACCTTTTCTACGCGCAGCGCTTTTGACCACACTTCCGATAATGTTTTTTCCGCTGCCGTGCGTGGCGCGATGTATCGCCTGGTCAGGTCGGGGCGCTGGCTTTCCGGAACCGGCAAAGCTTTGCGATCCACCTTGCCGCTGGCCGTCAACGGCAGCACCTCCAGGAACACGAATGCCGCCGGTACCATGTAATCTGGCACCTTTTTTTTCAGGTGCTCACGCAGGGTGCTGACCTCCGGCGTCGGCAGGGAAGTAACCACATAAGCGGCAAGCCGCTTCACGCCCGGTTCATCTTCACGGGCCATCACCACCGCGGAGCGCACCGCCGGATGCTGTAAAAGGACCGACTCGATCTCCCCAAGCTCGATACGAAACCCTCGAATTTTTACCTGGTGATCGATGCGCCCCAGATACTCAATATCTCGCCCCGGTAAAAAACGCGCCAAATCCCCTGTCTTATAAAGCTTCGCGCCTTTGCGTCCGGTAACATGATCCGTAATAAAACGCTGCTGGGTAAGCTCCGGACGGCGTAAATAGCCACGAGCGAGACCCGCGCCACCAACATGCATCTCCCCGGGCACACCGATGGGCACCAGTTGCCCGTTCTCATCCAAAATATAAATTTGTAAATCAGGAATCGGAACGCCAATCACACTGCCGGAGTTCAGATCATCCTTCGACAGCGGTCGATACGTTACGTGTACCGTCGTTTCCGTGATGCCATACATATTTACGAGACGCGGTTGTTTGTCGCCATGCCGTTCGAACCACGGACGTAAGCTTTGCATCTCCAACGCTTCGCCGCCAAAAATTACGTAACGTAAGGCTAATTCTTTCTGGCCCACCGCTTCTTCCGCCTGAATCAATTGGCGAAAGGCCGACGGCGTCTGGTTCAGTACAGTCACTTTTTCGCGTGCCAATAATTCATAAAACGCTTCCGGTGACCGGCTGACCAGAAAAGGAACCACCACAACTCTCCCGCCATAAAGCAGCGCGCCCCAAATTTCCCACACGCTGAAATCAAATGCGCAGGAATGAAATAAGGTCCACGAATCCTGCTCATTAAACCGGTACCAACTCTCGGTGGCAGGAAACAGGCGCGCAACATTGCGATGCGTGATTAGCGACCCTTTCGGGTTTCCGGTGGTACCCGAGGTGTAGATAACGTACGCCAGATTGTCTGGCCCAGCGGTTGGCGGCAAGTTCGCTTCGTCCGAGCGATCTGACGACGAGGCCTCCAACACGTCCTCCATGCAGAGCACCTTTGCCTTCGTAACCGGCAATTTCGAAGTCAGCTCCCGCTGCGTCAGCAGCACCGGAGCTTGCGCATCTTCCAACATGAATGCCAGCCGGTCGGGGGGGTACGCGAGGTCAATCGGTAAGTACGCTCCGCCGGATTTCAGAATCGCCAGTATCGCGATTACTATTTCATTAGTGCGATCCAAACACAGCCCAACCAGTGTTTCTGGCTTTACCCCATACTCGGTCAGGCGACGTGCTAGGCGATTCGCGTGCGCATTAACTGCCGCATAAGTGAGTGACACGCCTTCACAGCTCAGGGCCACCGCCTCAGGTCGCCGCGAAACTTGCTGCTCGAACAATTGATGCAGCGTTGCTCCACCATCCAAAGGCAAATTGCTGCCCTCATGTGCCGGAGCGGCAGGGTTGTATTCCTCGACAAGCTCCCTGCGTTCCACCTCAGTCAACAAACGGACTGCGCCAACGGACTCGTCGGGCTTCTGGGCGATGCCCTCGAGCAATTGCCGCAAATGCCCAAGCATTCGCCCGACAGCTGCGTCCTCAAGTCGACGGCGATCGAACTCAATCTTGAACGCTAACTCCTCCCCGTCGTAGGCCGCCAAGGTGATTGGAAAATTCGTCAGCTCATGTAACTCAACTTGTCTCTTTGCCCACTCGCCGCCCAATGCTCGCATCACCGTGTCAAGCCGGTAATTTTCAAACACAAAAAGTGTTTCGAATAATGGCTGCGATGGCGGAACCTGACTGGCGGCTTTCACTCGGGCCAATGGCGTGTGCTCGTAAGGCCGCATATCCAGCCACAGCTTACGAACATCCTTGAAAACGGAAATTAGCGCGTCATCATCCTTAATGTGGACCCGCACCGGTACGGTATTTATGAATAGGCCTATCGTTTCATCGGCGTTGGGTACCGACGATTTACGCCCGGCACGCGTAGCCGCAAATACGATGTCTTCTTCGCGTGAATATTTGTGAAGCAGAATGGCCCAGGCGCCCATAACGACGGAGTTGAGGGTCAGGTCATGAGACTTGGCCAATTTTCGCAACGCACTGGTGACTGTCGCGTCTATCTGTTCCCAGGCCTCACCCTGTTGATAGGTATCGGCGTCTACGGAGGATTGCCGGTCAACCGCCAGCGGCGTCGCAGCCGTAAAACCAGCCAGCTGTTTTTTCCAAAAAACTTCTGCCGCGTCAAAATTCTCTTCCTGCAGCCACTCGATATATCGCCGATAAGGGAATGGTTCGGAGCGCTGGGAAACTGCTCCTGTTCTTAATTCCGCGTAAGCCTCAAACACCTCGCGCAAGAGCACCGGGTAAGAGCGCCCGTCCAATAGAGCATGATGAAAAGTCCACACCAGCGAAAAGGATTTTTCGCCCCACTGAAACAACGTCAGTCGAAGCATGGGAGCTTCGCTCGGATCAAAACCGTGTACACGGTCGGCCTGTAGAAATGCCTTTAGCCGCTCGCCCTGAACCTGCTCTGAAAATCCGCGCTCCTCGTGAACGACGAAAGGCACCGCTACTTCTGGCAATATTTCCTGCTGTGTCTCGCTACCCTCCCAAACAAACTTCGTGCGCAAAATATCGTGGCGCCTTACCAGCCATTGCCACGCCATCTCCAAGCGGCGAGCATCGATCTTTTCTGGCAGGTGCACCACGATCTGCTCGATGTCCACTCCGGAATGTGGATCCTTTAAATAATGGAACAACATTCCCTGTTGCATGGGGGACAACGCGAAAGTGCCGGAGAGGGATGTCCGATTCATGGATTCGTTAGCACTCTAAATTGCCAAAAAATACTCACATCAGGGTTGCAGAGCCTGGTTACTCATGTTTATGGAATCGCGCCTGACTGAAAGCGGTGAATCTGCGGCGCAACGACTCACGCTATATCAAGTCGACTTCTGAGCGCGTTTTCGCCACTCGCGGTCCCGCCAGGACCTCTTCGCACCAGCGCCAGTGAGATACATACGGCTCGCAAAAGACACCAGCGGATTCCTTCTGCGCATGGATACAAACTCGACGAGTTCATGCCAATTCGACTGGTTCACCACATTGGCCGAAACTGAAATGCATGCTGTCAACATCTTCGTGGTGTGCCACCAGTGGCTGGGTATAAACAACAATTCTCCCGGCTCCAGAATGAAAATCGTCGGTTGCGCTTTTGCGAAGAGAGGAAATTTCTTTAAATCTGGATTGTCAATACTGTTTATCAACGAATTATTCTGTTTTTCCGGCGAAGGATATAGAAATTGTTCCTCGCTCGGCGGGTAAATGATGAATTGCTTTTGTCCGTACACCTGCATCAGGAACGCATGAGTTCCGGCTCCGTCATAATGCAACACCGGAAAAGCTCCGCCTTTTCCGCCGATGTACAGCTCTAACGCTGCCCCGCGGTTCAATACTTCCCCCACATACTTCACCATGTAATGATCGGGCAGCCAGTTCGGTTGGAAATATTCAGGAAGCGGTTCGATGTCCTCTTTTAGCGATGGGAATAATTCGTACAGCACCTGATTGCGGAAATATGGCGCCGGATCCGCTTCGGTCGAAGAAAGAACACGGTCAATGAAGCTATCCATGTTGTATTCGACCGCGCCATTCCCTTGGCCCTTGTAAGCAGCTTTGCCCTTGGAATTATCATCCAAAGTAAATCTCATAGTCCCGAATTCTTTCTTGAAGAATTCCGGGGTCCAACGGCGCAGCGCTTTCCAGTCGCGAAGGGCATCTGTAACGATCACTGGCTTATTTGCATACAAATATTCTTTCGCAAATTGCTCGTAGCTCAACTTTTCGCGGCGGTCGATAGAATTTGTCATCGCTTTCTCGCTTTCCCTCAATGCCACAAATCTCGTTTACGCCGTGGGGATCCGCAGGACGTTGGCGCGCCCTAGCGGTGTTTCATCGATCGGCATGCACGGGCTCGATCGCCTGCGAACCTGTACTCGAAAAGACTTGTGTCGAGAGCGCATCCACTAGATTAAGATACTCACTTTTTCTGCGGTCCCAGCTGTGCAGATCCACGTACCGGTATCCGCCGGCGATTAGCTTTTCACGCAGCCCGGCATTTTCGATAACGTCGCACATCGCTTCGGCCAGGGCTTTCACGTCCCCGGAGGTGAAAAAACGAACCACCGAATTATCGAAATAAAAATTATCTATCTTCGTCCGTGACACGACTACCGGGACGCCTTGAGACATGAATTCCATAATTTTTGTGCTGTACGCTTCATTACCAAAGGAGTCCGCCCGCTTGGGAACCACTCCCAGGTCCGCATTGGATATCAGGTCAGCGATGGTCTCCAGTGGAGCGCTGTTGAAAATTTTCACCTTGTCATTCAAGCCCAACTTTTTCGTTAACGCGATTAATTCGGTTTTTTCGTCTCCGCCGCCGTAAATATGAAACTCACAGTTGGCCACTCGTTTTTGCACCAGGGCAAAAGCTTCGATGGCAATGTCCAATCCTTGGTGCCACTGAAAACTTCCTGGAAAAATAACGATGATCTTGTCGTCCGTCCGGGTTCGTTCACGGCGATAAAAAAGAGCTGGGTCCACGTGATTCAAGAAAACGGAACACTTTTCTTTAGGGACCGAACGCGACAGCAACTTCTCATACCACAAGTGATTCGAGACGATTACGTAGTCCACAAACGCTGCTGATGCTTTCTCGATAAATTTCAGTAACGCGATATAAAGATTGCCGGGCTTGGTGTCGAATTTATTGGCAAACAATTCCGGCACGATGTCATGAATGTCAAGAATTATCCGCGCTCCAGTCATCTTCGGATACCACGCCGCAAAGACCAGAAAATCCGGAAGATTGTGTACATGCACAACGTCGTACTTGATGCGGTGGTGCCGTTTGCTCATGAAAATGGATGAGACCAGCAGAAAGCGCATCAGCCGCCATGCATAAGTCCATTTCCCTCTCTCGTTGCGCACGCGGTTTTGTACCCGAAACACCGTGACCCCATTGATTTCTTCACTAATCATCGGGCCCGTGCCCCCGGTCAAGGCAATCACTTCGACCTGGTCGCCGCGCTTGGCGAGCGCCTCGGCGTAACGCCGTACCCGGTTGTCCGTTTCGTAGGTGTTGTGCACCAGCATGCAGACTTTCTTGCGTGAATTGCGTTCTGCTAACGGCATCGCCGAGCAATAGAATCGCGCCACTTCGCAAGGCGTATTGCTCCAATACGCGCCCGCGTATTTTTCCCTCGCGTAAGTCAGAAATTCCTCGTAAAACGCAGCAGGGAACTCATCTTTTTTCGGCTGTCCTTCAAAACATATGTAGTCCGGGTGCGTGTTGAGCAAGGCCATGCCCCCGCGTGCCGCAACCCAGTCCAGCTTTTTCTTCCAGATATCAATGTTCGGTTCGCGCAATACCACGAAAAGGGTGAAGTCTTGGGGCAACGTATAAGGAAGCTCGACAAAGCCGCTTTTGTTTGGACCGGGAACCCAGAAGGGAAATATCGTACCAACGGCGTCAGGCTCTGGCTCGAATGGATCGGTATCAAAGGTTGATGCGTCGTATTCCACGCCCAATTGGTGTAGCCAGGCTAATTTATGCTGCATCAAAGGCGACCGGAATCCGCAGGCATTCCACTTTCTTAAGAAATTCCTGATCTGCGCCGCCTTGGCCGCGAATTCTTCCTTGGAGGCATAAAGCTTCCCGTCATGCTGCAAGCCATGAACGCCAACTTCAAACCCTTGGCGGGTTATGTCCTCGCGCAATTCGGTGCTTAAAACGTATTCGCCCTCCGGAACGAAATTGAATGAGGATCGAAACCCGTTGCGCGTTTCCAGTGCCGCCAATTGGGCCACGCGAGACAGTCCTTTGGCGCCCTCGACATCGTGGGTGAGAACAAAGGCGAACTGTTTGCCCCCTGGCCAGCCCGGCCAGCCGAGGGGATGGCCCCCGGCTTTCGGGTCGATTGGCCACGTGTCCGCGTACGTCGCGAGCCGGGATTGAGCTCTCCGTCGGCGCAGCGCCAGCCGAACCGACCAGGGTATAAACGGTTTCAAAAAGTAATAAATTTCATTCAACATGGCGAATCATGCAATCAGAATATTGTTACATGTTTTCCAGGGAATGGAATTCGGAGGCGACCTTGGTACACGTTTCTATACATGACAACTCAGACACCAAAGCAAACACCAAAATCGGTCCCTAACTACGTAAAGCAATCAACGAGCCAGATCGACCGAGGTTCACTTTTTCTCGCGTGTTGAAGACACTGTCGGAGAACTGACGCGAAACCGTGAGAGCGCCTCGCCCAGGTTTTGTACGAAGGTCTCTGAATTGTAGACATCGTTGTCGATGTGCGAAGATCCCGGAGGCGGAATGGGCTCTATCTCATCCAATTGGAATTCCCTCGCGATATCCTCCACAATTTTGGGAGTGACCACCCGTTCTTGTTCCACGTAGGTGTTAATTAAGGCATGTTCGCATAGCAGATTCACGACGCGTGGAATCCCCAGTGAATACATGTGCACCGTATCCATCGCTTCGGGACTGAAAATCTGCTCCCCGCTCGTTCCCGCAATTCGCAACCGTTCCGCGATATAAGCGTGCGTCTGTTCTTTGGTAAGTGGCGCTGTCTTGCAGCGTAATGTGATGCGTTGTTTCAGCTGACGCAATTGCGGCAGCTTCAACTTTTCTTCGAGCTCCGGCTGTCCGGAGAGCACGATTTGCAGCAGTTTTTCCGTGGATGTCTCCAGGTTCGTAAGCATGCGGATCTCTTCCAGCACCGGATAGCTCAGGTTCTGGGCCTCGTCCACGATGAGCACTGCGGTCTCGCCGGCGCGATAACGCTCCAGCAGCCATTGGTTTAGCTTCATCAGCTGTTGGCTCTTGGTGCGCGATTCACAAACAATCTCGAATTCAGCCAGAATAAAATCGAACAAGTGGCTCGTATTCATCCGCGAGTTAAAAAGAAATGCCGTCCGGGTTCGCCGCTGCCGCAGCCAATCGAGAAGCCGGTTCACGAGAGTAGTTTTTCCCGTGCCCACTTCTCCCGTCAGAGTGATGAAGCCCTTGCGCGTCTGAATCCCGTACATCAGACCGGTCAATGCCTCTTCGATTTGCTTCGTAAGATAAAGATAACGAGGATCGGGATTGACGTTGAACGGGTTCTCTCTCAAGCCAAAGTAGCTCTTATACATGTCGATTCTCGCTAATTTCCACTACTTGCCGTTCATAGTCGTCAAATTCCGGAGCTCGATAAAAATTCCTACCTTATAACAAAGGGCCGAGTATGCCACTGATATCCAACGGCAATTTGGTGTTGGGTATAGGTGCCGGCAGCGCACGCTATAATTCCGCAACCGGCTTGGTTGGCATTCACGATATACGCCGTGTAACCAAAAGAAAGAAGGGAATTGCGGCCTATCGGACGATCCAACCCTGCCCCTAGATAATAGGAATTGTATGAGGGTACGGAGGCTCCAACACTAGCGAAGGCGTGTTCACGCCCATATCCAAAATTCGCGCGCGCGCTCCAAACCCGCGTGATCTGACGCGTCGCATTGGCATTTATGTTGTCTCCGATAGCGCCAGCCAAAATGCCGCTGCCGCCGTTTGTGCCGTGGTTGTATCCCACGGTGACGCTGCCTCTTTCAAATCCATAGGTGAGAGAAGCTCCAAGCGATAAGTCGGTTTGCTGTGTCTCGGTGCCGATGGGAACCCGGAAAGTAACGATCTCCGGGCCGGCGAAAAGAGACAATCCCAGCCGCCCGGTGACTTTTCGACCATAAGCCAGATTAAAAGCGTGATCGCCAATCGCTTGCGACAAGCCCGTGAAGTGGTAAGCCGTGAAGCGATACAGAGCACCTATCGTATCCTTCTTCGTGAGCGCGTAGTTGTAACCGATGCTGCCGATTACGTCGTCATTATCGATATTTCCGGGATCCGTGAAACGTAACAGACCGTACGAACCTATCAGCGTAATCGACGCTCTCGGACTTACCGCAAAGTTCGCCTGCACCGCGAAGGTATTGCTATAGCGCGGCCCATTGGCGGCCAGTATGGTCTGGTTGGGTAGGTAAACTCCTCCGAGGAGCGGTGGGACTGGCGAAAGCGATCCACCGATGCCCGGTGTTCCAATACCAGACAACCCGCCAAAACCGAACTGGCTCACGGGCAAGTATGAGAAGTCATCAAAAAACTGCAACTGCCAGCGACGCCAGTCGAACGACTGTACCAATCCCAGTTGTTGGTAATTACCATTGCCCTGATTGTCGGTGGAAAAGTAGCCCCCGCCAGAATAGTTCAGTGCCAGGTGCGAGTGGGCCCACGCTTCGTTCAAGCTCAAGTTGCCTGCCAGGTACGTGGTGTCGAACCAATTGCCTCCGGAACCGTTGTTCTGTACCGTCGTCGCCACCTGTACGCCCGGCACCCAATAACTGTGCCGAAACTCTACTGAACCCAGCCCTGGGCTTTGTATCCCCGTTAATGGCGACGTATCGGGCGTCAGCGCATTGGGATCTGTAGTCGCCTCCTGCTCATTAGCATCGATCAGCGGTGCATGAGCCGCGGGCTTCGGTTTGCCGTTTTCCTCTTGCTGGTCCTGTGCATACGCTCCGCTAGCGCTAAACGCGCTGCAAACAAGGCCAACAAGAGCGCCGTTCCTCAAAACCGATGTAGTCCAACGTTTCATCTCATTCCTTTACGGCACTACGATTACGTCGCCGCCTTCGAGGATGATGTTCTGTTCCACGTTCTTACCGGAAACCGCTTCCCTATAATTAAACGGATGTTTCACCTGCTTACCGTCTTCCATCCGCAGAATGTATATCTTTTTTTCTCGCGCGAATTGCGTAAATCCACCCGCACTCGAAAGCGCTTGCAACACGGTCATATTCGGTAGTAACGGGAAAGCCCCCGGGTGCGCAACTTCACCTGTAACAAAAATTCGGCGACTGTTAATTTCCGTCACACCCACAGTCACTTGCGGGTTGGTTATATACTTCTTCAGTCCTTCCGCGATCTTGGCGGCCAGTTGTGTCGTGGTAAGGCCAGAAGCCTGAACATCATTTATCAGTGGTAAGGTTATTTTACCATCGGGACGAACTGGTACGATCCGCGAGATGTCCGGTTCCTTCCAGACGTCCACCCGTAGCATATCCTGGGGACCGATCTTATAGTCCGGATCCGTTGCGGCCGTATTCGTCGAGAAAGACCCGGCTGACCTGGCCGCGCCGCTGTCCTGGGGGGCGCTCCGGATTGCAGTGGCCCAAAGTCCCGAAATTAAGCTTGCAGTCACAATTAGGCCCGCAAAACTTCTTCGCATCATAGTTTTCTCCAGGCCATTTGGCTTATATCTTACTAGGACTGGCCCGCGAGGTCCCAGCTTGTTATCCCAGCTTGTTAAGTGTATCCACCACTAGGCGGACTGTAAACGTTACAGAAACCGAATATAGCCGCCATACAGCCAAACACCCATAGGTCAGCTTTCGTTCTGTCGTCCGCGAAGGTGCACTCATTCGGGTGCACGTCTAGTACCAGTGGTTCTGCATTTGGCACTCTGAAGAAATCGCTAAGTGTTACATAAAAAACAACTTGCCAAAATTCAAGCGGTTCGCCTCGATGAATCATCCCTCTCTTTCCCACAAAGTGGCAACTACTTGCCTCGCTCAACCAAAACGACCTACCTCCGACTATTAATCTTTATCTCAACCAACCTCTCGCCCCAAGAATCCGCATTCCACTTCGAATGTATACTTTCCTTGGCATCCTCAAATACCTGATGGTCATCTGGGACATGCCAATTAAGATTTCAATGCGTTCAGTGCAGGAGCTCTCGTGCAACGCCCAATGTGGTCGGGATTTTTGCGTTCCTCGGAGAAATTCACGGATCGACCTGCTTTGTTCGTCGAGAGCAAGTTCCTCAAATATAGCGAGTTGCGCGAAACCGCTTGCCGGGTCGCTGCCACCATCCAGGCCCATGTCGAACCCGGCCAGACAACACTCACGGCGGTCTTCGCATACCGCAGCCCCACCGCTTTTATCGGGGTTCTTGGCTCGTTACTGGCCGGTAACGGCTATGTGCCTCTGAATCGGACCTTCCCCATTGATCGGACGCAGCTCATGTTCAAGCGTTCGGGATGCCGCTCGATCGTTGTGGATGAAGGTTCGCTTCCCCAACTGAATAAATTGCTGGACGCCACCTCTTCGCCCCTCCTCGTGCTGACCTCCGATGCTCTGGATTTCACCTCATACAAACAACAGTGGCCTCACCATACTTTTCTTGCTGCCCATGAACTAGAGTCCGCTCATAGCTGGCGAGAGCCCGCCTGCGAAATCGATTCGATCGCCTACCTGTTGTTTACCTCTGGCAGCACCGGCATTCCCAAGGGTGTTGCCGTGGCTCAGCGAAACGTCACCGCCTTTCTGGATTACATGGTCGAACGTTACCAAATAACCGAATCCGACCGTCTGTCTCAGATGTTCGATATGACTTTCGATCTGTCGGTCTTCGATATGTTCGTCGCCTGGGAGCGTGGCGCCTGCGTGTTTTGTCCCTCGCAAAAAACATTGATCAAGCCCGGCAAATTCATCAAAGACCTGGAGCTCACCGTTTGGTTTTCTGTGCCCTCTACCGCCGTTTTTATGAAGCAACTCGGCATGCTGAAGCCGGCACAGTATCCCTCACTTCGCCTAAGCCTGTTTTGCGGCGAACCCTTACCGGTATCCTCCGCGACGGCTTGGCTTGAAGCCGCGCCCAATTCCACACTAGAAAATCTTTATGGCCCCACTGAGCTAACCATCGCCTGCACGCTGTACCGCTGGGATTGCTCGAGTTCGCCAGCTGAATCGGAATTGGGCATCGTGCCGATAGGTTATCCGTATCCCAATATGGGTGTTCTCGTGGTGGACGATAACTTGCTCGAGGTTTCTCCCGGGCAGGAGGGAGAGCTCTTGATGAATGGTTCGCAGATGTCTCTTGGCTATTGGAAAGATCCGGAAAAAACGGCTGCGGCTTTCATGATTCCGCCAGGCAAAAACGAAATCTATTATCGAACCGGTGATCGCGTTCGCCGCCCGCGCCGCAACGCCCCGCTAACGCACCTGGGCCGCATCGATTCTCAGGTCAAAATTTTTGGTCATCGTGTTGAGCTTGGTGAAGTGGAATCAAGGGTGCGCAACGCCTGCGGGTTTGACGGAGTTGTCGCCGTTGGGTGGCCAAAAACAGATAGCGGTTTTGGTGGCGTGGAGGTCTTTATTGAAGGCCAGGAAGGGGCTCTCGAAAAATTACGCACTGCGGTAGCCAAAGATTTGCCGGAATACATGGTTCCTCGTAGATTTCACTTTATGGACAGATTGCCCCGCAACGCCAATGATAAGTACGATCGTAAAGCCATGCAAAAATTGCTGGAAGAGGGTCTATGAACGCGGTTACGCCGGATGCGGTTCAAGATTTCTTGCGCGAATATGTGGCCAAGTATTTGCACAGCCAAGGCCGCGAAGTTCCCGCCGATCTCTCCGACGATTGCGACCTTCTGCTCTCCGGATACGTCGACTCCCTCGGCTTACTGGAATTGATGACCGCCATTCAGGATCACTTCGGCCGCGAAATCGATTTCGACGAACTGGATGCCGAGCAAATGACGATTGTGGGGCCGTTGAAAAGATTCGTCGCCGAAAAGCTCGCGAAAACGTGAAGCATTACCCCCGTTGGCGGCAACCTGGGGCCTTTTACGTGTCAATCCTCGCCGGCTATCGACCCTTACCTTACCCGCGCAATCAGGCCTTCTCCGGTCTGCGCTTATTTTCAATAAGCTATAATTCCACTGTAAGTGCGGGAGTCTCTGTTGACCGAAATTTCACCCGTCGTCAAAGCGCCTCGCTTATCAATCGAGAATTTCCGTGGGGATTTTACGCAGCTGGCCTGCCTGATGCAGGCGTCCTGGGCTGAAAATCCCGGTCAGGTGTTGTTGTATACCCCTGAATTCCTATCCTCTTGTTTCGAGTATCCCGAAGCGGATTTTTCCCTGGCACCCGCCATCTACGTTCAATCCCAACCGGTGGGATTTGTGGCGGGCTTCCCACGGCATGTGAAGTTCAATGGCCGCAACCAAAAAATCATTGTCATCACGTTTTTAACTGTATTACCCGAGTACAAGAAAAAAGGCTTAGGAATCATGTTATGGAGTGAGCTCGTTAATCGAGCCCGGGCGGCGGGTTTTGACGGCATGGTGAATTACTGCGTGGACGGCGAACCGATGAATGCCATGATCGTCGGCAGCTGCAAGCGGCTCAAATTGCCTGTCGCACGCATTTATTCCGCCCGATACATGTCTACCGTTTTGCGTTCCGCCAGCCAAAGTCACGAATCGACCGAAAACAATAAGCAAGCTGCGGACATTTTTCTCGACTTGGCCGCTCCACTCATAGGCAGTCAGCCTTTGGCGCGCATTTGGAGCAAACCGGAGGCTGAATGGCAGTGTGTTCGCCGCTCCGAGCCCGTCACCGAAACGTTTTCCGCGGAAGCCCGCTCCGGTTTGCTCACTGGTTACATCATGCCCATATCAGACAAAGCTCACACCAGGTGCCTGCTCATAGAAGATATTCTTTGGGGCACTTTGGCGCCGGAAGAACGGCAAACTTTGCTTCAAGAATTTCTTAGGAAAGCGGCCGGCGCAGGCGTTCGCCTGGCAACTGTTCCGGTGTTGGGTTACGCCGGCATGGAGCCTTTCAAAAAAGCACGCTTTCAGAGTACTCGCCGCGTTCTCCACGCCTACCTAACTCTTTGGTCCGCAGGGCATGCCGATCTTCCATCGGAACCCCTATCATCTATGTACCTGGATGTTTTTTGAGATTGAAAGAACTCAATGCGAAGCCCATGGGGTTAAGGCGGTTATGAACCTTATCGAAGCCCTGGAAATTTCACGGAAACCCGTTGCGCAGGACGCCAAATTACTGCGAATTTTTCTGGCTTGCGGCTTTACTCCGCTGCACTTACAAAACTTTTTGACTGCTCATCTGCGACAGCTGTGCCCCGAACATCGCATCGAAATTAAAACCGGCCTGTTCGGTGATTTAGCCGGCTCTCTGGAACGCCTTGACGCCAATGGTCTGGATGGGTTGGCAGTCGCCCTGGAGTGGTCCGACCTTGATTCACGTTTGGGCATCCGCGAGATGGGTGGCTGGAAAGTTTCCGATGTAAACGAAGTTGTTTCTTCGGTTGATCTTCAGCTATCTCGTTTGCAGCGTGCACTGACAACGGCAGCTCGCTCAGTAACTGCTGTGCTTTCCTTACCCGCTATTCCGTTACCGCCTCTGTTCTACACTCCTCCAAATATAAATAGCGCGGAAAAAACAAAATTGCTTCTGTCACTCGCAAAATTTGCGGCGGATCTCTCCGAAGAGATCGGCATCCGCATTGTGGATTCACAAGCCCTGGATGCCATATCTCCACCGTCTGCGCGATTCGATATCAAATCCGAAATTCTCAGCGGCTTTCCCTACAAATTGCCTCACGCCTCAACGCTTGCCCAATCGATGGCCTCGTTGCTACAAGCGCGAAGTCCCAAAAAAGGTTTAATCACCGATCTCGACGACACCCTGTGGTCCGGAATTCTTGGCGAGGTTGGCATTGAAGGTATCAATTGGAGTCTTGAACACCACAGCCATATTCACGGCTTATACCAGCAATTTCTCGCCTCGCTCGCAAGTGCCGGCGTTCTCGTTGGTGTCGCCAGCAAGAATGACGCTGCCCTCGTTCAGCAAGCCTTCGATCGAAAGGATTTGCTCCTAAAAAAAGACAAAGTGTTTCCCTTTGAAGTACACTGGCACCGCAAATCGGATTCCGTGCAGCGCATTTTGAAATCCTGGAATATCGGCCCGGAAGCAGTCATTTTCATTGATGACAGTCCCATGGAGGCGGCGGAAGTAAAGGCCGCATTCCCTACCATGGAATGTCTCGTTTTCAAAAAAGATGACTACCAGTCGGTGTGGGACTTGCTCGTAAATCTCCGCGCATCTTTCGGAAAGACCGCTATTTCAAAAGAAGACGCGATCCGCCTGGAGAGTTTGCGCAGCGCGGCGCCCTTGCTCGACGCCTTGGGCCAGGACGGCAACGCCTCTGACGAGTTTCTGAAACGCGCCGATGCTTTTGTTTCATTTGATTTCACCAAGCGTCCCAAAGACAGTCGGGCCTTTGAATTAGTAAACAAAACCAATCAATTCAACTTGAATGGCAAACGGTTCAGCGAATCTGAATGGACCAAATTCCTTGCCGAACCCGCGAGCTTTCTTGTGACCGTCACCTATCAGGACAAGTACGGTCCACTAGGCAAAATCGCCGTATTATTGGGCAAGGTCCACGAAAAGAAACTGCACGTTGCCGCTTGGGTAATGAGTTGCCGCGCTTTTTCACGCCGCATCGAACACCACAGCCTCAAACGGCTTTTCGAAAAATTTGACGCCGATGAAGCAGTTTTTGACTTTCGGCTCACAGAAAGAAATGGCCCGACGCAGGATTTTTTTCTAGAATTAGCCGGCGAGCCGCCGCAACCGGGTTTAAAAATATCGCGCACATTGTTCTTGGAAAAGGCCCCGCCTCTGTTTCACCGCGTGGAGGAAACGTAGATGTCTGAGTTGGATGACCGTCTGACACGCTGTTTTGCGTCAGTGTTTCCGGCCCTGGTGCCCGACCAGATTCACCGGGCCAGCGTGGAATCTGTGCCGAACTGGGATTCCTTGGCCGCTGTCACGCTAATCGCCGTACTCGAAGAGGAATTTAATACCCCAATCGACTTGATGGAAATGCCGGAACTAACCTCTTACCATGCGGTTCGTGATTACCTGCAAAAGCAGATCAAATAGCTGCCGATAAACGCTGCCAGGGCTGGCGCACCAACTGGTCATCGATTTCGACCATCGAGCTTCGAACCATCGAATCTCTAATTATTTTCGCCGCCGTCACCGGCACTAAAATAAGTGCAGTCCGGATGCTGAAACACTAGCGCGCTCACACTCGCTTCCGGATCCATCATGAAACCTTCTGTCAACTGCACGCCAATTTCCTCCGGCTTCAATAATTGCCACAATCCCACTTGATCCTCCAGGTTCGGGCAGGCCGGATATCCAAAGCTGTACCGCTTCCCGCGATAACGCGAAGTGAATCGTTGCGCCATTGTCAAATCCGGCGGATCGGGAAAGCCCCAATCTTCGCGTATTCTGCGATGCAGCCACTCCGCGCAAGCCTCCGCCGATTCAATCGCCAGAGCCTGCAAACCGTGCGACTTAAAGTAATAACCGTCATTCTTGGCTTTTTCTGACCGTTCACGCACGCCTTCCCCCGCGGTCACCACGAACAACGCCAGGTGATCCCGCTTCTCGTCCCGCGCCGGCAAAATGTAGTCACTCAAGCATAGTTGGTCGCCCACCCGTTGCCGCGGAAATTGAAACGTGTGCAATGCTTCGCTCTTACCTGGCGCAAAGAGCCGTATGGAATTGCCTTGCGCCTCAGCCTCAAAAAATTGCCACACCGCACGCACTTTTAGGAACTCTGCCGCTTCCGCCTTCACTTCTTCCATGCTTTCGTACAACTCCACAGCCTTTGCGTCGCGCTCCGTATAACGCTTCACAAAATCTCCGCGAAAACCCAAATGGCGGCCATACAACATATAAGGATTGATGTAGCTCCAGACTTCCCGTAAATCAGGAACCAATCGAACTTTGCGATCCAGCGTCGCCACCTCCGGTATCGGCAAATCCGCGCGAACTTTTGGCGAGCGCGTCACCGCTGGCGCTGCATTCACTAGCACCGTCGTCGACACGCTCACGCCATTCCCAGAGAAGGTATGCTGGTGCATCACTTCTTCGCGAGTTCCCGGATCCATCAGCTCATTCATCAGCCGCAATCCGGTCATCGCGTCTTTGGCGTAAAAAACGGGCTGGCCATACGTCGGTCCTATCTTGTTTTGCGTGTATTTCGCGGAAAGCGCCGCGCCTCCCACCAACAAAGGCACCATGATCCCCGCATCTTTCAAATCGTTCGCGGTAATCACCATCTGTTGCGCGCTCTTCACCAGCAGTCCCGACAGTCCAATCGCATCAGGTTGATACTGTTTGTAAGCCTTGATCAATTCTTCCGGCGGAACTTTGATCCCCAGATTTACAACCTCGTATCCGTTGTTCTTGAAGATAATCTCCACCAGATTTTTGCCGATGTCGTGTACATCTCCCTTTACCGTGGCCAGCACCACTTTGCCGCGCTTCGCCGTATCGGCCTTTTCCATGAATTGTTCAAGATGGCTGACCGCCGCTTTCATCGCTTCTGCCGATTGCAACACCTCCGCGACAATCAGTTCGTTCGCATTAAACAAACGGCCCACTTCTGCCATGCCCGCCATCAGCGGCCCATTCACAATATCCAGTGGTGCAGTTCCTTCGCTGCGTTTACGCTCCAGGTCGGCCACGAGCCCATCTCGCGTGCCTTCGATAATGTAGTTGGCTAGTCGCTCATCTAGCGGCAAATCCGCGGCGCTGATTTTTTGTTTCTTGGTCGCTGACCTAAAATGCTCCGCGATGGCCGCAATGTAGTATTGGTTAACCGCAGCTTTTTGTTCTTTACTCTGCGCGCGCCAATCTTTCGGCGCATTCGCTAACAGCAAGGCTTGCGGATGCTCCGCCGGCACACCCGTCGGCGGATGCGAGAACAATAAATTTTCGGCCAATCGTCTCTCGTGCTCCGGAATCGAAGCAAAGCGCTCCAGCTTTTCCGTATTCACAATTGCCAAATCGAGCCCAGCCTTCGTGCAGTAATAAAGAAAGACCGAGTTAACCACCTCGCGCGCGCCAGGCGGCAATCCAAAAGACACATTGGAAATACCCAATATCGTCCGCGTATTCGGCAGTGCCTGCTTGATTAATCGAATTCCCTCGACGGTCTCAACTGCCCCACCAATATAGTTTTCATCCCCAGTCGCGCACGGAAACACCAGCGGATCAAAAATAATGTCTTCCGGCCCCAAGCCATATTTCTCGGTCAGCAGTTTGTAGCTGCGCTGCGCAATCGCCAATTTACGCTCGCGTGTAAATGCCTGCGCCTGCTCTTTATCTTCATCAATGCAGCCCACCACCACCGCCGCCCCAAAATCGTGCGCCAGCGGCACCACCCGCTCGAATTTTTCTTCGCCATCCTCGAGGTTGATGGAATTGATGATCGATTTACCCTGACAATAGGTAAGCGCAATCTCAATCGCCGAAGCATCGGTGGTGTCAATCATCACCGGCGTCTTCACCTTGCGAATCAATTTTTCATAAAACGGCTGCATGTCTTTCTTCTCGTCACGTTCGGTGCTTTGCAGGCATACGTCCACAATGTGCGCCCCCCCCCGAACTTGCCGCCGCGCCACTTCACTAGCCTCCTCCCACTTTTCTTCCGCAACCAGATTCTTAAACAATCGGGACCCAATCACGTTGGTGCGTTCGCCCACCAGCAACGGCCGTGTTTGCTCATCTGCTTCGATCGTTTCAATTCCCGAGTAAATCGCGCGGTGACTTTCAGACGCCCGTTGTCGCGGCTTCTTGCCTTCCACCATCTGCGAAATCGCCCGGATGTGTTTTTCCGTAGTGCCGCAGCACCCGCCAATAAAATTCAACCACCCATGATCGACAAATTTTTCCAGTTGCGCGGCCAAGGTCGTCGGCGTTTCCAGATATTTGCCTTCTTCATCTGGCAAGCCGGCATTCGGGTAGCACGACACGTACGCATCGGTCAGTTGGCTCAACGTGCGAATGTGGTCGGTCATGAACTCCGGCCCGGTTGCGCAATTCATCCCAAACGCCAGTGGCTTGGCATGTCGCAAGGACGCCCACAAGGCCTCCACCGTCTGCCCAGCCAACATGGTCCCCATCGGCTCAATCGTGACCGACACGATAAAAGGAACCGACGTGCCGATTTCTTTGGAAAGTTGTTGAATCGCAAGTATTGCCGCTTTGATGTTTCGTGTGTCCTGGCAGGTTTCTACCAGCAGCAGGTCCACGCCGCCTTCCACCAACCCGTGTGCCTGCGTGTAGTAGGCCTTGCGCAACTCGTCAAACGTTACGCCGCCCGTGACGGTGATGGCTTTGGTCGTCGGCCCTATGGCTCCTGCTACGAATCGCGGTTTCCCGGTGGTGCTCAGTTCGTCCGCAGCCTGCCGTGCCAACTCTGCCGAAAGTTTATTCAGTAAGTGTGCGTCGCCGGATAATCCGTATTCCGCCAGCACAATCGGCGCTCCGCCAAAGCTATTGGTTTCGACCATGTCGGAACCCGCCTCAAAATATTTTCTGTGAATGTCCAGTACCACATCCGGCCGCGTACGAACTAAATTCTCATTGCAGCCCTCGAGCGCTGCTCCGCCGAAATCCTCCGCGGTCAAGTCGCGCTGCTGCAGCATGGTGCCCATCGCGCCATCGAGCACGAGGATGCGCTGCGTGAGTAACTCCCGCAGGGCTTGCGCCGACTTGGTGAAATCTCGCATTTCGTCTTTAAAGTCGCTAAAAAGGTGTGACCTTTAGGGTTAGCGCCGCCCCATGATTTTACGCGGGTTCGCGACAGGAACCGAATCCCATGCAGTAAACAATCGTTTTACACCCCTGAACGGCGATTCCCCCTTGCTGGCTGCTACCTTATTTGAGACCAAATGCCTCGTAGCCGTTACGTAACGGTTCAAGAACACTTGTCGCCAATAGCCTTGCCCCTGCTCCCACTTTTCACTACGCTGCAATCAGGCAAACTGTGACTGTGACCAGGCAAACTGTGGCTAGGCAAACTGTGGCTGCCAAACGGGCAGCTCCCAAACTAAGCGTTTGTATCCTCTCGCCCCACCCACTCGTGCTTGGCGAGTTTGAACGCATTCTTGCTAAAGCGGAGTTCAAAGTCATTTCCACTCAACTGGAATCGACCTTGGCTCCTGATCTTCGCAGCTTCGAACCCCCCCCAGCGCAGGTCTACGTGATCGATGCGCATGCCTCAAAGCCTGCAACTGGCGCGCTCCTCGCGAACCTGATGGAACGCTTTCCTGAAGCCCGGCTGATTGTTGTCGGTGAACAACACAACGAAGGCAATAGCTACGCGCTACTTCGTCTCGGTGTTAAGGGCCTGCTGACTTACGCGGAAGCCCGGGAGCAGCTCACCCGCGCCCTACCCCTTGTGGCTAGCGGCGGTTTCTGGGTTCCCCGTCAACTCCTTTCAGGTTTCGTGGACTCCATACTTACCGGACAGGGTCGCCGCCTGAAATCCGACACCGTCACTAATTTGAGTCGTCGTGAACAGGAAGTTCTCGATTCGCTCCTCGAAAATCTTTCCAATAAAGAAATTGGCAGCCGTCTCAACATTGCCGAGCGCACCGTAAAATTTCACGTCTCCAATTTGCTCAGCAAATTTGGCGTTCGCCGCCGCGCCGACCTCATCCTTCTGACCTTCCAGCGTCGCATGGCCCAGAGCTAGCGTTTCCTTTTTTGCCCATACTGACAACCCGCGTTCATTCTGTTAGCGTTTTACGTCGCCAATTTTCTGTTTCCTGGCGCGATGACCTGGCTTCTTGCTTTTCGGGTCGCTGATAAGTAGCTCAGGAGAATATTCATTGAACCTTCTGGTTACCGGGGCTGCGGGCTATATCGGCAGCATTTGCAGTGAGGTGCTGCTGGCGCGCGGCACAAACGTAATTGCGTTCGATAATCTGCTGGAGGGCCATCGCGAAGCCGTGCCGCAGGACGCCCTCTTTTGCCATGCCGATCTGGGTGTTCGCTCGCAAATTGAAGATGTTTTTGCCCAGCATAAAATTGACGCTGTAATGCACTTTGCCGGCGAAGCCCTGGTCGCCAAGTCCGTCCGCGAACCCAGTACCTTCTATGCCGCAAATGTTGCCGGTGGCGTGAATCTTCTCGATGCCATGATTCGCCATGGAGTAAAAAAACTTATCTTTTCCTCCACGGCAGCGACCTATGGGGAACCTGAGATCGTGCCCATCCCGGAAAATCACCCCAAGAGTCCCATCAATCCCTATGGCAAATCCAAGCTGGTATTCGAGCAGATCCTCGCCGACTACCGTGCCTATACTGGACTGGCATACGTTACTTTGCGCTACTTCAATGCCGCTGGCGCATCGCAGGAGCGCGGCGAAGCGCATCGCCTTGAAACGCACTTGATTCCCATCGTCTTGGACGCCGCTAGTGGCGCGATCCCCCATGTCAACGTTCTCGGCACTGATTACCCTACACCAGATGGCACCTGCGTTCGCGACTATATTCACGTTCTCGATATTGCCGACTCTCACTTTCGCGCGCTCCAGGAAATTGAACGCGTTGCCGGTGAAGCCTTTAACGTCGGCAACAGCCGCGGTTATTCCATTTTAGAAGTCATCGCAGCTGCTGAGCGTGTCACCGGCAGAAAAATCCCGCGGCAACTCTCTCCGCGCAGAGCAGGTGACCCGGCTGTCCTTGTCGCCAGCAAGGAAAAGTTGAAAACTATGTTGGGATGGGAAGCCACACACTCTTCGCTCGAAGAAATTATTTCATCAGCGTGGAACTGGAAGCAGAAGCATCCCCGCGGTTACGCGGACGCTGCCACTGCGCAAGGAATCAAAAAGTAAAAATGGTGCCCTGGCGCCGGCTATTCTGCACTGGGCTGGACCCGGTGAAACTCACGCGCCGTAAGATTCGGAATCATGCCGACTTTTTACATTGAACAGTTTGGATGTCGCGCTACGCAAGCCGATGGCGCCGCACTCGAGGTGCAATTGCTGCGACGCGGCTACACCCGAGCGGCCAAAGGCGCAGCCGATATCGTGGTCGTAAACACCTGCACCGTTACCGCCGCTGCGGACGCGCAAGCCCGAGACTCCATCAGAAAGATCATCGCGCAAAATCAAGCCGCGAGGGTAATCGTCACCGGTTGTTATGCCCAGCGTGTCCCCGAAGAAGTGGCCCAACTTCCGGGGGTGGCCTGGGTAGTAGGGAATTCGCACAAGCCAGAGCTGCCCGGAATCATCGAAAATCTTTTCATCGCCTCGACGCCAGCAAATTTCGTTCCCGTTCTTTCCTTGCAACTTCCTTCTCTCGCGCTGCAGCAAACGCCGGCACAAATCTTGACCGGTGCATTTGAACGCGAACCGCTTTCAAGTTTTCCGGTATTCAATGCCGAAGGAAATCACACTCGCCCCACGCTCAAAATTCAGGACGGTTGTGACTCTCACTGCGCGTACTGTGTGATCCCGCAAGTCCGCGGCAAAAGCCGCAGTCTGCCTCCCGAATCAGTCCTGCAGCAGGTCAACCAACTTTGCGATTCAGGTGTGAAAGAGATCGTTCTCAGCGGTATAAATATTGGAACCTACGGAAGAGATCTCAGCCCTCGCATTACCTTCTCAACGTTACTGCGCCGCATTCTCGATGAAACGCCCGTGGACCGCTTGCGCGTTAGTTCCATCGAGCCCATGGATGTCACCACTGACCTCATAGAATTTTTCGCCGCAAATGACCGCATGGCGCCGCACTTTCATATGCCCTTGCAATCCGGAGCGGATCGCATCCTCGCCGCCATGCATCGCTGGTATCGAGCCGAACACTATGCCCGCCGCGCTCATTTAATCCACGAAAATTTGCCTTACGCGGGCATCGGAGCTGATGTCATCGCCGGATTCCCCAACGAATCCCGCGAAGACCACTCGAGGACACTGGCCTTCATCGAGAGCCTGCCACTCACCTATCTGCACGTATTCTCCTTCTCCAAGCGGCCCGGTACGCAAGCCGCCGCGCTTGCCAGTGAAGTTCCCGCGGGCGTGATAAAAAATCGAGCCCGGGAACTTCGCGCCCTCGGTCAAAAAAAGTCCGCTGCTTTTCGCAAGGAACAAATCGGCAGTGAATTGCGCGTGCTTACCCTCCGTTCGGCAGAGGCACGCCATGACCCGGCGCCGCTGGAGAGGCTGCCGGACAGAGAGTCTGATTACACCCCGGCTCTCTCCGGCAATTATTTGCGTGTGCGATTGCGCGGCCATTGGCCCGCCGATCAATGGATAAATGTTCGTCTCTTGCCTGACGGAGAAAACGCCTTGATCGGAGAGCCGCAAGCATCGTTTAGCAATGCATTAAGCGCGCGCAATCGCTTAACCCAAAAAATGCTCACCCTTCAAAAATTACCTGTGCCAAAGCCTGCTCTGCCGTGTGGGTGATGCTAACGGCAATATTCTTCACCCCTAACCGCGCCGCGATTTTTCCGGCTTTGCCCCGGATTACCAACGTTGGCCGCCCGCTTTGTTCACGGATCACTTCCAGGTCCACCCAGCGCACCCCACGCGACCAGCCGGTGCCTAACGCTTTCATGGCCGCTTCTTTAACCGCGAACCGCCCGGCATAACGCTCAAATTTATTTTTGAACCGCTCGCAATAAGCGATTTCTCCAGGGGTGTAAATCCGCCGCAGAAATGCCTCACCACGTTTCTCTATAGTGCTGCGTATCCGCGCCACTTCTGCGATATCCACCCCCATCCCGACGATCAAAATGCCTCCCGCAAGCAGCGCACTCCCACCACGATTATACTGGGACCATTGAGATGAAGCCCACGAAGACAAAAGCCTTATTGACAACGCGAGAAGCAAAAAAAAAGCCGCTTGCCCCGCGCAGCGCCTGGAAACTCGGCACATCTGTAAGTGGTGTTGGCTTACTTCAGGTCCCGGAGTTCAGCGCCTTCCGCTGGTTGATCCACGCCTTCAGCACCTCCCAAGGAGGAGTCAGCATTCTCAATGGCCGCAAAGTGCTCAATCTCGGATTCACCGAATGGGATGCCCGCGAAAATGTTCAGAAAAACCGCAAACTCTTTCAGTCTGCCCTTAATGCCGACCAACTCGCTATGGTTTCACTAAAACAAGTTCATTCCGACGTGGTATGTGGTTTTTCTGCTGCGCCCAATGAGCTATGCAGCGGGGACGCATCTATCTCCAATACTCCCAATCTTCTCCTGGGCATTCAAACCGCCGATTGCGTGCCAATTTTATTACTCGATCCCCAAAAACGTGCTATAGCCGCCGTTCACGCTGGTTGGCGCGGCACTCTTCAGCGCATCGTGGAAAAAACCATTGGCCGCATGAAAATGGAATTCAAAACCAATCCGAGCGATCTATTGGCGGCGATTGGCCCTGCCATTGGCGGATGCTGCTATGAAGTTGGCACGGAAGTCGCCGCTGCGTTCCATTCCCAATTTGCCAATGCCTCGGAATGGTTCGACGAATGGCGCACTGGTGACGAACCGAATCCTTTGCAATGGCTCAACCAGTTTCCTCCCGGCCACCAACCGCCTCCGAAAAATGTTCGCCTCGATTTGCGCCAGCCCAACCGCGCTCAATTACTGGCCGCATGCCTGCGCCCGCAAAATATTTTTGTCAGTGATCTTTGTACCGCGTGCCGCCCCGATCTGTTTTTCAGTTATCGCAAACAGGGCAGCCAAAGTGGCCGCATGATGTCGGTGATAGGCATTCGAGAACAAAAATAAGTCGAGAAGAAAATAATCGCGCACGAAATAAATCACGCGCGAATATCACCTTCTACAGTGTGATCAAATTTGATCCGCTTTTTTCAGCGGGCATATCGCTCAGCAACGCTAGTTGACCGCAAGCCGCCATCACGTCTCGCCCACGCGAGCGGCGCACAAAAGTTGCAATGCCGCGATCAATCAGCAGTTCCTGAAACGCCGCGATGGCTTCCTCCGAAGACTCCCGGTAAGGCAAATCTCCCGGATTCCAAGGGATCAAGTTGACCTTGCACTTCAGTCCCGCAAGCAACTTAACTACTCGCTTGGCGTCGTCCAATGAGTCATTGACTCCGCCAAGCATCACGTACTCAAACATCAAATATTCCCAGCTGCGCAACGGGTATTCTCGGCAAGCTCCCAGCAAAACTGCGAGCGGATATTTGCGATTGATGGGCATTAGTGCATCGCGCTGCGCGTCGTTGGACGCGTTCAGTGAAATCGCCAGCTTGGGTCGCTCACTTTCCGTCGCCAGCCGCTCGATTCCCGGCACGATTCCGCTCGTCGAAATCGTCACGCGCTTTGCCGGTATCCCCACCCCGTTCGGATCCTGCAAAATCCTGCACGCTGTCAGTACCGCGTCATAATTCAGTAGTGGTTCGCCTTGCCCCATAAACACAATATTCGTATGCGGCACCAAGGTGTCCTTGTTCTCCTCGAGCGCCATCAGTATTTGAGCCAGGATTTCTCCCGGCGACAAGTTGCGGATCAATCCCAGCTGCGCCGTCAAACAGAATTGGCAATTCACCGCGCAACCGGCCTGCGTCGAAGCGCAAATCGTCTGCCGGCCTTCGCTCGGCATGAACACTGCTTCCACGGAAGCTGGCCGCACTTTGTCGTTCCCGCTGGGTCCCAACCCGAAGAGGTAGCGGATCGCTCCATCCGCGGACTGAAATCGCTTTTTCACTTCTGGGAGCCCCAATACCGCAGAACCAGCCAGCCGCGCTCGCAATGCTGCCGGCAAGTTGGTCACCAACTCCAGATCAAATTTTCTTTCCGCGTACAAGGCACGATAAATCTGTTCGCCACGAAACGCAGGCTCGCCCAGTGACACACACAGCTCGCGCAACTGTTCCTTAGTCTTGCCGAGCAATTCGTTATTTTGCGACACAGTCACGCGCAGTTATCTCCGCCTTCAAGAATACTCCGAAGTACGTCGCAACCCTTATGGTCTTGTCGGCCAACTCCACCACGCCGAAAACGGCGTTATAATTCCAGATGACAAGAGGTTTACAGAATGTCCTGGAGGGCTCCATGGCTGGCTCAACAACTGAACCCCGAGCTAACAATATTGTGGTCGAGCAAGTCCACATTCAGGAATGGGTCAACCGTCTCGCGGCCATTCCCGCGCAGAATTTCTCTCTCGAAGCCGTTCAGAACTATATTCTGCGCCACGCCGTTCGCCCTGAAACCATCGAAAAGTACTGCTATTTTTCAAAAGGAAGCTACACCCGGAACTTAATTTTCAAAAACGAAGTCTTCGAGTGCATGACCGTTTGTTGGGAAATTGGTCAGCATAGCCGTGTGCATAACCATCGTGATCAGAATTGCTGGATGTCTGTGCCCATCGGCCGCTTGCGCGTGCAAAATTATCGCGTCGAGCATCGTGACGCCTCCCGCGGCACCTGCAAGATCGTTCCCACCGACGCCTATCAGATGGACGCGACCCATCCCTGCTACGTTAATCCGCTCGAACCTGTCCATGAAGTGATCAACGCGCCTGAATTTAGTCAGCGCGCTGTCAGCATTCATGTGTATTCCAAGCCATTCGATAGCTGCGAAGTCTACCAGCGCGACAAGGGCACCTACGCTGACGTACCACTTTTCTACACCAGTGAATACGGCGAATTAAATCCCGCTGAAAAACTTCTCTAGTTCTTGTTACACGTGCAAAAGCTTTACCGCACGCTATCACTCGCCACGCTTCGCCCGCCTGTGTCACAATCAGGTAATGCCCACAGAAACTCGTGATATCAAGAAACACGCTCTGCCCAATGGCCTGGTGGTCATTACTGAAACTATGCCGCATGTCCGCTCGGTGTCCATCGGTGTGTGGGTGCGCAGTGGTTCCCGCCGCGAAGCACCCGACGAAAACGGTTTGGCTCATTTCATCGAGCACATGGTTTTCAAGGGCACGGAACGCCGCTCCGCGGAAGCGATCGCGCGCGAAATGGATTCCGTCGGCGGAATGCTCGACGCCTTCACCTCCAAGGAACAAATCTGCTTCAACGCCAAAGTTCTCGACGAACATCTCCCCATCGCCTTCGACGTGATCGCCGATCTGATCTTGCGTCCCAATTTCGATTCCGAAGACGTGACCAAGGAACAGCAAGTCATCCTGGAAGAAATCAAGATGGACATGGACAACCCCGAGTATCTTTTGCACGAAGTTTTCACGCGTGGCTTTTGGCCCCAGCACGCGCTGGGACGCCCCATACTGGGCACCCCCGAAACGGTAAAAAATTTTAATCGCCAAGTGCTGAAAACGCGCTTTGCCTCATGGTTTGCTCCGGATCACTTGGTGGTGACCGCTGCCGGCAATGTGACCCATGAACAGGTCCTTGACCTGGTAAAGCGCGAATTTGGCCATCTGCAACCGAGCGGCCAGCATGCCCCGCATATCGCCCCTCGCACGGAAGCTCCCATTCATCTGGAAAAGAAACGCGATCTCGAACAAGTGCATCTCTGTGTTGGCGTTCCGTCAGTTCCACTGGGCCACGAGGATCGCTTTGGCGTTGCCGTTCTGAACAATCTTTTAGGCGGCGGCATGTCCTCGCGTTTATTCCAGAATATTCGCGAAAAGCGCGGGCTCGCGTACGCGGTCTTCAGCGAAATTACGCCTTATTCCGACGCTGGTATGCTCACCGTCTATGCCGGCTCCGCCAAAGAAACCGTGGGCCGGGTGTTGGACCTGATCGTCAGCGAATTTCGCGATCTTAAGAAATCCCTGGTCACCGAAGAAGAACTCACGCGTTCCAAAAATCATCTCAAAGGTTCTTTGATGCTGTCGCTGGAATCCACCAGCGCGCGTATGTCCAACCTCGCGCGCCAGGAGCTGTATTTCCGGCGTTTCTATTCTTTGGACGAAATTCTGGATTCCATTGAAGCGGTCACCCGTGAGCAGCTGCTATCTCTAGCGCGGCAATATTTTCGCGCCGAAGATACCGCCGTCACGGTGTTAGGCAATCTAAACGGTTTCACGCTCGACCGCGCGCGCCTGGCCCACTAGCGCGCTCGCATTTTTTTATGTAGCCACGGAATTTCCTCAGCCAACCGCGAACATTTTCGCCATAAATCGTTGACGTTCCCATCACTCTCTGCCATCATGCTCGAAATTCGTCTTCGCTCTTGTTTCGCTGCGGTTTTTGGAGAGTATCGATCGGCTTACGGGTATCCATTCTGGCGTCTGGCAGCTCGGGCAACCTCACCTTACTCGAGACGACGCGTACCCGACTCCTGATTGACGCTGGCTTAGGCAAACGCGAAACGCTGGCGCGACTCGCCGCCATCGAAATGACCGTCGATCACCTCGACGGCATTCTTATCACCCACGAACACGCCGACCATTGCAACGGTTTGCCGCAAATGCTGGCGCTCTGGAAAGCTCCTCTGTATGTTACCGAGCCCACTCTCGATTCTCTGCGTCGCTGCCTGCCCGAGACTTTTGGCAAACGCATCGTAGGCATAGAAACCATTCATGCCGGCCAGCGCTTTATGGTTGGAGATATCGAAGTGCACGCTTTCGCGATCCCGCACGATGCCGTCGACCCCATTGGTTTCACGTTTCGCTGCCAGGGCGCCAAGATGGCCCTCGTCACTGATCTCGGCTACATGCCGGAACTCGTGAAAGTCCACCTGCGCGACTCCGATTGCTTGCTGCTCGAATCCAACCACGATCTCGATATGTTAAAAGTTGGCCCTTATCCCTGGGTGGTGAAGCAACGAGTGCTTAGCCGCACCGGCCATCTTTCCAATCACGCCGTAAGCGAATATCTTTGCGACCCGGAAGGCTTTGACGGTCGCGCGCGCTACCTGGTGTTGGCTCACGTGTCGCAAGAAAACAATAATCCTGACTTGGTGCGACTATCGGCTGAAGAAGCTCTCAACCGCCGCCCGTCAGGTTTTGAATTTCTCGGCCAGTTGCTGGTTGCCTCTCAACAAGTTCCACTCAAGCCTCTCGACCTCTAGCCACGGCCATTAGCACTGCAAAATGTATGCGCACTTATCTGAGAGTTGTTGTGTCTCTACTTCGCTACAGGAACCGCCGCAGGGGCATAGGTTGGCGCGGATTTAAGAAGATCGGGCGTAACGTCAAACACCAGGCGAACCGATTTGGTATCCGGGCGATCAATACGAGAAACCTCGACACTCTTTAGCAAAGCTAGATAAGACTGGCGTGTGGGTGCGCCGAGTTGCTGCTGGGCTTTTGCGTTGCTAAGCCCTGCGCGAGCTAGCAACACGACGCCATTCAACAAATCCGTAAGTTGCTGTGCGTTTTTGACTTCCACGCTTTCGGCATCTAGGACCACACGCAATTTATTGTTTTGCGGTTTCCCGGCAGTGGTAAGCCACTGCAACTGAGCCAGCAGCGACGATAGTTGCGGAGACGAAAAGCCGCCGGTGGCTCGTCGCGTCAGATCCCCCGAGCCAGATTCCGAACCAAAAGCGTCTTTGAGAGCCTCGCTGCGTATTACCGCAAAAACAGGAGAGCCAGCTACTCGCGCGAATCGTTCCCGCCACTCAGCATCAGCGATGGCTGTTGCTCCGTGTAGCCATGATCCAAAGTCATCTTTGTTAGTAATTGCGAGGCGGTCTTTCGTCAAGAACGTGAATGAAAGTCGCGCAGAACCGCCTGCAACAGGCAAAGAAAAAATTTCCGCGCCTCCCGAATTTTGCACCGCGCCATTTTTATCCGCATAGGCCCTGATTTTTTTCTTATCAAAATGGCCGTCGCCTACAACAAAAAAAATCTTCTGCGCGCCATGCCGTTCAAAGGCAACTGCGACTCGATCGAGATCCCTTTCGTAATCGAAACCAGTATCTCGAACAAATTGACGATATTCCTGGTCAGCGTCGGGCTTGGGCGCCCAGGTCAGTAAGTCAGCAAAAAATGGCTCCCTGCGAAGTTCAGCGAGATCGATGTACAGTAACGCGCGAGCGTCCCCAGGCATCAAAACTAACAAGGCATCGCGTCCAGAAATTGCCGGACGCAACCACCCAAAATAGGCCAGCAGGGACACCGCGGCCAAAGCAACAGCGGCTGTTAAAGCGGCGAAACGCGCTCTGTTCCTGGGTATCAGAGAGTCTCCCGGGGCTGTGCGAGTCCTGTTCATAGTAAGGTTATATAGTAACTGAAGCGCCTGTGGCGACCCGACCGAGGTGTTAGCACCACTAATCAGCGAGCGAGGCACTCGAGGTATAGGCATCGTTCGATACTGGTACCTAGGGCTAATGGCAATGCGGGGGTGGGGGTTCGAATTATCCACAGCGGTGGCCCCTGGCGTGCTTGAACGGCCCTTGCAATCCCCCCCGAGGTTCTGCTATTCTTACCCGGTTTGAGCGTGCTGGCGTAGCTCAGCTGGTAGAGCATCTGATTTGTAATCAGAGGGTCGGGGGTTCAATTCCCTCCGCCAGCTCCACCAGACGTTGCAGAGGTTTTTCGGGGAATGAGGCGGAGCGAATCCTGGCAGTAAAAATCAACGGGCTGGTGTCTTTTGACACGAGCTCTATTTGTGTTTTTACTTCACATTGATTTCCGCAAGTTCAGCAGGTAACCCGGCTGACAAAACTAGCTGGAAAACGTTCGTCATAGCGCCCGGCGATAGCGTTCAAAAGGTTACGGTCAGCGTGAAATGCCACGATCTTTCCGGACGGGTGGGTGAGTGGCTAAAACCAGCAGACTGTAAATCTGCCGCTCCTTGCGGGCTACGGAGGTTCGAATCCTCCCCCGTCCACCATCATTCAGTAGGAGCATAGCCGGCTGCAGCTGTGTGAAAACGCAACTCGAAATTGAAGTGATGAAATAACTGCTGTCGTGACTAACAGAATAACTAACGGCGTATCGGGGAAATTAAATAGGGACACGGATTTGGCCTGGGTAGCTCAGATGGTAGAGCGCGTCCTTGGTAAGGACGAGGTCACCGGTTCAATCCCGGTCCCAGGCTCCAGGAATTAAAGATTCGGCGGCAACGGTTTGCGGTCAAGGTTTGCAGCGGGGCGGGGGTAACTCAACGGTAGAGTCTCACTCTTCCAAGGTGATGGTTGCGGGTTCAAATCCCGTCCCCCGCTCCAGAGTTTTCGAGGGGCGATTGGCGTGTTCAGCAAAGTGGGGATTCAGGGCCTGCATGCGCTAGGGAAGACGGAAAAGCTTCAGTCAGATTTAAAAAAGGATAAAGGAACATGGCGAAGGAGAAATTCGAACGTAATAAGCCGCACGTGAACATTGGGACCATTGGTCACATTGATCACGGCAAGACTACTTTGACGGCGGCCATCACCAAGGTGCTGTCGAAGCACAACCCCAAGGTGCAATTCCGCGCGTTTGATTCCATTGATAACGCGCCGGAAGAGCGCGAGCGGGGCATTACCATTGCCGTTTCGCACGTGGAGTATGAAACGCAGAACCGCCACTACGCGCACATGGATTGCCCGGGCCACGCGGATTACATCAAAAACATGATCACCGGCGCGGCGCAGATGGATGGTGCCATTCTGGTGGTGGCGGCCACCGACGGCCCCATGCCGCAAACGCGCGAGCATATTCTGCTGGCTCGCCAGGTAGGTGTGCCGGCCATTGTGGTGTTTCTGAATAAATGCGACATGGTGGAAGACGCGGAGTTGCTGGAACTGGTGGAACTGGAAGTTCGCGAACTGTTGAAGAGCTACCAATTCCCTGGCGACAGCATTGCCATCATTCGCGGCTCAGCGTTGCAAGCTTTGAACGGCGACGCGAAGTACGAAAAGGCCATCGATGAGTTGATGGATGCGGTGGACAAGAATGTGCCGCAACCGGTGCGCGACATTGATAAGCCGTTTGCCATGCCCATTGAAGATATTTTCTCCATCTCCGGCCGTGGCACGGTGGTTACCGGGCGAGTGGAACGCGGCAAGGTAAAAGTTGGCGAAGAAATCGAAATCGTCGGTTTCCGCCCCACGCAAAAGAAAGTAGTTACTGGCGTAGAAATGTTTCGCAAGCTGCTGGACGAAGGCCTCGCGGGCGATAACGTTGGTTTGTTACTGCGCGGCACGGAAAAAGAAGATGTGGAGCGCGGCCAGGTAGTTTGCAAGCCTGGTTCAATTACGCCGCACACCAAGTTCAAGGCCGAAGCATACGTGCTGACCAAAGAAGAAGGCGGGCGCCACACCCCGTTTTTCACCGGCTACCGTCCACAGTTTTACTTCCGCACCACGGACGTCACCGGCGACGTGAAGCTGCCGCAAGGCGTCGAGATGGTGATGCCCGGCGACAACGTCAGCTGCGAAGTCACCCTCATCACCCCAGTAGCTCT